>NZ_JARXWM010000004.1:0-487698 GCF_029893135.1 Paenibacillus sp. PastF-3 | reverse complement strand
ATAACGGCTTGAGTTTTTTCATCTGTACTGTACCTGGTCATAAAAAAACTGCACCTCCAAATGTTAGATGTGTCTAACAATTGGGGTGCAGTTCAGAATGGGCGGTTTTTTTGCATTCGCATCGTTTAATACCTTCCGGTTGAGTTCAGAATCCATCTGTGGATGGACTTCAACATGCCGGAGTTCAATTAAGCTTAAAGTATTATTTTCAACAAATATAGAAAAACGAAAGAGGGTGACCAACATGCTCAACTATGTAATTGTTGTAATTGTTGTGATGTTATTAGCATTACGAGAGAAAGAGGTGAAAGCCTCCCGCTTATGGATATTGCCTGCTGTACTTGCATACTCCCTTCTGTCTGGTATTGGCAAGTCTGTAATTACTCCAGTTGGAATCCTGCTGTGTATCGTGTGCTTGATCGTTGGATTAGCTGCGGGTGCTTGGAGAGGAAAGCTAATGAAGGTGCGTATTCATCCTGTTACAGGTAGAATAACTTCTAAAGGCTCTTTGGCCAGCATCGTTATTTTTATTGTGATTATGCTCATTCGTCAACTGGCAGGCGCGTGGGGGGCACATTATTCTGTGCTCTCCTTAAGTACGGCGATGCTTTTTATTCCGCTGGGTAACATCTGTGCAAGCCGCTATTTTCTCTATTTAAAGGTGCAACGTTTGCAGTAATAAACCCAAAAATATTTAATTGAAATGGGATGGATATCATTAAACAGACCTTTGCAGCGGTTTGGCTGTCTATTTCGGTTCAGGTTAGAAACGTTATTTTAAGCTTGCTATTGTGCTTTAGTCTTGTTGGTCTTCTGAAGGAGGCGGCTTGGACAGAGTTAGTCATAGGAATATTAATCCGGCTTCCTTACCTTATTTTGATTTGGGTTCCAGAGTGGCTTCGGGGTAATCGTGTGCGTATAGCTGCTGTGGTGATAATCTGGATAGTCACGGTTTCCTATGCTATTTTTTTTAATGTAGCCAATGGAGCTGCTGAATTCATCTTCTATCTTATAGGATACCTTGTGTTAAGCTTACCGATTTACACATCTCTTTTGCTAACTACAGTCATAATTAGTATGGATGCATTCATTTTTGGAATTTGTCAAATGGCACCTAATCAGATCCTGATCTTTTCCATTGCCCATGCAGGAACCTATATTTTATTTTGGGGGAGCAGAGTAAAACGTGAAACTAATGAAGCTGCTAAACGCCATTATGAGGAATTGCGGGAGGTTCATGCGCAGCTAAAACAAACGCATGAAGAACTGCAAGATACACATCGGGAGTTGGAGGAGGCGACTGTACGTTTACTACATTATGCAGTGCTTGAAGAGCGAAGTCGGATTTCTATGGATCTTCATGACAGCATCGGCAATGGGTTAACATCCGCGATTGTACAGCTTCAAGCTTTACCCTATATGATGAAAAAAGACGCCGCAGAAGCGGATAAAGCAATGATTACTATTCTGAACTTAGTTAAACATAGCTTGCAAGAAGTACGTACGGTTGCACACCGGATGGGCAGCGATGAAGTTGGGCTTGATTTAGTTGCTTTATCCAGTTTGGTTAATCAGGTACGGGAAATGGCAGGGTTTACAATTAAGTTCTTCACTCCTGAACCTACGAGTCTTTGGACTCCAGAGACTTCTGAATTACTATATCGTACGCTTCAAGAAGCGCTGACGAATGTTATTCGCCATGCCCAGGCTTCAGAGGTTGAAATATGTATCTCGGAGATTGAAGGCAAACTAGCGATGTCTGTGGAGGATAATGGCATATACAGCGAAGAGCATGCCGTTGTTCCTGGCTCTTTGGTCTATCCAGTATGAAGGCTCGTTGCGAAAGAGCTGGAGGTTCTTTAAGTGTTGAAGCTGTGAAGCCACAGGGGATGAAATTGACACTTAACATTCCACTGCATGATACGAAAGATAGAACAAGAGGTGAGAAGTTATGACCACCCCAAGTATCCGGGTGCTTTTGGCTGATGATCAGCATCTGGTAAGACATGGCTTGCGGTTTATTATTAATGCTCAAGAGGATATGGAGGTAGTAGGTGAAGCATCTGGTGGCCATGAGGCCGTCCTATTGGCAGTTCAAGTTGAACCCCATGTATTGCTGATGGATGTACAAATGCATGAGGGAGATGGGATTGATGCGACCCGTAGAATTGTTGAAACTCTGCCGTATTGCAAAGTGGTTTTCCTAACTACTTTTGACCAAGAAGACTACGTATACCGAGGAATCCGCGCAGGGGCAGTAGGATACTTACTTAAGGATGCTGCACCTGACGAATTGGTTGATGCTGTGCGTGCCGCATACCGTGGGGAGGCTATTTATCGTACAACTGTAGCTGCCAAAGTGATTGGTCAAGCTGTGCGGTCAGCCCCTGAGGATGAAGCGTTGGATTCAGCTTCATATGAACCATTGCTTGATCCATTTACAGAAAGGGAATTGCAAGTTCTACAGCAGATGGCTTATGGATTGCGCAACGAGCAGATTGCCCGTAAACTCTATATTGGTGAGAGTACGGTTAAGACTCATGTGCATCGAATTCTCCAGAAAATTCAAGTCGATGACCGCACACAAGCGGTCGTATTTGCAATCAGGAATCGGTATGTAAAATAAGATAATATGCAGATAACTAAGCGGCGACTTGCTTTCAGCTTTCAAATAAAAAATAGGTCGCCGATTTTGTAGTTCTTCGTATACATAAACAAAGGAGATAATCCGATAATTAGTTAAATGGGAATATTTACAATTCATATGATGAGAAACTGGGAAGTAAGTCTAAGGAGCATAAAAATGATAATGAGTTTTCTTTTTATTGCTTTAAGTGCTGGAATTGGAATAGGAATGTGGTTTTTAGTTATAGGCATAGTCTTATCTATTGGTGGTGGAGACATATTTACAGCACCTCAATATGATTCCTTATTTTTTTATAGTGCTGTTCTTTTATTGTGCATTGTGAGTTATCTATGGTTCATAAAACATCTATTAGATAAAAATTTGCAACTTCTGCTCTTTATCTGTATGGGCACCACGATGCTCTTTTTTTTCCTTCCCTATTTTTTGAACTAATCAAAATATTAAGAAATAAACAAACGACCGCCTTTCTGCATTCTGCAAAGAAGCGGTTATTTTGTTGTTGATTATTATACCTCTCGGCAGTTTTCATAACCCATGCAGGCAGAGCGCCAATGAGCCATCGTTTGCTCTGTTTTTTTATACTGCGGGTAAATATCTCGACACCAATCGAGTTTTTGTGAGTTTTTTGTGAGATTGATTTGGTTTTATGAAACTACATCATTCTCTTAAAGGAGGAGTGCAGGTGCTCAAACTGAAAGATTGGCACGAATTGGACATCCTGCCTGTTAGCAAGTTTCCCTGTTGGGATTGGCAGGTAGTAAACATTCGCTGCTTCCAGCCATCATCTTTCTTACACCGGAAAAGTGAATGCAGTAAAAAATGACTATAAGGAATGGAGAGTGAACAATGAAGAGGTATAAGCTGTTAGCGATAATGTTGGTGCTATCTATGGTATTGTCCATCGTTCCTGTTGCTCCTGCAACAGTAAATGCGGCTGCAGATGGAGCGGGGGCAAGGGCCGAATATGGCGGATTAGGCGGAACTGAGCTTTTCCTGGGAGGGAAATATATAGAGCTTGGAATCAGCAACTGGGGCGATTTCGGCACCGAGGGCAATAAACCCGCGGACTTCCGCGGAACAAACAGTAGAAGTAATCTTGGCATGAGTGCAGACCATGACGGCTATGGCACTGGTCTGGATCTGCCGGTGGATTATTATTTGCCGGGGTCTCCCGAGGAACGGTTCGCTGTAGGGTATAAGGTGGACGGAAATACATATGCGAAATCCAATTCGGCTGTGATGAACACCAAGCAAATGCCGACAACGGTATTGAATACCTCGCAGAAGGAGAAAGGGCTCCTGAGTGCGACTATCGTCTCAACTTGGGCCGGAACAATGGAAATTAAGCAGGTTATAAGCTTTAAAGAAGATTACAAGTTCTACCGTAATGACGTCACACTTAAGAATCTCTCCGACCAGACCTGGGATGGGGCGAGGTATATGCGTTCAATGGATCCGGATAATACGGTAGACCAGGGCGGATCATATGTAACGGCTAATAGGGTAACTCATACTGTAGAGGAGGATGGCGTTGCTGTCGTAGAAGCGAAGACCAATTCGGACGCAGATCCACTCTATAAAGCATTTGGTTCGAGAGCACCTATTTTCTTTTACTCAAGCAATCCGCAGGCTAAGGCATCCGTATTCGGATTTACCAATGTAGATCCTTATACCTCTGAGGCGTATGACAGTCCGAAGCCTAAAAATCAGGAAGTGGTGGCTGATGCGGGTATCACGATGACCTGGGATTCGGGAGCTCTGGCTCCAAGTGAGAGTAAGAGTTTCACCTACTACACGAGCCTGGACGAGCGGGACTTCAAAGAGGTCCTCGCGGAAATTGAGCTGGATGAGGGCAGCACCGCTCTGACTGAGACGGAGGCCAATGATGGTACGGTGAAGGGCAACCAAAAGGTCAATATCCTTGGAGCTACGCTTACCGATCGGATTGACGTGAACAATATTCGGATCAACAACCTGCCTGCCGGACTGGGCTTTGAGGTGACTCGGCTGAGTGATACCGAACTTAACTTCAAGCTGACCGGTGCAGCGGTAAACCACAGCAAGGAATTTAGTGTAGATAACTTGTCTGTGACAGTCGGCAAAGAGAATCTGATGGGGACATCCTCTGATTTGACAACCAAGACCTTTGGTCTTACCTTTATTGATCCAGCTATGCTGAGCTTGGATAAAGGCCTTGTCTCGGAAGCCGTATACGGCAGCGGACAGATTACCGAGACATTGCTTTTGTCCGTTACCAGCGGCAAATTTGCTTCGGATATTGGTTCAACTGATATCAAGATTCGAAATCTTCCTGAAGGGCTAAGCACGACATTGAAGAGAATCTCTGATAAGGAGCTTCAAATCGGCTTTGACGGTATCGCATTGGAGACGGAGGACATATACAATGCCTACGTAACAGTAGCGGCTGATAAGCTTGTCGGAAGTCCGACATCTCTAAGCACGAATACGTTTAAGATTGATTTTAAGGACAAGGAGCCTTTTCTGGTCGTTCACTCCCCTGTTTATGAATCCGATCTTAATGATGGCAGCATTGCCGATGCATTGGTCCTGGAACTCAAGAACGGAATCTTTGATGCATCCGTTGCAGATTCAGTATACGCGGTGAATTGGCCGGCTGGACTGGATGTAGGCGGTATTATGATTGATAATCCTACCCAAATGACCTTATCTATTGCCGGACATGCAGACAGTCATGAAATCACGGATAGTATAAATAATGCGGAGGTGACGGTTGCGGGTATCCCGTCAACAACCTTCTCGGTCTTATTCCGTTCTCCGCCGCCGATCATTATGGCTTCTCCAGATATTCTCCATGACGCGGGCGATGGCTCAGTTGCGGAGACCTTAACGGTAACCCTGAAGAACGGCAGATTTACCGATGAGGTTAACGCTGGTGTAACGATCAATAACCTACCGGATGGATTGGACTTCACTGTGGTTCGCATCAGTGACACTATACTCGAAGTCCATTTTACGGGACAGGTAACGAAGAAATTTGATGCTGCCGCGTTTGCTTCGGTCACAGTTGATCCTGCCATTGTCATTGACGCTGCAGCATCACTCACCTCGAATAACTTCGATTTGCAGGTGCCGGATGCAACTTCTCTAATTGTTCGCGATATGACTGATCTTACCTGGGACGCGATCCGGGAAAAGAATATCCAGCAAGCTTCTGTCACCTCGGATGTTTATCTTCCTGAAGAGGGTGCTTACGGAAGTAAGATTATCTGGACATCTACGAATGAAGCAGTCATCTCGCTTGACGGTACCGTTACTAGACCTTCATTCGCAAAAGGGGATCAAGAGGTTACCTTAACAGCGGAGTTCAGGAATGGTTCCTCTGTCCGGACGAAGACCTTTATTCTTAATGTCAAAAAAACAGCGGGTACCGATGAGCAGTCGGTTACTGAAGATTTAGATCGGTTGACCTGGGAGATGATTCGGGCCGATAACGAGCGCCAAGAGGGCGTGAAGACGCTGCTAGAGCTGTTGAAGGAAGGTAACAACGGCAGCAGCATCACCTGGAGTACGTCGGATAAGAAAATCATTGATACAGACGGCAAGGTAACGCGTCCTGGTTATCTGGAAGGGAACCAGACGGTAACCTTGATTGCGACAGTAAGCAAGGGTGAAGCTGTCCAGACGAAGGAATTCGTTGTGACAGTCATCAAGCAGCCGAAGACAGACAGTGAAGCCGTAAGCGAAGACCTGGCAGGGCTGACCTGGAAGATGATCCGGGCTGATAATGAGCACCAGGAGGACGTGAAGACACTGTTGAAACTGCTGAAGGAAGGAAGCAACGGCAGCAGCATTGCCTGGAGTACGTCAAATGCGGAAGTCATCGGCACAGACGGCAAGGTAACACGTCCTGGTTATCTGGAAGGGGACCAGACGGTAACTCTGACTGCAGTGGTAAGCAAGGGTGAAGCAACCTTAACGAAAGAGTTTGTCCTTAACGTTAAGGCAAAGCTTGCGGATGTTAATGATCAATTGGATGAAGAAATTTCTTTGTTGAGAATCGGCTATACCGATCAGGATACGGCAGACAGTGTAACGCATAATATTAAGCTGATCTCGGAGGGCTTTTATAATTCCGAAGTAGTATGGACTAGTCATAGGAGCGATATTGTCAGTAACACAGGTGAAATCAAACGACCGTTGAAGGATACGATTGTCAGATTGACCGCTCGTGTAACGAAGGATGGCTTCTTTCATGAAAAGGACTTTTACATCACGGTTAAGGGAACCAGTCTGGTTGATCTTCCCCAGGATGAACTTAATGTGAATATTGGATATGCATCGGGAGATTCCGAGACTTCTGTAAAGAAAAATGTATTTTTGACAACCAAAGGAGATACCGGTTCCTTATTGACTTGGACATCGAGTAATCCTGATATTCTCTCCAACAATGGGCGGATTAGCAGACCCGGTCCGGATGAAGAGGACGTAAAGGTAGTGCTTACCGTGCAGCTTGCCGATCCGGACAAGCCGGATGAATCTAGAATGAAGACGTTTACGGTCATTGTTAAAAAGTTGAGTGATCAAGAAGCAGTGGATGAGGCAGCAAGAAATCTGAAGATAGACGATGCTGCAATTTTTGCGGAAGGTGACATTTGGGAAAGTGTAACTGAAGGCTTCGTGCTGCTGCAGACTGGAAAGTACAGCACTGATATTACATGGACCTCTAACCATCCGGCAGTCATCGGAATTGAGCAGAACGCTAAAGAAGCAAAGGGCAGAGTGAACCGGAAAAATGAGGAGACCAACGTCATTCTGACCGCAACCTTTAGCAGAAAAGGCAAAACTGCAACCAAAAAATATCTGCTGATTGTCAAGGCGCTAGGTGTGACAAAGGACGGAGCTATCCGTCATGCCACCTCCAGACAGGCCGAGTTGTCCATCAATAACGATGGCAATACGCTGCAGCAAGGCATCAACATACTAAGAACCAACATGTCGGATGGGACTAATATTGATACAATCATTGTGGACGACGATACAATGTTTAATTTGGTGGAAGCTGTGAATCCGAATGATCCGGATCTGGCGAATCGAAGTCTGACCATAAATCACGTGGACGATTCTTCTGCACTTGCGGACGAGATAGCTATAGAAATTCCAGCATCGGCCATATTGACCCTTGCAGGACGTAATATTACATTGGATATCGTCACTCGGCTGGGATCCATTCATTTGGATGAAGCGAGTATCAAGCAGTTGGAAGCTGCAGGTACAGACTTGTATTTCAGAATTGTACCGGTAAATGATTTGAAGGAACAGAAGAACTTCCAGACGAACGCCATTAATATCGGTACTACGAAGTTGTCACTAGCCAGTGACCAGACTCTTAAAGTGCAGGGAATACCGCGAGGAATTGAGACCAACTACAGTGGGATCACTACGATTATCCGGATTCCATTGTCTGAGTTGGCTAACCAGATTCCTGTTGAAAGCTCCAGTGCCAGAGATGCCTTCCTAGATCGCCTAAGAATCTATGTTGAGCATAGTGACGGTGATATTGTGGTGTATTCTCCTCTGCGGATTGGGTACACCGCTGAAGGTAGACCGGATTTTGTAGAGTTCCAGATCGACAAATTCAGTATTTTCCAGATGGTTCAAATCGCAGCTAAGGAACCGGGCGACTCTCAGAACCCTGGCAACTCTAATGTTGTCAGCACTGATCCAGCACCAGCAAAAGTACCAGCAGACAGTAGAAGTACTGAACTGACTGGCGAGAAGCTGAAGGAACTCCAGGATCAGGATGGAGTGATTAAGGTTGAAACCGACTTAGGTACTATTAAGCTGAATGCTGGTAATGTAAGTCTGGATAAAATCCAGAAGCTGTTTGGACAAGAACATATGAATCCGAAAGACCTTGTGATTCGTGTAGGATTAACCGCAGCCGATCCGAGCTACATTGAAGGATTCAAGCTTGCAGCCAAGAGGAAGCAGGTCCAGCCCGTAGGTCAACCTGTTAAGTTCTATATCGAAGCTTCGTATAAAAATCAGACCCGATCCGTATCCAGTCAAGGTTTGGGAGAATATTCGTTGCCAGTACCGGAAGGAATGAAGATTACAACAGGTGTTCTCTACAAGGATGGCGAGATTTATCATCAGCCAACTTATGTAAATATAGAGAATGGACGTTATTATGCGCGTATTAACAGTCTCGAGACCGGTGTCTTCGGATTAATCTGGAATCCGGAAGAGTTTCAGGATGTCGAGCAGCATTGGAGCAAACAGGATGTTAATGTAATGGGCTCCAGGCTCGTTGCGAACGGCACGAGCGATACGCTCTATGAGCCTCAGCGTGCAATCACCAGAGCGGAATTCACGGCTATGATGGTCAGAGCTTTGGGAATTGTCAATTATGATAAGCGTTCTGTTTCCTTCAGTGATGTCCCGGCAGATGTGTGGTATGAACGGGAAATGGAAGTTGCGATAGAGAGGGGGCTGATTGCCGGTTATCCTGACGAAACGTTCAGACCGAATAACAGCATCACCCGACAAGAAGCAATGACCATCGTCAGCAGAGCGATGAAAATTACGGAGCTAGTGTCTTCCCGCAGTGAAGAGCAGTATTTAGAGCTGCTTCAGTCCTTTACGGATTCGAAGTCGATCGCCAAATGGGCAGAAAAAGACGTGAAAATGAATCTTTCTGCCGGCATCATTGTAGGTAGAAATGAGCGGCTGGCGCCTAACGAGAATATAACTCGTGCCGAAGCAGCCGCTGCAGTAAGAAGACTTCTGATTCAGTCCGGAATCATAAATCCATAATGGCAGCAATGAATTCATAAATGCTGCTTTAGCCAAAATGAAAAAAACGACGCAACAAACAACCGCACTTTCTGCATCCTGCAGAGTGGCGGTTGTTTTGTTTTTGTGTATCATATTATTCCTCAGTAGTCTTAGCCGACGCTGGGGCACCTTTATTATTATATAACCATAGCGCATACTCCAAAGGACGTACTAGTGCTTTACGATACGTGTTGCCGTCCCCAGAGCGGGCAAACACTTCACGGGCAGGTTTTGGATTAACCTCCAGCACATAGATTCTTCCTTCACGATCTATAGCGAGGTCCAGAGCGAGCTCACATAAGGCTCCGAAACTTTCTTCCAGGAAAGCAGCGGCATCAAGTCCTAACCTCTCGGCAGTTTTCATAACCTTATCGGTTTTATCCTGACTACCCAGCCATTCCTTTAGCAGCGTTTCCGCCCGAACGGCGTGCCCACCGCCATGAAGATTGGAGGTTACGCTTCGGGCCGCTCCGACTCTTGCTGCCATACCTGTCAGTTCCCAGATTCCTTGCCCATTTTTTTGAACGAGCATGCGGTAATCATGGAAACGTCCGCCAGGCAGACGAAGTGGGATCCCCTGTTGGACGAGGAAACGTCCACCAATACACCATTGTCGAACGATAGAATCCAATCGGGAGGCAGAGACCTTTCGGGGTGGAATAATCCGGCGATCTTGACGACGGCCTTGAATATCAAAGCCCCCTTTACTACCCTTCACCCGTTCAATTCTAAGGATACCGCGTCCACCTGTGCCGTTTGCTGGCTTGATATAGAGTACCGGGCTCTGCTTCAGCATTCGGTGCAGATCGGCAGAGGAATGATACAGTAATGTTTCTGGCATATGCTGCCGGAAGCGACTCTTTTGTGAGAACGTTTGGTGTATGGTCCATTTGTTGCGCAGTGGACGATTCAGAAACAGCAGATGTTTATAGCGTTCACGGAAACGAAGCAATTGCTGAAAGCGCGTGCTGCGCTGGATACGGCAACGGTCATAAATCATGTTCGGGAAGGAACGCCATTTACGTGACCATTTCCCGCTCTTTAGATCAAAGACAAGAGCATGGATCTGCTCTTTGCTGGGATGGACATCCATGGGGGTAAACACAAAAATATCCAAGCCCATTCGATTACCCTCAATGATCATTCTCCGGTACACGGCCTTTTCTTCAAGCTGCTTGGCTTCATTTATATACAAAGTAAGAATGCCTAAGACGGGCTCTGGCACAGGAGTTCACCTTCTTGTGGAGAGTTTGTAGTACTGACGGTATTCTGTGGTGACCGGATCAATAAAGTTGGCTTGCCAGTAGGGCCACTAGTAAGCGCCACTGCGGCAAGACCAACGTTGAAACACATTTTCAGACTGGCTGTATTATCGCTGGCAACACTGCATTCGAGACGCCCTAAACGATTTAACTGGGCGGCCATAAGGGCGGTGCCTGTATGCCTATTTCGGTATAAGGGATGCACGGCAACGAGACAGGCCTCTTCACCGAAACCGGATACGAAGCTTACGCCTGCTAGCTGGCGCCCATTCTGACCGCGTACGGTGGCGACAAGCAGCGAGACACCTGGCTCTGACAACTGTTCTGGAGTTAATCGGGCCATTACCTTGCAAGCTTGGTTTGTAATCCGACGCTCCCCATGCTCTCTTATAAACGCAAGCAGTCCGGTTAACCGCGATTTCCACTTTTTAGCATCAGTGTCGTAGATGGAGGATATCTGCATGCAGTGTCACATCCTTTAATGAATTCTACTTGGAATGGCGTGCTAAGTGCTGACCATATTGAAAGATTCGCTCCAAAGAAAGCTTGCGAATCGCAGGCTCATCAAATTTCATCGGCCGGGAGTTCGCTTCAAAGAACCAGAGTCCACCGTTCTCATCGACACCGAGATCCATTGACATCTCCCCGAGCATAGAATCAGAGGCTCTTTCAATTTGTCTGGCAATTAACAGAGCAGTTGTAGGTACACTTTTTAAGATAGAGGCTGCTCTTTCGGTTCCAAATGTGCTTTCCAGCATGGTGGAGGGCTCCTCGATACTTCCGCCACGAGGTACATGCGTAGTGATGCTGCGGGCACCAGCTAGACGCGCACCTATGCCGGTCATTGCCCAGCCGCCTCTGCCGTTTTTCTGTAGAAGTACACGCAGATCAAAGGGTCGTCCTCGGTGAGTCGCTAGTTCAATAGCTTGCTGTACGATATAGCGTGAGCTTCCCTTTTCTTTTCCTATCCGTGCCCAGAGGCGTTCTACTGAGGCAGCTTTGTAGGTCACATTTTTTTTGCCGCTTTGAATTTGCAGCCGATAGGGTAAGGTGGTATCTGCACGGTATTTTAAACGCATAATTCCTTTACCTGCTTTGCCATTCTCAGGTTTAAGATAGAGACTGGTATGATTATTTAGCATGGCGATAAGCGTATTTGCACTGCGTAAACGTCTAGTTTTTGGAACATGCTTCGAGGTAGCATACGAGCCTTTCAACCATTCAAATAGACTCCATTTATTGAAAAAATATGGATTATATAGCTCAATGCCTGGATGTTCCAGGCATTGAGCTATTTTGCGTACGACAGCAGGTTTTTCCTCATCCTCACGGGTAGGAATTCGGTTATAGATGATTTGTGGAAGAGGTACAGGAATGCTGTACCATATTCTTCCGCTGGATGATGGGACATAACCGTTCACCATCCGTTCCTCGAGCTTCAAGTCACGGACAGTGACGACGTAGACAAGAAATCCCAGCTCCTTGCCTGTGCGGATGATGTCCCGGAAGTTATTACGGTTGCCATTAAATTGCCTTACTTTATCGCTGGTTGTCAGTATGGCAATAACGGGTTTTGTTTCATCCGGAATATGGGTGTTCACATCTCATCCCTCCTGCGGAATTTGCTGAGGTATAGACAATGCTCCAAAATGTGCTCGATGGAAGCTTTGCCCTCAGCGCGCAGGGAAGGATGACGGAAGATGGAACGTCCTGGTTTGGCGTTGGCCTCGAACATCCAGATGTCTTCATCCTGATCAATGCCGAGATCAAAGCCAATTTCACCGAGCAAATGACGATGCTGGATTTCTAAGGATTCTGCCAGCTTAATGGCTGTACTCTTCGCACGCTGTAATACTTCATCTGCTCTGCCCCCGAATACACGCCCGAGCGCCTGCCCAGGTGTAAGCAAAGCCCCCCCATTTTTAAGGTGAGTGGTGACACTGCCTCGGCCGGCTTTTTTAGCGCCTATGCCGACTACAATCCATTGATTACTGCCGTTTTTATGCATATGGAATCGGAAATCAATCGGGCAGCCATCAATTTCAATCAAACGTATTCCTTGTTGGACGATATAATTTTGCAGGCCTTGACCGTGTCGTGACCGAAGCATACGCATAAGGCTTTCAAAGGTAGTGAAGCGCAGAAGTACGTTTTTTCCACCCTTGCGGTAGCGGGCAAAATACCCTTTTTTCGGCAGATAAGTGAGTCGGTAAATCCCGTGACCCAGGCTGCCTGCGGAAGGTTTATAGTACACAAAGTGGTGGCGATCCAACATTTCTCTCATTTTTTCGGAAGAGGGATTGCTGTGGGTCTCAGGTACGTAACGGTTTGCAGCTCCGTCATTTTCTAGCAACCGATAAATATCGGATTTATTGAAAAAGCTCCAGTTGAAGTAAGGGATTTTCTTACGCATAAATCGTTCGCGAAGCTGGTTGATATAAGGTGAAGTCTCCGCTCTCCGACTGGGTAGCCGATTGTAGACAACATCAGGTAGAGGAACCATTTTACGCTCGAATTTGCCGCCTGCGGTTAAGAAATAACCATAGACTTGCTCCTGCTGCCAGTTGATATCACGCGGCATAAAGGCAAATATATAACATTTATTACTGCCTTCCCGCAGCAATTGCTTTATGAAGCCAGTGCGAGAACCGAAGGGTTGATTTGAAGATGCTGGTCCATCGGACAATACACCGACTAAAGGTCCAAGCTGTACTTCGTCATTCTGTAGATTGCGTAAATAGATCCCACCAGATTTCGGAACCTTGATAGCACTCTTTACACCAGTGGCAAGGAATAGATGATTTCCGGCACGCTTGATGGGCTTAATCATTGTCGGGATGGCATCTTTACCGAGTCTAAGGCGTATGTTCTTTTTCCCGGTTAATTTCAAGCTTTTCATCAGTGCACCTGATACATATACAACTCTTTGGGGCTGCTTAGTGAAATGCACATTGCAAAAAGTGAGACTCATTTATGAATCCTCCTTAGGAACCATTGTTATCATTCTCCCGTTTATAACGGAGCTGTCCGTAGATAGGGATGGTATCCGTCGCTGTGTGAGTAGCAGATGGCGCGCATAAGACAGTGGATTCTCGGCGGCGAGCTTAGCAGCCCGGCGGTCGCCCGTCAGCCGGAATACCGTGCGCCCTGGCTTGGAATTTGCTTCTAGTAAATGAATCCGACCGCTCGAATCAATACCGAAATCTAGGCCGAGTTCTCCAAGCCTACCGCATGCGGCCTCCAGAAGAGGAGGCAAGTATGCAGCTTCTGTAGCAAGCTCCTGCATGATGTCTTTTCCATCCTGACCATATTCTGCAAGCAAAAAGGGCAAAGGAGGAACCGCAGTTCCACCGCCATGCAGGTTCGAAGTCAATGAACCATGATTACCCAGCCGAACGGCCATGCCTGTAAGATCCCAGCGGCCGAGGCCATTCTTTTGCATCAATACACGCACATCGAACGGTTGCCCCTCACGATTAGTTAGGTGCAGATAAGGCTGTATAATATAGCGGCGTGTGCCGATAAATTCATGAATCCAGTTCAGTCCTTCATCCTGCGAGCTGAATACATATTGAAAGGGTGTATTTGTTCCATCACGCCCTCGTACTCTTATGCCTCCTCCAGAGCGTCTGTTCTGCATTATGGCATGCAATGTACGTTTGCCATGAGAGCCTGCTTTGGGTTTTAGGAAAACTCCGTATTCTCTTTCAGCAAGCATATTGCTTAACTTGCGTGTACCGGTATAAAGTACAGTTTCTGGAAGTAAAATAGCGGCTCTTCGGTTGCGCTTCAAGATCTCGTATACGCCCCATTTATCAGGTAAACCTCTTGACCAAGGTAGTGAACGGTGAAGGAAAGAGAGGGCAGACGAAGCTTCTTTTCTTTCTTTCGGACTATTGTAAAAACAACGATTATAAATGATATCTGGTGGTGTAGAGGTCGTATGGTGCCAGCTTCCGTCTTTCCATGTATAACCGGTTATAGATGACCCGTCTGCCGCTACTCCGTCCGGATGAAACACGAGGACTTTAAGGTTATATCGCGGAGCTGCACGGCATAAATGACTGCAAAATTCTGGCTCGGCAATCGGAGGATTCCCGTGGCGACGGCCCGTCATAATGCCGAGGAACCCCATAGCTGTTTCAGTCATTGTGTCCTCCTTATAAACCGGCCAAATAGCGGCAATACAGAATCATTTGCTTGACGGACGGTCTGATTTTTTGATCGTTTAGCGGTGTGTTATCGTTCTTGGAAGGTTTGGAATTAACCTCCAAGAGCCATATTCGTCCGGATTGATCCAGTGCCAGATCGATTCCGAGCTCTCCGAAATGTGCAGGGATAAAGGTTTCTACGCCTCTTGCAATGGCAAGTGCTGCTCTTGGAAGCTGAAGCTGTACGCTATCCTTGGTGCCTGGAGGAAGGCTGCTCTTGCTAACGGCTTCACGGACAGTACTAAGACTGCCACCTCTTGCTAGATTGGAGACGAAATGATTGCTTCCAGCGGTGCGAGCGACAATGGAGGTAACGCCCCATTTACCGGTACCATTCTTCTGTACAAGAGCTCGAAAATCTACAGGACGCTTACCGAGCTCCATCAAGGGCAATCCTTGTTGAATCTGGTAGCGCGTTGTTTTCATCTTGGGAGCAATAGACTGGTACAGTTTAGCTAAAGTCGGGTAGCTTTGCTTGCGTGTACCTATAGAGGTAGTTGATAACAAACGGTATCCTCCGCCTTCATCTTTGGAGATTCGGAGAATGCCTTTGCCGAGACTGCCTCGTACAGGCTTTAGAAATACGCTTGGATATTGGCTACACATCTTCTTTACCACAGCAAAACCGTTTAAAGCATGCGATTCAGGTAAATACCGCTTCAATGAAGGTTCTTGCGCTAAAGCTTCAAATACTTCTGTCTTGTCAAGAAATTTCTCGTTGAAGAAATGCGTTCCATACCGTGATTTTACATCCGCCAAAAAATGCTGTACGCTAGGTTTATTCTCCACCTTTCGCGTCGTTAGCCGATTGTTGATTACATCGGCGATGGGCAGACTCATTTTCCTCCAACCCTCGTTGTATACCCAGCCCTGGATGGAAGAGCTGCTTGTTTCCAGCGCTTCCGGGGTAAAGAAATATACATAGGCGCCTTGTGCGTGGCAGGCATTTGTTAATTCTCGACAGAACATGGTAATGGGTCCAAACAGCCTGTCGAGATTATCTGGATGGTCACGGCTGACGAGTACACCGATCAACGGTCCAAGTCGCAAGGTACGACTTACGGAGCTGTAAGAGGCGTTGAGGGTTTGCCGATGTTTCCATCCGGTCCGCCGCGCCAGTCCTTCGCTTACACGCAGGCTTTCGGATTTGGGAGCCGGGATAATGGTAACCTCCTGCCGGAAAGAGCCGAAAGCCAGCTGGAGCGTTCCGTGAGCCGGGATTTTGAGTCTTTTCATGGATCGTTCGCCAAGCATTATAGCGTTTTCCTGCAGGATGCCCGAGTGGACCGTATGGACCGGGATCTTGAATTGGGACATCGTGGATCTCCTTCCGGTAGGCAGCATGATGCCGGCAATTTGGTAGCTAAGGGTTACATATCATTCATCATATGGAGACATATGACCCTTGGTGATTGACCTACTCTTTAAAAACCTTGCCGCATCATTTCATAAGTCTGACCCAAGAAGCGAAACAAGCATGGATGAATCAATATTTGGAAACTTAAGCAACGCTTCCGAAGTGAATTTTGTACGAAGACGAATCGAGAAGTAGTGGCTCACAAAACTTAAGCTCATGCTTCCGAAGTGAGTTTTGTACGAAGTGAAATCAGGAAGCATATGCTCACAAAACTTTTAGGAGGAATCATAATGAGTATTCACGACAAAGCACATGAACTGGCGAAAGCCATTAAAGAAAGCACTGAGGTAGCGGATATCACCAACGCAATGAAACTGGTAGAAACAGATCCTGAAGCCAAGGCGATGCTCGATAACTTCCGCAATGGTCAAATGGAGCTTCAACAACGGATGATGAGCGGAGATATGCCTCCACAGGAAGAAATGGAAAAGATGGAGAAATTATTCGAGGTGCTTAACATGAATCTTGGGATTCGCCGTCTGTTCGATGCAGAACGTCGCCTGAGTGTTGTAATTGAGGATGTAAACAAGATCATTACCGAGAGCTTGTCGCAATTGTATGGCGAATAAACGCTTTTAGTAAGCGGGTATTCACCTAAAAGGTATTAAAGGTGCAATCTAAATAGGGTGCTCCCGAAGCCGGTTGGCTTTGGGAACACCCTATTTATTCTTGTGACTAGTATGAGCAAACCCGCTAATCTTGTTTTCCTTCGATTGCGCAGAGAAGAATACCAGCAGCCAAACCTAGGCGGCGATCAAGCATACCTTTGGGATCTTCAGAGAAGTCAGCGATGATTTTTGTAACAAATGGATTAAAATTTTGTTTGAAAGTAGGGATCGTTGTATCATTCATCTCGATATTATATTTTTGAGGGATAATAGAGATGAAGCGGCGGAGTAAAGCCATCGCGGTGCTATCTTCCTTGATTTTTCCGATTTCCTGATCATGGCGATCGAGAATCAGCCATTCATCTTTCAAAATCGATTTGAGTCCCTTGCGGCGCAGTGCACCAATGTGCTCGCCAGTCTCCGTATCATGCACATCATAAGTAGCGCTAAAATCGACCACATTACGGGCTTTTATTCGCAGAAGCTCCTTTTGCATAGATTCATCTGTGTACAGTGCAATATCCTCTTTTAACTTAAATGCTTTCATTTGTGAATAGAGTACAAGCTGCTCAGCATTATCATAAATATGAAGCTTCGCACCCATGATCGAAAATACCTTTTTTCGAATTATGTATTCGGTATGAGTATAAGTTGCATTCAATTCCAAATCGCCCCCTAAATGAAATTATCATCTCATATATAAGCTTTGCTAGCCATATAAATGCGTACTATTTTATATAATTTTTTGAATAGAAGTATATTTTTTATGGACTTGTCTCATATTATGGGCTTCATGTTCATAGAGTAGAGATATAGATTCAATCGAATATCTTGTCTACGAGGAGCTGTTAGTTATGAGAAAAAGAAACAAGTTTAAACATGGTGTCTATCTGTTGCTGGCGTTGGCCATGCTTTTGTATGCTCTGCCGAAGTTATCGCTTGCGAATGGGCCTAGCTGGGTATTTGGTTTTGGGGTGGTCTGGTCACTTTTCGCCTTTATGGTCATTGCGGCACATCTGCATTTTATTATCGGTGTTGATGAGGAGAAGACCAAGCGTTTGGAAGCTGTGCGAAAAGCAAAGATGGAGCAATGGCAGTCCAAATGGAAAGAAGAAACTAGAGTTACACAAAGATCATAGAATTGGGGTAGCTTCCTTAAGTAACTAGATTTGATATTCCCGTGAAAACGCCGAATGGGCGAAAAGAGGGGTATAAATCCCCTAGATTGCCGTGAAAAGCGCCGAATTAGCAGAAAGAGGGGTATAAATCCCCTAGATTGCCGTGAAAAGCACCAAATTAGCAGAAAGAGGGGTATAAATCCCCTAGATTCCCGTGAGAAGCGCCGAATTAGCTAAAAGAGGGGTATAAATCCCCTGGATTCACAGAAAAGCCCACTAGCTTAAGCCAGTGGGCTTTAAAATTGCCCCGCAAAGCAGGGGGATTAAAGTTATCTTGCACCTGTAAAAGGATTGATCTCATCGGAGAGATCTTTTCCAGCTTTCTTTTCTTCTGCAGATATCCGTTTACCTAGAGCCGCGTAGTACCATACCGCAGGAACGAGAATCGCGAGTATAAAAAGAAATTGCATAAAGTCATCCCCTTTCACCTCTCCATCATAACATATTTTCCCTTTTTTCTAGGGACTATTCTCTATTCGTCTACCCACTACCCAGTTTGTCTAACAAAAGGGTTACTCTTTACTGACAGAGCATTCCACTTCAAATACATAACTGGCGCTCCCCTGAGGCCATCTTGCTTGGATTATATACAGATGTTTTCCGCTACCTGCTGCGAGTTGAAAACTGTTATTTTCTACGGAAAGAGCTTCGTCCGGACGTTCCTCACCAGGAAATGAAGCCACCACCTCTATCTCCTTGGGTGCAGATGAGAATTTGAGTTCTACCTGGTCACGGCTGATGGCTTTGGGATGTACCTTCTGCTTGGTAACTAATTGATCGTAAGAAGCCATATCTACACAGACGCCTTTGCCATTGTCATTCCAGCAATAAGAGCCTTGAATGGCATCGAATTGCTCACCGCCGACAGTAACTTGAACGTTAGGGGGCTGTGGGTTAGTAGTGTCTGCTGGAGAATTCTTAACTTCTTTAACAGTCGATTGGAATAAGTCCAACAAATCCTTTTTGCTGATTTCTGAAAGACGGTAGTGGCCCATTTGTCCCGATTTAATGAGTAACCCACTGTTGTTTCCGACGATCCAAAAAGAGAACTCATAGCTTATGCCGCCCTTCATGTTTACGGTTGTTCTGTAATCACTTGGAGCAATATCTAATTGTCCTTTATCATATTCTGCAGTAGTTATGGCTTGAACGAAACGTTCCAAGGATGATGCTTCAGAAATAGTCGTCACCGGCTGGTCTTTTTCTATTAAGTTAATAGAAACTATTTTTTGTGCATCCAGCTCTATTTGGCTTGATTGTTTTACTTCAGTTCTCGTATTTCCACAGCCGATCAGTCCTATGAAAAGTAAAGTAATGGTAAATATTATAAACATGTTCTTATTCATATCCATAATACTCCTTTCCTCTTTCTTTAACTCTCAGACTATAAAAAAGAGGAAAAGGTTGCTAAATAACGGGCAATTAAATTCGAATTCGATGCTTATGAATCGGTTGTACTGTGCTATTCTCTCCGTGTATAATGAGTACAATTATGCACAAAGACTAAATAAATCCTTATATATATTGGTATTATTCATACTTTTTTAAAAGAAAAGTAGTGTTGAATAACGGAAAAATAACATTTCTTGCAAAAAAAATTAAAACTCCAGAACGTTTCCGAACTTTATCTTTACCTTTTCCTCGGCGCTCTGCTTCATTTTACTTGTGATATGAGTATATATCTTTAAAGTTGTCTTTGGACTCTCATGCCCGACTCTTTTCATAATGGTAGGCAAATCTACTCCGGCTTCAGTTAACATGCTAATGTGTGTGTGTCGGAATATATGAGGTGTTGCCGGCTTGGTGATGCTAGTCATCCTTAGTAAAGTTTTCATTCGGTCTAAGAACGCTTTTTGAGTATAAGGATATCCGTTAGCACGACAGAAAATGAAATTTCCATTATGAAAGTCTGAATAATTTTTTTTATATTCTTTGTGAATTTCATTTTGCTTTACTTTGAATTTTAGCAACATATCAATAATGGCCTGGTCTAAATCTATAGTCCGAACCGATCCTTTTGTTTTGGGAGGGGTTAACCGGTAATCTAGCATATTGTTGTGAGGATTGTACAGTGTTTTAGTGACCCTGATTTCATTGGTATCTTTGTTGAGATCGCTCCACTTCAGTACACTTGCTTCCCCTGGACGTAGTCCGCTAAAAGCCATCAGATAGAAAAACTCCTTATCCCGTTCCTTCCCATGTTCACGAGTTACCTTTAGGAATTCCTCCAATTCATGTATTTCTAAATATTTATCTTCTAATTTGTTCTTCTCTATATCCTCTACTGTTTGGACTTTGGACGGTATTACAACCCCCGTACAAGGGTTGTCCAATCTAAGCTTGTTTTTGATCGCAAACTTCATGATCTGATTAGCGGTGCTATGTACGCCTTCTAAAGTGCTTCTTGTGTAATCCTCACTGAATATTTTCTTAATCACTTTCTGGTAATATGCATGAGTAACTTTTTCGACTACCATATTAGCCATATGCTTATTTAGGATAGCTATCTGACTCTCACGAATTCTGACAGTACTTTCTTTAACCTCACCTAAGGCATATGTTTCTAGCCAGTCAAGAGCTACTGTCATGAATTTGGCTGATTTAGCTTTCTTTGCATCCAGTCCAAACTTCAATGCCTCTACAGCGTCTTGTGCGCGCTTTGAGGCTTCTCCTTTAGTGTCTGCACGGCGTGAAACTTGTCTTCGTTCTCCAGAAGACGGATCTGCTGGTCCTTCCATGACACATAACCATTTGTATCCTTGTTTATTTTTTGCGGGTATTTTCTTTAAGTATGCCAAGAACAACGCCTCCTTTATTAAAAATTTAAAGCATCTTCTACAGCTTCCATAGGTAGATACAGACGTGAAACTGCTATTCCGTGGCGCCAAGCCACCCTGGATAGGTTAATGGTTACATAACCTCTGCGGCTAGGAATGGAGAGATCTCCAGTGAGCACAGTTGCAAATTCTTGGGAGGCGTGTAAAGGTAAGTCGCAGCTTTCATAATTTCTAGCAACCTCAATGTCTAGTGGTTTGTCCCAGTCGAATCCCTCAGGATGTTCGATGACAAGTATTTCTGGACGGGAGCAATCTCCATCCCAGTTGTAATATGCTTGGATACGAGCTTCAGATCCACTTCCATAAGTTGAGTTATTAGAACATTCAGTTGACTCACTGATAATCTCTTCAGTTACAGAAATATATTTGAATGTGGACAAATATAGCCCCTGTCTTATTCGATCCTCGATTTGTTCAAATCTCTTCTTAGCAAAATTTAGTGGAACTTTAAATTCACGAGAAATATATCCAATTGCTTCACCTCTATTTAACGGAAGATTTATTTTTTCGATCATAAAGAAAGGAATAGCAGCGTAGAAAATAAAACGATCTGCTTCAGTTTCTTGTGCTTTAGTAAATTGCTCCGGCATCATTAATTGATTTCCAGCATGTCGGAGTAAGTGACAGAGTTCATGGAAAAACTCAAGACGTTGTGCTTCTTCCGGAAGGCGATTATCAAGAAACATGCTGTACACGCCGCTAGAAACTTCGATACCTTTGCTCTTCTTGTTATGATAATGAATCCAAACATTGAATTTTTTTGCTAATAATTCAATAGATAAATGTGATGACTCAATGATGTGATGGCTCTGGTATAATTCGGTAATCTTTCTTTCAAGAGGGGGGATTTGGTAGTTTTTAATCATGTTAGTCACCTCGTACGGGATCATATGTTCTTATTTGTGTTAAAAAGAAAAGCCATTTCTGGCTAAAGTTTATATGTGCTCAATTTTCTCCTTGAATATCTCCAGGCTTACGGCCTCTTTCTTTATCCTGTAGTATCTTGAATATTTCCCGCATTTCTTCACGACGTTCTTCGGGGGCGCTTAAATAATCCCTAAAAAAGATACCATGTTCAGGGTTGTTGATAAAAGCTTCAAATTCAGCCTGTTCTTTTTTTTCTAACTCACCATTATCCAAAGCAGAGCCTTTTTTGTTTGTTCTTCCAAGTAAGTAATCACCCGAAACATCAAAAAAATCAGCAAATGAATTGATTTCACTATCAGCTACAGGTCGTCTTCCAGATTCTATTCTTGAAAGAACACTATTGTTTATGCCGATTCGGTTAGCGAGTTCGATCTGGCTTAAATTTCTCGTTTCTCTTAATTGTCTAATGCGATCTCCTGAAATCGACATCCCAGCCACCGCCTTTATTTCTGTTTTAGCAATATGATAGTAACATTTTTCTAAAACAGAAAAAAGAATTTTGCTAAAATAACAAAATATTATTGACATTGCTATTTTAGCAATGTATATTTAGTGCATGGCTTTGCTAAATCAGCAAAGGATGGAGGTGCAAGATGGGAAATTTTAATCTTGAATTTATTAAGAAACGCCGTCAAGAATTGAACTTATCACTTCAAGAAATGGCGGAGTCACTTGGTTTTAAGAATGCTTCAACATATATGAAGTATGAGGATGGTACTTACTTATTTAAAGCGAACCACTTGCCGATTTTAGCAAATAAACTCAATGCAAACATTGAAGATTTTTTTGCTCAAAACTTTGCTGAAATAGCAAAGTCTGAATATTCCGCTACTAAGGAGGTTGTCTAAGTGAGCATTGTACTTATTGAAACTGATGAACTAGAGAAAATTATTAACAAGGCTATCTCTACTGCATTAGAAGGCCAAATGAGCAATAGCTTGCCTCCACTTCTAACCAGACAACAATTCATGGAATTACTTGAGATCGGTGCGACAAAAGCTGCAGAACTCTTCAATCGACCTGGATTCCCTGTCACAAGGGAGTTCGGTAATCCTCGAGTAATCACCCGCCTGCTTCTTCTGTGGGCAGAGGAAAACAGTGAATGGATGAGCCAGAATGCCAATGTAAGTTGGAAGTCAGCAATATAGCAAACCCGCCATGCAATACCGGCTGCGGCGGGTTGGGGAAGGCATCGGCAAGGGGAATTGCTTGAATTAATCATACATCATGCCTCTGTCCAATAGCATCCCCATAATCTGGACAAATGAGGTGGAATTCAGTTGGCAATTGGACATTTTCCTTCGGCCCTGCAAGATGTGATGAAACGTCAGGGTCATACATTAGCACAGACAGGTAGAGCCGCCAACGTAGACGGTTCACAGGTAGGAAAGATCGTCAAGGGTAGCCGTAGGGCATCCAAGCCTGTTATGAGGGCGGCAATTGAGCACTACGATGATGGACAGCTTTCACTTGCAGCTGCCGCAGATGTAACTGGTGGGGCTTTTGCCCCTTGGTTAGACAACGTAGACCTACATAGAGCAAGCGTTTTATTCAAAACTATCGAAGAAATGCAGGAAGTGCTCGAAGCTTCTGGACATGCTCCAATCAGTAAGACGAATGAACAGATCAACGAAACCGAACGTCAGGAGATAAAACGACTGCTAATGGAGACGGTGGAAGCGATCACGGCGCTGACGCACTTGGCGGTTGCTATCTGCAAGGAGTATTCATTTAGTTGGTTGGGAACTTGGAAAGATCATCGAGCCGAACTGAAAGCTAAAAACTATGTGAAATGAGGATTGTTTATGCGAATTGAAGATTTGGAAGAGCAAGCGCGGTTTGAAGCAAAGAACGCTAAGCGAAATCTGAAAATGATCAAACGCCAGGCTGAGTATATTGATCCGATAAAGTTGAAACGAAACATTCGTTGGCTGGAAATGCTGATTTGGTTGCACGAATGTGAAATGCATCATGCCAAAGAACAACATAAAAAAGCCCGCCTTGCAGGGCGGACCTCATTGAGAACCCGTTTAAAGTATCTCGTTGTGTCTATTTTACGCGAAGATAACCATAAACACAATGAGAAAACGGCGTAATTAAACAGACATTGGCTAATTGTTGATATCGCGATTACTTACTTTTCTTGAACTGAGATGATGCACCCAAAGTTCGGCTTTTCAGCATTTCCTCCGGTAATTTTCTTTATTTTTACACTGAGTCGAGTCCCGTTATCAATTATTTCTGCGAGATCAACAGCATCATGGGAATCAATGAAGCCGATCTGACCAAACTTTGTCCAGACTTCGATTGCTTCGGGATATTTTTTGCTTGGTTTTCTTTTTAAAGTAACTTCTTGATCAGGAACACATTTCTTTAATAGGTTTTGTCGATTCATACCATTGGAATTATCAAAAGAAACACCGACAACACGGAAATCAGTGTCTATGTCATTCATTGTCAGTCTATCCTGATTAGGTTTTTGTTTTCCAAATAGCCATTTAAACATCATGTCACACACCTTTCTTCCAGCTAATAACCAATATTCGACAGAAGTTATCAAAAATCCTACAGCTAGAAATTGAAAGAGGTTTAAGAGTATGGACTATGAGCATCACTTTAATAGATTTTCTGAGGTGTTTAGTAGTTTTAAAACTGAAAACAAAGACGGACATCTAGCGATGGATTTATCTAGAAGTTTCTATGTTGCCATGTCAAACGCCATTCTTAAGAGAGATTACGTGAAAGATACAGAGAAAATTACTGAATTAAAGGCTCTAAATGATGCCTATAACCATAGTTTTCCCGCCTGACGAGGCCTGAGGGATACAGGCCGAAACCCCGAAAGGGGTCGCGGATATCCGCCGTAGCTGTATCTTGCAGCGTCGAACCTTAGAAATAACCTTCCTCCGGTTTGGCGTTGCAAGATGCGGCTGACGCATCACAATTCAATTTGAAAGGGGTAAGACTTATGATTCCCAAAGAATTGCTACAGGATCGTTACTGGCGGGGGCTGATTTACATTTTTACACAACATGCAAAACTTAGCCGTTATCTTACACCAGAATTTGTCGATTTTGAAGAGTTATCTGTCCATGTGGACAAGCTCAAAAAAGCTTCTAAGGGCTGGAGCACATCAGAGAAGTTCATGCTTGCTCTGGCGCTGCACCTCTATAACGGGCGCAATAAGGTAGATTTGTCCGAGGCTGACCGTTTGGATGATAAGAACACTGAAATCGCGCTGAAAGCTCTTCGGCTTCGGTATACGGGGTAAAGGGGGGCAGCGGCGATGCTCGTACTCAGGGGTGACACAGTCCGAACAAGCTGCGGCCTGTCCGGTGAGGTGCTGGATATATGGGGCATTGCCCGACCTTGGGCTAAGCTTCGGAAGGACAATGGAGAATTAGCATTCGTCCTGCGTACGAATGTCACAGAAATTATAAATCGCCCCAAACCGAAGAAGGGAAAATGATGATTATAACAGAGGTGAGCTTATGCCAACAGATAGCTTTCCTTTTCCAATCTTCTCCGGGTTATTTTCGCCGCAACACTATGAAAAAATAGGATCGGCGATATGGCTATTCGCTTGGTGTGTTAGCTCCACGACTAAGGAAGTCGAAGAGGACGGAACTGTTTGGGGACTTGTCCTGGGTGGCAAGCCGATGAAGCTTTCTGAAATCGGTGAGAACTTTGGGGTTACCGATAAAAGCATCAGCAGATGGATAAGTGATCTCCAGAATCACGGTTACATCCATATCATTAGAGCGCCCCGGGGTTTGATCATAAGGGTTAGGAAGTCCAAGAAAGGCATATTGAAGAGATCGGACAAAAATGTCTCATCATCAAATAGTGATCAGACAAAAATGTCCGATCAGAGCACGAGTGATCAGACAAAAACGTCCGATCATGAAGCGATTTTACCGAGTGATCAGACAATATTGTCCGATGCAAAAGATATTAAAGATCTTATTACTACTACTACTATTATAAAAAATGAGTTTTCAGAAGAAATCATCCCAGATCCTAAAACGGACGGGATGGTCGCAATTTTAAACGCTTATTGCAAATTGCATGATAAGTTCGATATTCACGTCTCCACAAACGATCGCGAAGCCATGGGTAAGATGGTCGCCGCAGGGATGCCAGTACCCTTTACCATCACAACTATGGAGAGCCAATACAAGGCAAAGCGAAAACGCGAGGGAGAAGATTTCGAGCAGCCCAACAGTTTTACTTATTACGTGAAAGGCTTGAAATCAGCATGGCGGAATGCTAACAAGACTACGAAGCCTAAAGGGTCAATAACCCAAACACCACTGCCAGCCCCGCCGCAGCGACTAACCAAGCAGCAGCAAGAGCTTGCAGACCTTAAACGTAGAGCAAAGGAGGCAAAGCAGCTTGAAGAGAGCACAAGTTATTGATCTACTCATTAAGCTCAAGGAAGAATACGCACATCAGATTGATACCAGCGATACTGAAATAGACCGGCTTTACGAACATCTAAAGGATTTCCCTTTTGACAAGGCTGTCGAGAACGTACGGCAGCACATTTTAACAAACTCATGGCCCCCGAAAATCGCTCAGATACGCGGTGGGCAGGGAGACATGAAAGAGGATTTTCGGAGCAAGGTAGATGCTGCTCACATTTTGGCAGAAAGAGAAAACAGCCGTTCAGAAGTGGTACTGCCACCTGCAGGATGGAAGGAGTCATTATATGCAAAGCTTGGATACACGCGAACTACCGAATAGCCCGGCAGCAGAAGCAACGGTTCTCGGTGCAATCCTAATTGACAAAACAGGGGATGCCGCAGAGATTGCGTCCAGTCTAGAGCCTGAGACATTCTTTAATCCGGCACATCGACAGATATTTAAGGCCATGCTTAACCTTCACAGAACCGACGATCCTATCGAGCTGCCGGCACTTGTCAATGAACTAAACGGAATGAAGCAGCTGGAGAAAATCGGTGGGGTTAGCTATCTGGCTAAGTTAGCTCATGCAGTACCGACTGCGGCCAATGTTGGCTATTACATCGGCTTGCTTGAGGATAAGCACACTTTGCGAAAGGCCATTTATGCGGCTGAAAGGCAGATGCTAAAGGCTTATGAAAGCGATGATGCCGGGCTGGTTGTTAACAGCATGCTGAATGAAGCAGCGGCTCTATCGGATCAAGCTTCCTCAGATGATGATTTCCAACCAATCAAAGAAGTGCTATTCAAGGTAATAGAATCAACGGAGGAACGTTGTGAAAATGTTAAGAACGGCATCACAACGGGGCTTTACACTGGATACACGGATTTAGACGGTATGCTGGCTGGTCTACATAAAGGTGATCTAATTATAGTCGCTGCCCGTCCATCCGTAGGCAAGACCGCATTTGCTCTGAACATAGCACAGAACGTGGCTGTGAAAACCAAGGAAACCGTAGCAGTGTTTAGTTTGGAAATGTCGGCACCGCAGCTAGTGCAACGCATGGTTAGTGCAGAAGTTAATCTGGATGCTAATACGATGCGGACCGGAGAAATGAAAGCACATGATTGGGACAAAATGGCTGGTGCTGCTTCCATTCTCGGTGAAGCTAATATCTTCATTGCCGATCCGGGCGTAATCACGGTTCAGGAGATCCGCACGCGCTGCCGCCGATTGAAGAAGAGTCAAGGTCTTGGGCTGATTGTCATTGATTATCTACAGTTGATTCAAGGCAGGGGTAAAGGTGGCGAGAACCGCCAGCAGGAAGTATCAGAGATTTCGAGGACGCTTAAGCAGATTGCCCGTGAACTGGATGTACCGGTGATTGCTCTTTCCCAGCTCAGTCGGGCAGTAGAGCAGCGCCAGGACAAGCGTCCAATGATGAGTGACCTTCGAGAGTCTGGAGCTATAGAACAGGATGCGGATGTAGTGGCCTTCCTATACCGGGATGATTACTACAACCAGGATAGCGAGAAAAAGAACATTATCGAAATCATCATCGCCAAGCAGCGTAACGGTTCGGTGGGAACCGTAGAACTTATATTCCTCAAGCAATTTAATAAATTCGTGAATTACGAACGGGTACATGCTTCGTGATTTGCTTAGAATGCTGCACAGTAGACGCATACGGCGCAATAGAAAGGAAGGATAAAATATGAATGAAAACACTTGGGGATTGCAGTTTGTGAGAGTTAACGTTCAAGATAATCAATTTGAAACTTTACTGATTTTAAAAGGTGTATCAGAAGAGTATGCAAAAGAAACGTTTGAACGTATCAAATCAGAGTTCGTTAAGAATCAAGGTGAACCCGATTGCGTGGTTGATCTGCTCAATGAAGAAGACAGCATAGTAGACGATTTTGCAATTACTCTTGTTCAAGCAAAAACCATAGCTTCATTGTTGGGTCATTCTATTACTGAATAGCACGAAGAGATAGCGAAGGAGTTAAGGATATGAATAAAAATCAAATTGGTTGCGTGGAACATGCTTTGAGAAATCAGAATCGGTTCTATGCTTCAGCGGATGACAAAGACTGGAATGACCTTGTTGAAAAAGGGTATGCGACCAAGCACCCAGGCTGGGAAGATAGCATGGCATACTTCCGAGTAACAGGTAGTGGGAAAAAGGCCTTGAGTGAAGTTGATTAGCGCATGAATCTGTGAAGGAGGGATTCCCTGATGAGCACTCTATCCTCAATCCATCCAAAAGCCGTGAATATGATCAATATGGCTCTTAGCAAGGTAATTCGCAGAGGTAGCAAGATTGAGCGCATGCAGTTACATGTATGTCCACGTTCCGAACTAGCTCAACATCAAATCATTCAGACAACTTTTGGAGACTTGCGGATTCGATTAAACGATTTTTTTCCAAAAGGCTACTCTTATTTACTGGAAGAACCAGGAGGAGCTAAGAGAGGGTTTGCTTGGGTATCAATACCGAAAGATGCGAGGATAACAGAAAATCGGAAAAAGGAGGCATAAAATGATCATCAAAACAATCAAAAATATCAATTCATCAGCTGGAAGTATTGTTTCAGGAGTATCATTCCGAGCACAACGTGAACGAGGTGGTTACAACATAACATTCGGAGAATTTAAAGGTCAGTACATTCCAGCAACATCAGCAATCATACTCAGTGATATCGTACTCGACGAAGATGGTAAAATGCCGCGTGGATCTAGATATGCATAGTAAACATGAAAAGACCCCCTAATCCTTGGCGGGGCTGGGGGTCAATGAATGGTAAGGTATTCCTCAAACCCATTATAACACAAAGGGGAATGAGAGGAATGGCAATGGTGTGGGAACAAGGGGAGCTTTTTCCGAAAGCAAATGAGTTAGAGAGTCAACGAACAAAATTCCTTCTCGGCAAATATAAAAGCATGAAACTATTAATGGATGATTACGAGAAAAATACCAAAGCTATGCAGATGATCGGGATTGATGGAGAAGTAGCCCGTCGAATTGATTCGGACGAGTTACATGCGGATAAGACGGCCAATGCCGTTATTTTAATGGATAAACAGCGCTGGGTATATGAGCAGTACCAGCTTTACACCAGCACGATCCATAGGGCCATTTTATTGATACAAGATGATGAGGCTAAACAAGCTGTGATCCACCGCTACCTTGAAGGGCATTCCTTCAAAGAAACTATTCTATTTTTTAGACACGGCTTGAGTGATAGCACGATTCGCCGCAAGCTCAGTGAAGGGATAGAGAGCATTGCCAACACCCTGAAGCTAATGGGAATAATTGAACAGATAAAAGAATAAAAACATGAGTGATTATAGGAGTTTTGAAAACTATATAAAAAAACCAGTAGATGCTACCCTACTGGTTTTTTTATATACTGAGAGTTTTGTTGAATGTAGAAGATTTATAATTTATTCATCATCTTCGTCATCTTCGTCATCCACATTAATTCCACAAGTCTCTAGATAAAAATCGAGATCAATGCCATATTTCCTCGATAATTTTACAAAGTCTTCCGCTATCAGAGTCCAATTTGAATTCCATGCATTGTTAAAATAAAGATCAATATCGGTATAAATCATTACATACCGTAACAAGCCCATATAGTTAGTAGCTACAGCTATTAATAAGGGGTAATTTCTACTTACATTAGATACTATATTATCTAATTGTTTAAGATCGTAAATACCAAAATTTAATAATTCTTCTACTATTAAAGATTCAGAACGATTGAATGTAGGATCTATTATTTCGCTTTCTATATAAAAATCAAGCTTATGTAGTAAGTAATTTTCGAGAGAAGTTGCGTTAATAGGCGAATCATATTCGCCATTTTTTGCTTTTCCTTCTGTTTCTTTTTCGTATGCATCAAGTGTATTTACAATCGCATCAAATTCCCTATCAACAAGTTCCAAAGTTGCAGAAGCAAGTGAAAATCTTCGCTCAATATCGTATTCTGGAGGGAATTGGCCTGTGAATTTATAACTTCTATCATGTGTAATATCTGCCCATGCATGTTCAAGCAATGTCCTTATCTGAATTTCAAAGTGAAGATCTTTAAATCCTTTATATTCTGGTAAGGCTAATCTTTCATCAGTTAAAGTGGCGACATAGTGAACTGAGCGATATCCAACTTTGTCTTTTCCTAGCTCACTACTTTTATCTATACTGTTTTTTTCGTCAATTTTGAACAGAGGTTTAATAATCTCACATGCTTTAATTACTTCACTTCTTACGTAAGTAATGATTCGAATACCAGCTAAGTCTTGAATTTGATGTTTTGGATCGTTATATTTGTCTTTCTGAGCCTTTTTGACAAAGCTATCTAGATCTTTACCTCTGCTTGAGATTGAATAGTATGTAACGCCTTCCGAATCTAATAATTCTTTTATTATAGCTTCAACTTTGTTTGCAAGGTTGCTGTAAATTTGGCGATTTTCGGTGTACCAACCTCTTAAATCCTCAACGCTTTTATTTTGTATTGACGACATAGTTTTCCCTCATCTTTCATAAATTTCGATAGTATAATAAATTTCGATATTTGTTTCGTTATTTCCTTTTTTTTCTTTTTGGATGTTCAAATTCTTCAAGAAATATTGATTATTAATTGAACGTAACATGAACTTAAGATGAACGCCACCTGATAGGATTTCCGTGTTACATTGGTAATGTAGAAATCAGGCGAGATTAAAACTCATGACTCTATCATGTAGGTCTAACTAGGGCGTAACTCTTCTCGCCTGTTATATTTTAAAATCATAATCTAAAAGTCGCTCTTTCCTGAGCGGCTTTTTATTTTTCATTGGAGGAATAGTGATGAAGAAGACTAAGTGCCTCAGAGAACCACCGGATAAGCAGCAGCTTGTTATTTGTAAGGGATGTATTTGGGGACGATGGGAAGCATCTATTCAGTTCTGTTCTAAGGCTATTGGATGTGTTAGGGCTAACGGTGGTGAGGGCAAATGAACTTTGTTCAGCCAATCCGCGACCCGGAAACGGTTCAAGACATTAAGGATTACCTTAAGAATAAGAACCTTAGAGATTTCATAATGTTCCTGCTGGGCATTTATACGGGCCTGCGGATCAGTGACATTCTGAGACTACGCGTCAAGGATGTATCTGGGTCTCATATCTCTATTAGAGAAAAGAAGACCAATAAACAGAAACGGATATATATGGCTCCTGAATTGAAAAAGGAACTGTTGTCTTATATAGAGGGAAAGCCACCAAATGAATTCTTGATCAAAAGTAGAGAGGGTATGAATCGGGCTATCACCCGCGAAATGGCATATAAGATTATGCGTTCCATTGGTGACGAATTCGGCCTCTCGGAAATGGGCTGTCATACTCTGCGGAAAACATTTGGCTATATCTTCTACAATGAGACAACGGATAAGGATATCGGCATGCTAATGGACTTCTTTAACCACGCTTCTCCGAAGGTCACACTTCGATATATAGGCATGGCACAAGACAGCATGGACATGGCTTTGAAGCGTCACAAAGCATAGTCAGTTACTCATATTAAGGATAGGTGAAACTCATTTCTGTGGCAGCAGCAGAAGCCTTATAAATCATAGGTTTATAAGGAGTGAACGAGTTTAACACAATGTAAGATATGTGTAATTAGATCACACAGTATTTACCAGTTATTTAATAGCAGTAAAGGGGTTAATTATGGCGCAATCACCACTTAAACCATGTAGTCGTGTGGGCTGTAGTAACCTCTCTAGGGGGCGTTACTGTGCCGACCATACACAAGATAAGCACAGTTATGATAGATACCGTGGGACAGCCGCACAGCGTGGCTATGACGGTCAGTGGCGTAAAGCCCGGCTGGGTTACTTGCGTAAGCATCCGGTATGTGTGTATTGCAGGGACGCAGGCTTAGTGATTACTGCAACTGTGGTTGACCACATCGTGCCGCATAAGGGCGATAAGGAATTGTTCTGGGATCGTAACAACTGGCAGGCGCTGTGCAAGTCGTGCCATGATGCTAAGACTGTCCGAGAGGATGGTGGGTTTGGGAATCATTGATTCTATATACAATAAATAGATTTACGAAGTATAATTATCTCGTAGGAAAATACTTCTAGGAGATGAAGAATGTATGCGCAAAATGACAGTATTAACGCAATTTATTCAGGAACTATCATATCTCGTTGATAGGGGGAAGAGTTATTCTGTAGCTGAGGTTAATTCTCATATTGAGAACAAGGATGTTCTTGATTGGTTAGAGAAAGAGTTTCCTTTTAATACTGAAACAGGACTTGATCTCAGCCTCTTTTCAAGACCAGATAGAGATTATGTTCATGATGCACTTGAATCTATTTGGGGTGGTTATGCAGGGAATGAAAGAAGAAAATGGGGCATCGAGAACAATGGATTGTGCCTACTAATTAGTTGGTCTACAGAAATTATTAGGGATACTAATTTGACAGATTGGGTAGAAGAAACACCTTGAAAAAGGTGTTTTTTTTATAGCCCCCCTGGTTTCAAAAAAAAAAAATTAAACCAGATTAGACCGCATCGGACTCTTGTGTAAAAAAAAGTCCCCAGTGAAAGTTTCTAAAGGAGGTGCGGAAAATATGCCAGATATTGTAAAATTTAATCATATGCGGGTGGGACAGAAAGGCGGTGGCAAGCATTGGACGGAGGCCGAGGTAAATGCTCGGGAAGCTGCTTCGAAAAAGTTTGAGCGCAAGAAAAAGCCGACGATGAAAATACCCGGCTGGCTGAACGATGAAGCCCGGAAGGTTTGGCGCAAGACAGTTAAGGATATGGCCGAGTTTGAAGTCCTGGATAAAGTGGATGAAGATGTGCTGGGCGCTTATTGCGATGCAGTAGCGAAATACCAGGACGCGAACCGTCTGATTGACATTGAAGGGTATACGGAAATAAATGCTCAAGGGAATATGGTTGTCAGTGCTTATGTGAAAATGGCACAGAGCTATTCGCGGATTATTCTTTCTTACTCCAACAAGCTTGGACTGAACGCGGAAGCGCGTGCGCGACTTGCTAAGAAGACGGCGGACCAGGAGGAAGACGAAAATGCTGGACTCTTCGATTGATTGGGAGGATGTTCACCCAACTAATCGCTATGCCGCCGAAGTGGTCATGGGATTACGGCAGGCTTGCAAACGAGAGCAGCAGGCTTGTCAGCGACATCTATCAGATTTAGAGCGGCAAGCAACGACTAAATTTCCCTATGTTTTCGATGAATCCAGGGCAGACCGCATTTTCGAATGGTTTGAGCGCTGCTGCCGGCATGTTCGCGGCCCGTTCTCCGGGCAACTTATTGAGCTGTTACCCTTTCAAAAATTTGATTTGGGCTGCGTCTACGGCTGGGTGCATATGGACAGCGGGAAAAGACGATTCACCAAAGCGCTGCATCTTCGGGCGCGTGGGAATGTTAAATCAACCGAAATGTCCGGTCTGTCCCTTTATGGAATGTGCGGTGATTGCGTGTATCCGCCTGGAAAGCCACATCTGAAGCGTTATGAAGAAAGCCCGGAGGTTGAATGTGCGGCAGTCGATAAGCAGCAGGCAAAGCGGGTCTGGTTGGACGCGAAAGCTATGGGGGAAAACAGCCCGGACATTTCCAAGCGTCTGCGGATCAAGCGTACATACATTGAACACGCTCGACGTGGAGGCTGGCTGCGGCCATTGTCCAAGGATACGAAAAACAAGGACTCCGGTGCGCCGTGTCTTGTCATTATTGACGAATACCACGCACACCCGACCAGCGAAATCTTGGACGTATCTTATTCAGGCTTCGGTAAACGGCTGCAATCGTTAATGCAAATCATTTCAACAGCTGGTAAAGATGCCGAAAATAGTCCCTGTAAGAAGGAATATGATTCCCTATGTAAGATGTTGGACGGCGATACCCCGATGATTGATACATATTATGTGATGATTCGGGAGCTGGAAAAGGCAGACGATCCACATAATGAAGAGAATTGGATAAAAGCCAACCCTATATTGCAAGAGGATAACGAATATGCCCAAGAACTGCGAAAACAAATCCGCATTGAGCATGACGAGGCTTACAATTCGGGAGATTCGCATAAAATCCGAGAATGGTTGACCAAGCGAGTAAATCTCTGGCAGGCAGATAGCGAAAATAAATATATGTCCGGCATTATGGACAAATGGAAAGCACTCGCAGTGTCACGGAGTGCTTTTTTGGATTTGGTTCATGGTTATGCAACGCGTAACGGGCTTGACTTGTCCAAAACAACGGACTTGACTGGCTCCGGTTTTGTGTTCCGCCTGGAAGATGGGCGTTATGCAGTTACTGCACATGGATTTATGCCTGAAGAAACGGCGAGTAAGCATGAACACAGTGACCGTGTGCCCTATCGACAATGGGCTGAAGAGGGATGGTGTACTCTTACACCTGGATCAGTAGTGGATTACAGCTTTATTAAATCCCACATGCAAGGGTTGGAGCAGGAACAATCATGGTTTATTGAAGAGGTTTGTTACGATCCATACAATGCCACCCACTTCACTCAGGAACTTGAGGCGGAAGGATACAACCGGGTAGAGATCCGGCAGGGGGTTCAAACCCTTTCGGAACCGACAAAGTTCTTCCGTGAGCTGATTCTGCGGGGCCAAATCGTTCATGATGGCAGTCCGTTGCTGACATGGTGCTTGTCTAATGCCGTTGAAGTTGCAGATAACAATGGGAATATTAAGCTGTCAAAGAAGCATAAGGACGATAGCCAGCGAATTGACTTGCTTGCAGCAATCATTAACGCCATGGTCCGGGCGATGGTGGGCGATTCCACCATTAATCTGAATGATCACATCATGAGCGAAGACTTTTCCTTTTAGTGAGGGGGTGAAACGTGAAACGAAGAAACTTTGTACAGCGCTGGTGGGACCGGAGGTCTTCAGAGGAAAGTTTGCTTCATCCTCCGCAGTGGCTGCTTGATCTATTTGGTCTATCCAACACAGCAAGCGGGGAAAGCGTTACTACGGATTCCGCACTGCTAAACAGCAACGTCTATACCTGTGCTTCTGTCCTGGGTGGTGACATCGGCAAGCTGCCAATTCAGGTTTTTAAAAAGCGTGGAGCCGGGATCGAGCGCGATAGCAGCCACCCTGTTTCCAAGCTGCTTGGATCGCGTCCGAATCCTTACATGGGTGCTTATACTTTCAAAGAGCTGATGCAGGTTCATGTGACGGTATGGGGCAATGGATACGCAAATATTGAATGGGAGACAAGCGGACCTAATAATGGTCTTCCAAAGGGGCTATGGCCCCTTGATCCATCCAAGACAGACGTTCAAGTTGATAAAGACACTGGACAGGTTTGGTATGTGACCACACTTCCGAACGGCGAAATGCGGAAACTGAGACACTTTGATGTACTGCATTTTAAGTCTATCAGTAAAAGCGGTCTGAAGGGGATCACTCCTATTTCCGTTATTCGTGAGGAACTTGGAGTGCAAAAGTCGCAGCGGAAATTCCTTGGAGCCTTTTACGCCAATGGGACGGCTACACGCGGGATACTCAAAATACCGAATGGTACTTTGGATAAACCAGCCAAAGACAAAGCGCGTGACGAATGGCAGAAAGCAAATTCGGGCCTTAATAATGCACACCGGATTGCCATTCTGGATGCGGGGATGGAATATCAGAACCTTGGCATGCCCTTGAATGACGCTCAATTCATTGAAACCAGCAAATTCGGGATTTTGGAGACTGCCAAGATATACAAGGTTCCAGGATACAAGCTGGGATTAACGGATGTAAAGTTCAGTAATATGGAAAACCAATCTTTGGAGTATGTGAAAAGTACGCTGCAGCCGATCACCACGAATTGGGAGCAGGAATGTGATTACAAGCTGTTCACAGAGTTGGAACGAAAGAAATATTATACTAAATTCAACATGTCCAGTGAGTTGAGGGGAGACAGTACCAGTCGTGCAGCCTATTACAAGGAAATGATTGCAATGGGTGTTTATAACATAAATGAAGTGCGGGAGTTGGAGGAACGAGACAACATCGGTGACAAAGGAGATGTTCACTTTGTCAGCCTGAACTATGTCAACCTGGAGAAGATGGACCAGTACCAAATGTTGAAGGCGGGTCTCGGTAAAGAAGCTCCGAACGAAGGGGGGTGACAAAAACTGTGAGTGAAAAGGTTATTCGTTATTTGCCAGCTAAAATTGAAGTGCGTAGTACGGAGGGCGAGGGCGAAAGTCAGACTCAGACCATCGGCGGGTATGTCGTTAAGTTTAACCAACGCAGCCAATTGATTTGGGGAGAGTTCTACGAACGTGTAGCTAAAGGGGCATTCTCCCGCAGCCTGCAAGAGAACGTAATTAAGGCATTTTGGAATCATCGGAGTGACTTTGTTCTTGGATCGTCGAAGCCGGGGACACTGCGATTGTTGGAAGATGATGTGGGACTGTCATTTGAAATTGATCTACCAAACAATACATGGGGTAATGATGCCTATGAATCTGTGCGGCGCGGCGATGTTGACGGTGTGAGCTTCGGCTTCTATGTTCGGAGTAACGGGGACGCTTGGGAGTATATAAAGGAAGAGGATGTTTATATCCGTACCTTGCTTGACATCAATTTGTTTGAAGTATCACCGACTCCTTTCCCAGCATACCTAGACAGCGAAGTGGATCAGCGGAGCATTGATCAACTAGGCATTACATCCAAAGAACAACGGAAATTTGAAAATGAAAAGCTTGCATTTGAAATCGACCTGTTGGCGCTCGCCTAATATGTCGATTTTTTGTTTTACAAAAATATTAAACGGAGGTATACACTATGGACCCGAAAGAACGTGAATTGCGCCAGAAACTGGCGGCGAAGTTGGAAGAAGCCCGGTCTTTAATGGAGGGCAAGAAGATGGAAGAAGCTCGGGCGGCAAAAGATGCGGCAGCGGAGCTACGATCGCAGATTGATTTGATGGTTGAAATGCGCGCATTAGATACGCCGGGTGATATTGCACCGGTTGTAGAGCCAGAACATCGGGATAACAAGCCAAACAAGGAAGAGCAGTACCGTAACGCTTTCCTGAAGGAGCTGCGCAAGCGCAATCTGACAACGGAAGAACGCACCTTATTGGATGCTTCAGCAGAAGAAACTCGCGCAGGCATGAGCGGCGAAACCGGAGAAGACGGCGGGCTTATTGTTCCACAGGATATTCAAACGATGATCCTGGAAAAAAAGCGTCAGTTTGTGTCACTTGAATCCTATATCACGGTGGAACCTGTATCAACCCGTTCCGGTTCGCGGGTTATCGAGAAAAATGCTGACATTACGGAATTTACTGAGATTACGGAATTGACTGACCTTGACGATATGGACAATCCCAAGTTTACACCAATCTCTTACACCATCAAGGACCGGGGCGGCATCCTTCCTATTTCCAATAGCTTGATCCAGGACACAGATCAAAACCTGATGTCCTATATTGCCAAGTGGATTGCAAAGAAATCCGTAATTACGCGTAATAAGCTTGTCTTGAATCTGCTGGAAACACTGACCAAAGTAGCTGTTTCCGGGCTGGATGCGATTAAAACGATTTTGAATGTAACCCTTGATCCGTCTATCAGTCTGGGGGCAACCATTATTACGAACCAGGATGGGTTTAATTTCCTTGATTTGTTAAAAGATTCTGACGGAAAGGCCCTGTTGCAACCCAATCCGACACAGCCTACACAGAAATTATTGTATGGGAAGCCGGTTGTCGTCATTGCTAATCGCTGGTTGCCTACGACTGGAACCACCACGAAGAAAGCGCCGATTATCATTGGTGATCTGAAAGAGGCAATTGTCCTATTTGACCGCCAGCAGTATTCATTGGCTTCGACAAATGTCGGCGGGAAATCCTTTGGACGTAATTCGACCGATGTTCGTGCCATCCAGCGGGAAGATGTTAAATTTTTTGATGATGAAGCGGTTGTCTACGGTCAGTTGACCATTTCCGGTTCTGGTGCCTAATGCTGACAACGGTTGATCGTCTACAGAAAGCAATGGGCGTTCAAGGTGATTCTTACGAAGATGAAATGCTGCAGATGCAAATTGCAGCATCTTCCCAGGTCATTGAAAACTACTGCAAACGTTCGTTCAAGCTGCAAAGTTACGTTGAACGTCATAGTGGGAATTCCCGATCATCATATATCAACCTTCGAAACTATCCGGTGGAGAGTGTTGAAGAAGTGGTTATTCCCGGAAAACCTGTAGGAGAGTATGAACTGCTAGAAGAAGGGCGGATCTATTGCCCTTCCGGCTGGCCTGCGGGTGAACACAATATCAAGGTAACGTACACTGCCGGTTATGTGCTGCCTGGTGATGCAACTACGGAAAAACCGCGTACGCTGCCGGAAGTGTTAGAACTGGCTTGTATCTTCCATGCTCAATTAATGCTCCGTACACCTGGTGTGACTGCGGAGCGGGTGGGAGATATCTCGGTTAACTACAGCCCAGGCGGTGAAGGTTTACCGCCAACTGTGGTATCTCTTATTTCTCCGTATGTTGGAAGGTGGGTGTAGACATGGCAGGATCAAGAACAAGAGCACGCCGTGTAGGTGTTCAGGTTACTGGTGAAGATAATTTGCAACTACTTGCCTCCCGCCTTCGACCTCTTACTGAAAAATTGGTAAGAGTCGGTATGCAAGGAGACGCCGAACTAGCAATGATTGCAGGTGTACATGAGTACGGCTCAGTTAAGATGAACATACCCGCAAGATCATTCATAGGGACAGGTAAGAAGAAATCTCAGGCGGCAATAGGGAAGCTGGTTAGAGCTGGCGTTACTGAGATTGCCCATGGTCGTATGCGTGTAGATGATTTGCTTCATGAAATCGGAAAGGTTGGGCTAGATAAGACGTATAAGAATTTCAACCGAATTAAACTCCCAGCCTTATCTGCAATTTATGCTTCTCATAAATCCGGAAAGAAGTTACTGCAACGTGACGAGGATTTGAGAGACTCCCTGACCTATGACATTGTACCGAAGGGAAGTTAATCATGCGGAAATTTAGATTTGCTGGCGTCATTCGAAAATATTTCAGACCTTATACCCTGATCCGAGACAGTGGCGGTGAATGGGTCAAGGGTAAATGGGTTTCAAATCAACCGGAACGACTAACGCGGAGCGGTAGTATCCAGCCGGTGAGTGTTCGATTGAAAGCGACAGAGGGCGGTAACTACACTGAGACAGATCGTATGTTATATACGACTTCGACACACAGCACTGGTGAACGTATTGACTACATGGGCGTACAGTACACCGTAAATGAATCACCAGATCGAGAGTATTCCGACATCAATCAATATCTTCTGCGGAAGGTGGTCGCCAATGCTCCCGTTTGAGGATATTAGGGTTGCCATTGTTGAGGGGATGGAATCGGCTTCCGGTGGTCTGGTCATTGAGATGAACGGCGGCGGGGATACTCCTTCCGGTGATTTCATGACCTATAGCTTTGTTGGGGGGTTCGAGTCTTCCGGCGGTCAGCCTATTATTACCCAGCAGGACGGGCAGCAGCATAGGCGGGAGACGGTGACTTTTACCGTCTCTTTTAGCTGTTACTCAGATGATTCGGATATTGCAATGGTCAATGCCATGCACGCCCGTGACTGGTTTAAAGTTACTGGCCGGGAGCTGCTGAAAGACACGCTGGACATCATTGTTACAGATATCGGAGAGATCCAGAACCGGGATATTAACATTGGTGAGGAATGGGAGCGAAGACAGGGCTTTGATGTTGAGTTTCGGGCCACGGATGTTGTAGTAACAGACATGTCAGGCTGGATTGATACTGCACCAATACAAAGGAGTGATAAGTTTTGAGTATTAGCGACGTTACTGTAAACATAGCTGTGCTGAAGCCGACACCTATTTTAGGTGGGTTTGGCAAACCCTTAATTCTAGGTTCCAGTACAGCGGGTAAAGAATTTAAAGATTACTTAGATATAGATGCCGTGAAGATTGATTATGCTTCCAGTACGGAGGAATATAAGGCAGCTTCTGCGCTTTTTGCACAGAAGAACCCGCCAGCAGAAATTGCGATTGTATCTAGGAGAACAGGCGCAACACCCGAGACGTTGACAGATATTTTACCAAAGCTGTTTTTAAGAGATTGGCATTTTCTCGTTACGACGAGCACGGCTGCTTTGGACATTACCACTATTGGTGATGCTATCGAGGCAGATAAATCCAGACAATTTTTCTTCCGTACAAGCGATAAAGCCGATTTGGCTACAATCTTGGCTAAGAAATACACGCGAACCTATGGTTTTTATCATATTGCAGCAGAAGTTGCTAAATATCCAGAAGCATGCTGGATCGGAGCAGCCGGAAGTCTCCCACCTGGCTCGATAACTTGGATGGGATGGACACTAACCGGTATTGCACCACTGGATGTTACTGCGACAGAGTTAGCAGCTATCCACGCACTTGGTGCCAACACATACGTGACCAAAGCGGGAACTAATGTCACCAGTGAATGCAAGTCTGGTAGCGGTGATTATATCGACTTCATTCACTCCCAGGACTACATTGTTTTTAGCATTCAATACGCCGTTCAAGATTTATTCAACCAGGCACAGCATGCATTACAAAAGATCAGTTACAACAATACGGGTATCGCTCAAATTGAGAGTGCCGTTCGGACGGTTCTGCATCGGTCATTTCTAAATGGCATGATTGCTACTGACGATGATAACGTTCCATTGTATAACACGACTTTTCCACCACGTAGTCAAGTTGATCCGGCACAGGTAGCAGCGCGCAATTATCCAGATGGAAAGTTTGAATTTGTTCAGGCCGGAGCCATACACAAGACTGCCATTCGTGGCACCATTAAATTTGCATAGGAGGGGTTAGGGTGTCGGGAGCAAAAACATATGATGCAATGGACGTCTCTGTAATTGTAGGAGGCGTCTTTTTAACGGGATTTGGAGAAGACCTGGTAACCGTGGCAAAGGACGAAGAGAACTTTTCAACAAAAGTAGGGGCGCAAGGAGATGTGGTCCGAACGAAGGTTAATAACCCACTTGGCACGATTACTGTCACCCTTCAAAGCACTAGCCCACAAGCCGCATATTTGGATGGACTGGCTAACAGCCAGAAGATTGTACCTGTATCTGTTATGTACTCAGGTACGCCAAAGGAAACGAACACCGCAACACAAGCTTATTTAAAGAAGCCAGCTGACCGGGAATATGGTGGAGAAGCTGGAGACCGTTCCTACGAGTTTCAATGTCTTGACTTAAGCATGAACTAAAATCCAAAAATTGAGAGGGGCCTATATCAATGGGTAATTTTAAACAGAAAGAATTCGAATCTAAATCAGGTGCAAGTTATACCTTCCAGCATCCAGGTGTACGCGCAGTATCTAAAATTAACGATGGCTCAAAGAATAAATTTGGAGTGGTTCTGGAAGAACGTTTGTCTGAAGAAGTACTTAAACATGTTGTCGTGCAGCCTAAAATGAAAATTGATGATTTCAAAGATTATAAGGAATATAGCGAAGTAGTTAATGCCGCATACGCCTTTGTTACAGGAAATGAAGAAAATGAGGGCGCCGAAGATGGCGATCAGCAAGAAGGAAGCTAAGAAACGAGCGCGATCTAATTGGAGTCAATGGCGGCTGCTACTCTCCGATATGGGCATTACGTACAATGATCTTAATAGTATGGACGATGATGACATTGCCGAAGCTAACGCAGCTTTAGACCTTCATATTGAACAGACAAACAAAGCGAATAAGAAGAAATAGGGGACGTCCTTAAGGGCGTCTTCTTTTGTTCGGAAAGGAGGAACTATGGCAGGCGGGATAATCGGTTCACTAATGTATGCAGTTGGGTTTAAGTTCAACTCAAAGGGAATAAACGATGCAGATAAAAAGGTTGGCAATCTCACAAAAACTGTGGTCGGACTTGGGGCTGCTGGCGTAGCTGTAATGACCGGAATAGGAATTGCAGGGGTACATGCTGCATCTAAATTCGAAACGGCTATGAAGCAAGTTCAGGGGGCAACAGGTGCAACCATTGAGCAAATGGAAGCAACCAAGGAGGTTGCAAAAAATCTTTACTCCAACAATTTCGGTGAGGATTGGAACGATCTAGGAACGGCGATTTCTAATGTTCAGCAAGTGACCGGGCAAACAGGAGCAGAGCTTGAAAACACCACTCGAAATGCAATTCTGCTGCGGGATCAATTCGGCTTTGAAATTCCGGAATCCATCAAATCCGTTGACACTATGATGCGACAATTTGGTATCACCTCCGAAGAGTCATATAACTTACTGGCGCAAGGCGCACAGCGGGGGCTTGATAAATCCGGCGAACTTGTGGATTCGGCTAACGAATACGCCAACCAGTTTAAATCATTGGGCTTTACAGCGGACGAGATGTTTGACGTTTTTGCCGCTGGCTCTGCTGAAGGTGTCTTTCAAGTTGATAAGGTTGGGGACGCTGTGAAGGAATTTAATATAAGGTCTAAGGATGCTAGTAAGACATCTATGGATGCCTTTACCGCGCTGGGCCTTAACGCTGATGCGATGATGCAGACCTTTGCCAAGGGCGGACCGGACGCGAAACAGGCATTTAGTGAAATCGTCTCTATGATATCAGACATCGAGGACCCCGTAGCCAGGAATAACATAGGCGTTGCGCTCATGGGTTCACAGTTCGAAGACTTGGAGATTAACGTAATATCCGCCATGGGTGCGGCTACGAAATCCTTCGACAAAACTAAGAAGACGATGGACGAGCTTAATAAAATCAAATTTGAAAAGCCTGGCGAGGCATTTAAAATGTTCGGAAGGCAGATCGAGGTTGGAATCCTGATTCCAATTGGTCAAAAGTTACTGCCTTACTTGAATGCTTTTGGGCAATGGGTATCTGACCATAAGCCACAGATCGAGGCTGTGGGGAACGCCATTGGTAATGGTCTAGGCGCGGCGCTTGGAGCAGTTGGCGGGTGGGTCAAGGCGGCGCTACCTTATCTTCAGCAGTTCGGTTCTGCCGTAGTGGAAAAGGTCGGGAGTTGGATACAAACAGCCTTGCCGTATCTACAACAGTTTGGCCAAAAGGCACAGGAAGCATTTGGGTTACTGGTGACCAAAGGACAGGAGCTTTGGACAGCAATACAGCCAATAGTCGTATTGATTGGCACGCAGCTGCTCGGGGCTGCTGTGGCTCTTTGGCCCGAAATTCAAAAAATTGCTACGAAGATTTATGAAGTTGGCCGCGCAATTGTGGAGTGGGAACCATTTCTACCTATCGTCTCCGGGATTACCGCAGCACTGTTAACATACAAAACAATGATGTTTACAGTGACCGCAGCAACCAAAATTGCTGGGGTAGCCACTAAAACCTGGGGGGCTATAACCAAAGCATTTACTGCCGTTCAAACGGCTTTCAACGCTGTTATGGCAATGAATCCAATTATGCTTGTGGTTCTGGCTCTTGTTGGGTTGGGTGTTGCACTGGTAGTAGCTTATAAACGATCGGAGAAGTTTCGAGCATTTATAGATGGTATGTGGTCTGGAATCAAGACGGCAACAATGGCAACTCTGAATTTTTTCAAAGTCACGGTCCCTAAATACTTTATGATGGCCTTCAATTCTGTGACGAACTTCATAAAAAAATGGGGAGTTACAATTCTGGCCATCATAGGCGGCCCGATTACCATGATTGCACTCCTGGTGTACAAAAATTGGGACAAGATTAAAACGACAACCATTGCCGTGTTTACAGCTATTTGGAACTGGCTGAAGAATGTCTGGAATGGAATTAAGACAGTAGTATCAATTGTAGCAACGGCTATTTGGACAGCCATCACAATTGCATGGAATGCCATTAGTTCAACCACAACAGAAGTGTTCACAGGGGTGTGGAATTGGATGGTTTCCATTTGGAATTCCATTATCGGCACTATCTCGGAGGCTGTCAGTGCTGTGTGGGACGCAATAACGGGGGCGTGGAATAATGTATTTTCAACAACTAATTCCCTTATGACCAAAGTCTGGAACAAGATCACTGGTATATGGGCGCAGATTGTTGGAGGTATCAAGACAGCCGGAGCTAACGTCTGGACAGCCGTTTCGGATATGTGGGGCAAGGTGACAGGGTTTTTCAACGGGATCAACCTATTTGATACAGGAAAAAAAATCATTCATGGTCTGATTGATGGAATTCAGAATATGGCATCTACTTTGATGGAAAAGGTCAAAAGCATAGCAGACGGCATTAAAGATTTCTTCGGTTTTAAAACATCTGCAAGTGTGTCTGTTTCTACTGAAACCACAGGCATAAATGCAGTAGACGGAAGTCATGCGAATGGGCTGCCTTATGTTCCATGGGACGGTTATATCGGTGAATTGCATAAAGGTGAGCGCGTTTTAACGGCTAAAGAAAACCAGGCGTATTCACAGCCGGAAGTAACATTGCCTATGTTTGACTTCCCAATCTATCAAATGCCGGCTTTTGAAATGCCTAAACTTGAAATAACCCAGATAAGCATTCCTTTAGCGAAGCAGGAACCCTTATCAACAAAGCCTGATTACGAGCCATATACACCTGAAACATCACCAGCGCGAACAACTACAAATAATCATCGTGCAGATTTTAAACCAATCTTCAATATTAAAGTTTCAGGTAATGCCGATGATAAGACTATTTCTAATCTGCGGGAAACGATCCGGCAAGAAATGCAGGATGTATTTGAATCGTATCTGCGCAGCGTAGGATTGGAAGGTGCATAAATGGCCCTTATTGATGGCAAATACATTACTGTAGAGAACGAATCACCATTCTTCCCGATAACTGTGACAGAGCAGCCGGTTGAAAAAGGGGTCAACTTGATTGATCACGTGCAGGCACAGGCTCGAACGCTATCATTAACGGGAGTTATTGTTGGTACGGATGCAGCTAAGACACGCGCATATATCATAGCTGCCAAAGACAAAGGTATGATCATTAATTACGTTGGCAGAAATCAATTCAAAGGTCTCATTACTGATTTTTCGACGGGACATGATTACACCACTGCGGATGGATTTACTTTTTCGATGGAGCTGCGAGAGATAAAGATTGCAACGTCTTCCTATGTGGAGACGTTGCCACCTCCAATTAAGGCGCAGGTTACTAAGATTGTGAACTCAGGGACTAAACAAACCCAAGAAAAAAAATCTGCGAAAAGCAAGTCAAATAAAAAGAAGAGTTCTAATACAAGCAAGAAAAAAGAAAAGGAAAAAGAAAAAGTTGAGAAGGTAAAATTTAAAACCGGAAGCAAATGGGCGACATAAGGCGGTGAATTATGGAATTTATCGAGATAGAGAAGGAGAACATTCCCTATCGTTTTGACATATCTATCGCTGGTGAAATGTTTGGTTTTGAAGTCCATTACAATGCCGACTATGATTTTTTTACGGTGGATCTTGAAAAGAATGGAGAGGTGCTGGTATATGGGGAAAAGTTAGTTTATGGACAAACGCTCTTTTATGATGTCCAGGACAATCGATTCCCAAAATCACCTATCGTTCCTTGGGATGAATCGGAAAGAAGCAAAGCGGTAACATGGGAGACGCTTGGTATAAGCGTCTTTTTGTATGTTATTGATAAGGATGAGGAAGATGGCGAGTAAAAATTTTGGGCGTGTCGTGGAAATTATGACTGCCAACATGAAATTCACTCTTGATAAATACACGATGGAAGGCACAGTGCCATTTGACAACGATGCTGTTCCTAATGAGTCGGAACTGAGGATATGGAATCTAGCGAAGACAACTATAAATAACCTCAAGCGTAACGGTGTTCTGATGGTGAATGCTGGTTATACCGGAGATGTTGGACTTATCCTCCATGGTCGTATTTCATCGGTCCGAACCAAATGGGAAGGCGTGGATAAGATAACCACGATTTATGTCTTAGATAGCGAGGATCTCTCTAAACGAGAGGTTACGGAAATTGCTTTTGCAAAGGGAACACTAGCCAGTGCGATTATTAAGCAGATGGCGGGATATATCGGTTTGCCTGTAGCGCAAATGACGCTTAACCAGGATTACAGGTATCAAGATGGTTACACAGCAAAGGGAAAAGTTACTGATATCATTTCGGATGTTTGTAAGGACTGCGGGACATCTTGTTATATCAATCAAAGCAAACTCTATGTTCGGAATATTCGTAAGGGAGCCGATTCGGTATTCTCTCTATCTTCAGAAACGGGCCTAATTGGATCTCCGGAATATTTCGAGGACAACGGCATTCAAGGATACAATATTTCCGCGCAGCTACAACGGAGGATCACAACAGCGTCAGTTATTGATTTGACTTGTCGGGAGTGGTTGGGAAAGCTGCATGTTCGTAGCGGAAATCACAAGTTTTCGAATACTGGGGATTTCATTACGACAGCGGAGGCGATCATGTGAGCAAATCTAATGTGGTGGCAGTGCTAGGAAGAATGTTTTCTGAAAATGCAGCTGGGCATAGTGAAAATGTCAGCGTAGCACTACCGTGCAAAGTGTTGTCATTTAATGCTGATACGTTGACCGCATCTGTACAGCCTTTACTTAAATTGTCCAACGCTGAACCGGCACCCATTTCCTCTGTTCCGTTCATAGGCCAGCATTTTAAATTTAGTCTCGACATTGGAAACGGACTTAGAGAATACGAAACTATAATGCGTCCGGTACTTAAACGTGGTGATACCGTATTTGTCGTATGTGCAGACGCTGAAATAAAAAACACACTGACAGGTAAAGTTGCAGCCCCGGATACTGCCAGGCGGCACAGCCGAAATGACGCGGTAATTGTGGGGGTGTTTCCGTGTTCACTGCTTTAAAACTTGATGATACTGGTGACATCACACTTCTAACTGGACAACTTCAAATGGTTTCGGGTACAGAGGCAATTGTACAGCGTTGTAGAATCATTCTTGGGACACATAAGGGAGAGTGGTTTTTGAATCCAGAACTCGGAATCGACCACTCTAAATTCTTTGGAAAGCATGTTTCCAAAGAAGAGATGCACGATGAAATTGTCTCGGGACTTATGCAAGAGTCGCATATTCAAACTGTAGATTCAGTAGATTTTGTCATTGATAGGGTTAACCGACTAGTTACCGTATCATTTACGGCAACGGGAATAGATGGTGAAGCTATAACAGCTGAGGGGGTGGGGATCGGTGGATGAACAAGGTTTTAAACGAATGCGTTTTGCTGATTGGTTTGCCAATATGGAAGATAAGGCAAAGAAGGAATTTGGTGACATTACGGATACTTCTGAGTTATCGACGTTAGGAATTATTCTACGCCTCGGTGCTTGGTATTTGGGTAAGGCTGACGAAAGGCTAGAGGATGTATATAACTCTTCGTCGCTAAATGCTTCCACTGGTGTTAATCTCTACAAACTCGGCGGCAATGATGGTCTATCGGTCTATAGCGAAGAATTTGCAAATGGGAACATTACAGTAAGTGGGACGCCTGGTTATACGCTGCTTACTGGTTTTCTGATTGCTACAGCTTCAGGGGTTTTATTTGAGACAATTGAAGATATCACATTAAACGCTTCAGGGATTGGAACTGTAGAAGTCATGGCTATGGAAATGGGAGCAGCAGGAAACGTGCCAGCCGGGACTATTAATATTATTGTAAATCCTAACCCCGACATACTTAGCGTTACAAATATCGAGGCTACCAAAGATGGTCGGGATCGTGAAACAGATGTAGCTTTCAGGGATAGGTTGTTACAGCGGCGTAAGAATCCAGAAACTAGCGGTAATAAGGCAAACTATATACGGTGGGCGCGTGAAGTCGCTGGTGTTGGGGATGCGAAGGTTTATCGTTTGGTGAACGGTCCTCAGACGGTTCGGGTTGTCATAGTAGATTCGGAAAAACGTCCGGCATCAACAGCGCTTATAGCCGAGGTTCAGAAATATATTGACCCAATCCCAGGGATGGGGGAGGGTCAAGCACCAATTGGTGCGGTGGTGACAGTGGTCTCGGCGTTAGGTAAAACAATCAATACATTTGCGAATGTTTCTCTAGCTAATGGTTATCATTTGCAAGACGTTAAGGTCTCTTTTGCTGCCCGGCTCGAAAAGTGGCGTGCTAGTGCTGCTTTTGTCTCTCCGTATGTCAGTCAGGCGGTGATAGGATCTTTGCTACTAAGCACTGAAGGTGTGTTGGATTACTCAAATCTCAAACTAAACGGCGGAACTGGAAATGTAAGTTTAGCAGATGACGAGGTACCACTCATTGGTGTCGTCGATTTGGAGGTTTGATCATGACCTCAATCATTGATGATATCAGGAGGAAATTACCTGACGTTTATAACAAAGATAAAGATTTGCTAAAACTACTGAACATTCTCGCAGAACAGATCACGATTCATAACGAACGAACTGAGGACGTCCGAGCGCAGTTGTACGCAGAGTCAGCCACTTGGAGTCTTAGCCGTTGGGAAGATGAACTAGGTTTAAAAATCGCGGTTAATGATCCTATAGAAGCACGCCGAAGCCGTGTAATGGCAAAATTAAGAATCAGATTACCTTATTCTGCTTCGATGTTGGCCAGCATTGCGGAGGCATTCACTAATAAGCCTGTTACGGTGACCGTTAATGCAGCTGAGTACACGATTCAATTTACATTCAATGGGGCATTTATCACCGATCCAAATTTCTACGAACAAATTGATAATGCTATTCAGGCTCACATGCTGCCTTTGTACCGTTCTGAATGGGAGTATAAAAGCGGCATTAAGAGTGTCGGAGAGTATTCAGTATTTAATTATCCATTCCAAGCCTTTGCAGGACAGACTGTATATGCTGGAACGCTTTATAATGGCCCAGCCGTCGTCAATATCCCACCGAATCCAGTCTATAACAATGGAACCCTGAAAGCCGCCAATGCCTTCGATAAGAAGTTACAGGCGGCTTTTCCAATTACTAGCTTGGTCTATGCCGGAAGCAGTGGGGTAAGCATCCCGCCTACAGTTAAGCCAAACGACCAGGCGGCGACCTATAGCAACGGTGGGGAGTCCATAAATGCAGCTTACGAGAAGAAGCAACAAAGAGCCTTCAAACTTACCGGCAATACAAACACAGGAACGGGGGAAACGATCTAATGGCCTTAACTGCTGGAACACATACGAAGATGAAGAACTGGTTGCAGAATCTTATTTCACATGGCACGTATCGGATTGGCAGTGCGATTACGATAATGCCTATCCAGACCATTACACAGGTCGGTGACGTAATCACGGTACAGTTCTACCTCGCCGACAACGTAAACGGTACTATTAATAGATTTCAGATAATTGATAAGGACGGCGAGGTTTTTGACGACCAGCCGGACAGTATTACAAAGCCAGCGCTTAACGGTCTGCTGGTAACTTTTAAATACACCATTACGAGAGTATAGGGGGCCTGTTCATATGACCATATATAACAAAACAGCTTGGAAAGACCATATCGTAGACAGTGGCGGGGCTGTAGTTCAGCAAGGTACGCCCTTAAGCGCTGGAAATCTGAATCGTATTGAAGAAGGTCTGGCGAATGCTACCGCAATGCTACCCGGAGAACTAGGAGCAGCTATTGCACATAGTGGTGTACTGGATCACGTAGCCAACGCTACCACTACGTCGCAGGCAACTGCTGCAGGGCAAGTATATTTAAATGGCGGTATTGATTGGGCTAATACATTCGGTGTTAGGGCGTTTCAGTCCTTAATTGCTGGTTCAGTCATACCGTTACCAACTACAGGGATCAATAAGATTTTGCTACCTGCGCCACCATCTGAAGGAACCCGCGACGATCTGGTATTTTTGGAAGCCTGGCGTGATCAATCGACGCAGGCTTGGCAGACGAGAATCCGTATTGCTTCTGGCGTGGATTTTAGTAAGTATTCATTAGATGGTTTTTACGTGACAGGGACAAGTTGGGCAAACGTAAACAGAACTGTAACTGGGCAAGGAGGTAATACCGCGCCTTTAGCACAAAATACTAGTAGTTCTATGTCTGATAGCGGGGCTTTTGTCCCGGCCGGGGTTTCTTCCGCGTTCAATACAAACTACCCGAACACTGATGACCAAGGATTGTATATTACTGGAAATGGCTCTGCAACTTCAAAAGCTAGTTTAAAAACCTACGACGGCTACGTTTACGCAATCCCGTTATTTAAAGTCAACCGTCGAAATTCGGGTGGCTACAGCACAAATAACCCGAACGGGGCGCGGGACTTCTACCAGGTATTAACTACTACCCTTCCCAGCACCAGCGGTTCATTCAATCCAAAAGAAGTTAGACAAGTTTCCGTCCCGAGCACTACGGGTATGAGAGTGGGCGACGTTCTTACCCGCGTGGGCAGTCCGTCCTTTACGTTAGATGTAGTGTCCATTGAGAGCGCAACACTGGTAACAGTAAAAGAATCGTCAAATAACACCGGCAGCTTTCAAGTGGGGGTAACGGGTCAAACCTGGACGCTATCAAAAAGTGACCGCCCAGACGGTTTGTATGCCAACATTATCGATGAACGCGACATAACTGACCTACGGCACAAGACGTACCTGGTGGCGCCATCGTACGAACAGTTGTTGATTGACGGTACAGACCAAATCCTGCGGGGAGCATCCCAAGTTGAGCGTAAAAAGGCCATGCGAAAAACGTACGTGGGCGTACGGAAGACGCCGCTTGATGCTAACCATGTGTTTTATGCTTCACTGGATGGTACTCTAACCGCTGAAATAGGAGGGAAATTAAGCCTTGGCAGTGGTATCTTTCAGCCAGGTGCTACCGGTGGAGCTTACCAATTTAACTTAGATAGCGTAAATCCTGTTGCGTTAGGCGGGGTGCTATCTCCGAATGTTGGTACAGTAGAGTTCTTCCTAAAAAAGCAAGGAAAGGGTACTACTACTGAAGGTATTTTGGAACTGGAAACAACTGAAGGTAAAAGGGCTTTTGCACTTCTTTGTCGTCAGGATGAAACGATACAAGTAGTGGCTTTTACTAGCACAACTTCTGACGATCAAAACCCAGCCGTGTTTGTTCCCTTACCACTAGGCCCTCTTTTACACATTAGGGTTACTTGGGAATTAAATGTAGGGATTATGGTTTATGTAAACGGGAAATTAACTGGTCAAGGAACTTACAATACACCGATGCTACCACCTTCAAAGATACTACTAGGGGCCGTGAGACAGCAAAATCCAGGGGCGGGGATTTCATTCCAAGCTTCTAATAAATTTACTGTATCAGATGTGGTGGTATCATCTGTAAATAGGGGAGCCTCTTTCGCCACGCTGCCGGCTGACTTTATCGCAGGATATGCGGATATTACAGCCGCCTTAAGTGATCAGCGCCGGATTAATAGCGATGCTCAAACTTCCCAGAAATCGTATGCAGCGGCCAAGGTGAAAAATCAGCCGCAAGAACGCTGTATAACAGTTACGAAAGGAACCGGCACGAATACAGCAGCCTGGGAAGCTGGGGATAAAATCAAATTAAAGGGCCTGGCTGGGGAGATTATCGGCGGGATTATAGATGCAGATACAGCGTTAGCAAAAGTTACAGGGTTTACAGATGCTACACACATTACTGTGGACGATGTAAGCAAATTAGCGGTAAATGATACTTTTACCGTTGTTTATTCCACCGGGACTTCAGGCCAGAAGACAATAACGGGTATTGATGTAGCCACAAAGACTCTTACTATTACGCCATATACAGATATCGCAATTCTAGGCGGCACATTATACGAAACCACTGCGAGCAGTTCCAGCCCGGTAGTCCGTGCAATCATTGCTGGTACATCTACTGTAGTACCGGGAACCTGGGCGAACTTGGGAACAAATGAAGCAGAAGTAACAATGGGAGTGCTGCCGGGCGGTCTAGTTGCCCAGGATATCATTATCGAATACAGCCTTAATATGCCAGCAGGCCAGGGGTCACTGTATCAGGTGTTTACGAAAACTCTGGTCGGGGAAGCAAACGGTAAAAAGCTGATTACAGGAACCGTGGCCATTACGGACGATTTCGCTGGCAAGGTTGCAGGCAGTACGACGGCGAACCCACATAAGGCCTATAGTGCTGTAGGTAGTGCGTTAGCAACGCCGTCGGCCCCGGGAACGGAGTTCGCTCAGGCTGATTATGATGCGGTTAAGCTGCAGGACAATTCTCTGAAAGTAACTACAACCAGCGTACCCGGTCAGCAGGCCCAAGTGCTAATATCAGTAGACATTATTCGGGCTTTTGAAGATAAGTACGGGAAGATTCCGGGAGCCTATACGTTAGCTGAGAAAGTAGCATGGTTAAAGGCTAACACAGGAATTAATTATAGTATCTGGGTGTACGGGGCGGGGTCAAGCGGAAATAAGGCGACGCTTTCCTATTACGAAAGTGGAACCTGGGCTACACCTATTGGGGGGATGATTAACACCGGTAACACTGTTGCCCGACTGACACGAAGCCTGTCCCTTGTTAACGCTATAATACAACCGGATGGCCTGGCCCACGCAATTGTCTACGCTGAGTCATCGGACGGTACAACCGCGTCAACTCTGTACCTAGATCACTTCAGTGTTGAATTTTATTTGTACCCCGTAAAGACTGGGTATGATCTTCTAGTGCCAGAAAACCCGCGCCGTGACGCTGGCTTAGCGGGGGTACTGTATGTCCGTAGGCAGACTCGTGAAGTTGAAAGCCTGTTTCCAGGTAATGACGAAGATAACGGTATAGTTGTTATTGGGGACTACCTGCCTACACAGGACTACACTACAGTGATGAATCCTGCTGCCCTAGCGGGTGCTGTTGACGTGCTATTAAGTCAGCAGGGATTCGTAACTACTGCCGGAACAAACAAGGCTTACGGTGATAGCAATAGCTACGCTAATGCTATCGCTCGTCTAATGGGTCCTGGTAGCGACTTGAACTATAAAGTTGACCCGCAAAGCCTTGTTAGCACTCAGACCTTTGAAGGGTCATTTTCTTCCGGGGCAATGCGCTACTGGTATATCGAAGCTCCATACAGTACTGGACTTGCAGCGGCCGCTTATACGGATGGCATCCCTAACTGGGCGAAATCAATAACGGAATTCTTAGGAGGGTATCCGGCCCTGGTTCAGTACAACGGTGAATTGCTACTGCGAATTGCCTTTCGCCCTCGTAGTACACTAGGCCCGGTAGGAATCGGTGGAACAACCAGTATTGTTACATTCTACCGCTTGCCAGGCCGCCCACTAGTCAAAATATAAGGAGGATCACTGCATGGATAACATTACATTTAGCCGCACCGATCACACCGTAACCGGGCTTAACCGCCCGCCCGGTCCTTTTGAATATTCTTTGACTCTTCCCTTTCCGATCACGGTCACGAAGTCGATAGCTGGGGTCAACGGAGAGAAACAAAAGATAGACGAGAACGGGCAGCTGCTGTACAAAGGTGACTTGACTGTAGATGATAACGGACTGGAAACATACAACGAAGTTACTACCGCTCGAATCGCTACAGCCTGGGAGGAAGTAAGCCAGGACTATAACCTGGTCAACGAAGACGGCAGCACGACGCCGATCACGAACAAGGCAAAGGTCGCCATAGCCTGGGACGATCTACAGCCGGTTATGGTTCCGAACATCATATACAGCGCGGTATCTTTTGCAGAGCAACCGAGCCTTTTTACCTTCGACGAGCTGAACGCCGCAAAGTGTGCCAGCCTAGAGAAATCCTACAAAGGTAAGCTGCTGCTTTATTATGACGAAGACTTTAGCCTGGAAAACTTCGCCGTTGACCTGGCAGAGCATGCGGCCAATATGGGCGACGGTGTAATTGCGCTTCACCCACGCGGCAAGTGCCGAACGGTCAAGCTGCCGCTAGGGGAAAGTGTGGATAAAGTGCAGCTGTACCTGGAAGCCCAGGACGGGATCACCGTTGAAGTGGGAGCCGCAGTCGGCAACCTAACCGCAGTCGTAGATGGAGCCGCGCAGCTGCCAAGTGCAGCAGACGCCGTATATATTCGCTTTACCAATACCACTGATAGTTATAAAGAGGTTTACGCTTTTGGAATTTTGGCATAAAGGATATTAGATAGCGCCGCATAGGCGTTTTTATTTTGCCCTCGGATCTCCGGGGGCTTTCACTTAGGGGAGATAGATGGGGGAGGGGCAATCGTGACAGAAATGGATGTACTCAAATATTTTTTAACGCAAGGTCCATTCGCGGTATTATTCGTTTGGCTACTGATCTACGTTATGCGCGCGAATAAAGAGAGGGAGGGACGATTGCAGGATCTACTAGGTAAGTTTTCGGAGAAATACGATGTAATAATTGTGGAGCTGCGTGAAATGAAGGAGCGATTTCCGCACAGAAATTAATAATGATATTGAGAGGATGAATCGAAATGGAATGGAATGCAGTAGCGAATTTTATTAAACCGGAATTATTAATCGTTGTGGCGGTCTGCTGGATCTTCGGGTATATGCTTAAGCAAACACCGCGAGTGCCGGACTGGACAATCATTTATGTGGTCACTTTAGTTGCAATTATCTTAGTCGTACTGATTACTGGCTTTAACGTGGATAGTGTACTTCAAGCGATATTATGTAGTGCAGTAGCTGTGTACGGTAATCAGTTGGTCAAGCAAACCAAAAAAGGTACTGACGAAAGAAAATCTGCATAGGAGGAATGAATATGAGTCGCAAACTATCACAAGTGGGCATTGATCTTATCAAATCATTCGAGGGCTGCCGCCTGAAGGCGTACAAGCCCGTACCGACAGAAATATACTACACAATTGGATGGGGCCACTATGGCCCCGATGTCAAAGAAGGAATGTCCATCACGCAGACAAAGGCTGACAGCATGTTAGTTTCCGATCTAGCAAAGTACGAATCTTATGTTAATAATCCAGACTATGTGCCGGTTACCGCGCTGCTTAATCAGAATCAATTTGATGCTCTGGTAAGCTTCTGCTACAACTGCGGCAACGGTAGCTTAAAAAAACTTTGTGTTGGTCGGACGATAACAGAGATCACTCAAAACATCACTAAGTATAACAAGGGTGGAGGTAACGTACTGGCGGGGTTGGTGCGTCGTCGCAAGGCTGAGTTGGATCTATTCAATAAGACCGTAGAGGCGGTCAAGGAGGTAGAGACATTGGAACTGACTACTTATCAGTGGAATACGTTGCGTGTTCAGGTTAAGGCGTTGCTAGACGAAGGTAAAATCAATGACACATCGTGGTTAAGTAAGATTGATAAAAAGACGCTGACAATATCAGAACTTACATGGCTGACGTTTACAGTTGCTAAAAAATAAGAAACAGGAGACTATCAAAATCTCAAGCGATTGGGATTTTGCCCACTGGCTTCGGCTGGTGGGCTTTTTTCTATTCTGATGTTTCTCCTACAATTCTCAACCGAACTACGCGAGAAACACTTTCCACCTCTTTGTAAGGCAACCAGACTGTTTCCTCAATTGTATTGATTTTTAATCTCTCCGGATCTGCTGACACCTCAGCAATTCCTTTTATTTTATCCCCGTTTTTGAGCCACACAACAACCATTTCCTTCCTAATAGCTGCAACCTTCAAGCTTTGCTTTAGTTTCTTATCCATAGCGTTCTCCTCGGCGGTTTTGATCATTATAAATTAATATTTGGATTTTTGAAATAAATTACATTGATTAGCGAACGAATGTTTGGTTATAATACAAACAAATGTTCTTGTTTTCGGATGCAGTTAATGGAGGGGTATGCTTGAGCAAACTGGACAATAATGAAAGATGGAAAACGAAGATGATCATGACCGAGCATGTTGAGCAGTACGAGGAACAGCAGCGTGAGAACCCAAATAAAATGATAACTACGGAGGAACGCACGATGGTTCGAGACCTCATTTTGCTTCCCTACATAGATACAATGGTCGGCAAGAGCCTGAAGGAACTCGAACACTCCAGCAGCATAATGAAACGTACCTTTTTGATGGCTGGCGAAGCCATACAGCGCCGGATCATGCAGGATACCTATCAACTGCAAAAAGAGCTGAAGCAGCGGAATATCAAAATGCTGGCAGATGAGCAAGATGAATTTATCACGTATTACAAAATCTTTTGCCGAGGATATCAGGAACGCTTTGGATTAACTCGTGATGTTATGCGGACAGAAATCAGCCTACGGCTAACCAAATACACATCAGAACTTGGAAGCATCTTAAAAGAGCACCTGAAATAACGAAATCCCGTCAACCATAATTGGTCGGCGGGATTTTCATTAAATCGCATATGATACAGCAATGATAAGAAGAATGATCGTGCCAAGTATTTTGAATATTTTTTTGTTTATTTTCGCTCTATGTTCCAATTGTTCAGGGGTTAATCTGTTAACAATTGGTGGTGGGGTTTGTAATGTTCGAGATTGAGACACTTTCCCAATTTTCCGAGAATAGGATAATCCAGTTCCGGGAATTGAGACTGTAGCTCGTTTGCCATTTTGTCCAATGCTTATCCTAGCAGCTTTTCCACCTGCGCTAATTCCAATACCTCGTTTACCTACACTTATCCTCATTCCGCCACCTATAGATTTCCGCATTCCATAGATTCCTATATCGTTCATCCTCCCTATTTTTTTGATATATCCACGTTTAACTATTTATTTCGTTTAACCCGTATTAATCCAGCAATACTTAGCGCCAAGGCCGTCAGAATTACGATCCAAGTTATTATCTCCATATATAATTAGCCTCCGTTTATTTTAAAATGTTTTTATGTTAAGATTGGGTGGAGGGAGCCGTTAACTCCCTCCGGGAACCTATTTACGTTTGCCTCGGTGGCTTCGTTTGGTTCCTTTTTTCTTTTCCTTTAGCAAAAGTGCGGCGGTGATAAGCTGGATGATTGCTGTTAGGAGTGTTACCCAATCTTTCATGTGCCCTGTTCACCTCCTTTCTTATCTTAATTATATACTGGTACCACTATATAGTCAAGTGTTTTTATACTGGTATCAGTATATTTTGTGTGGTATTCTTTAAGAAAGGAGGGAAAGATCTATGGAACGGCAAGGTAAGGCATCAACCCGAGCAAAAGACAAATACAACGCCGCAAATTACGATCAAGTAAAGCTTTGGGTGAAAAAGGGCGATAAAGTACGAATTGATGCCGCAGCGAAGGCAGTGGACATGAGTCGCAACGCGTTCATACTCGAAGCGATTGAAGAAAAAATAAATCGTGAAATTGAAGAACCGCCACAGGAATAAAACTGGGTGGTTATTCAAAATTCACTAAAAGAGTGAACAACAAATTCCCAAGCTTTTACGAAATTAAAAACCCCGCCATTTAAAAGGTGGGGTTTAGCTCTATGTAAAGATGATAAGAATCACAATCAACGCAATGAATGCAACGCCTATATATTTAATTATCTTAAGATTTTTGTTTCGGTTCTCAATTTGTTTTGGTGTCATTTCATCCACGTCTAGTGTCGAGTTTTTGCTACGGCCAGAACGCGGTGAATTCTCTCCACCAATTTTCGTAGAGTATGAAAGCCCGGTTCCAGGAAGTGATACTGTAGTCCTTTTCCCACTCGGACCGGCACTTACTCTTGCGCCTTTTACACCTGCGCTAATTCCAACACCTTTTTTACCTACGTTCAACTTTACTCCGCCACCAAGATTGATAGATTTTCTAAATCTAAACGAACCCATATTAATCACTCCAACAAGGAAATTTATTCCTATTGTATAATACATTAATGAATGATGATATATAAGTTATCAGTGTTAGTGTTTGCACTCGTAATGCGTTGTTCCATGCTTAACGCAGTTTATGAAAAAGTAACTAAAAAAATCACAATATTAATGAAAGCACGCGAAAGTAAACGGAAGTTTATTAATAGTGAAGTTATAAATACCCCATAATTATTGCTTTAATGAAAGGTTGCGTAGGCAAGCGAAAGCAGATAATATATGAGTACAGTATAGTACAGATCGGAGTACGGGGGTGTAACAGTTGGAAGGTCAAGGCGATGCAATTACTAAACACGAGCAACTGCTGCAGCATATTGAAAGTCTTAAGGTAGGCTCCAAAATATCTGTTCGTAAGCTTGCAAAAGAAATGCTGGTCAGTGAGGGAACGGCTTATCGTGCCGTTAAGGAAGCTGAGAATCTTGGGATTGTCATTACGAAGGAACGGATTGGTACAGTACGTGTAGAAAAGAAGCCTCGTAATATTTCTGAACAGCTGACATTTGGTGATGTGGTTGATATTGTGGAAGGTCATGTTCTCGGCGGGGCTAGCGGACTGAGTAAACATCTACATAAATATGTAATCGGTGCGATGAAGGTCGACGCGATGATTCGTTATATCGACGCAGACAGTCTGCTCATTGTAGGTAACCGCGATGATGTTCACTCCTTGGCGCTAGAGCAGGGTGCCGGAGTTCTGGTTACAGGTGGCTTCGGGACGAGCCGTGAAGTGAAGGCATTAGCCGACGAACTGGATCTCCCCATCATTTCATCAAGACATGACACGTTTACCGTGGCATCAATGATTAACCGTGCGATTTTTGATAGATTGATTAAGAAAAAAATTATGCTGGTAGAAGATATTGTCGACAGCAAACCGCGTATGATTACGTTAAAAATTTCAAGCACCGTAGGTGAGCTACGACAGATTTCAGAGGAAACTGGAGAGCAGCGTTTTCCCGTTACAGATGAATGGAACCGAGTGATTGGTATTATCGGCCGACGTGAAGTAGAGGACCTTACAGAAAGGCAAAGTATTGAAAAGGCTATGGTTCGGAGTCCGGTTACCGCCGCACTGCATACCTCACTAGCTTCAGCTGCGCAGATCATGATGTGGGAAGGCGTCGATTTCCTACCCATTGTAGATCGTAACCGCAAATTGGTGGGCTCCCTAACCCGTAAAGAGGTGCTGCAAAGTCTGCGGGATGTCCGTAACACTCCACAGCTTGGGGAGACCTTCGATCATCTCATCTGGAACGGTTTTGCGGATGAGCGGGATGAAGAGGGCCGATTGTTTTTCCATGGTTTTATTACGCCTCAGATGGCCACAGACCTTGGTACCATTTCTGAAGGTATATTGTCTACGCTAATGACGCTCTCTGCGTTTAAGGCCGCTAAGGATATTACAGGAAATGACTATGTATTAGATAATATGTCCACCTATTTTATCCGGCCGGTACAGATTGAACACGCCATTATTGTAATGCCGAGACTGCTCGAGATTAGTCGCCGTACATGTAAGCTTGAAGTAGAGATCAGCTATTCAGATACTCTGGTAGCGAAAGCTGTCCTGATGCTACAATCCATTGATCACGGCTAATAGATAATGAATCACAAACATGCTTAAATAGACTGCCCTCATCGATGATCGTGAGGGCAGTCTATTTTATTCTTGTAATCCTATCAGAGGGATAGTCTAGGCTTTCGACTGGTGTTGTTCCTGGCTACGGCTACGGCTGTAGTAACTATAGCTGCGTATTCCTGAGAAGATGTTAAATACACCGATTAGAAGAAAGGCAGCTTCAACAATGATATTAATGGTGGAGCCGCGAAATAGAAACATGGAAATCAGGGAGAGCGTTACGAGCATAGCGCCCAGCATCACATTCATGACGGAGCGTTTTAGCCCCTTATCTTGGGGATTTAAGGCACGGCGAGAGGATAAGCTGTACACAGCAGCGCCGATTACAAAGATCACCAGCAGGATGAACAATAAGTACTTGATAAATAAAACCATGGACAGCCAGCTCCTTTATCATGTCGTGCAAAAGCCTTGAAGTAATTTCCACTTTTGTCTGTCCATTATTGTATCACACGATTGTTGTTAGTTGCGCTTAAAAGGATTGATTTCCACCCAGATTTGCAGAACGCCTTCCATGACGAGCATCGTCCGGATTTTGACAGAGTATTCCTTATCACGCACAATGTAAAGTTTGCCATCCAGCAGCAGCCTAACCAGTTTACTGTCTGTGTCAATATCGAACATGCTGCGGCCACGCATGGGCTCCAGATCAGATCGTATTTCACTAAGTATTAATTTTAAAGTTACGGGATCAACTGAGGTTGAGCCTTCTGCTTTGCTTTCCTCTGATCGAATTTTGATTTCTCTGATTACGGTAGAGGTATTATTGTATTTTTTGAGTGTTTTAATATCCTCTTGATATTGCTCGATCTGTACACGCAGGTCTGCATTATTCAGCCATAACACGTTAAATCCAACATGGTATATAGCGTTGTATATGACGGCTCCTACGACGATCCCCAGCATGAATATAGCGGAAATTTGGGTGAATCTACGAAAACGACTGAATGGTGGAACTCTCACTGGCGTTACCCCCTGCCGCACACCCATTTTACTAGCTCGCTGCCCATATGAGCGCCGAGAAAAGCGAAGGCAAGATACATGATTTGCTTGATGGCGGGGGAGAGGTTGCCTCCAATCATGTTGCTTTCAATGACCCGTAAAGGGTCCATAGTACCCCCTACAGCGGCGGCAAGTGCCCATATTTTAATCCGGTCTGCTACATCTAGCATCGTTTGCGTCGGTGGTTGCAGGGATACTACGGCGCCGATTCCGCCGACCATAGCTCCGCCAAGGACGATGCCGAAGGCGATAAAGAAATCGAGGATCGCTTTGCTCATAAAAATGCTCATAAAGGCCCCTTCCCGGACGAGGCATCTATAAACGTTGCCTGTCCATGTGCTCTTAATCCATTCTATGGGCGGGTCCCCCTTTAATATGATAAAATAGTTTCATCTTATAGTGCGAGTTCAAAAAGTACGGTTTTCAGCACCGAGAAGATTGAAAGTGGTAGAAAATGAGGAGCGGAGCGTAGTGGAAGCTACGTGAGCACCGGAAGTTTCGCCTGAATTCAATATTCGATGTCGAGTAAGCTTCTTGGGTTGCTAAGTGATCAAAAGCGGACTTTTTGAACAACTATTTATGTTTGATTTTTGTAGTAGAAAGGAAGTGGGATGATGAGCCCTTTCGTGCATTTGCATGTGCACAGCGAATACAGTTTACTGGACGGGGCGGCGCGCATTACCGATCTCGTGCGCCGGGCCGGCGAATACGGCATGAAGTCGCTGGCGCTTACGGATCATGGAGTGATGTATGGGGCGATCCCCTTTTATAAAGCGTGTAAAGAGAATGGAATCAAGCCGATTATCGGCTGTGAAGCTTATTTAACCGCGGGCTCTCGCCGTGAGCGAGGCAGTCGTAAAGATCAACCGATTTATCACCTGATTCTGCTCGTCAAGAATGAAACCGGCTACAAGAACCTGATGAAGCTGATTTCTATCGGCCATCTGGAAGGTCATCATTATAAACCTCGTATTGATATGGAGGCTCTGGCCGCTCATTCGGAGGGGATCATATGCCTCAGTGCATGTCTAGGCGGCGAAGTACCGCAGCATCTGTTGCATGGAAGAGATGACGAGGCGCGAAAGGCTGCGCTGCGATATAAAGAGATTTTTGGCGAAGACTTCTACCTGGAGCTTCAAGATCACGGAATTTCCGAGCAAAAGCGAGTAAATCCGAAGCTGATCGCACTTGCCAAGGCCTGTGAGATCCCACTTGTAGCTACGAATGACGTTCATTATTTAGCCAAGGAAGATGCTGAGGTACAGGATGTTCTGATCTGTATTGGAACAGGTAAAACGGTGGATGATGAGGAACGGCTCAAGATCGGAACAGATCAGCTGTTTCTAAAAAGTAGTGATCAAATGGCGGCATTGTTTCCGCATGTGCCTGAAGCTATCAGCAATACGCTGGTAATCGCAGAAAAGTGTAATTTGGTGCTTACCTTTGGCCAGCATATTCTGCCTGCCTATTCACCAATTCCAGAAGGTAAGGACTCCGCTGCTTATTTGCGGGAGTTGTGCTTTAAAGGGCTTGAAGAACGGTATATAGACACACCGCTTTGGGCATCGCCTGAACAAAGGGAGACCGCTGAAAAGCGTCTTGCCTATGAGCTTGGCGTTATCGAGAGTATGGGTTTTAGCGATTATTTTCTAATTGTGTGGGATTTTATCGCTTATTGTCATCGCCAGGGGATTGCTACCGGGCCGGGCCGGGGTTCTTCGGCGGGGAGTCTTACCGCTTACTCCCTACGAATCACGGATGTAGATCCGCTTAAGTATAACTTGCTCTTTGAACGTTTCTTAAATCCAGAGCGGATCACGATGCCGGATATTGATATCGATTTTAGTGATGAGCGTCGTGATGAGGTTATCGCTTATGTGGTGGAGAAATACGGCAAAGAACATGTGGCGCAGATCATTACGTTCGGAACCATGGCTGCACGGGCTGCGGTTCGTGATGTGGGCAGGGTGCTGAATTTACCTTATAACGAGGTAGACAAAGCTGCGAAGCTCATCCCAGGACAACTAGGAATCAGCCTTGCAAGAGCACTGGAGACTACTCCAGACCTTAAAGCGCTGTATGACAGTAATCCTAAGATCAAAGGCTTGCTGGATATGGCAATGAAAGTGGAAGGTATGCCTCGTCATGCTTCGACACATGCTGCCGGGGTTGTTATTTCCAAAGGACCTCTAACTGATGCTGTGCCCCTTCAAGAGGGCAATGAAAGTACAGCGTTAACTCAATACTCTATGGAGCATTTGGAGAGTGTTGGGCTGCTGAAAATGGATTTTCTGGGACTGCGCACCTTGTCTATTATTGAGCGCTGTATGAATTCGATTAAAGAAATGAGTGGCAGTGTTCCAGATTTTAAAATCATACCAGATCATGATCCGCTCACGTATGAAATGCTAGGTGCTGGTGAGACGACTGGGGTCTTTCAGTTGGAGTCGGCGGGTGTAAGACGTGTGCTTAAGGATTTGAAGCCAAATGGCTTTGAAGATATCGTATCCGTTCTAGCGCTATATCGTCCGGGTCCGATGGAGTTTATCCCGAAATTTATAGCAGGTAAGCACGGTCAAATCGAAGTAGAGTATCCGCATCCTGATTTGAAATCTATATTAGCGGATACCTATGGAATTATTGTGTATCAGGAACAGATCATGCAGATTGCTTCGCTTATGGCTGGATTCTCCCTTGGGGAAGCGGATTTGCTCCGCCGAGCAGTCTCTAAGAAGAAGCGCGAGACGCTGGATAAGGAACGCAGCCATTTTGTACAGGGGAGCTTGCAGCAAGGCTATAACGAAACGGATGCCAATGCCGTCTATGATATGATCGTAAGGTTTGCCGATTACGGCTTCCCCCGAGCGCATGCGGCGGCATATGGCGTGCTGGCTTTTCAGACGGCTTATCTTAAGGCGCATTATCCGGTGCAGTTTATGGCATCTATGCTGACCGCTGTGATGGGTACTCACCGTAAGGTGGCAGAATATGTATTGGATTGCCGCCGCACGGGCATCGGCGTGTTGCCGCCGGATGTGAACGAGAGCGGCGTGTTATTTACCCCTGTTCCAGGTGAGGAAACGGGAACAGGGCATATCCGCTTTGGGCTCGCAGCGATTAAGAACGTCGGCACGCTAGCAGTGGAGAATATTATGTCGGTCCGCAAGGAGCGGCCATTCGACAGCCTGCTCGATTTCTGTCGACGTGTGGATCTGCGGGTCTGCAACAAGCGGGTAGTGGAGTCTTTGCTGCAGGCAGGAGCTTTTGACTGTCTGCCGGGTCATAGGGCCCAGCTGTTGGCTATGTTGGACGAGACCGTTGACGCTGCACTGAAATGGCGCAAAGAGCGAGATGAGCTGCAAATTCAGCTGTTCGACGATTTGGTGGAGACGCCGAACTGGGAAATTCGGTATCCGGATATCCCTAAGTTCACTGTAGGACAGCAACTGGAGATGGAACGTGAACTACTGGGGCTGTATCTATCAGGTCATCCTCTCGATGATAGCGCTGAGCTGCTGGAGGAGCCGGGCATACAGCGGCTAATGGATCTTGGTGAAGCCGCAGATGAGAGTCAGACGGTTACGGCCGGCATGGTTGTTTCCGTTAAGGAAATTACGACGAAGCAAGGAAAATCGATGGCCTTCATCGAATGGGAAGATCAGATCGAGCGCTGCGAAGTCGTGCTCTTCCCCGAGGTGTGGAAGCGAAGCCGCAGCTTGATTGCCAAGGGCGCGCTGCTGGCCTTGCGCGCCAAGGTGCAGCAGGAGGACGAAGGCTTCAAGCTGCTGGCCGAGGAAGTGGCGCTGCTATCCGCGGAGACTCTCCGCGCTCTGCTGCAGCGCCGTAGTACCGCCGCATCCCGCTCGTATAGCGCGGGACGCTCGGCCTCAGCAGGAGCACCGCCACGCGGCGCAGCTCCTGCTTCGCGGGTCGGCGGGGCTGCTACTGGCCCCGCTGGCAGACCTGCAGGCGGCGCAGCTGCGCCTGCAACACCTGCACCGGCCGCTGCGCCAGCGCCGGGCTCAGGCCAGCGTGTCTTTATCAAAATCACGCCGGCCGCCGAGAATGCTGCGCAGCTGTCGCATCTGAAGGAGCTGCTGCAGAATCATCCAGGCCCAGTAGCGACGATTCTGTTCTACGAACGGGATCAGAAGCTCCTGGCCCTTAGTGATAACTATCGGATTAAGCCTTCAGAAGAGCTAATCGCAGCTATCGAGTCTATGCTCGGGACAGGTACTGTAAGAATAAAATAAGAACAATTCCACCCTTTTCCGCATACATTAGGAAACCACAGGGCGAATCCCTGGGCGGAAAGGGGAATCACATCATGTCCTATCAAATGGCAGTTGATCTGTTGGAACGTAGAGGCGTATCACTTTCTTCCATTGCTGAAATCGTATATATTTTACAATCGGTCTATTACCCCGGTTTATCCAAGGAAGAATGCCTTTCCAGTGTGAAATCTGTATTGGGAAAAAGAGAAGTGCAGTACACGTTAATGACGGGGATCGCACTTGATGAACTGGCCGAGAAGAGACTGCTTCCGCAGCCGCTTCAGGCAGTAATGGAAGCGGATGAATCACTTTATGGAGCGGACGAGACTCTAGCCCTTGGCATCACAGGGGTATATGGGATGATCGGACTTACAGGATTTGGGTACTTGGACAAAATAAAGCTTGGAATCATTGGTGAATTGAACGATGATAAGGGGAGGATTCACGTGTTCCTGGATGACTTAGTGGCGGGTATCGCTGCAGCTGCTTCTGCTAGAATCGCTCATCGGCAGGAAGGGGCAAAAGTATATCCTCTAGTCACGGACACGGAATAAATGACCCGATTCATTTCGATTGAACGAGTTCCTCAGTCTTGCTTCCTTTGCCCTACGCCTGTTGCGGGAAAAAAGAAAACTGTGTTATCATAATTCCATTATACGGGATACGGCTGGGAATTAAGATTGGGGAGGCCTTGCAAGGCATGTGGACGGTAATATATATCGCGCCGACCGCCAAAGTGGCGGATATGATTAAGAGTAAGCTGACTGAAGAAGGTTTTTTAGTAAAATGCCGTCCAATCAATATGTCCAAGCAGCAGTTTGAGATATTGGTTCCTTCGGGTGAACTGGAGGAAGTACAGGAAGTCCTTAATCTTATTCTGCATCCCTGAATTTCTATCAAGAGAAAAGTCATGACAGCGGCAAGCTGCATAACGCAAATAAACGGCTGAAGAGGTGCGGGTGTGTTCAAAGATTTATTTCAGAAGAAACGGAAGTACGCGACTATTCCTTCAGAACGTCTGGAGCGAAGCGGCGTGCCTGCAGAAGGCGAACGCCCCAAACGGGAAATTCCAGAAGGATTAATGAGTAAATGTAATAAATGCGGAACGATCCAGTATAGCAAGGAATTGGAAAAGAATCTTAAAGTATGTCCTACTTGTGGTCATCATTTGCGCTTGAACGCCGTTGAGCGTATTGCTATGACGTTAGACCCAGAGGGCTTTATCGAGTTTGATAGTGAAATGTATTCTATAGATCCGCTGAAATTCCCGGGTTATGCCTCTAAACTGGAGCAACAGCAACTGAAATCGGGACAAACTGATGCCGTGATTACGGGGCAGGGATCTATTGGCGGACATCCAGTGATTGTAGCTGTGATGAATTTCGAATTTTTCTCCGGCAGTATGGGATCTGTAGTCGGTGAGAAGATTACCCGGGCGATTGAAGAAGCCACGGAGAAGCAGCTTCCACTCCTTATTTTCTCTACTTCTGGTGGAGCAAGAATGCAGGAGAGTATTCTAAGTCTTATGCAAATGGCGAAGACAAGTGCAGCGCTTGCTCGTTTCAACGAAGTGGGCGGCCTTTATATTTCTATAATTACGGATCCGACAACTGGCGGAGTCTCTGCGAGTTTTGCCAGTCTTGGCGATATTATTATTGCTGAGCCTGGGGCGGTATTCGGTTTCGCAGGACGTATAGTCATTGAACAGACGATTCGCCAGAAGCTTCCGGATGATTTCCAGACGGCTGAATTTAATCTGCAGCATGGCTTGATTGATATGGTTGTGCATCGTAAAGAAATGCGCGCCACACTGACTAAAATTTTGGAATTGCATGATGTGAAAGGGGGATTTTAGGTTGGCAGGAGAGTTGCCTTTTGAAATGCCTCTGGTTGAAATGCGCAAGAAAATTGCCGAGCTAAAGCAGTTCGGCGAAGAGAAGAGTATTGATTTTACGGATGAGGTAGCAAGACTGGAAGAACGGTACCGTGTGCTTGAGGAGGAAGTTTATTCTAATATCTCCCCTTCCCAAAAAATGCATCTAGCCAGACATCAGGGACGTCCGACTTCTCTTGATCTTATGGGGCAGATCTTCACAGATTTTATTGAGCTTCACGGGGATCGAATGTTTGGGGATGATCTTGCTATTGTAGGCGGTATCGCCAAGCTTAACGGCGTCCCGGTTACGGTCATTGGCCAGCAGCGCGGTAAGGATACGAAAGAGAATATTTTACGCTTTTTCGGCAGTGCACACCCTGAGGGCTTCCGTAAGTCACTGCGTTTGATGCAGCAAGCGGACAAGTTCAATCGTCCCATTATAACCTTCGTGGATACGAAAGGTGCATATCCAGGCAATACAGCTGAGGAAAGAGGACAATCTGAAGCAATTGCCCGTAATTTACGCGAGATGTCTCAGTTTGGTGTCCCTGTAATCTGTGTGGTTATTGGTGAAGGCGGAAGTGGTGGCGCACTAGCACTTGCAGTTGGTAATAGAGTGCTTATGCTGGAGCATGCCATTTATTCGGTGATATCCCCTAACGGTGCGGCATCGATTCTATGGAAGGATGCTTCGAAGGCTGATCAAGCTGCGGAGGCCATGAAGATAACGGCATCTGATCTGCTTGAAATGGAAGTCATTGAAGAGATTGTTCCTGAGCCAAAAGGCGGCGCTCATCGTGATTACGAAGCTACGGCAGCTGCGATTAAGGATGCGTTATGGCGTCACTTGCAGGAGCTAATTCCTCTGGATAGAGCGGAATTGAAAGAAGATCGTTATCGTAAATTCCGTAAAATAGGTGAGTTTGCTGAAGTCCAGCAGGAGCAGATTTTCCTTGAAGAAGAAGTGGAAACTGAAGTGTAAAAAGAGTGTTTCCATTTGCACTTTAAGACATATAACCATACTTAGTGGACCATATTCAATTTCGTGTAAATTATAGATTTTATTGGAATTAAAATAATCTCGACGTAATTTCGGGATTATTTTAATTTTTTTTGTGCATACAGATAATTCGAGCTCAAATTACTCTAAAAGAGCCTACAACATTGATTTTGTGTCTAAGTTGCAGTAATATTCATAAGGGCGTAGTTAAAGGCACATGTGACAAAGTTCCTATTTAATTAGTTAGCCTTGTAGTAGATTTTGTAGTTGGAAAAAGTGAGACAGAGAGAACGAAAAAACGGAGGAAAACCTAATGCGGAAAAGTAAAATTGTATGTACGATCGGACCTGCGAGTGAATCGTTGGAGAATATCAAAAAATTGATTTTGGCTGGTATGAATGTGGCCCGTTTGAATTTCTCCCACGGCGATTTTGAAGAGCATGGTGCTCGGATTAAAACGATCCGTCAAGCATCTAAGGAACTGAACAAAACTGTAGCTATCCTGCTCGATACAAAAGGACCGGAGATTCGCACAGGCAAGTTGGAAGTAGAACCGATTGAACTAGTTCAGGACGAGTACCTGACACTAACTACGGAAGAAATCCTTGGCACCCAAGAACGTATTTCCATCACGTACAGCGAGCTTCCTAATGATGTTCAAGTAGGCTCCACCATCCTTATTGATGACGGTCTGATTGGTTTGACAGTTGTCGACATTCAAGGAACTGAAATCAAGACCCGTATTGTAAACGGTGGTACGATCAAGAGCAAGAAGGGCGTTAACGTACCAGGAGTAAACATCTCCTTGCCGGGTATTACGGAAAAAGACACCAACGATATTCTTTTTGGTATCGAACAGGACATCGATTTTATCGCCGCTTCCTTCGTTCGCAAAGCTAGCGACGTTCAGGAAATTCGTGAGCTGCTTTCGAAAAACAACGCTTCTCACATTCAAATCATTTCCAAAATCGAAAACCAACAAGGTGTTGACAACCTTGATGAAATTTTAGAAGCTTCCGATGGCCTGATGGTTGCTCGTGGTGACCTTGGTGTTGAAATTCCAGCTGAAGATGTACCTTTGGCTCAAAAATTGATGATTCAAAAATGTAACGTTGCTGGCAAACCAGTAATCACAGCTACACAAATGCTGGATTCGATGCAACGTAACCCACGTCCTACTCGTGCTGAAGCAAGTGACGTAGCAAACGCTATTTTCGACGGAACAGATGCAATCATGCTTTCCGGAGAAACTGCTGCTGGTAAATATCCAGTAGAATCCGTTCTTACAATGTCCCGTATTGCTGAGAAAGCGGAGTCCGCTTTGGATCATCATGAAATTTTCTCGAAACAACAAACTGCACAAGAAACAACAGTTACAGAAGCTATTAGCCAATCCGTTGCTATTTCCGCTTTGGATTTGAACGCTAAGGCTATTCTTTCTTCGACTGTTACAGGTCATACTGCACGCGTTGTTTCCAAGTACCGTCCTAAAGCACCAATCATTGCTGTTACAACACAAGAAAGAACTATGCGTCAATTGTCCCTCGTTTGGGGCGTAACGCCAGTATTCGGTAAAGTAGCTACTTCCACAGATGAATTGCTTGAAACAGCAATCCAAGGTGGTAAGGATTCCGGTCTGGTTCAAGCTGGCGACCTAGTTGTGATTACTGCAGGAATTCCACTTGGACGTTCCGGTTCCACTAACTTGGTAAAAGTAAGCACAATCGAGTAGTACTCGACAGTGCTTTGCCTGATTCATAGTTTTTACTTAGCTAAGCCAAAACGCGGTTGGCGTCCCTAAAGGACGGTAAGCGTGTATGTGAGAAATATAAGGATAATGTATAGTGTGAAACTTATATTTCTTTAAATAAAAGAGCTGTCTCAGATGTAGTGAAAATCTACAAATGAGGCAGCTCTTTTTTTGTACTTAATCCTTTTATGCTGTTAGTATATACGTTTGACGCTAAAAGAGTCCCCTCGAGGGCTTGGACTGGAAGGAACCGCAACGGTGGTGTTATTCTGGACCATGATCCCTCCATTTGAAAGAGTTAACCTAGGTCGTTTTCCATTGATTCGGCAGCAGTTGAAATAGGTAGTACCAACGCGGGCCAGCTTTGCGATGGAACCATCGACCTCGGGAGCCTCCATAATCCATTCGCCGGAGGTCTGTGGACCAGTATATCGCTGAAGCGTTCGGAAGGTCCAATTTCGGCTTAAATTCCGGAGTGAGATAGACCACTTCGTATGGCTTATTTTTGTGATAGTACCTTTCATATGATCTCCAGGGTATACTGGAAAAGGGATTACGGTCTCAGCGTCAGGTAGTATTTCCCACCAGGCGTAATAACGGGCATTCCCATTTACGAATTCATGACCTGTTCCCGTCTGGATAAGGCTGCTGTTCTTGAAGCCGTCGATGCCAATCCATGCGGAGGAATAGGTAGATTTGTGGGTTGGTTTTATATATGGGACGATCCATTCACCAGAAATGCGATTGAATGCCCCTTTTCTACCAGTAACAGTGTAACCACTCCAATTCTTAGAAGACCAGCCAAAGGCAGAGCTTTGTTTATTGCTCGCATTAGATTTGTCTGTTAGACAAGGATGATTTACCATGAGAGAATTATATTTTGTGCTCAACTTGTCCACCGCCTTTTATAGTACTGCTATATTAAATGCGATGATTACATATGAAGTACGGGTGTTCTGTTAAAATATAAAAATATAAAGCTGGAGGACTCATAGTACAAATGGAAAAATTATCGAAGCTGCGCGGCTTTTATCTGTTTTTAGGATTGGCCGGCGGTTCATTTGGCTCTTATCTTTCGCTGCTGCTGGTCCATAATGGACTTAATAGTGGACAGATAGGTATACTAATGGCAACAGGCACACTAGTTGCAATCACCATTCAGCCGATGTGGGGGATTATCTCTGATCGGTATAATCAGACGCGTTTAGTACTAATCCTAAGTGTGGCGGTTCCAGCTTTATTAGCTGTCTTTTACCGTTCCGAATATTTTATAGTGCTGCTAATGGTCTATACCGCTTCAACGATCTTCTCCTCTACACAGGCTCCTATAGCTGATTCTTACGCGATCTCGGCGGCGAATAGAGCAGGAGCCACTTACGGTAGCATCCGGCTTATGATGAGCATTGGAGCGGCTCTGGGAGCTTATGCAGGAGGGGTATACGTTTCTACCTTCTCTGTATCCACGATATGGCTGCCTTTTCTCTTTTTTAATCTGATTGCAGTCCTTATTGCGTTTACATTGCCGAAGCAGGCGGAAGAGAATCATATGATGAGGCAATCGTTTACTCAGGGGGTAAGACAACTGCTGGGGAATCGGGTTTTCCTTGCGTTTTTGGGTGGGAGCTTTCTTGTGAACCAGACGATGGCTGCTTTTGGTACATACTTTGTAATCGCTTTTCAATCAGTTGGTGGGTCTACGCGTTATGCAGGGATTGCGCTCTTTCTCGCATCGGTGACGAATGTGCCTTCCATGCTGTTTGCTTCTAAGGTGATTAAGAGGTTGGGTCGGGAGCGGACCTTGCTCCTTGGGGCTCTTATTTATGTTTTGCGGTGGGGTATTCAGGTTGCTTTTCCTTATCCATCTGTAATGATCGGAGTGCAAGTGCTGCATGGTCTTTCATTTGGGTTCTTTTATATTGCTGCAGTCGAATATGTATCTCAGATCACGTCTAACGAGATGCAGGCTACTGGCCAAAGTGTATTTAATATGGTGTTTGCAGGTTTTTCTGGCATTGTCGGTAATTTACTGAATGGATTCTTGCTCAATCAAGGCGGTGTAGAAGTAATGAATCTGTCTTGTATGTTGAGCTCTATCGCAGGAGCAATGCTGCTGTTCTATGTTGCCAGAAGCTCTCGGCGCAAATTATCGACGACGCTATCTTCAGGCGGGGTCCAGGCTTAAACGCTCCCCTGCTGCTATGCTGAAAGGAGTATTAATAGATGGAATTAGAAAGAGCTGGATTGCCCAGCCGATGGTATAAGTCGACCCTGCGTGTTCGCTATCAGGAAAGTGATCAGATGGGTGTCGTATATCATGCGAATTATTTGAACTGGTTTGAGTCTGGTCGTACGGAGATGTTTCGTCAGGTTGGTTTTACTTATCGCGAACTTGAGAAACAAGGCGTCTTACTTCCTGTCACCTCAGCAGATTTGCAATTTAAAAGTCCGGCACGATATGATGATCTTATCTCCGTGTATGCGCGAATGACTACCTTCTCAGCGTTGCGAGTCGTATTTGAGTATCAAGTGCGGAGGCTCTCGGAAGAAGAAGGTAGAAATTCAGAAGGTTTATTGGCTACTCTAGGGGAGTTGCGGTCGATGGATCCACCTGGGGAACTGCTGGTTACCGGCACGACAAGTCATGTTTGGGTGAACCAGGAATGGAGGCCTGCTAGGCTGGATAGAGCCCTTCCAGAGCTCTTTCACGCAATAAAAGAGGCGCTGCGGGAAGAAGGGGGTTCAGTATGATTAGAAGCAAATGGTTATGGGCTGGACTATTTATTATTCCTGCTGTGGAATTATTCGGTTTTATCTACGTAGCAGATCAACTTGGAGCATTTAAAACGTTGCTGCTTATGCTGACCACTTCAGTAATCGGTCTACTAATGATGCGATTTGAAGGTAAAAAAGTGCTGCAGGACAGCAGAACACATATGCAGGAGGGCCGCGTTCCTGGACGGACGATGCTGGATGGTTTATGTATTTTTTTCGGAGGATTACTACTGATATTGCCAGGTTTCGTAACCGATATTGTCGGTTTTACGCTAGTATTTCCATTGACCCGGCCTTTGTACCGTATATTTTTGCTGAAGTGGATTGAGAAGAAGATGAAGAATGGCACCTTCACCTTTTACCGTCGTTAGTAATCTTTTTTACAACAATAAACAGAGCGGACCCCTGTCATTGCTGAAGGGCCCGCTCTGTTTGCTATTTTACGAATCGATGCTTTTCGGTTCCTATCTTAATCTGCCGCTAACAATGTAGCTGTGTAAAGCTCGGAATACGCCAGCTCGGTTAAAGGCAACAAGGACTACAAGGACAACGGGTCCGATGATCAGCCCTAGCATACCGAACAACTGTAGACCGGCGAACATGCCAATCAACATGGCGAGGGGATCAAGACCAATGCTGCTGGCGAGTACTTTCGGCTCAAGAACCTGCCGGGTAATAAGAATAACGGCATAAAGTATGGAGAGTCCGATACCTAGTGCCAGATTGTCCGTCATGTAAGAGTAAAGCGCCCAAGGTAGCATCACAATTCCCACACCGAGATAAGGCAGTAGATCCACAAAGCCTATCATTAAGCCGATAGCAAACGCAGACTTCACACCCAGCAGTAGCAGTCCGATAACTACAATGATTGCTGTGATGGAGATCAGGATTACCTGGGCGCGAAGATAACCGAAGAGCGCTCTGCGTAAATCTTTCCAGATACCTGACACAGGCTTTAGGAATGCTGTCGGCAGCCAGCCTGTAAGTTTATCATTATGACGCTCCCAACTCGTACTAATGAAAAAGGCAGCGAGGACAACCACTATAAGAATTGTACCCATACTAGGAAGTGCGGAGATCAGTTTCAATATTATATTAAAGAATCCCGTGACCACTTGCGTGACTGCATAACCTACAGTTTCCGTTGTTCTGCTGATATTGCTGTCAATCGTAGCATGATAGTCAGGATTGTCTTGGTAAAATTGATTAATCTGGTTGATGATATTCTGAATGCTTGCATTCTGGCTTAAGGACATCAGAAGTTCCTTCCATTGGTCGGTGTGGAGATTAAAGGTTTGCAGCAAGACGATTAATTCTTTTACGAGTCTTGTAATCATTGCGGTTAAGACTAGTGTGATTCCGCCTATGTAAAATAGGAGCGCGAGTGATACCGCAAGCCAGCTTGGTAATTTAAAGCCTTTAAGAATAAGCACTAATGGATGCATGATATATGCGAGCAGCCAAGCAAGCAACAAGGGGTATAACAGCGGAAGTAATAAATAGATTGCGAGCAGGAGGATGGAAGTTGCCAGAACGACCCACAGGCCGCGCAGCAGTCTTTTTAATACCAAACGATCCATACCGAGACCACACCTTCTTCATTCCTGCACAGGCAGGGGAATAAGAGCTCGTCTTCATATATATTCATAGGATCGATTTAAAGACTAGAATGCGGGATAAATATTAGATTGGGCCGGCAACTATAAACTGAAATGGAATCATTGAATCAGGGGGTTAGAAGTTTTTTTCTATCTCTCTGATAAAATCATTTGATGCGCTGCAAAGCTTCCACATTGTTCACATAACCGACAAAATCCAGTATGATAAATAAAGATAAAAAGTAAGTTGGTCATACAGCATTCCTGACGGAGATGTTCTTACACGCACTTATTAGATTTTTTAATGCTTTTAATTGGAAATGTTTTCATGGAACTAAGATTGTTTTTATACCTTGTTGGCAAAGGAGAGATATGCTATGACAGCTACCAAAGGCTTGGAAGGTATCGTTGCAACAACTTCATCCATTAGCTCCATTGTGGATGGTGTACTCACTTACCGCGGTTATGATATTGATGAACTTGCAGAACATGCTACCTTCGAAGAAACAGCTTATTTGTTATGGTTCGGCAGTCTGCCGACGGTGCCAGAGCTGGAAGCGCTCAAGCGGGATCTTAGTGCCTTCGCACAGATTCCTGAACAGGTAATCGAGCAAATGAAGCTCTATCCAAAAGACGCCAACACCATGGCAGCATTGCGGTCGGCTGTATCAAGCCTTGCTCTCTATGATGAAGCGGCGGACGATATGAGCAGAGAAGCGAACGAGATTAAGGCGGTAAAACTGCAGGCACAACTCCCGACAATTGTGGCGGCACTGTCGCGTATTCGCAAAGGGCTCGAACCAGTGGCTCCGAAAGAAGGCGTTTCTATTGCTGAGAACTTCCTGTATATGCTGTGGGGAAAAGATCCGGACAGCGTATCTGTCAAAGCACTTGATACCGCACTTGTTCTTCATGCGGACCATGAGCTGAATGCTTCAACTTTTGCTGGCCGGGTTACAGTTGCGACATTATCCGATATTTATTCTGGGGTTACCTCCGCTATTGGTGCGCTCAAAGGCCCGCTTCACGGTGGGGCAAATGAAGCTGTTATGAAGATGCTAGAAGAGATCGGAAGTTTGGAAGCGGTTGAACCGTTTATCCGTAAGAAACTGGATAACCGTGAGAAGATCATGGGCTTCGGTCATCGTGTGTATAAGAATGGTGATCCACGTGCAAAGCATTTGATGAAAATGTCGCTGGAGCTTGGCACGATGAAAAATGACACCACCCTGTACGACATGTCCGTAAATATTGAACAATTGATTACCGGGCAAAAGGGATTAAGACCTAATGTTGATTTCTATTCGGCTTCTGTCTATACACAGCTTGGCATAGATCGTGAACTGTTCACTCCTATTTTTGCAATTAGCCGGACTTCAGGTTGGACTGCACATATTCTGGAGCAATATACTGATAACCGCATTATTCGTCCACGTGCAGAATACACGGGTATGGTCGAACAGAAATACGTTCCAGTAGATGAAAGATAGCAGAGCAGCCTTGCAGGCTGCTCCTAAAGTTTAGTAGAATGAACCCTAGCCATAGTATTTTAAATTTATATTTTTAATTTTGACGAGAGTTTTGTTCGATGCTTGTCAATGCTATTTAAATCCCACAAAACTTTAGGAGGAATACACTCAAATGTTGAAACTAGAAAAATTCGATCTACCTACAGAAGGCGAACAAATCACGATTAAAGAAGGAAAACTACAAGTTCCTAATCATCCAATCATTCCTTTTATCGAGGGTGACGGCACAGGCCGTGATATTTGGAAAGCTTCCAAGCGCGTACTTGATGCAGCAGTATCTAAAGCTTATGGTGGCACTAAGCAAATCGCTTGGTACGAAGTATTTGCTGGCGAAAAAGCTTTCAATACATATGGTGAATGGCTGCCAAATGATACGCTCGAAGCTATCCGCGAATATTTTGTGGCGATCAAGGGCCCACTTACTACTCCAATCGGAGGCGGTATTCGTTCATTAAATGTAGCTTTGCGTCAAGAATTGGATTTGTACGTATGTCTGCGTCCAGTTCGTTATTTCCAAGGTGTACCTTCTCCTGTTAAACGTCCTGAGCTGGTGGATATGGTTATTTTCCGTGAGAATACAGAGGATATCTATGCAGGGATTGAATATCAAGAAGGCTCTGCTGAAGTGAAGAAAGTCATCGAATTCCTGCAAAAAGAGATGGGAGTTAACAAAATCCGCTTCCCTGAAACTTCTGGTATTGGTATTAAACCGGTATCCTCCGAAGGTTCGAAGCGCTTGGTGCGCGCTGCCATTGAATATGCGATCAAGCACGGACGTAAGAGCGTAACGCTTGTTCACAAAGGAAACATCATGAAGTTCACTGAAGGTGCCTTCAAAAACTGGGGTTATGAAGTAGCTGAGCAAGAGTTCGGAGATAAGGTCTTCACTTGGAGCCAATATGATGTGATTAAGGAACGTGATGGTGAGGCTGCTGCTAATGCTGCTCAGAAGGATGCTGAAGCTGCTGGCAAAATCATTATCAAGGATGCAATTGCGGATATCGCGCTGCAACAAGTTCTGACTCGTCCAACTGATTTCGATGTTATTGCTACGTTGAACCTGAACGGGGATTACCTGTCCGACGCACTGGCTGCACAAATCGGCGGCATCGGCATCGCTCCTGGAGCGAATATTAATTACATTACTGGCCACGCCATCTTTGAAGCTACCCATGGTACAGCTCCTAAATATGCAGACAAAGACGTTGTGAATCCTGGTTCTGTCATTCTGTCCGGCGTAATGCTCTTGGAGCACTTGGGCTGGCAGGAAGCAGCGGACCTGATTTATAAAGGTATGGAAACTGCTATTAACAATAAGACCGTGACTTATGACTTTGCCCGTCTGATGGAAGGTGCAACTGAGCTGAAATGCTCCGCATTTGCTGACGAAATTATTAACCACCTTTAGGTTAGATTTGCCAGATAACATTAGCCTTACCTTTATCATTTCTAGGAGGCGAATTTGTGGCGATCAAGCGTTATAAAATTACAGTGGTAGGTGCCGGTTTTACCGGCGCTACTACAGCTCTTATGTTAGCTCAAAAGGAACTTGGTGACGTTGTGCTGCTCGATATCCCACAAATGGAGAACCCAACCAAGGGAAAGGCGCTTGACATGCAAGAAGCTGGTCCTGTGCAGAGATTCGACAGTCATATTATAGGGACCTCAAGTTATGAAGACGCTGTAGATTCTGATATTGTAATTATCACTGCAGGGATTGCCCGTAAACCTGGGATGAGCCGCGACGATCTTGTGAATATCAATGCAGGGATTGTGAAGTCCGTATGCGAGAACGTAAGGCAAGTAGCTCCTGAATCTATCGTAATCATTTTGAGTAACCCGGTAGATGCGATGACTTATGCTGCGTTTGAAGCGTTAGGCTTTCCGAAGAATCGAGTAATCGGACAATCCGGCGTGCTGGATACAGCCCGTTACTGCACTTTTATTGCGCAAGAACTGAACGTATCCGTTGAAGATGTACGTGGTTTCGTAATCGGCGGACACGGCAATGATATGGTACCGCTCGTTCGTTATTCTAGTGTCGGAGGCATTCCAATTGATACATTGATTTCTGCGGATCGTATCGAGGAGATTGTGAAGCGTACACGTGTGGGTGGCGGGGAAATCGTTGACCTTTTAGGAAATGGTAGTGCGTATTATGCTCCTGCTGCCTCTTTAGTTCAAATGACAGAAGCGATCTTGAAGGATAAGAAACGGATCATTCCGGTTATTGCCTTGCTTGAAGGCGAATATGGTTATGACAATCTATTTCTGGGTGTTCCAGCTCTTCTAGGTGCGAATGGGATTGAGAAGGTTTTTGAACTGGAGCTTACGGCTGAGGAGAAAGTGGCTTTGGATAAGTCCGCGGAGTCCGTACGTAGCGTAACTGCAATATTATCTGTGTAGATTGTGTCAGAAGAAAGGGAGGGTCCCGAACGCCGTGAAAAGGCTTAAGGGCGCTCTCTTTTTTTATATCAACAACTTCAAAAAATGGACACCTAAGTTGCTTTTCTTATTCTAATATTATGGGTATAATTATATGTAACTATTATCACAGTTAAATTGGAGGAGATATGATATGGATTGGAATGTTTTGTTTTTCTTACATATGATCGGGACACTGGCGCTAGGATTTTACCTTGTACTGCCTTTCATCATCGGTCGTGCTGAGAAATTGTCGCCTGCAGCAAAAGAAGGTACATTAAGTGCAGTTACTGGATTTAACCGCTTTGCACAGTACGGTTTGGTGATTCAACTGCTTACAGGTGGTTACATGATGACCAAGGGTGATTATTCTGTAGCCTGGATGATTATTATTGTTGTCCTGCTGCTAGCTATGTTTGCACTTGGTGGTATTATGAGCAAGCCTCTGCGTCTTGCTGCTGCTGGGATTCGTGAGAACCGTGACGTCAAAGCAGAAACAGGCAAATTGCGTACACTTAGTGCGCTGCTGTCCGTGTCATTGCTGCTTATGGTATTCTTCATGGTATTTAACGATATTATTTAATCTGTACGACTATGAGCCCGCTTCCGTAAAGGAGAGCGGGTTTTTTGTGTTCAAAAAAACTTCGGATTGTTTGATTCTATCTGTATTGTGGTAAGTAACTTTCCATACGGCAATTTGAAAAAAATGATAAAGCCAGCGTATAAACATATACGCTTGAGCCATCCTAAGACGATCAGTTAACTATTAATTGCTTCACGAGAGGAGCTAGGGATTATGTCAGACAACAAGCAATCTACAAAAACCTTACCCCCGCAAGAACAACATCATCAACCAGGGATTGAGAGCGAAATGAAGCCGTTGCCGAAATATGAGCCGGCTAATTATAAGGCGGCAGGTAAGTTGCAGGGCAAGGCGGCACTTATTACTGGAGGAGACAGCGGGATCGGACGGGCAGTAGCTGTTCTTTTTGCAAAAGAAGGCGCTGATGTAGTTATTTCATATCTGAATGAACACTCTGATGCAGAGGAAACGAAACGTCAGGTGGAGCAGGAAGGTCGCAAATGCATTCTGATTCCTGGAGATATTGGTGTGGAATCCTTCTGTAAAGATCTCATTAAACAAACGGTAGAGGGCCTCGGGAAACTGGATATTCTCATCAATAACGCGGCGGAGCAACATCCACAAGCTAAAATCGAGGATATTACGTCCGAGCAGCTAGAGCGTACATTTCGTACGAATATATTTGCAATGTTTTATTTGACCAAAGCGGCTATGCCTCATCTAAAAGCAGGATCTGCTATCATTAATACGACTTCTATTACCGCTTATCGTGGTAGTCCACAATTACTGGACTATTCGTCAACGAAAGGAGCCATTCTGAGCTTCACGCGTTCCTTATCTACGAATTTGGCAGAGAAGGGCATTCGGGTAAATGGCGTTGCTCCGGGGCCAATTTGGACACCGCTTATTCCATCTACTTTTGATGCACAGCAGGTTAGTGAGTTCGGCGGTACACAGCCTATGAAGCGACCGGGACAACCGGAGGAGCTGGCTCCAGCTTATGTGTATCTAGCCTCCGATGATTCGAGTTATGTGACCGGACAGGTTATCCATGTGAATGGTGGCGAGGTCGTAAACGGGTAGATGCTCAGCCAACCAAACCTAGATTCTTATACAGAAAGCTCTAATTCAGGGTTAGCCGAATTAGAGCTTTTTGTATTGATCTTGGGATTTTAGTTTCCGTTAGAGAGTTCATCCAGAGACATTTCAAAGCTTGGAGCCATATGAGTTAGGAAATAATCCACTTCCTCTAAGCCAAGCCCGCGCAGCTTTGCTACCGTCTGCTCCTTCGCCGCTGCGAATTCGCGGTTGCCCGCAGCAACCTCCCAGACACATTTTAGGTAAGCATCCAGTCGATCGGCAGCCTTAACGTAGCTGTGGAGCAGAACGTCCTCCGAATCTGGAGAGCTGTCTTCCGGCTGCATGAGCTGCGTGTAAATACCCTGAAGCTCGGGAGGAATCATACCGGTCAAGCGTTCCGCAGCAATTCTTTCCATTTCGCGGAAGCTGGTAAGTAGCCGAGGATTATTGTATTTCACTGGTGTGGCAATGTCACCCGTGAACACTTCGCTGGCATCATGGAACAGGGCCATAGTTGCTGCTCTTTCGGCGTTTAATGAACGTCCATAATGAATATTGCCAATAGAACAGAGCATATGTGTGAGCAGAGCTACATGAAAAGAATGCTCAGCAACGTTCTCAGGTGCGGTGCTGCGCATTAGGCTCCAGCGCTGAATATATTGAAGCCGGTATAAATAGGCGGAAAAATGGTAGTTCAATTTTAAAGTAACCCCTTTCATGAGCTGCTAGGTATGATATTATTATACTAATTGTATCAGACTTTTGATAATCTGGATCTGCTGAGAGGAGCTTGAATGAATATGCAGCATTTTGAAGACAGCATTTATAATCTAATTGTTGAAACGTCCACGAACTTGCCGGGTGATGTACGCCGGGCGGTCGCCAAGGGTCGCGCACTAGAGGACAGAGCTACCCGGTCAGGTCTTGCGTTAACTACGATTGCTCAAAATATCGGAATGGCTGAGCAGCAAGTATCACCGATCTGTCAGGATACGGGAATGCCTACATTTATTATTCACACACCTGTGGGAGTCAATCAGATTGAGATGAAAAAAGATATTCATAACGCCATTGTACGGGCAACTAAGAATGGCAAGCTTCGTCCAAATTCTGTAGATTCACTGACAGGTGAGAACAGCGGAGATAATTTGGGAGCAGGTACACCGGTCATTCATTTTGAACAATGGGAAGAGGAAAAAATAGATGTCAGACTGATTCTGAAGGGTGGCGGCTGCGAGAATAAGAATATTCAATACAGCCTTCCAGCAGAATTAGAAGGATTGGGCAAGGCAGGCCGTGATCTGGACGGAATTCGTAAATGTATTTTACATGCTGTTTATCAGGCACAAGGGCAAGGCTGTAGCGCTGGTTTTATTGGTGTTGGTATCGGCGGTGACCGAACAACTGGCTATGAGCTGGCTAAGAAGCAGTTGTTCCGCAAAGTGGAGGATGTTAATCCAATAGAGGATCTCAACAAGCTGGAAGACTACATCATGGAAAACGCCAATAAGCTGGGTATTGGAACGATGGGCTTTGGTGGGGAAGTTTCGCTGCTTGGTTGTAAGATCGGCGTTATGAATCGTTTACCAGCCAGCTTTTTCGTATCTGTTGCCTACAACTGCTGGGCTTTCCGACGCCAAGGCGTGCTGGTTGACCCGTCAACGGGCAATATAGAGGACTGGCTGTACGAGAGTGGTACAGGGATTTCGGTTGATGATGGACGGGACCAGGCGTCGGAAACGGAGGTGGCAGATGCAAGTGAAGACAATGCAGCTGCTGGATCTCGCGAAGTCCGCCTGACTACACCGATTAGTGAAGAAGATATTCGTAGTTTACGAGTTGGGGATGTAGTAATTTTATCCGGCGAAATGCATACGGGCCGCGATGCACTTCATAAATATCTAATGGATCATGAGGCTCCGGTGGATTTGAACGGTGCAGTTATCTATCACTGTGGTCCTGTAATGATGAAGGACGAGGAAGGCTGGCATGTTAAAGCAGCGGGTCCGACTACTAGTATCCGTGAAGAGCCCTATCAAGGCGATATCATCAAAAAATTTGGAATTCGTGCCGTCATCGGAAAAGGTGGAATGGGTCCAAAAACGTTAAAAGCTCTTCAGGAGCACGGGGGCGTATATCTCAATGCAATTGGCGGCGCCGCACAGTATTATGCGGAATGCATCAAGAAGGTAAATGCTGTTGATTTTATGGAATTTGGCATTCCTGAAGCAATGTGGCATTTGGATGTGGATGGTTTTGCTGCTATTGTAACGATGGATGCCCATGGCAACAGTCTGCACGCAGATGTAGAGAAAGATTCCGCAGCAAAATTAACTCAGTTTAAAGAACCTGTATTTAAATAAGTCAGGTACAGTCCGGTGAATTAGTCATAAAGTGGGGACATCCGCTGCTATGGCTTTTTCTCCGGTTTTATCAAAAATATAAGAATTTATATGTTCCGCGCTATAATTTATCCTTATATTCCTCGTGTAATCACTTAGTGTCCATATGATAGTGACGTCGAAGGTGTTTATGCTTGTCTAAAGGAGGTTTACGAATGGTACCACATTATATTAGAAATGGTCTTCTTAACGTTACTCCGTATTTCATTGTGGCTGATGCAGATCAATTGATTGATTTTGTTGTGAACTGCTTTGATGCAAGAATTAATGATATGCTGCGGAATGATGAAGGCAAGATTAGACATGCAGAACTTAGAATAGGAGATTCGATTATTGAGGTTTCCGAGGCGAATGAGAAATATTCACCCGTACAGCTCGCTATTCATCTATACGTAAGAAATGTGGATGAGACCTTTCGTAAGTGCTTGGATGCCGGGGCATCCATCATTGAAGAACCATTGGATAAGCCTTATGGGGAAAGAGGAGCGGGGATTAGAGATACTCAGGGCAATCAGTGGTTTCTTGCAACCTGTATAGAATGAAATCATAATATTTTACAAAAGTAATACAAAGTAACAGTCCAGAGATAATCAACTTGGGCTGTTATTTTTATATAATCTATTATAGTAGGGATTTATGTCACGAAAATAGTTGCACTGGTTTTTTGATGAAAATGAAGTTAGGATAAAAGATACAATGAAAAAGGGAGAGGCACACTTCAGATGAAACCGTTTCGCGCTCGTCTTACGTTTATACTTATGGCCTTAATCGGTATTTCCATGATTGGCACTGGATTTACGATGGCTCATCTGTTTAAGAGCTCCCATATAGCTGCTCTCGAAGAGAACATGTCCCGGGAAATAAATCTACTCGCAGGCACATTGGAATTTGTAGATATGAACGCCACCAATGCCATTCCGTATTACACGGAGCAGGCAGAGCATGTCGCCGAGCTTCTGGATTCCCGGATTACTTTTATCAGTAAGTCAGGTAAAGTTTTAGGGGATTCAGAGAAAAATCCTCTGGAGATGGACAATCACGCTAATCGTGAAGAGGAGATTGTTGCGGCTAAAGAGGGGACTGGCCGAGCCATTCGTTACAGCGAAACTTTAGATCGCGAGATGTTATATGTAGCAGAGCGAGTGACTTCAAATCAAGGTTTTGATGGTTACATTCGGGTCTCGATGGGACTGGATGCAGTAGCGGAAGGACTGAACCGTGCTTGGATGATTATGGCTGGGGGGTTAGTTATTTTGTTCCTGGCAGCAACTATTGTCAGCTACAAAGTGGCATCTAGTATGACTTCACCGCTTGAACAAATCACGAGAGTTGCGCGGCGTATTACAGATCTTGATTATGATGCAAGAGTCCATTTGAAGCGTAAAGATGAGGTCGGGCAACTGGCAACAGCGATAAATGCCATGGCTGACAGTCTTCAAGCTCAGCTTAAGACCATTCGTGATAATGAGGATTTGCTGCAAAGCGTACTGGACAATATGACTGGCGGCATTATAATGATCAATGCGGACGAAGAAATTGCCCTGCTGAACCGAGCCTCAGAGCGGATGCTGGATGTTAGCAACAGTGAAATGGCGGGTCATTCGTATAAGGAGCTAAAGCGTCATTATGAGTTAACGCGGCTACTTGAAGAAGGGGTATCGAATAAAGAACCGCTCCATGAAGAACGAAGTATTTACAATCCGAGAGAGCGGATTGTACGCATGGACGCAGTGCCTATGATCCAGGATGGGACGTATAGAGGCATGCTCTTCCTGCTGCAGGAAGTAACAGAGATTCGTCGCCTGGAGCGGATGCGAAGTGAATTTGTCGCTAACGTATCCCATGAATTGAAGACGCCGGTTGCCGCTGTTAAAGGATTTGCTGAGACCTTGCTGGGTGGTGGGGTTAAGGATGAGAAGACCGCCCGTTCCTTCTTGCAAATTATTTATGATGAGAACGAACGCTTAAATCGCTTGATTGGAGATATTCTTGAATTATCTAAAATCGAATCTAAACGTGTGCAACTCGATTGCTCGCCTGTTCACATCATTGAATTCTTTGATTCCGTGCTGGGAACCATTAGCAAAGTGGCTGAGAAGAAAAGTATTAGTCTTAACGTAGAGGTTCCTGAGGAGCTGTTCATTGAGGCCGATGAAGATAAACTACGTCAAATTTTTATGAATTTGCTCTCCAATGCGATTAATTACACGCATGAAGGGGGTAGCGTAAAAGTCTATGTTAAGAATATACTGAAGCCAGATGGTTCTGAGAATGTCCAATTTACCGTTACCGATACAGGGATGGGAATTCCCAAAAAGGATCTGCCGCGTATTTTTGAACGTTTTTATCGAGTGGATAAGGCAAGATCCAGAAGCTCCGGTGGAACGGGGCTGGGACTGTCTATTGTGAAGCACTTGATTGATTTGCACCATGGTGTGATTTCGGTTAAAAGTGATCTGGGGATCGGAAGTTCATTTATTATTGAGTTGCCGCTCTTGCAGGAAGAAAAGGTGGATTAGATTTTTGTGAATTCACCTCATCGATTTTACACCGAGTTAACATTGTGGTGATATGATTGTTTTGTTGTTGTTTTGTAAAAATCAAACTAAATGGAAGACGGGGGAACCTATGGCTCAACGATTGCTTGTCATTGAAGACGAACCGACACTGGCCCGGCTGCTGTCCTATAACTTAACGCAGGAAGGTTACGAGGTAACAGTAGAGGATCATGGTACGGCAGGATATGATCGTGCGACGAGGGAACCTTTTGACTTGATCGTATTAGATCTGATGTTGCCAGGTATGAATGGCATAGACATCCTTGATAAATTGCGTGGACAAGGTATCCGTACACCTATTATTGTGTTGACCGCCAAAAATGCGGAAGAAGATGTAGTTAGAGGGCTGAAATCAGGAGCTGATGATTATATAACCAAACCATTCGGCGTCTCTGAACTGCTCGCTAGAGTAAGTGCTGTACTTCGGAGGATTTCTGGACTTGCTGAGGAAGCACCGACAGAAACACCTATCTCTGCTTCTACCATTATTTTAGGTCAATTAGAGATTTACCCTGAGAGATATGAAGTCTCCCTCGGTGGTCATAGTATTAATTTGCGGCCGAAAGAGTTCGAAGTGCTATTATATTTGGCTCGTAAGCCAGGAGTTGTGTTGACGAGAGATGATCTCATGAATGCTGTATGGGGCTTTGATTATATTGGCGGGCAGCGTACGGTGGACGTGCATGTGAGTTCACTTCGTAAAAAGCTTGAGCTGGATCCAGAATCCGTTCATATCGATTCGATTCGAGGCGTAGGCTATAAATTAGTGGTTAATAAAAAAAGAGCTCCGGTCATTTAGAGTGACTGGAGTTCTATTTTTTCTATACTTTTCATAAATAAGAAATGCTCGGAGTACTAGTTGGCTTCTGGGGAAATACTGTGATGTGGACCCATTCCTCTCACTGATTTTACATTGCGTTAACATTTCTCTCCAACTGTATTTACACTAAAAGCTTATCATGGAGATCGAAGATGATGAGAAGGAGACGTAAACACTAATGAAATCCATCATTGACATAGAGAATCTTGATCTCTACTATGAGTCGTTCCACGCACTGAAGAATGTGAATCTGCAAATCCCGGAGAAACAGGTTACCGCTTTTATTGGACCTTCCGGTTGTGGGAAATCCACGTTGCTTCGCACATTGAATCGTATGAATGATATGATTCCTGGCACACGTATAGAAGGAACTGTAAACATCGGTGGCAAAAATATTTATAGTGATGAGGTAGAGGTGGAAAGCCTGCGTAAGCAGGTCGGTATGGTGTTTCAACAGCCGAATCCTTTTCCTAAGTCGATTTACGACAATGTAGCTTACGGTCCCCGTTTACACGGCATCCGTTCCAAAAGTGAACTGGATGAGATCGTAGAAAAAAGCTTGCGTCACTCCGCCCTATGGGAGGAAGTGAAAGATTTTCTGAAGAAATCTGCCCTTAGCTTGTCTGGTGGACAGCAGCAGCGACTTTGTATTGCTAGAGCGTTAGCGGTACAGCCTGATATTCTCCTAATGGATGAGGCAACCTCTGCCCTCGACCCTGTATCCACTCTCAAGATAGAAGAGCTTGTTCAGGAACTAAGAAGTGAGTATACCATTGTTATGGTAACTCATAACATGCATCAGGCCGCACGTGTATCCGGTCGAACCGTGTTTTTCTTAAATGGTGTAATTGTAGAGGCGGCGGACACAGAGGTGCTTTTCTCGAACCCTAAAGATTCCCGCACTGAAGATTATATTTCCGGACGTTTCGGCTGATCAGATTTAAAAGGGTGTTCGTCCCTGGAAATGGCAAGCTGACCATACGTTAATGAGGAGGATCGCTCTTATTATGATTCGCAGAAAAGAATTTGATAAAGACTTGGAAGAACTGCGCAGTCTGCTGCAGCAGATGGGTGAGCATGTTAAGGATGCTCTTGAAGGCGCAATTAAGGCATTACAAAATCTAGATACAACGCTCGCACAAGAAGTTGTTGAAGCGGATCTACAGTTGAATGCCATGGAAGATAAAATCATGGAAATTGGCTCACGCTTAATTATTACTCAGCAGCCTGTAGCTAAGGATTTGCGCCGCATTATCGTTGCCTTCAAAATATCAAGCGATTTGGAACGTATGGGTGATCTGGCGCTTGATGTAGCAAAAGCGACTATGCGTCTTCAAGGACAAACGCTGATTAAGCCGCTTGTTGACATTCCTCGCATGGCTGAAATCGTGACGATTATGATCGATGAGGCCATTCAATCTTACCTGGATGAGAATACTGATCTGGCTTATAAAATGGCTCAGGATGATGATCAGGTCGATCAATTGTATGGTGCGATGATCAATGAGTTGTATTCTTATATGGTAACAAAGCCGGAAACCGTATCCCAAGCTATGTTATTGACGCTGGTAGGCCGTTATATCGAACGGATTGGCGATCACGCCACTAACATTGGCGAAAGCGTAGTTTACCTGGTTACCGGTAGCCGTCCAGATTTGAATGAATAGCTAGCTTTGATTCAAAAGATGTTTGGTAATTGTCGTAACTGCGGAGAATGTTTGGACTTTCGGCCGCTGTTGTCCCCAGATTTATTTTAACCACCTTCAGTGGTGTAAATCCGGAGAGCCTATGCTTCCGAAGCGAGCTTTCCTACGGAAAACTTTCAGGCGGTCGCTCTGCTCCTACAGTTCCAAACTTCTCCTCCATTACTTGCACCTTCACATCTTTTGTTTATTTTTAGGTAAATTGAGTAGCCGTCCTTATATTAGGACGGCTACTTGTTGTATAGCCGTTTCTACTTGGACAGGCCATATGTTAAGATGTAAGGAGTAAGCATGAAAAAGGCGAGGTGCACTATGGACAAGTTGATACTTATAGATGGAAACAATATTATTTACCGCGCATTCTTCGCGATGCCTCCGCTAACGAATACAGCAGGGCAACAGACGAATGCGGTGTACGGTTTTACCACTATGCTGCTCCGTTTAATTGAAGAACACAAGCCGACACATATGATTGTTGCCTTCGATGCAGGGAAAGTCACATTCCGGCATGAAGGCTATGAGGATTATAAAGGCGGTCGGCAAAAGACACCTCCCGAGCTCTCCGAGCAGTTTCCACTATTGAAGGATTTGCTCAGAAATCTAGGTGTACCGCAGTTTGAAATCGGCAATTATGAGGCCGATGATATTATTGGAACCATTTCTCGCCAAGCAGATGAAGCAGGCCGGCAGGTTATGATCGTGTCGGGAGACAAGGATATGCTTCAATTGGCTTCCGAACACACGACCGTTGCGTTGATCCGCAAAGGAGTTACTGAGGTCGAGCTTTATGGACCAGAACAAATTCGTGAGAAATATGACCTGACACCAGAGCAGATCATAGACCTTAAGGGACTGATGGGTGATGCGAGTGATAACATTCCAGGCGTTCCGGGTGTTGGTGAGAAAACAGCGCTCAAGCTGTTGCATCAATTCGGATCCGTTGAAGGTGTATTAGCAGGAACCGGTGAGCTTAAAGGTAAAATGAAAGAAAAGCTCGAAGCACATGCGGAAGACGCTGTCATGAGTAAGAAGCTGGCAACCATCTATCGTGAAGTGCCTCTTGAGCATTCGTGGGAAGATATGATCTTTAACGGGATTTCTGCGGATACAGCAGGACCCGCACTCGCAAAATTAGAATTCAAATCACTTCTGGAAAGGTTATCACTAAGTGCCTATGCTCCAGTAGCTGATGGAGAAGAGGGTGCAACGGAAGTAGAAGCTGCAACACTCGATATTTCGATCGTGAGTGAAGATGAACTTGAGGCGCTAAGTGAAGCGCTGCCTAGTATTTCAGCGCTGCATGTGGAATCCAATGGGGATAATCCGCATCGTGCCGAGGTGATCGGGGTAGGGCTATCTACTTTGGAGCGACATTATTATGTGCCGTTTGAATTACTACAGAAACCAGCGGCCGCGAAGCTACGCGACTGGTTAGGAGATGAGAAGGCTCCGAAGAGCGGATATGATCTTCACCGTGCTGATTTGGCACTGCATTGGCAGGGGATTGCTTTTGCAGGTGCAGCGCATGATGTGCAGCTGGCGGCTTATTTGCTGGATCCGACGGAAGCTAATCAGAACCTGAACGATCTCGCTACGAAATACGGCTTGCCAAGGTTGTCACCTGATGAAGATGTATTTGGTAAAGGGGCCAAATATAAGATTCCTGAGCTTGAGATCTTAGGAAATCACGTCGCACGTAAGAGTGCTGCGGTACTTGGTATCGCCCAGAAACAACAGCAGGAATTGATTGAAACGGCAATGACCGGACTGTTCGAGGATCTCGAAATGCCATTATCACGTATTCTTGCGGATATGGAGAAACAGGGGATTGCAGTCAACGAAGGGGATCTTAAAGAGTTAGGAAAAGAATTCGAAGCTCAGATTTCCAAGCTGGTCACTGAAATATATGAATTAAGTGGCACGGAGTTCAATTTGAATTCACCAAAGCAACTGGGTGAGATTTTATTCGTTAAGCTAGGTTTGCCTGTTGTTAAGAAGACGAAGACAGGCTATTCCACCGATGCTGAGGTGCTTGAGAAACTAGCGCCTTATCATGACGTGGTACGTTTGATTTTGCAATATCGCACGATTGCGAAGCTCCAGTCTACATACGTAGAAGGACTTCTTAAAGAAATATCTCCGGAAACAGGAAAGGTGCATACCTTCTATCGGCAGACGATTGCGGCTACCGGACGTCTCAGCAGTCAATATCCGAACCTGCAGAACATTCCTATCCGCCTAGAGGAAGGGCGCAAAATCCGTAAAGTGTTTGTTCCATCCGAACCGGGTTGGTCCATTCTGGCGGCGGATTATTCTCAGATTGAACTTCGGGTGCTAGCGCATATCTCCGGTGATGAGCGGATGAAGGAAGCTTTTCTCCATGATATGGATATTCACACGAAAACAGCGATGGATGTATTTGGAGTTACTAACGATCAGGTTGATAGCAATATGCGTCGTGCTGCTAAAGCCGTTAACTTTGGTATCGTGTACGGCATCAGTGATTATGGTCTGTCGCAGAACTTGAATATTCCTCGTAAAGAAGCCGCTCAATTCATTGAGCAGTATTTTGAGGTATACCAAGGTGTGCGTCGATATATGGATGATATCGTAGTTGATGCAAGGAAACATGGATATGTAACCACGCTGCTGGAACGTCGTCGGTACTTGCCTGAGATTAATGCAAAGAACTTTAATCTACGTTCGTTTGCGGAACGTACGGCAATGAATACACCTATACAAGGAACTGCCGCTGATATTATTAAGCTGGCGATGGTGCATATGGATAAGGCGCTTTTCGAGCGTGGGCTAAAGAGCCGTATGCTGCTTCAGGTGCACGATGAGCTTGTATTCGAGGTGCCAGAGGATGAAATGGAGCTCATGAAGACGCTTTTGCCGGAAGTCATGGGTGGAGCATTGCAGTTATCTGTGCCGCTTAAAGCAGAGGTAAGTTTTGGCAGCAACTGGTACGAAGCGAAATAGGCTCCCTTTAAGGTGTGTATATCAGCTATAATGTAGTTGAGGTGAAGACATCATGCCGGAATTACCGGAAGTAGAGACAGTCAAGAGAACACTGAATGATTTAGTTAATGGAAAGCAGATAGAGAATGTAACCGTCCGGTTGGCCCGGATTATTCAGCGGCCGGATGATATTCAGGCTTTTGCCAACCTGCTCACAGGTCATAGCATTGTTAATGTTGAACGAAGAGGGAAATTTTTGCGTATCGTGTTAGACGGTCTGGTGCTGGTATCTCATTTACGGATGGAGGGCCGTTACGGACTTTTTTCGAACGAAGATCCACTGGACAAGCATACACATGTGATATTCCATTTTACCGATGGTACTGAGCTACGTTACACGGATGTTCGTCAGTTTGGTACGATGCATCTTTTTCAGATTGGTGAAGATCTGCAGTTGCCTCCTCTTAATAAGCTAGGACAGGAGCCGCTGGAGCCATCCTTTACGCCGGAGAAGTTTAAGCAGATTGTATCAGGCAAAAGCACAAAAATTAAATCGCTGCTGCTGAATCAGGAATATATCGTGGGCATAGGTAATATTTATGTAGATGAGTCGCTGCATCGTGCAGGGATACATCCTGAAGTCAGCGCTAAAGATCTTTTGGATGAGCAACTTGATCAGCTACATCACGCTATTGTCAGTACGCTGACGGAAGCGGTAAACGCTGGTGGTTCATCTGTAAAATCATATGTGAATGGTCAAGGTGAGAGTGGCACTTATCAGCAGCAGCTGTTGATTTACGGTCGTAAAGATCAGCCGTGTAACCACTGTGGAACGATGATTGAGAAAACCGTTGTAGGTGGCCGCGGCACGCATTATTGTCCAAGCTGTCAGCGTAAGTCAGAAAACTGAAGAAGTAATTAGGTTGGCACCCACTACTTGTCCCGCCCATATACTGTGTGAAGAATGCTTAATAGAGAACGGAAGCTGAATGAAATGTAATCTTCAGTGTTCCGGTTCTTCACAGGAGGGATTGCGGGTGCTCAGCCCATTTTTTTCACTAATATTACTAGCTTTTGCTTTGAGTCTGGATGGTTTTGGCGTTGGTATTACATATGGACTGCGTAAAATGAAAATACCATTGCTCTCCATTCTGATTATCTCGCTTTGTTCGGGGGTAGTTATCTGTGTATCTATGCAAGTGGGTGTTCTGCTTGCCAAGGTAGTGTCTCCACATGCAGCTTCTGAGGTTGGCGCTGTTATACTTGTGCTAATGGGGTGCTGGTCGCTCGTCCAGATGCTAATGCAGAAGGAGAAGGAACAGACAGGTGAGCATAAAGTAGATAGTGAAGAAAATGTACTATCCACAGAAGCTCGGGCAGAGGTAGCTGTTGTTACTGAAGATGTTGTAGAACAGGTTGCCATGGCTCCTGAACAGGCAAAGTCGGCTGTCTTTTCCCTTGAGCTACGACGGTTGGGGATTGTTGTACAGATCCTACGTACTCCGTCTTCTGCAGATATGGATGATTCCGGAAGTATTTCTTCGATGGAAGCTATGCTGCTCGGGATTGCCCTCTCTCTAGATGCTTTTGGAGCTGGACTTGGCGCAGCATTGCTGGGGTTCAATCCGATATGGACATCACTTACAATTGCTCTGTTTAGTGGTACATTTCTATTGCTGGGCATGAAGACTGGATTAAGATTCGCCGGGAACTACTGGATGAAGCATGCTGCTGCACTACCCGCGTTATTATTAATTACAATGGGAATACTGAAGCTATTATGAGGTGAGTACATGATTATTGGCTTAACCGGAGGCATTGCATCCGGAAAAAGCACGGTGTCTGCACTGCTTGTGAGCAAGGGAGCGAGGCTGGTTGACGCGGATGTGATCGCCAGAGAAGTTATGCTCCCCGGTCATGAGGTGCTGGCTGCGGCTGTGAAACAATTCGGAAGCGAGATCCTCTCTCCGGATGGCACCCTGAATAGGGGCAAGCTGGGGGACATTGTATTTCAAGACCCAGCGGCCCTGCAAGCCCTGAACAATCTGACGCATCCCGCAATCCGGCGGGAAATTAAAGAACGTATGAACAGCCTGGAAGTAGAAGATCCAAAGAAGTTAACAATTGTGGATATCCCTCTTCTTTTCGAATCAGGACTCGAGAACTTGTTCCATGAAATACTAGTGGTATACGTACCTCGTGAAGTGCAAATCGCTCGATTAATGGAACGTAACGGACTTTCTTTAGAACAAGCAGAAGCACGCTTAAATGCACAGATGGATATTGAAGCAAAGCGTAACAAAGCGGACTATATCATTGACAACAGTGGCGAACTTGCGCACACTGAGCAACAGGTTTCTGTTCTTTGGGACAGGCTGGGCTTATCATGAAATGGTTACGTAAAAAAAGAGTCCTTCTTCTATTATTCATTGGTTTTACTGCGATATTGTTTCTGAGTACGAACTGGATGTCCTGGTTTTATCCGATCCATTATAAAGATGAGATCCGTAAGCACAGCATTACGTACGATATAGACCCATTTCTAGTGGCTTCGATTATCCGAGTGGAAACGAACTTCAAAACTGGACGAGAATCCAAAAAGGGTGCTATAGGCTTAATGCAGCTTATGCCGGATACTGCCAAATGGGCCCTTGAAAAGGCCAAGCTTCCTGATGTTTCTATGGAGGAGCTTAAGCATGAACCATCGGCAAATATTGAACTAGGTACCTGGTACCTTTCAACATTATCCCGTCAATTCGAAGGTAAACGTACGGCAGTTATCGCTGCCTATAATGCTGGACCGGGTAAAGTTCAAAAATGGCTGGATGAAGGGATATGGGATGGAACGGATGCTACGATTAAGGATATTCCGTTTGGTGAAACCCGCCATTATGTTCAGCGCGTCAACTATTACTATGATCAGTACACGGATATTTACAACGAATTCTAAAACCGTGTTATGTATAAAAAGAAGCATTAAACGACCTGCGGGTCGTTTAATACTTCTTCAGTAAGCTTATGTGGACAGGTTATTTGAATTGACCTGCCAATTGTTGTTCTGCCAGGGTTACAAGACGTTTAGTGATGTAACCACCGATCGAACCATTTTCATAAGAAGTTTTATTGCCATTGTAACCATCTGGGGAAAGCGTGATTCCGAGTTCTTGGGCAACTTCATATTTAAGTTGTTCCAAAGCACCGCGGGAATTTGGAGCTACAAGGTTATTGGAGCTGTTGTTTTGGCTCATTGCTGTTCACCTCCTCTGTTGGTAACTGTATTATGTGCCGTACTTGCCATAATCATTACAATAAAAAAACGGTGATTTCTGGAAAAAATGAAATAGCCCTTTAAAAGCCGGATGTTTAACATACCGGGACTAAAAACATTATGTAATAGGAAGTGATGAAGCTTATGAAATGCCCTTACTGCGATCACACAAATACTAAAGTGCTCGACTCGCGACCAGCGAATGAGAATAAGTCAATCCGCCGCAGGCGTGAATGTGAGCGTTGCAGCAAACGGTTTACAACCTTTGAAATGATCGAGGAAACACCGTTAATCGTGATCAAAAAAGACGGCAGCCGTGAGGAATTCAGCCGTGATAAAATTCTGCGTGGTTTAATCCGGGCTTGCGAGAAACGCCCCGTCTCTGTAGAACGTCTAGAGAAGATCGTCTCTGAGGTGGAGAAATCCCTACGCGGCATCGCCGTAGCTGAGGTAGAGAGCCAACAGATCGGTGAATTGGTTATGGAACAGCTCTATCCAGTAGATGAGGTCGCTTACGTTCGCTTTGCATCCGTATACCGCCAGTTCAAGGATATTAACATGTTTATGAAGGAACTGAAGGGTCTGCTATCTAAGAGCACCGGGGATCTGGACAGATTGTAGAGTTGTGGCTAGTCGAATGACTAAAAAAAGTGTTGACAGCGAAGGCGATTTTTTATATTATATAGGAGTCGCCTACGGCGCTTAGATTTGTCAGAATGACTTAAATACACCGAACTAAATTTTAGAATGTGTGATTTCATACATCTGAAAATTACGTTTGGGGCCATAGCTCAGCTGGGAGAGCGCATCGCTGGCAGCGATGAGGTCAGGGGTTCGATCCCCCTTGGCTCCACCAAACTTCATATGGACTCTTAGCTCAGTTGGTAGAGCAGTAGACTCTTAATCTATTTGTCCAGGGTTCGAGCCCCTGAGAGTCCATCCTAAAGAAACGGCAGAAATGCCGTTTTTTTTGTTGTTTAGGGACGGAGTGGCTTTTTATACTTTGGGTAGAAAAAACGTTCATTGTAAGGAGAGCCGTGCGGAAACATAGCTCCCGGTGCAAAAGCCGCTTTTATGGGAAGCGGCTTTCGCATGATCAGTCAAGAAATAGACCGTATTCCTTGGACAAGGGAGGTCTATTTTTTTTGCGCTGAAGTAAGATCCAGTGCTCTCTCCCGGTACATCGACGACCTCAAGACCAGGCAATGCTTCATCAAGTCAACAATAAACTCTAGTCGGGACGAGCGACTTAGGTTATCATGAAAGCGCAAACATATTTTCTGAGAAGTCATGAAAGCTACAATTTAGCTACAGAGCATAAAGGCAATCTGAACGGAGGATACGATGGAAAACTGGTTGGGTAAATCGTTAAAGCAGAAGCTGAGCTTGTTGATTATTATTTCGGTATTGGTACCGGTGTTGTCTCTGGGACTGTTCTCCTATTATATCGCTGAAAGCTTAACGGAGGAGAAAGCGAAAAGTTCAGGCATGAACACGCTTAGGCAAATTGGGGCCTATTTGGAAAATATGGTGAGCGATGTTGAGAATCTATCACTATTCCTCATCGGCCACCCGGATGTCCAAAGCTATTTGAAAACACCGGAACATGATTTGTTAAAGCAAACCTCGATCGTTAATTTACTTACAACATTATCGATTTCCAAACCATATATCGCCAATGTCATGATCGAATCGAATGAAGATAATAAGCCGTCGGTTTCCTTCAGATCCGTGCTCGAATCAGAATGGGCCGATATTCAGAGCGAATATCCCGGTTACTATGAGGAATATCCCAAGTGGTGGTCTCCGGTGCATCATTTCGTTACGTCGGACGGTAAGGAGGATGTCATTACGATGTCGCGGCCGATTCGCAGCACATCCAAATATTACAGTATCGGCATGCTTAAAATTAGCTTGACACAATCGGTTATCTCTAACCATTTAAAGCAAGCTGGACTAGAGGGGGAAGGCGTCGCCCTGCTGTTGGACGGACAAAATCAGATATTGGCTGGGCCGGAAGGATATTCGACTAACAAGAACTTAAACGAGTATTTCCCCGGAATAGTTGATTTCAAGGGGAAATCGGGTTCGTTCGATTACCGGGAAGCGGAGGAACGGAGTACAGTACTGTACTATCAGATGCCGAATGTTAACTGGAGGCTCGTAGGGATCATTCCGGCAAAAGCTTACAGAGCGCAGAACCAGTATTTTTTAACGTTAACTGCAATTGCAGTCAGCATTTCCATGCTCTTTGTCATCGCTTTCGTCCTTGTACTTATTCAAAAGGTGACGAAACCGCTGTCTGCATTAACGAAGTTTCTTAGAAATTCCAGCCCGGACGAGCCGCTGCCTACGCTGCCCGTCACATCGATCGATGAGGTTGGACAACTGATTATTAGCTATAATCGGATGAGCTCGCGAATTATTAATTTAACTGATGAGGTGAAGCTGAGCGAAGCGTTGAAGAAAGAAGCAGATATGTCGGCGCTTCAAGCGCAGATCAATCCGCATTTTCTATATAATACGTTGTCGTCAGTCCACTGGATGGCGCTAATGAAGGGAGAAGAAAGAATCGCGGATATGGTTGGCTCATTGAGTGATTTTCTTCGGTTCAGTTTAAATAAGGGACAGGAATATTGTGCAATCAGCCAAGAAATTCTGCATGTAGATCATTATGTGAAGATTCAGTCCATTCGATATCCAGATAAATTCGATTACGAGGCGGATATTCCGGCGGAGCTGCTGGATCTGAGAATGCTGAAGCTGCTGCTCCAGCCGCTAATTGAAAATGCGATGCTTCATGGCATTTTGAAAAGAGAGGGTAAAGGAAGCATTATTGTTAAAGCGTTGTCTGCGGGAGAGCGTATAACATTTATTGTTCAGGATGATGGTGTCGGCATGAGTAAGGAAAGAGTGGAGCTACTAAGGGAGAAGATAAGCGCAAATTTGGGCATTGATCCGCTGAAGAATAATGACTCGGCAGGCAGCAGCTACGGATTGCGTAATGTGCATAATCGGCTACAGCTTCATTATGGGCACGAAGCTGGCTTGCGGATTGAAAGTGCAGAAGGTAGCGGCACTAAAGTTAGCTTTACGATTATTCCGCTCCAATCAGAAATCAAATAGATTGCAACCTATGTGGGGAAGAAGGAGAGTCTGCATATGAAGCTTTTAATTGTAGATGACGAAGTCATTATTAGGACCGGCATTAGCACGGTTATTAAATGGGAAGAGAATGGCATTGAGCTGCTTGTGCCGGCTGCTTCCGCAGAGGAAGCTTTGATGCGCATTCCGGTTGAGTGTCCTGACATCATTCTAACCGATATTCGGATGACGGGAATGACGGGATTGGAATTATCTCGTGAGGTTAAGCGGAATTTTCCTTACATTGAAATTGTTATATTGTCTGGATTCGATGATTTCGCATATGCACAGCAAGCGATGCGGGAAGGCATAAGTGATTATTTGCTTAAAAATAGCCGTCCTGGCGATATCATGACTGCGGTTATGCGCGTGAAGCAGCGTATCGTCAGCAGAAGGGAGGCTGATCATCAAGGCGCCATCCATCAAACGGCGTTCCGCTGGAAGCAGCTAGATCGGTTTCTTCGCGGGGACAATCTCCTGACGGAGCGTGAAAGTGAGGAACTGTTGATCTATTATCCTGAGCTGAGGCTCGGATCGGATATGGAGAAGCTAGAGCTATGGCTAGTGACATCAGCGTCTCCACTGACCATGAAGGAGGAGACGGAAAGTGAAATGAATGAGGCGGCTGCGATGATTAGGGATTCACTTGGCTGTGTCATTCTGGATTGGGAATATGGATGGCTGCTTATTTTCCGCAGGGGGCAGCCGGGCGCGAAGCGATTGGTTAAGGCGTCGATGGAGCGGGCGGAGCGCGTTTATCGCCAGCCTTTTTTTGCAGCATGCGGTGTATGGGCCAGCAATGTGGCAGAATTGAGGGAGTCCCTTCGGACCGCCGAACATACCACCTCTTTCCGATGGTTAGCAGAGGAAGCAAGGCTGCTGGTTTATGAGGATATTAAAGACCGAAAAGGAATGCGGACCGTTTGTACGGAAGAAGTGGAGAGTAAGTTAACCGCCGTTCTGAGAAGCGGAAGCCGAGAAGTCGTACAGCAGTGGATTAAAGGTGAACTGGCGAGCATTAGGCAGGATACGGAAGCGACGCCTAGTTCGGTTCAAGCGTATTTGCATTCGTTGATCGTTGGGGGATACCGCTGGTTAGAGCGTGCAGCGGCATCCGTGGGTCAATCGATGCCGAAGCTTCCGCAGCTTGAACAGCTGGATATGAAGCTGCTTTCAACGAATCCAGAAGAAATACTGCAGCAGATGCTGCTTGCAATCCATGCGCAGTATGAACGATTAAATGGGAGCAGAAATGAAGCCATAAACCGAACTGTGGCTTATATACGCGAGCATCTTGCTGACAGCTTGTCTTTGGCACAGGTAGCGGCAAGCGTACATATGAATCCAAACTATTTTAGCAAGCTGTTTAAACAGGAAACAGGTAAAAACTATATTGAGTATGTAACGGAAGCGAGAATGGAATGGGCTAGCCGTTTGTTGAAGGAAACGCCGGCGAAGGTAAGCGAGATCGCTAGGCGGGTAGGTTACGAGGATATGAAGCATTTTAACCAGCTTTTTAAGCGGTACAGTGGCGAAACCCCTTCGCAATATCGATCAAGATGAATGGACGAAGGTGAAAATATCCCCCGTAAGCGCTTAATTATCCCCCCTACGACTTATCGTCTGTCTTATCTATACTAGGGTTATCACTAAAGGGGGAATATTTGAATGAAGAAGAGATTTGCGTTTGTAACGACAATTATCTTGATGATCGCCCTTTTGGCAACCGCTTGCAACAATGGCGGAAAAACGGAGCAGGGCAATGAAGGCAACAAAGGCTCTGAAGAAAAGACGAAAATTTCAATATGGCATAACTTCGCGGGTGATGACCTTCGTGCCAAAGCGGTTAGAGACCTGATCGACAAGTATAAAGCGGAACATCCAGATGTTGAGGTAGACGCGCAAGCGATCCCGGTTGACGGTTATCGTCAACGCCTAAGCACAGTGGCTGCAGCAAATGAAATGCCAGACGTATTTTTCGTCTATGCGGGCAGCCAATCCCAAGAGTTCTATGATGCCGGGAAGCTTCAACCGATTACAGAGTTGATGGATAAATACCCTGAATGGAAGGATAATTTCTTGGCAGGGGCATTCGACCGTTATGAGTTTGAAAAAGGACAAATTTTCACAGCGCCGCTCGGGATGTCAGCAACTTCGTTCATGTATTACAACAAAGACCTTTTCGAGAAGCATAGTGTAAAAGTGCCGACGACTTGGGAAGAGATGATGACCGCGATCAAAACGTTCAACGACAACGGCATTACGCCGATTGCCCTCGGCAATAAAGCGCCATGGGTTGCACAATCGACGATTATCGGTTCGTTGGCTGACCGCGTGACAGGCACGGAATGGTTTTTGAAAGCTGCAGCTCAAGATGGAGCGTCTTTTACAGATTCTGTGTTCATTGATGCATTGGGTAAGTACAAAGAGCTCGTTGACAATAAAGCGTTTCAAGATGGCGCAAACAGCATCGACAACACACAGGCAGAGCAATACTTCATTCAAGGCAAGGCAGCCATGATGATTAACGGTGCATGGTCACTTACGAATCTTGCAGCATCCTCAACACCTGAGCAATTAGCACCTATCGAAGTCACAACTATGCCTGGCATCGAAGGTGGAGCAGGCAAAGCGAATACACTTTCGGGCGGCGCTGGCGCTGGCTTCGCGCTTAACAAAAATACAAAAGGTGCACAAAAGCAGGCAGCACTTGATCTGATCTACGCAGTAAGCGGACCGGACGGCCAAAAGGCGATTGCAGAAAGCAACTCGATGGTTATGTACAAAGTAGAACTGGATAAGTCGAAAGTAAGCCCGCTTTACTTCAAAGCTTACGAATTGGCTGTGAATTCTGAAATTACACCGGTATATGACGCCTATTTATCTGCTGAAGCAGGCGAGGTGATTAACAACGGTCTTCAAGAGCTTATGATGGGTGGTAAGCCGGAGGATGTTGCTAAAAAACTGCAGGATGCGCAAGCGCGTTCGACTAAAAAGTAATCAGACAAAAGCAAGTAAAGGAGGCTGCCGCCATGCCTGCATCATTGCGCAGCAGAAGCTTCGTCATCATGGCGCTGCTTCCTGCACTACTCATTTTTATCATCTTTGCGATCGTCCCGATTTTTTGGTCAGCGTACTACGGGTTCTTTGAGTGGAAGGGACTCGGTGCTGCCAAGCTTATCGGGTTGGATAATTATCGAATGATATTAGAGGACCCTGTATTCTGGAGAGCGCTGAAAAACAATCTGATCCTTGTTGTCTCGGCAGTAATAGGTCAAGTATCGGTCGCATTGCTGCTGTCATTGCTCCTGCTTAAGAACACGATGTTCAATCGCTTGATGCGCTCCGCCGTATTTCTCCCGATGGTGCTGTCTACAGTCGTCGTCGGTCTTATCTGGGGTTATATTTATCACCCGCAAATTGGTTTACTGAATCAATTATTGGAGACGCTGGGACTGGAATCTTGGACTCGAACTTGGCTAGACGACCCTAAAATCAATATGTTTGCCGTATCGATTCCGATTAACTGGGCAAATATCGGGCCATATCTTATCATTTTCATCGCTGCACTCCAAAATATTTCTTCGGAAATTAATGATGCTTCGAAGATCGATGGGGCGATTGGTTGGAGGAAGCTATTTTTCGTAACGCTCCCGATGATTTGGGGAACGGTTGTTGTAACCATCGTACTGTGCATATCTGGGAGCTTAAAGGCATTCGACCATGTTATCGTCATGACGCGTGGCGGACCTGCACAATCTACAGAATTGCTCGCCACATATATGTACAATAACACCTTTACGGTATACCGTTACGGCTACGGCTCTGCGGTATCCACAATGATTATTCTGATTAGCGCCGTGCTCATTGGCCTAAATCACATCATCACGAAAAGACGCGGGTAATGGGCGGTCGGCTAATGTCAGCCCGGCCGATGAAGGAGTGAATCGCTATGCAAGTAATGATAAACGCTCGGTCGGAGAAGATGAAAGGCTCGCTGTGGCGTAAGCCGATTTCCGGAATTGCGAAAATCATTCTGTTATTTTATGCCATAATTACATTGTATCCGCTATACTGGTTAGGAATAAGCGCATTCAAGTCGAATCAGGAATTTTTCAATCGTCCTTATTCCTGGCCGCAGCATTGGCAGCTCGACAACATAACCCGGGCATGGGATCTCGGAAATATGGGCCGGGCGGTGCTCAACTCCACAGTAGTTACTATGTCAGCGCTACTGCTAACTATTGTGCTCGGCATGCTTGCTGCTTATGTGCTTGCCCGATTCCCATTCAAGTGGAGTGGAGCTGTAAAAGGATTGTTCTTGCTCGGCATGCTCATTCCAATTCATAGCACACTCGTTCCATTGTTTATTTTCATGAACAAGCTCGGGATGCTGAATACGTACTGGTCACTCATTCTGCCTTATACGGCATTTGAATTACCAATTGCAATCTTCCTCGGAATGGCCTACATCGTATCTATTCCAAGAGAAGTAGAGGAAGCGGCGATGATCGACGGCAATGGCTGGTGGGGAATCTTCGGACGCATCATTTTCCCGCTGTCTCTGCCAATCGTGGCTACGATTACAATTCTTGCATTTTTAAGGTTTTGGAATGACTTCTCCTTCGCGCTCGTCTTTATTAATTCTCAAGCGCTGAAGACGCTGCCCCTCAGCTTGTCGCTCTTCTCCGACGGATTCGGAACGGACTACAGCTTAACAATGGGAGCGATGTTTATTGCTGCAATACCAACCATCGTCATCTTTTTGATCTTCCAAGAGCAAATTATGAAAGGTATGGTAGCAGGCTCGGTCAAAGGTTAACACCCTTGATCGAGTTTTTGGTGTAATTTTATACATATTTCATTCATGTGGAGGGATTGATAGTGAAATTACATTTTATGGGAGAATTGAGCGAGCTTCAATCAGGGCTTCAGTTGCTGCTTGCCGAACTTAAGTCAGAATCGTCGGAGGACGGAATTCCCGTGTGGATAGAATCGTCTTCAGGAAAACTGGAAGTTGGCTATGATGGTAAAAGCGCATATATTCGTTACGGCGCTAAACATCAATTTTTCCGCGGCTTGGGATTGTTGATTCAGAAGTTTAGTGGTGGAGAGAAGTTTCAAATTATAGAGCAACAACAATTCGATGCGATTGGTCCGATGTTTGATTTGTCGCGCAATGGAGTGCTGACCGTTGAAAGTTTCAAGTTTATGCTGCGCAAAATGGCGCTGATGGGCTTGAATAGCGTCATGCTCTATTTGGAAGACACTTACGAGATAGAAGATGAGCCTTATTTCGGCTATATGCGCGGCCGCTACTCTGCTGCGGAGTTGAAGGAAATCGACGATTACGCCGATCAATTCGGCATTGAAGCGTTCCCGAGCATTCAGACACTGGCTCATTTGGAGGAGTTTCTGAAATGGGAGCCGGTAAAGGAATATAAAGATACAAAAGGCGCGTTGCTAGTTGGAGCGGAGAAGACTGATCGTCTGGTCGAAAATATGATTGTCAGCATTAGCGCACCGTTCCGCAGCCGGAAAATCCACATCGGCATGGATGAAGCGGAAGAGCTTGGACGGGGTAAATTTTTGGATCGCAATGGACATATGAGCCGTTTTGATATTATGACAGGTCATCTGGAACGGGTGCTCGCAGTAACTCGACGCTTAGGGCTGAAAGCGATGATGTGGAGCGATATGTTCCTGAAGCTGGCTTCGGCGAACGGTGAAGATTATTACGGCCATGAGACGCAAATATCAGAGGACATGTCGAGCCGCATTCCGAAGGACATAGATATGGTTTACTGGGACTATAACCACGTCGAGGAGAGGGACTACGAAACATTGATCGCCAAACACCGGCCGCTCGGCAATAATCTTATTTTTGCGGGTGCGGTGTGGGTATTCAATACGTTCGGTGTCAATTACGGGCTATCCTTGCCGGCGACCGATGCAGCGCTGACGGTATGCAAGAAGGAAGGCATTCGCGAAGTTTATGCGACGATGTGGGGTGACGATGGAATGGAGAGCAATCCGTACATCGCTTTGCTCGGCTTGCAGTTTTATGCGGAGCATGCCTATTCTTCGTCCACGCCGACTGACGAGGTACTGGCTGAGCGCGTTCGGTTCTGCACCGGCATCGAGGCAGATGCTTACATGGGGCTGAAGTATTTGGACGAGACACCAGGAGCTGCACCAAATAATCAGAAGCAGAGCAATCCGTCTAAGTTTCTGTTGTATCAGGATGTACTGCTGGGGCTGTTCGACAAACAGATTGATGGGTTAGATATGACGGCACATTATGCATGGACAGAAAGTGAAATTGCAAGCCGCAGAAAGCCTGAGGCAGAGCTGGATTACTTGTTCGAGGTGCCGCAAAAGCTATGTGCGGTGCTGAAGCAGAAGAGTGAAATCGGGCTTAAGCTGAAGCGGGCTTATGACAGTGGCGACAAGGCATTGCTTAGACGGATTGCTGAGGATGTTTTGCCCGAAATCTCGCTGGGTGTGCAAAATCTTCGCGCCGCACACCGGAAGCAATGGTTATCGATGTTCAAACCGTTCGGCTGGGAGGTGCTCGATATTCGTTACGGCGGCGTTGTAAGCCGGCTGGATACAGCGAGCATGAGGCTGTTAGAATATGCGGAAGGAAAGCTCGAACGGATCGAGGAGCTGGAGCAGGAACGATTGCTGTATAGCACGACGAACCGTTTCACCGACAAAGGTGCAGGCTGGTGCAGCTATTATTACCGTATGGCGTCGCCTAACGTCTTTTTCCATGTGATCAATCCATTCTAGGTTGAAGATTTCGACTGAGAGAACAGAAACAGACCGTCCTTTCGACGGTCTGTTTCTGTTTCTGTTTCTTTTTCAGTTTACCAAGCCATTAGCGGATTGTTTTTCTTTCCATACCATCGTAATTACAAGTCCAATAAACATAATGACAGCCGCAAAGAGATACGGATAGTTGATGTTTACATCAAATAATACTCCGCCTAATGCAGGTCCGATGATATTACCAAGGCTAGTATAGGTTGAGTTCATGCCAGCGACAAAGCCTTGCTCTTTTTCAGCCGTTTTTGATAAATAGGTCGTTAGTGCTGGACGGAGTAGGTCAAATGCGAGAAAGATGAAGCAGGTTACTAGCAGAACAGTTAAATAGTTATTGATCATGGTGGAGGCTACCGCTAAGGCTACGCCAGCAATTAAGCAGAGTTGAATGAGCTTTTTTTCACCGAGCTTATCTACCATTTTACCGAATAAAAAGACCTGCACAACCACCCCGAAGATTGAGCTTATTGTAATGATGGTTGCAATATCCCGTGGAGTGAAGCCAAATTTATGATCAGAAAACAGGCTAAACACAGTTTCATATGCCGATAAACCAAAGGCGAGGACAAACACAATAATAAACGCAATAATATATGCTGGGTGAAACGAGCGTTTCAGATCACTGATAAAGTTAGTGTCTTTTTTAAGATTACTGATTTCCAAAAGCTGCTCTTTGGATAGTGGCTCTTTCAGAATAAATATCGACGAAATACAAGTGATTAAGGCGAAGCCAGCAGCAAAATAGAATGGAGCACGTATACCTAGTTCAGTAATAAATCCTCCGATTCCTGGGCCAATAATAAAACCAATACTAATGGCGGCAGAAACATAACCCATTGCCTTAGGTCTTTCCTCTACTGAGGTGATGTCCGCAACATAAGCAGTGACGGCAGGCATAATGAATGCACCAGCAATCCCTCCAAGAATTCTGGCAAAATAAAGAACGGATACATGTGTGCCTAAACCAAAGATTAATTCCGACGTGCTGAAGAGTACTAAGCCGATTACGATCATTTTTTTTCTGCCGTAAGTGTCAATCCATCGCCCAGCCAGAGGAGACATGAGTAATTGCGCGAACGCAAATGCTGCTACAAGATACCCCATCGTTTTACCTGACAAATGCATAATGTTCATAAAGGATGGCATAACAGGGACAATCAGTCCAACACCTAGAAAAACAATGAATATATTACTTAGCAAAATGAGTAAGACTGTTTTTTGTTCTTTCAATGGTTTCTTCATGAAGTAAATACCTCTCTTTGTAGAATCACAGCTGTGAAATACCTCTCCAAAATACGGTCCATGAGGCATTCAGTTTTTCATTTAAACGGATCTCATTATTGCCATATACAAGCTCTAGCATAATCGAATCAACTACACCTAAAAAGGCAAGCGTTGGGATGGAGGCTGCATCTTCCATGATGACTTTGGCATCGATCCAAGCTTGGAATTTACTTTCAAGTACGGGTTGAATCTTTTTCTCTGTGTCGATGACTTCTTCATCAATCGCTTTAGCAAGATGGGGCGGTGGAAAAAAAGAGATACGCAGCCAAAACTTTAACTGCTCGTTCTTTTGAAACATATCAATGACCAACTGCAGATATCCTAATAAATCCGTTTTAGGATTTTGAGTCCCCATCTTACTCAAACATTGTAGTTTGGATGAAATTTCTGTCTCTTTAGCATCTTGTAAGACTTGTAGAAAGAGATCATCTTTCCCTTTAAAATGGGCATAAAGTGATTGTTTTTTCATCCCGACTTGCTCAGCAATTTGAGACAAAGAAGCACCTTCATACCCGTGAGTTGTGAAGCATTTCAAAGCAATGTCTTTAATCTCTTTACTTTTCAAAAAATTCACCTCAATATTAACGAACGTTCGTCAGTTATACTATCAAATTAAATTATTTTATGCAAATGAAAATTAACTCCACAATGCATAGTATGGTTAAAATCCATTGAATTCCTTAAGCATTTCGGTAAAGGTCTCAAGCTGCTGGTTATCCCATTGAGCAATACGCTCGTAAAATACGAACTCCTTATCCTGCAGCGCAGCAAAGGTTTGTTTTCGTCCAAGCTCTGTGAGCGCAAGAAGTACAGCTCGACGATCATGTGGAGAGTCTTCCCTTTTAACATACCCTAAATTCTCAAGCTGTTTGAGAAGACGACTAACCGAACTACGATCCATAGCTGTTGCTTCCGCCAAAGCAGAGGCGCTAGTCGGACCATAGGAATACAGCCAACGGACGATATGGAAAGCAGCAGGTTGTATAGAAGAATCGAAAGCGGCGGCAGTTCTGACATTCAGTGCATGTGAGGCGCTAATAAGCGCATTAATTTGTTCGCCGAGCTTTAGCTCGAGTTGTCCTCTTAACGTATCCTTGCGTTCGACATTCATTGGTTGAACCACCTAACGTAGATTATTATTCAAAAATTATATACTTTTAATTAGTTGACATATATCAATCACTTGAATATAGTTGACATATATCAATTATATGTTTTCGATAACATCCTGTCAAAATGAACTTGCAGCTGTTTTAGTCCTATATAAAGGAGAATGAAGATGACGACAAAACCGATTATTGTAATTACTGGAGCTACAAGTGGTTTGGGACAACTCGTTGCCATTGAAATGGCAAAGCGTGGTTCTCATCTTGTTCTGACTGCTAGGAGTGAAAGTCGCGCAGAAGCTACTCAGAAAATGATTACAGAGAGCGTACCTGCTGCCGAAATAAATTTTTTCTATGGGGACTTATCCTTAATGAAGGATGTCAGTCGTTTGGGGCAAGAAATATCTGACGCATATCCGAAGATAGACGTGTTATTAAATAACGCAGGACTTCATGCGTTTGAACAGCGGATCACTTCTGAAGGAATATCAGAAATGATGGCCGTGAACTATTTTGCCCCATGGATATTGACTCATACTTTACAGCTTTCTTTGAAGGCAGCGGGAAGTGCAAGAATTATAAATGTAGCTTCTGAAGCTTCACGCAATCATGGAGAACTTAAGCTTCCTGAGGATTTGATAAATACATCTGATTTTTCGGCTAGAGGTTCGTCAGAGATATATGGAAAAACTAAGCTGCTTAATATCATGTTTACCGCTGAACTTGCTCGCCAATTCAAAGGAACCGGAGTTATTGTTCACGCATTAAATCCTGGTTTTAATGTAACGGGTTTGGGGCGTGAGTTATGGTTTGCACCTATACTTGAACGGGTATTGAAATTTCTTCATATTGGGAATCCACGTAAGGGAGCTGATATCATTACTCGTTTAATGATCGATCCAAAATATCAGGAGACCACAGGGGGATATTTTAATGTTGGAACAGGCAATCCAATAGTGCCCGTACATCCAGGTGGAGATAAGGAAATGGAAAATAAATTATGGAATGATACGCGATTAGTAATACATCAGATAACTCAATGACAAAAGGAGCTGATCCTAAAGTAGAACTTTCTACAATAGTGTCGGCTCTTTTTCATTTTGAATCAGTTCGTAAGCGATGTCGAAAGATGAAAATAAACTCGGATTTATTTGTGAAGTAAATTTGAATGTGTAATATTCTGAGTACTTTTGTCGCCATGCAGGAAGTAGCACAAATTTAAGGGAATATGTTGTTCAATATTCATGGTGAGGTAGAAGTGAGCGTTTATAAGTTATCTTTTTAAGGGGAGGGAACTTATGAGAAAAAATTGGCGGATGTCTAGCACATTAAGGCTTTTTTTTATACTTGTAGTCATTCTGCCGATCATCTTATTCTCCATCATTATTTTAAATATTTATAAGCGAGATATTCTTCAGCAAAATACATCACGATCTCAGCAAACGGCTCAAGCGATCTCCTATTCCGTTAGTCAGGAAATAAGGAGGTTGACGGGTCTATTTGCTTCCATCGGTATGGACAGGGATGTGATGGCAAAACTTTATGAAATTAATCGTAAGAGTGGAGTCGAGAAACAGCAGGCTTACTATGAGCTAAAGGTCTTAATAGAGAAGTACACGGCATCCATCTCAGGACGAGTACTGTCGGTGAACTTCCTATTTAAAGACCATCAATCCTATTCGTACTTAAAGAACTTGAATTTGGATGATTCTTATTTTCGCCAAAAAACGTGGTATGGGCAGGTGCTGAATAATCCCGATAGCGTTCATTTTCTGGGGATGATGCCCAATATTTTATATGGTAACTACAATCCTTACAATATGGTTGCTGCCCTATCTCCAAGTGTAATCAATCCTTTATCCCAGCTAGAAATGATTCTTTTTACGTTTGAGAGTAGTGCCTTTGATCATATTTTGCAGTCACGTGATAATACGGAATCCAGCCTTTTCATCGTCACAGAGGAAGGTCAAATTATCTCATCCAATACCCTTGCCTCTAGAGGGGGGGAATTCCAAATGCACTGGTTCGCAAATCGTGGGCCGGAGGAAAAAGGGTACGTTGTGGATGTTCATGGTGATGATAGAAATCTGATAACCTACGCCAAGATTGATCAGACCGGATGGTGGCTAGTACAGTCTATTCCATATGCTGATCTAACAGCCAATTACCTTAGTGTGAATTATATCGTCTGGGTGTTTGCATTGATGATCATCTTAGCGTTTATTCTTGTTTCATTTTACTTTGTATCTAATGTTACTAAGCCGTTAAATGAGCTTCTCCGGCAAATGGATCTGGTGACTGAAGGTGATTTAAACGCTAAATTTATGAGAACAGGCAGCCTGGAGCTAATTAAGCTTGGGCATTCTTTTAATCATATGACGGAGCGTATTCAGGATTTACTCTATCATCATGAAAGGCAAGAGGTGGAGAAGCGAAAGGCGGAGTTTGCGGCACTTCAGTCGCAGATCAATCCACACTTTTTAATAAATACGCTCAATTCAATCAAGTTTATGGCTTTAATCAGTAAAGCAGATAACATACGGAATATGACACATGCCCTAACTCGCCTGCTGGCTTCTTCTTTTAATCGAGGTGGAATTCTGACTACGATTGATGAGGAAATAGATCATTTAAAGAATTATTTGTATATCATGGAGATTCGTTTTGGTAGACCGATTCAAACGAGATGGGAAGTCGATGAGGATTTAGCAGGTTATTATATTTTGAAATTGCTACTACAACCTATTTTAGAAAATAGTATTATTCATGGACTAAAGAATGTTGACTATCCTGGTATCATCGAAATCATAGTGAGCAAACAAGCGGAAGATCTTCTTATAACCATAGCTGATAATGGTGTAGGTATGTTGGATATGGATGCTCAGGAATATGATAGCGATGGTATTCGCCATCAGCATTCTTTCAGTGGTATGGGAAACAGTAACGTTAATAAGCGAATTCAGCTACATTACGGGAGGCGTTTCGGCTTAAAGTACGAGAAGAATAAACCTCAGGGTACGATAGTATCGATAAGACTACCGTTGATCGACACGCCGGAGGAAGAGATGCAGGATCAGTTGTTAGGGGAGGGAGGATGAAGAACGCTGCGGAGGAGCATAAAAGATCATAGTCCAGTGGGAAAACATCATTCATGTGTAATCTCAGAGGAGGTATGATGGTATAAACTTTTTTTCGAAGGCTGTGATTAATAGAAGTGAAAATAATACTCCGTTTGTCCTTAATAGGGATCATTTCTCTTATTTTTGTAGGTGGCTTCTTCTCTTTAAGTAAGTTCAGTTCCAAAGGAGGGGCAATAGAGCAACAACAGGAAAAGGTGAATCTGGATCAACCGATTAAAATAAAATTTGGCATGTGGGAAGCGAAAACAGATATCAAATTTTGGACGGAAAAGGTAAGAGACTACTCTAAAATTAAGCCTAATGTAACAGTTGAAGTAGAAACGATTCCTGATAATAGCGGTCAGTATTTAAAGGTTCGATTAGCAGCCAATGATTTGCCGGATATTTTTTACCTGAAGCCAGATGACCTAATCACTTACAAAGCAGTACTTCTTCCACTGGATGGATTAGCCGCAGCAAAAAACAATAAATATCCCGCTAGAATAGATCATTCCATTCTTGGTTTGCCGCTTGTATCCTTCTCTGAATATGTCTATTACCATCCAAGTATCTTTCAAGAGGTCGGCGTAGAGATACCGCAAACAATGGATGAATTTATGGATGTGATGATGAAGATCAAAGCGGATGGTAAATATATTCCGATTGCGATTGGCGGGAAAGAGAATTGGACGTTTTATCCTTTCACTGAGTTCGGGCCGCCTCTACTATCCAAGGATGAGAATTATTTATCCTCAATTGCACAAACGAAACGTCCTTTCGGAAAAGGTTCTCCCTTTGAGAAAGCAGCAGTGATGATCAAGAAAATAGCAGAGAATGAACTAGCTGGGCCCGATGCACTCAACATTGGTGTGGACCAGGCAACGCAGCTGTTTCAAAATAATGAAGCGGCCATGCTTGCACTCGGCCAGTGGTACCTTAGAGATCATTTGTCCAAAATGAAGGATGATAAAGATTTAGATGCGTTCACCTTACCCTGGAGAGAGACTGCTTCAGAACGTTTGCAGGCAATCACTATGCCAGATCAATATATGGCGATCAATAAAAATTCCAAAAATACGGAAGAGGTTAAAGCATTTTTGGAATGGGTATTTAGCCGAGACGTTTACCAAGTGTATATTAACTATTCGCAAAATTCATCGACAGTGATCAATATTGAATCATTCCTGCCGTTCTTCAACAATGTTCAAGAAAAGCACCCCTTTGAGCCGTTTATGTACCTGGGAATCGATGAGAAATTTGAAAAAGTAAAAAATGCTATACAGTTCGATGAGAAGAAGGCTGCACAAGAAATTTTTTCAGGTGCTGAGGTGTCCGATATTCAAGAAAAATTGAATGATGATTGGGAGATAGCGGTTGAGGCTTTGAGGTAATCCTATAGATCAATTATGGAGGGATTTATGATGAAATTTAAAGCTCTCATTGTTGATGATGAACCATTAGCTAGATTAGCTCTTCGGGAGTATATATCCATTGCTTCGACCGATTTTGAGATTGCAGGGGAAGCAGGAGATGGTAAGGAGGCATTAAATATGCTGAAAATCCATCAGGATGTGGATCTAGTTCTGGCGGATATTCAAATGCCAAATATGAATGGAGTAGAACTACTCGAAGCACTGAATAACACTACTTTTTCGAATCAACCGTTAACCATCATGCTTAGCGCATACGGAGATTATTCTTTTGTAAGAGATTCCTTTGTGCTCGGTGCCTTTGATTACATTGTTAAAGCCAAGTTAGATGAAACTTATATTGCACCGGTACTGACTAAGACTGTGGATGAATTGAAGCGGCGGCAAAGCTCCTCAAAGTCAGCATCAAACTTAGAGGACGTAGAAGCCTCGATCTGTTCTGTTCTGCATCGACTGTGCCTATCGGATTCTTTAGAAGTGACAGACGATGATATAACGTCTTCGTTGGAGCTTGTTCGAAAGCATATGGGGGAAAAAAATCTGGAGGTTGCACTTCTTAGGCTATCAGATACCGTTCAATTTGAAGATTCACACCGTATGATTATGCAGACGATACGAACAGTAACGAATCGGAGTAGAAGTGAAGGGATCTGCAAAGTATGCAGATATGATGACAGGCATTACATATTGTTCTTCTCTTTTCCAGAGCAATGCAGCATTATTGCCGTTCGTAGATTGACAGACATCATCTTGTCAGAAGTGAGCATGAGATTAAAGCAATTTATTAATTTGAAGCTGTCTATGGGCATCAGTGACATTGTAGATGGTCTTCACCAGTGGAACCGATTATTCCGCCAAGCGGAACGATTAGCAGGCTTGAGTTTCTACCAAGGGTACAATCGATTATATTATCCGGAAGCTGAAAGGCGTCCATCTATTAAGGAAAGTGACTGGAAAGAAGTATGGTATTTGGCTAGAACCGAAATGCTGAAGTCATTAAGTGATCCGGATTTAATGAAATGGCAGGAGGTCTATGAACACTGCTGTAACTTGTTGATTCAGCGATACCCTTGTTCACCTGAGCTTATTAAATCAGATGTAGTCGATATGACTTGGGAGGCAAGCGCATTAATTTATCAAAAAGGCGTTTCTTGGGAAAAGCTTCATGATAAGCTGCCATATCCCATCACGGATCATATTTATAAGCAGGAAACCTGGGAGACTACGGTGCATTGGTGCCGACTGTTCTTGGAACATCTGCATCAAAAGCTGCATCCGAAAGACCAACCTAAGGAATGCTTTATCAGCCCTGTTGTTGCTAAAACGAAAGAGCTATTAGAGAAAAACTTTAACGAAGATGTCCATTTGTCAAATATTAGTCAGATCGTCGGTGTAAGCGAGAGCTATTTAAGCAAACAATTCTCCAAAGAAATAGGTGTTAATTTCATTCAATTTCTGACGAATCTGCGAATCGAAAAGGCTAAAAAGGCGCTGGAGAGCGGAATGAAAATATATGAGGTTTCTGAGCAAGTAGGATACGTGAATCCGGAACATTTCAGTCGTATTTTTAAAAAAATCACAGGAATTAGCCCCTTAGCTTATCGCAGAGAGAAAGAATAACAAAAATAATCATTTTTGAACAAAATAAATCATGTGTATCCGGTTTCAAAATCCATATGATAGGGGGGAGTTAAAATTCACGGGTGAAGGGATGTTCTTATGAGACGCAAACGATTCACGTTCGCACTAATCTGTACGTTATGTTCTTCCATGTGGTTAAGTACAGTCCATGCTGAAAAAGTCTCTGACTTCGAGATGCAGACATCAGCTACTGAATCTGCTAATTCTACGTTCACCGTTACATTAAAGGGTAAAGATATTCAAGACTTATACGCATATGAAGCTAAATTTAATTTTGACCCGAAAGTGCTTGAGATTGTAAAAGCAGAAACGAAGATCAAAGGCTTTTCTGTATCTCCAATCGTTAAAAACAATGAAATTACGATTGCCCATACCAAAATTGGAAATGTGAATGGTGATAAGGGAAATTTGGACATTGCCACGATTACCTTTAAAGCTAAAAGGGCTGGTACAACTGCAGTAAAATGGACCGCATTAAAAGTTCTTGATCGTAATTTGAAAGATCAGGAATTCACCCCGAATCAATCCTCAACCTTTACCAAGATTTTCAGCGACATCGTCTCACATTGGGCGAAGCAAGATATCATGGAAATGGTCACTAAAGGAATTGTTGAAGGCATGGATGCCGACAGCTTTGCTCCGAATAATAACATCACTCGTGCACAATTTGCAGCTCTAATAGCTAGAGCATTAGATCTTACAGAAGGTTCTGGAAGTAATCCGTTTACGGATGTGAAATCAGGGGTTTGGTACGAAGATACGGTAAAGAAGGCTTATGCGGCCGGAATTATTAGTGGTTTGTCCAAGACGAAATTTGCTCCGGAAAAAAGCATTACTCGTGAAGAAATGACAACGATGCTGATGCGAGCGAAAGCTTATGCTTCCGGCGTAAAGGTCGAAAGTATGGTCTCAGATTCCACTACTACATTTAAAGATGATAGTAAAATAAGCACGTGGGCTAAAGCGTCGGTGGGGTTTGCCTTGAAATCTGGATTAATGAAAGGTAGGACTCAGACTACATTTGCACCAAAAGAATCTGCTACAAGAGCGGAATCAGCCGCAGTTATCAAGCGATTGTTAAATTCCAAGTAATACAAAAAAACATATAATGACGCACCTTCTTATGGAAGGAGGGCTCATTATGGCCTTTCGATGTTAAAAACATACAATTAAAGGAAATATGTGAATTTATAATGTTCATTCTACTTATATTTAAGTGAAAAGAGGTCGTAGAGATGAGAAAACGTTACAAAGCGTTTAGCTTACTATTGACGTTGTTGCTAGGGGTACAGATTGGCTTGCCATCGGCAGCCGTATTTGCAGCTCAAGAATCGGATGTGTATTTCAGAGATTATAATGAGGGCAACATCAGCGGATGGACTCCAGCTAAGGGGACAACTACTTTTTCGGCGGATCAAGGTGCTGTTAAGGCGGTGACAACAGGGGTTGTTATTATAGCAGACCAAGATTCACCTCAGGTAGCTAACGCTGAATATGAGGTGAAGTTAAAGTTTAGCCAGCCTGCCACTCGATTTGGACTGGTCTACCGATTCGTCGATAGCAATAACTACAATGTTATCCAATATGATGCGGGTACTTGGGGCTGGGATGCAATGAAAGGAGGAACGGAATCGTATGGAAATATTACGGCTCCTAGTTTTACTTTTGCTGCGGACCAACAGTATACCCTCAAATTGCGATATGAGAAGGATAGCGTAAGTTTATCAATCGATGGCAACAACGTGCTTACGACGAGTCTTCCCTCTTTATCGACAAGTGCAGGAAAGATTGGACTTCGCAGCTGGTTTAATAACAAGACCCTATGGATTGACGATGTGAAGGTAACTCCAATAGTATCCACTGATCCAGTACCAAGGCCGATTACGATTACAGAAACTTTAAGCTCGGATACGATGAAGGTCGAAATCGATAAAGAATTCCCACGGGTTAAACAATACACATGGTTAGACAGCGGCGCGGAAATGTATGGACAGTTAAATGGATTTAATGAAATAAAAATCAACGAGAAGTCTTATTTCGTTGTCGCTTCTGATTTTAGTAAAAAAGCAGCAGATGCCACACATGGTGAGATTGCAGCCTACACAATTCAGATTCCAGAAATTAAAGTGAACCTCAAAGTTGAAATGGAGGTTCAGGATAACATTCTTCAGTTCAAAGTGGCCAGCATCGAAGAGAATGGTACCGAAAAAGTGAAGACCATTGGCTTCCCGAATCATGACCTTGTTTCTGTCATTGGAACTCAGCCTACAGCGCAGGAAACGGCCGTTCGCATAACTGGTGGCTGGAACATTGTACAGGACGAATTTAACAACATTAAGACGCAAGTAGCAGACGTTAGTGGGAGCCGTACCTATGCATTCGTTAACTCCGACGTCTTAGCTGCGAGTGTAATTACGAATGTAGTAAACGGCTATGATAAGGTGCGTATTAAGGTAGGCGATGATACGGCGCTCCATACGAAAAAAGCAACAATATCGGGAGGATCATGGGTTTATCGTGGAAGTGCAGTGCTCGATCCGGAACCTCTGCCTTGGGCTAAAGTTGTACTGACACCAGATGCGAATGGAGACAACGTTGTGGACTGGCAAGATGGGGCCATTGTATATCGTCAGAATACGGATGCTCCAACCGGCAGTGAAATGATAAGGGACAATATCTCTTATATCAGCATGAATATCGGATCTACTACAACTTCACCGTTCTTGCGTGCTTTTGATAATGCGAAGAAGATCTCTAATCTCACGGATGGCTTTGGACAGCTGATTCTATTCAAAGGATATCAAGCGGAAGGTCATGATGACTCTCACCCGGATTACGGCGGTCATATCGGTATTCGTCAGGGTGGAGAGAAGGATTTTAATTATATTTTGAGTGAAGGAAAGAAATACAATATCCGCGGCGGTGTACACATTAACGCAACAGAATACGCGCTGGATGCTTTCGGCACCAAAATGGAAAATATGAATCAGCCTTTGAGTAAAGGCTGGGGCTGGCTGGATCAAACATTCTATGTTAACAAAACCAAAGATGTGGAATCCGGTGAATTAAAAAGACGTCTGGATATGCTGAAAAGCGACACAGGCGACAACCTTTCCTTTGTATATGTGGATGTATATGACGGTGCCGATTATAATGCGAAGAAACTCGCAGATTATATCAACGGTAACGGCTGGATGCTCGGAACAGAATTTGCAGGACCTCTGTTTGAGCAGGCCTCTTGGGTTCACTGGGGAACAGATCCGGGGTACCCGAACCAAGGTGACGATAGTAAAGTTACCCGTTTCCTGCGGAATCAATCGCTGGATGGCTTCTTAACAACCCCTTTACTGAAAGGGAATAAGCAGGTAGGCGTGGGTTACTGGCAAAACAGTGCTCCATTCTACAGCTACCAATCAACAAGTGCGGCATTCTTCAATCACAATCTACCAACAAAATATATGCAGCATTTCCCGATTATCAAGATGACCGATAACCGCATTGACTTTGCAGAGAAGGTTGTAGTTGAACGTAAGCAGGACGGTAAGATTCATTTAAGTAAGGATGGACGTGAAATCGCTATCATGACAGATAGCAGCAACATTAGTGACAGTACGGTCTTTATTCCATGGAGTCCTGAGACAGAGGATAAAATCTATCACTGGAATCCAGCGGGTGGCCAAACGACTTGGAGTCTTCCAGAATCATGGAGTAACGTAACGACGGCACAGTTATATAAGCTGACAGATTTGGGACGTGAGCATGTTGGCAGTGTAGAAGTAACTGGAGGTAAGGTCACACTTACAGCGCAGCCGGGGATTGGTTATGCCCTGTATAAGACAACAGCTGCTGAAGAGCCGGAAATGGTATGGGGCGAAGGGAGTTCGGTTAAAGATCCGGGCTTTGACAGCCAAACGTTCGGAAACTGGAAGAAATCTTCCACAGCTGCAAGTGATGATCACATTAAATTTGTGAAGAACAGTAACGCCGATGACCAGCTTCAAGTGAAGGGTCCTGGTGATGCAGTAATTCAGCAGGAGATGACCGGACTTACACCGGGCAAGACGTATTCTGCATCAGTATGGGTGAAAGTAGATGGAAAACGCACTGTGGAAATCGCTGTGAAGCAAGGGGCTGACAAGGTTGTCAATACACTGGATAACACGGAGCATGGCTTTTTAGCCCAGCAGCATAAATATGTGAGCACGAATTTCCAGCGGATTAAGGTTACCTTTGATGCGGTAAGTGAGACCGCCAATCTCTATTTAAATGTAGAAGATGGAAGTTCGACTGTAACCTTTGACGATGTGAGAGTATGGGAGAATCCAACCAAAACTGACGCAGGTAATTCTGTATTGTTCGAGGATTTCGAGAACGTTGATGAGGGCTGGGGTCCCTTCGTTTATTCTAAAATAGGTCCAGTTCGTACGCATTTAGTTGAAAAAGGCGACAATCAGATCATGACTTATGTTCTGGATGGTAATTGGTCGCTTAAAACGAATGAAGATGCAACAGGTGAATGGCTACGTACATTGCCTCACACGCTCCGAATGAAGGAGGATAACCGCTACCATCTGACGATGGACTACAATTCAGATGAGACGGATATGTACACCGTGGCTGTTCGAGTGAAGGAGAATGGGGTAGTTCGTGATCTGGTTAGTGAGAATTTGAAAGAAGGACGCGACACGCTGGATCTATCTTTTACAACCGAAGGGGTGAAAGATGCCTATCTGGCTATTATCAAAAACAAGCTGAATAGTCAGAAGGAGTTAACCGGTACGCTGGTGGTCGATAACATTCGCGTCGATGATGAGGGTGCGATCGTTCCGGAGGAAGGTGTACTTGTTTCGACTATTACATTAACGCCAAATAAGATGGATCTGAACAAAGGAGAGTCTAGTTCCGTTAGCGCTCTGGTTAAACCAGCAAATGCGCATGACCGGACACTGCTCTGGACTTCTGACCACCCGGAAATTGTATCCGTGGATCAGGCCGGAAAAGTTACTGCACTTCAAGCCGGTACGGCGGTCATTACTGCTACCGCAAAAGATGGAAGTAAAAAAAGTGCAACCTCGACGATTAATGTGTATATGCCTAACACGCAAATTCCACAATCACAAATGACTGCAACGGCAAGTAGCTTCCAGCCTGGAGGTGAAGCGAGTCTTGCACTCGATGGAGATATGTCTACAATCTGGCATACGAAATGGACTCCGGCACACTTACCGGAATCCATTACTTTGGACCTCGGAGGCAAATATAACATTAATCAATTCAATTATTCACCTAGAGTATCTGGAACCAATGGAACGATTACAAGCTATAACCTGTACACGAGTGTTGACGGAACGAACTTCACAAAAATGGCAGAAGGATCATGGTCACTCGATCAGACCACAAAAATTGTTCGCTTTACAGCTGTAGAAGCAACACATTTGAGACTTGAGGCTATAGAAGGCGTGGGTACCTTCGCATCTGCTGCAGAACTCAATGTGTTCAAGACGGAGGATGAGGCAGAGGCAGTAAAAGTCACAGGCGTCGTTATGGATAAAGAACGGCTGGAGATTAAAGTAGGCAGCACGGGCGAATTGAACGCTGCGATAAAGCCTCTGAATGCTTCGAATAAAAAAGTGCTCTGGAGCAGCAGTGATGAAGCTGTAGCAACCGTTGAACAGCAAGACGATCATGCACTTGTTAGGGGATTGAAAGCAGGCGAAGCCGTAATTACGGCAACAACAATGGATGGGGGCTTCGCTGCAACCAGCCGGGTTATCGTATCTGAAACAGACGGCGAGTTAAAATCTTCCTCCACTTTGACAGCGCCAAGTCGAGTTCAGCCGGGAGAAGTGTTCAAAGTCCAATATGGACTACGGAATCTGTCTGATAAGATTTTTGCGCAGGACATCGCCCTAGAATATGCCGCGGATGTTATGGATTTCGTTGAGGCGCGTTCGTTAATTAGTGGGGTAAGCGTTATTGATTCAATCAACAGCACTCCAGGTAAACTTCGCTTTATTGTAGCAAGTGAAGGTGCGACCCATGGAGTTAGTAACAGTGCAGACGTCCTCGAATTAATCTTTAAAGCGAAGGAAGTTAGCCAAACGGTGAATGGGGCAATTGCTGTTAAGAGTGCAATTATTTCAGATGATCAGGGTAAAGAAATTTCGGCAGCGAACTCTTCCGTAAATATCGAGATTGGTAAGAAAGGAACGCAAGGAGACATCAACGGTGACGGTAAAATAACGATCGGGGATCTGGCAATGGTTGCAGCGCAGTATGGCAAGAATACAGCAAGCCCTGATTGGGAGAAAGCGAAGAAAGCAGATATGGACGGTGACGGCAAAGTCGGATTGGAAGATTTGGTTATTGTAGCTCGCAAAATTGTAGAGTAATCAAGATCATAGGCCAGGTACATGTGTGAGTAACTAAACATGATGTACCTGGTTTTTTTCAGAAGGGATGATTTGACTCGTAGGAGGATGAAGATGAAAAAATGGTTGTACGGCTTTACAGTTTTTTGTCTAGTGCTTTACTCTATTCCACTACAATTTGCAGCAGCGGCTGAAGCTGAGAACGCTAAACCAAAAGTGATACCAAGTTTACAAGAGTGGACTGGCGGTAGTGGTTCCTTCAAGATGACTGACAATTCCAGAATCGTAATCCCCACGAGTGAATGTTTATGTGAACTACCAGCTACCGCAGAGGTCTTTCAAGAGGATCTTAAAGAATTAACTGGATACGATTTACCAATTGTTCAAAATAAGCCTGCTTCTAAAGGGGACTTCCTGCTTAGGCTCGATAAGACAGCTGATGAATCGATTGGCAAGGAGGGCTACTACTTTGAAGTAGGAGATTATGTGGAAATACATGCAAACACCGAGACCGGTGTGTTCTATGCAACAAGAACGGCACTACAGATTTTGGAGCAAGATCCTGAGAAGACCAGCATTGTAAAAGGGGTAGCGAAGGATTTTCCTAAGTATGGAGAACGCGGTTTTATGCTTGATGTAGGACGCAAGTTTTTCACGTTAGACTTCCTGAAGGATTACGCTAAATTTATGTCCTATTACAAAATGAATGATTTCCAGCTTCATTTGAACGATAACGAAATTTTTAAGGATAACAGCCGGGAGCATTGGAACAAATATACGGCTTTTCGTTTAGAAAGTACCAAATACCCGGAATTAACGGCAAAGGATGGTTACTACACGAAACAGGATATGCGTGAATTGCAGGACATCGCCAAAATACGGGGACTTAACATCACACCGGAAATTGATACCCCCAGTCATGCTCTTTCATTTACAAAGGTTAGACCAGATCTGGTTAAGGATAATTTGCCTGTCGATCATCTGGATATTACACGTCAGGAAACGGTCGATTTCATCAAGGATGTGTGGGACGAATATTTAGATGGGGAATGGTTTGATTCAGAAACGGTTCATTTTGGAGGCGATGAATTCGCACCTAATGACCGGACTACTTTTGAGAAGTATCGCGAGTTTCTGAACACGATGAATGAACACATGAAGAGTAAGGGGAAGAAATCAAGAATGTGGGGCAGCTTGAGTGCATTCCCAGGTACAACGGTTGTTGATAAGGATATTGCTGTAAACGCCTGGAATAACGGATGGCAAGATCCAGTGGCATCGATGAGAGATGGATTCAAAATTATTAATACGGTTGATTCCACGCTCTACATTGTACCGAAAGCTGGATATTACCATGATTATCTGGATTCACAATGGTTGTTTAATAACTGGGACCCTACGAACTTTGGTGGAAGCACGAAGCTGCAGGAGGGTGATCCGAACCTGCTCGGTGCGATGTTCGGGACTTGGAACGATATGATGGGCAAGAAAGTCAGTGAGGCGGATGTCCACGACCGTGTGAAGAAAGCGATGCCTGTCCTTGCGGAAAAAATGTGGAGAGGCCAGTCCACGGATAGCACATTCACCGAGTTCCAGCAGTTGTCAGTGAAGCTAGGCGAGGGTCCTGGAACGAATTTATTACATGAAGTGAATACGGTCGGTGATCTTGTTGTTCATTATCCATTTGAAGACGGCGCGCTGACGGTTCCTGATCAGTCCGGAAATTCTTATGATGCTACATTAGGAGTTGGCGTTACTCGCGTGGATGATGGAAAAACAGGAAAAGGCCTACGGTTTGCAGGGACTTCAGATCATATTCAAACACCGCTTCAAATAAAGGGCTTCCCTTGGACGGTCTCCACGTGGGTTAAGCTTGATGATCAACAAGAAGCGGATGAGAAGATTCTGATGGAATCCGAATATGGTGCACTTAAGCTGAAGCAGAAAGAGTCACCAAATGCCGGATTCACCCGAGAGGGCTATGATTACAGCTTTAATGCAGCGATTCCGGTTGGGCGCTGGGTACATGTTGCCTTCAGAGGAGATCTAAATGGAACCTCCCTGTATATCGACGGGGATCTAAAAGGATCTGTTTCAGTAACGAGCATGCTACCTGCGGCTATAATCGGCAGCTCATCCAAAGCATTCACTGGACGATTGGATGAATTTAAGATTTTTAATCGGGTGCTGTCCGGTAAAGAAATTGCGGAGGAAGCAGGATCACCCGCTTGGACCATCAATTTAGCTGCGCACAAAACAGCAGTAGCTTCTTCCGTCGAGGTACCTCAATTTCCGGCTAGTCTTGTAGTGGATGAGGTTGATACGGGTGCTTCACGCTGGTCCTCTAAATATACCGACAACGAGTGGATCTATATTGATTTAGGCCAAAGTACAGACATTAGCAAGGTTATTTTCAAGTGGGAAAGTGCTTATGCCAAAGGCTATAAAGTTCAAGTATCCGATAATGCGGAGAATTGGCGGGACGTTTATACGACTAACGCAGGCGTTGGCGGAGTAGAGATTGTCAAATTCCCAACTGAACAAGCGAGATATGTTCGAATGTTAGGTACGAAGCGAGCGGGAACCTACGGTTACTCCATGTATGAATTTGAAGTCTACGCTCCTAACCCCGACGATCCTGTAGAAGTTCCAGCGCCTGTGAGATATTCAGCAAGCTTTGAGAATAACTCGCTCGAAGGCTGGGAGCATGTTATCGGTAAAGGTGTCGGACGTATGGAGCTTGCGGAAGCACCTGATCAAGCGGGTGAGCATGCCGTTAAATTCACCTCGAATAGTGTAAATAATCTGTTTATCGATCAGCAATCTCCGATCATTGGAGATGGTGAGATCGAGTTTAAGATTACACCACAGAGTGATGTTATCCGAACGGGTGTTATTTTACGTTATGTCAATAATGACGCTTGGGCTTCTATAGGCTTTGATCAAGGTGCTTGGTACTGGGTGAACGCTCAGGATTCCTATGGTTTATTAACTAATGCTCAGGCCGCTCAATTGAAAAAAGGCAAGACATCAACAGTAAAAGTGAAGTTTGAAGGGAAACATGTAACGCTGATTGTCAATGGAACGACCTATTTTGAGGCAGCAATTGCACAGATCCCAACAGATGCGGGGAAAATGGGGGCTAGAGTATTTGGTCCTTCAGTTACCGTATTTGATAATTTTATGTACGACAATAACGTTCCTGAAGTTCCGGTAACCGGTATCAAGCTGGATAAAGCTGAGATTTCGATGAAGACCGGAGAAACACAAACGCTAAGTGCGTCACTTCAACCAGGGAATGCAACGAATAATCAGGTGACCTGGAGCAGCAGCGATGAAGCAACTGCGACTGTTCAAGTTCAAGGCGGGAAAGCTGTCATAACCGCGTTAAAGGCAGGAACCGCTGATATTACAGCAACTACTGTATCCGGCGGATATAAAGCGGTGAGCAAGATTACAGTGGTAAGGGAGGTTTCAGATGAAGCAGCAACAAGCTTAGCTGCTCTGCAAACCGTTCCTTATGGTCAGAATTTCGATATAACGTTAGGCCTACACAATGTTACAGAGGCGGTGTATGCACAAGATATCACGATTGCATTCGACACTTCACTAATGGATTATGTATCCGCTAATGCGTTGGTGGACGGCGTGGGTATCCTTGAGACGAAGAATACTGAAGGCATTGTGCGTCTGATTCTGGCTAGTCAAGGTTCAGGGAGTGCGATTAAAGGGAATGTTGAATTAGCAAAGATTACCTTTAAGGCTAAAGATCTGACAGAACCCCAAACCGGACAGATTGCTGTAAAGCGTGCAACGCTTGGGGATAGCGAAGGACAGGAAATAAGCGCAGCCACTTCCTCGGTTCAGGTGAAGTTCACCACATCAACAGTGCCAGAGCTTTCTAAGGATTTGAATGGTGATGGCAAAGTCAGCATCGGCGATCTGGCTATTGTCGCCGCTAACTACGGTAAGACTTCAGCCGACCCAGATTGGGATAAGGCGAAACGGGCAGACATCAATAGTGACGGCAAGGTCGATCTGACGGACCTGGTGCTTATAGCTAAAGACATTGTTATTGAATAAAGGTTGTATTATCTCTCTTATTAAATGAAGTGGACGGTGAAAAATCATATGAAGCTAAAGCGGGCTATGCTGTGCTTATTATTCATATTCATGATTTCCACGAGCTTTACCGGACTTCAAGCGAATGCGGCTGACTCGGCAGATGATCCGGAATGGAATAACAATCCGGATGTCTTCCAGATCAACCGTGAACCCGCTCATGCTTCATTTATTCCATATGGTGACGCCGGCTCCGCACTGAAAGGCGCGGATATGATATCGGCTATGCTGGAGAACCCTTCGCCGTATTACCAATCCTTGAATGGACAATGGAAATTTAACATGGCGAAGAATCCAGCTTCCAGGCCGGTAGATTTTTACAAAGAAACTTATGACACAAGCGCATGGGAGGAAATAAAAGTTCCTGGGGATTGGCAGCTCCAGGGATACGATTTTCCGATTTATACGAACGTTACCTATCCTTTCTGGGGCAATGGCAATAGCACAAATGTTCAACCGCCATATGCTCCAACGGAATACAACCCGGTAGGTTCATATCAGCTGACATTTAAAGTGCCTGATCATTGGGACGACAGACAGGTATTCCTCTCCTTTCAGGGAGTGGAAAGTGCATTTTATGTCTGGGTAAATGGCCAAAAGGTCGGTTACAGCGAGGATAGCTTTACAGCCAAGGACTTTAACATTACCCCTTATTTGAAGGCAGGAGAGAATAAACTGTCGGTTGAGGTGTATCGTTGGTCAGACGGAAGTTGGCTTGAAGATCAGGATTTCCTTCGTCTTAGCGGTATCATTCGGGATGTGTTCATGTATAGCACTCCATCCGTTCAGATCAGAGATTTTACGGTAGTGACTGATTTGGATGCACAGTATAAAGACGCTTCTCTGAATGTAAAGGTAGATGTTCGTAATTTAATTAATGCAGTACCGGGTAGTCATACCGTTGAAGCAATGCTATTCGATTCGAACGAACAACCTGTGTTTCAAGAGCCAATCACAATGGATGCCAAATTGAATGGAAAGTCTGAGATGGAGGTTAGTGGATCGAAACAAGTGAAGAATCCGCTGAAATGGTCCGCCGAAGCTCCGAATCTATATACTCTTGTCTTCAGTCTAAAAGATTCAAGTGGACGTGTGATCGAAGCTGCTGGAACAAAAGTTGGGTTTAGAGAGTTTGAAATTGAGGTTGAGGAAGGCGGTAGCGGTAAGCAGCAGATGAAGCTGAATGGTAAGCCGATCTTGCTCAAAGGTGTGAATCGTCATGAAACAAGTCCAGACACGGGGCGGACGCTCGATCTGGATCTCATGATTAAAGACATCGAATTAATGAAACAGTTCAATGTGAATGCTGTGCGGACGTCCCATTACCCGAACCATCCGTTTTGGTATGATCTTGCTAACCGTTATGGCATTTATATTTTAAACGAAGTGAACCTTGAAACACATGGGGTCTGGAATTCAGTTCCGACGAATAGACCGGAATGGTTAGAGAATGTCAAGGATCGTTCTGCGAGTCTGGTAGAGCGCGATAAGAATCATCCATCCGTTCTGATCTGGTCACTTGGTAATGAATCTGGTTCGGGATCTAACTTTATCGCACAATCTGAATACATTCGCAGTCTGGATCCCACTCGGCCCATTCATTATGAGGGTTATAACGATCCGAGAGTTACCGATATGGTCAGCCAGATGTACTCTCCGGTTACGACGGTAGAGACGTATGCGAAAGGCAGTGATCCACGACCATACATTTTGTGTGAATATGCTCACGCAATGGGGAACAGCGTTGGAAATCTGCAAGAATACTGGGATCTTATACGCAAATATCCGAACTTGCAAGGTGGATATATTTGGGACTGGGTAGATCAAGCGGTTCGGGTAAGTACACCATCTGAGCGAACCTATCTAACTGATGCTACTCATTCTTACGAAGCGGATTATACCGGCGTGGTCGCCTCTAATGAGAGTGATGTAGTTGGTGTATTAAAACCTGGCAAAAGTGCTGCGCCTTCTGTGACACTACCTAATGACTCCAAGTTTAATCTTACAGGGCCGTTAACGTTGGAAGCATGGGTGAAGCCGCTTGCCAACATTGCGAACAGTCCGGTTGTGGCAAAAGGGGATACACAGTTTGCATTAAAAATGAACGGGAATAACAAGCTCGAATTTTTTGTTTACCGAAACGGTGTATGGACAGCTGCTACTGCGGATTTGCCCACGAATTGGCTGAACAATTGGCATCATGTGGCTGGCACGTATAACGGAACAGATCTGAAGCTTTTTGTAGACGGAAAAATTGTTGCTACAAGGGCATTTACAGGCAATATCGCAGCAAGCACCTATCCGCTTGCAATTGGTAAAGATACGGAAATGGGCAGGTCTTCTAACATGATGTTTGACAAGGTTCGTATCTACAACAGGGGACTAACCCTTGAAGAGCTGAATAATAATGGACGGACTGCGGATAGCAGCACGGTTCTCTGGATGGATTTTAATCCGGAGGATGCTAAATCAGAGACACTTGAATCGACGGAGTATCTTGCCTACGGGGGAGACTTTGGAGATTCCCCTAATGACGGTAATTTCATGGCGAATGGTCTGATTACAGCTGACCGGGTTGTTCAGCCTGAGCTATGGGAAGTAAAGCAGGTGTATCAAGATATTTTGGTAAAGGCCATTGATTTGAGTGCTGGAACGATCGAGCTTAAAAATGAGTTCTTGTTCACAAATCTTAATGCGTACGAAGGAACCTGGGAAGTTAGAGCGGATAATCAGTTGATTGAACAGGGAGTTATCGATGCGTCATCCCTGAATGTACCGGGACTTTCCTCGAAACAGGTGACCCTTCCGTATAAGCTGCCTTCCTCTAAGCCTGGTGTGGAGTACTGGATGAATATTAGCTTTAAATTGAAGAAGGACACACTTTGGGCGAAAAAAGGGCATGAAATTGCTAAACAGCAGTTTAAACTTCCAGTGGATTCAGACCATTCATCGGCACTTGATCTTTCAACAATGTCAGATTTGAAAGTGGATGAGACTACGGAACGTGTAAGCGTATCTGCGGAAGATATGGAGATTGTATTTAATAAAACAACAGGCACGCTTGATTCATTCCGCTACGACGGGACTGAACTGATTAATAATGGACCTGTGCCGAATTTTTGGAGAGCCCCTATCGACAATGATAAAGGGAATGGCCATCCGGGCAGAACGGCAACCTGGAAAAATGCAGGAAAGAATAGATCTGTCACCCGTGTTGAGGTATTCAAAATCGGAGAAAAGGCTGTGCGAATCGATGTTGAAGAAACACTCCCTACATCAACCGTATCTACGTATAAGACCTCTTATACAATTTTTGGAAATGGAGATATTAAGGTAGCCAGCGAACTGAAGCCGGGTGGTGCAAGCCTGCCTGAAATTCCTGAAGTCGGTAATCTCATGACGATTCCGGGACAATTTGAGCAGATGACATGGTACGGACGCGGTCCACAAGAGAATTATCAGGACCGTAATTCAGGTTCGGATGTTGGTCAATATAGCGGTAAAGTTAAAGATCAGTTTTTTCCTTATATTGAGCCTTCAGAAACAGGTAATAAAACGGATGTACGCTGGGTTGCATTGACCAATAACGATGGAGCAGGACTTATGGCCATTGGAAGTCCTACCATCGAAGCCAATGCTTTGCATCATACACCAGAGGACCTTGACGGTCCAAAGCATCCACATGAAGTGCCATATCGAGAAGATATTACACTTCGACTGAATTATAAGCAGATGGGACTCGGAGGAGACAACAGCTGGGGAGCTAAACCTCATGCTCCGTATATGCTTCTAGCTAATAAGACGTATAACTACAGCTATACGCTTAGACCTATTCCGTCTAACACAACCGATCTCATGAGCTTGAGTAAGGGGGTCTCCACAGTCCATCTTGTTGGGACGATTAAAATAGACGGGAAAGCTTTAGCGGGATTTGATCCAGAGAAGACCAGTTATACCTACAATGTGCTTCGTGGCACAACGAAGGTGCCTGTAGTTACGGCTGATGCTGCAGGCGAAAGCGTTGTGATTGGTATCAAACCGGCTAAAGATCTAACCGGAACAACTGTAGTTACTGCAACCTCTGCCGACGGAAAGACTACTGAAACCTATGAAATTAAGTTTAATGTGGTGGATTACTACCTCAGCGATATGGATTGGAAAAGTGCAACGTCAGGATGGATGACTGTACAGAAGGATAAGAGCGTGGAAGGCCAGCCGATCCGCCTCATGGGATCCTCTGGAGTCGACACTTACGAAAAAGGTATGGGTACGCATGCGGACTCAGAAATCATTTACGATCTGAGCGGAAAACATTTCACAGCCTTCGAAACTATTGTCGGGGTTGACCAAGAAATCGGCAGCACGGCTGCTGGTAAGAACACGATCGTATTCCAGGTGTTTCTTGACGGGAAAAAAGCCTATGACAGTGGATTAATGAGAGCGGCTACACCAGCCAAAGAAGTTCGCTTAGACGTTAGTAAGGTCAAGGAATTAAAGCTTGTTGTCCTAGATAACGGTGACGGTAACGAGGAGGACCATGGTGACTGGGCGGACGCCAAGTTGATCAAAGAAGATGAAGCAGAACCAGAACCGGATTCTCATCTTACAGGCCCTGATGAAGTTACAGCTGGTAAGACCTTTGACTTGGTCTACAGCCTCGGCAATACACCACAGGAAGCATACGCCCAGGATTTGACTTTCACGTACGATCCAGCCCAGCTCGAGTATATATCTGCCGAAAAAGCGGGTGAGAATACGATGATCGTTAATGAATTAACAACTTCGGGTCAAGTTCGTATCATTCTTGCGAACCCGAAGGGTAACGACGCTAAGGGAGACATGTTAAGACTTCGATTTAGTGCGAGTGCAGCAGAGAAAGAAGGAGCTGCGACGATTGTACTTGCTAAATTGCAGATTGCAAATAGTCTCGGTGAAGAGAAAGAGCTGTCTGGCGGTTCACATCAAGTACTGATCAAGAAAGGCTCAACAGTTAATAAAGAAGCTCTTATTATTCTTATTTCCAATGCGAAAAGTAAACTCGATGCGGCAGAAGAAGGTACCGAGGAAGGGCAATATCCAGTTGGTTCTAAGGCAGTGCTTCAAGATGTGATTCGTAAAGCTCAAGGCATAGCTGATAATACCGGTGCTGAACAATCCGAAGTAGATCAGTCGATCCTTGATCTGACTACTGCACTGAACACATTCTTGGAATCTGTCATTAAACCTTCTGGAGAGATCGGTGATCTTAACGGAGATGGTAAATTCTCTATCGGTGACTTGTCCATTGCAGCGGCTGCTTACGGAAAAACATCAGCTGATCCGGATTGGAACAAGTTCATGAAATCTGATGTGAACAAGGACGGTAAGGTAGACATTAGTGATCTAGCATTTATCGCACAGAAAATATTGCAGTAATAAACGAAGACCAATAGCAACATGAATCTAAGCGGCAAGACAAGGAATTCAAACTACAGTTGATGCTGTATCCTGTCTTGCCGCTTCATTTGAATGGAGGGAATGGTTTGAGAACCATTTATAATCGCTTTGGTATGTGGAGGCTTGCAATCATGATCCTTGTGATTACAGGACTCATGATTCGCCCGGAAAGCGCCCATGGGGCTTCCGTTGGCAACATTTCTGACTTCGTAAAGAAAGATAATAAGACTTTTGAAATCACGTCAGGCTCTGACAAGATTAGAGTAATTTTTGAGCGGGAGGATATGTTCCGGATTTGGCTTGGTGTGAATGGGCAATTCAAAGAATTGGCAGGAAAAAGTGCGGAAAAGCCGATTGAGCCAATTGTCATCAAGGATAATTTCGGACCTGTTAATGTAAAGTGGTCTGATGAAGGCATGTATTACAAGATGGAAACAGGGAAATTCGTGCTGAGAGCCTACAAGAATCCGTTAAAGTTCGCCATGTACAAAAGTGACAACCAAACGGTGGTGTGGGAAGAATCTGCTGGATTGAACTATAACGGACAGTCAGCCTCACAACAGCTTATCCGGGGTGAGGATGAATATTTCTACGGCGGGGGTATGCAGAATGGATTCTTCAACCATCGTGATCGCAAAATTACTATCGCTAACAACTATGGGGATTGGGGAAGCGGTACAGTTTCGAATCCTGCACCATTCTATTTGAGTACTGCAGGATACGGAGTGCTTCGTAACACTTTTCAAAGCGGTACTTATGATTTTGATTCGACCGTCAAGCTGACGCATAACGAAAATCGGTTTGACGCTTATTATTTCTACGGTGAGACAATGAAAGATATTTTGAACGCTTATACAGATCTTACAGGTAAACCGTCCTTGATTCCTCGTTGGGGTATGGGACTTGGTGATGCGGATTGTTACAACAGAGATCCAGAAAAGACCTCCGATGTCGTTAACCTTATTGCCAAAAAATATCGGGAAAACGATATGCCAGGAGCCTGGATTTTACCGAATGACGGATATGGTTGCGGTTATACGAATCTAGGCAACACCGTTGACGAACTACATAAGGAAGGTTTCTATACCGGATTATGGACTCAAAATGGTGTTGATAAAATCGCACAGGAAGTTGGTGTAGAGGGTACGAGGCTGGCTAAACTCGACGTTGCCTGGGTGGGACCTGGATACGATTTCGCCCTGGGTGCCAGCAAACAGGCGTTTACAGGAATTGAAGATAACTCTGATGACAGAGGTTATGTCTGGTCCGTTGGTGGCTGGGCAGGTACCCAGCGATATTCTACCGTATGGTCCGGAGATCAGTCGGGCAGCTGGGAATACATTCGATACCATATCCCGTCGATGATCGGGGCAGGGCTATCTGGGATGCCATACTCAACCGGTGATATTGATGGGATATTCGGAGGTAGTGCTAAAACCTACGTACGAGACTTGCAGTGGAAGATTTTTACTCCAATCCTGATGAACATGTCTGGTTGGGCAGCCAAAGATAAGCAGCCTTGGGTATGGGGGGAACCTTATACGAGCTATAACAGAGAGGCATTGAAGCTCAGACAGCAATTGACACCATACTTTTATACCTATCTCAATGAGTCTTACGAATCCGGAGCCCCGATCATGCGGGGAATGATCTATTCTTATCCGAATGATCCGAACTCGAAGGGAACGTTAACACAATATCAATTCATGTCCGGGGAATCGTTCCTGGTTGCACCAGTTTATACCGACACGACAATGCGAAACGGAATATATCTTCCGAAAGGTAAATGGATCGATTACTGGACAGGAGAAGAACATTACGGTTCAAAAATGTTAGACGAATACAATGCTCCACTGGATCGTTTGCCGCTTCTAGTAAAGGGTGGAGCAATCATCCCGATGTATCCTGAATCGTTATACGATGGTCAGGTTCCTCCTGATCCAATTACTTATGAAATATATCCTTATAAATCCTCAAGCTTTACGATGTATGAAGATGATGGTACATCGAAGGAGCATCGTACAGGCAAATTTGCAAAAACATTAATAACCTCCACCGCTCCTGAGCAAGGGAGTGGAGACTTGATTATCAAGGTTGGAGCAAGCGTAGGTGACTATAAAGGCAAATTGGAGTCACGTAAGAATCAGTTTACAATCCATATGCCAGATCACCCGGAGGCTGTTTCTGTAGATGGAACATCCTATCCTGAATTGCAGTCCAAAGCAGCATGGGATGGAGCAACAAGTGGCTGGTACTATGCTAAGCAAGACAAAGGCGGCATCCTGTACATTAAAACACCATCCATATCCACTGATAAGGAATTTGTTGTGAAAGTCGCAGGATTTACAGCAGATACGACTCCACTAGTAGATGCTGTCAAAATTGAGCTGCCTCAGGTGGACACAGACCCAAGTCGTATTCCACAGGAAGATATGATTGCAACTGCAACGAATGCGGCTTCTTATACGCCAGCAGCTAATGTGCTGGATGGCAGCTATGAATCGATATGGCTTTCTTCAGCAAATGCTGGAAGTAAGCAGAGCATCACTTTAGACCTGGGGATTAAACAGTATGTGAATAAAATAAAATACTTGCCAAGACAGTATGGTGGCAAAGACGGCATAATTACAGGTTACAAGCTGTATACGAGTAAGGATGGAACTAACTATACGCTCGTAAGCAGTGGACAATGGAATGAAGACAAACTAGAGAAGACGGTGAATTTTGATACAGTAGAAGCTATTTTTGTGAAGCTTGAAGCGACAGAAGCTGTTGGGGGTGTCGTATCTGCTGCAGAGATCAATCTGTACCGTGATCTATCACAGCCTTCACCGACAGCGATACCTAAAAATGAGATGACAGCCTCAGCGAAAAGCTTCCAGCCTGGTGCGGAAGCAGCTAAAGCGATTGATGGGGACCGGAATTCCGCATGGCATACGAAATGGGATGGATCCGATAAGCTCCCGCAATCCATCATTCTCGATTTAGGTAAGGTTCGCAATGTTAGCCAATTCCGGTATGCACCACGTCTGGATGCTGGGAACGGAACCATTACCTCATACAACCTTTACGTCAGCACGGATGGAGAATTATATACGAAGGTATCCAGTGGTACATGGCTCAGAAACAACTTGAAAAAATACATCCTTTTCGATAGTGTTTCCGCCCGCTATGTGAAGCTTGAAGCAGCTGTTGCACTTGGAGGATTCGCTTCGGCTTCGGAGGTCGATGTCTACGAGGCGCCGAAGGCAGCACCTGAAGTCCGTTTGATTTCAGAAGGCAAACCTGCTACAGCAGACAGTACGGATCAAGCGCATCCGGCTGGCCTTGCTAATGATGGGGATATGGACACATTCTGGTCAGCGGCGGATACGAACAATGGTACTAGCTGGACGGTTGATCTTGGTATGATGCATTCCATTAAATCCTCCGAGGTTTCTTTTGAGCATAGTAACAAGGCTTATCAGTACAAAATTGAAGTTCGGGAAACCGCGAACTCCAATTGGATTACGGTAACGAATCGAACGAATAATCAGGAAACTGGCACCATTCAGGATACATTTGGAAGCCAGGGTAGATTCGCTAGAATTACGATCACCGGACGGCCTGATGCTCAATCAAAGGCTGCTGTTCGTGAATTTAAACTGTTCGGCATCCCACTGGAAGACGGACAGAAGGTTACTGGCATAAAGCTTGACCGTGAGGCCCTCTCACTTAAGGCGTTGGATGCCCCGGTTCAATTGAAAGCGGTCATTGAGCCTGAGAATGCTGGTAATAAGACAGTTAAGTGGGTAAGCAGCGATCCTGGTGTTGCCAGCGTGGACAGTAAGGGATTGGTCACACCAAAAGGGCAGGGCACGACATCGATTACCGCGACGACGGAAGAAGGCGGATTTACAGCAACAAGTGTGGTGACGGTCACTGGACAGAGCAACCTAACCGAAATTCCGCAAAGTCAAATGAGTGCAGAAGCTACGAGCTATGAAGCAGGCGAAAACGATCCGAATTTGGCATTGGATGGCGATCCGGATACACATTGGCATACGAAGTGGTTTAACGTTGATCCACTTCCGCAGTCGATAATGGTGAATCTGGGCGGAAAGTATACCATCAGCAAGCTAGGATACTTACCTCGGCCGGATGAAGGTAATGGCACAATTACTGCTTACAACGTGTACACAAGCACCGATGGTGTGAATTACACGCTCATGACAAGCGGGAACTGGCTGCGAAACAAACAGCTTAAGGAAGTGAATTTCGCTCCGGTGAAAGCGACTCACATTAAGCTGGAAGCTGTAAAAGGCGCGGGTGAATTCGCATCCGCAGCTGAGATTACGGTGTATCAAGTGAAGCAGGAATCGGCTCAAGTCCAAGCCGTATTGAGTGCTGATGCATCCGTTACTGCCGGCAAGCCTTTTGTTGTCCGGTATGATGTGAACAATATCTCCGGGAAGGTATTTGCACAGGACCTCACCATTCAGTACGATGCTGACCGTATGGATTATGTATCTGCTAAATCACTGATCCAAGGTGTTGCGATTGTTGAAGAGACAACTAAAACACCTGGAAAGCTTCGTTTGATTATGGCGAGTGAAGGTGCGGAACACGGATTAAGCGGAAATCAACAAATTGCCGAGCTGACATTCCAGGCAAAAGAAGTATCGGAGACGGTTACCGTTAATATCAGTGTGTCAGAAGTACTGCTAGGTGATGAAGACGGAACAGAAACCACAACTGCACCAGCCACAATCTCTGTAAAAGTGAAACCAGAGCAAACAGGAGTATCAGGCGATCTTAACGGCGACGGAAAAGTCAGTATTGGTGACTTGGGTATCGTTGCTGCACACTACGGCAAAGATTCATCAAGTCCTGATTGGCAGCAAGCGAAGCGTGCGGATATGAATGGTGACGGTAAGATCGATATTACAGATCTTGCTCAATTAGCGAAACAAATCGTAAATCTCTAACAGAGGCTGACATCCTGAACAAAATTATAAAAATGAGGTGAGAAGAATTTGAACAGTAATCGATGTTACAAAAAGGCGGTAATAATGACCATGATCGCCGTGATTTTAAGCTGTGTATCTTTTACGAACCCTGTAGTGAATGCAGATGCATCCAATGCTACGCCTTCAGCTACTTTAGCAGGGAGTAAGAAGGTTGTTGCGCCGGGAGAGTCTTTTACCGTGAAGTATGGCATCACCAGTGTCTCCAGTGATGTGTATGCACAGGATATTACCTTTGAATTTGATCCGGCTGTCATGGAATACCTTCCAGATTCAATCCGCTCTCTGCAGGAAGGCGTAATTATTATCAATGAACCAACTACAAGTACTCCCGGTAAGCTACGGGTTCTCTTGGCAAGTTTGGGTAGTCAGTATCCGATTACTAGCGATGCTGAAATTGTTGAACTTGGTTTCAAAGCAGCAGATGTAATACAAGACACAGCGGGAGTTATCCGGCTTACTCAAGCGATAATAAGTGACAGTCAAGGGGAAGAATCCGTGCTCCAACCGGCAACCTTAACCATTCAGATCAGAGTAAATACGGAATTATCTATAGACGTGAATGGTGATGGCAAAGTGAGTATTGGTGACTTAGCGATTATCGCAGCGAAGTATGGCATAGATTCGAGCAGTTCGGAGTGGGATGCTGTGAAACGACTTGACCTCGATAGAAGCGGTACGATTGATGTTGCTGATTTGGCAATAGTAGCGAAGAAAATAGTTGAACAAGAGTAGTCAAGGCGAGTAGATACATGGTTATCCAAACCTAAGGAGGACTAATATTTTGAAGAAATTCGCAATCATTATTCTTTCGATCCTGATGGTGGCCATTATGTTTCCATTCACTGCGCTAGCCAATCCAGCAGAACAAGACAAACAGACCGATCCAAGACTTGTGCTTAGAGTAGAGAATAAACAAATTCACAATGCTAATTTTACGAATCTGGATGATAAGGTAGATGCGCTTAAAGCCTTAGATGAAGGGACTATCATTGTCCGGTTCCGCTACACGGGTTCTACAATTATGTCGTTATTCTCCTTAAGTAATAATACGTTGCCGAATGGTCACTTCCATCTATATATCACACCTTCTGCCATCGGAAGTGAGAACCGGTATGAAGAGCCTGGGAAGACAGCGTCTAATACACATGTTAAAGCTGATGTTACGGTGAAAGAGAATGAAGTGCATACCGTAGCCATGGTTGTAGATAAAGTAGAAGGTTATAAATATTTCCTTGATGGGAAACTCCTCAAGCAAGACACAACTACAGCAAAAAAGTTTCTCAATAATATTTATGCACCAAACCGTGCCGAGTTAGGTAGAACAGAGAGAAAATCCGGTTCTAATAACTATCCGTTTAATGGAGAGATTGACTTTGCTGAAGTGTATAGCGAACCGCTGGCGGATCAAGATTTGATTGCTGTAACGGGTGTAACAAGTAAGACTCCGGTTCAAAATCCGTTGCCTGAGCAGGCTTTAATCACTGATCCGTATAACGTTTATTATCCAGGACTGTACGGATCGGATGCATACCGCATTCCGTCACTTCTGTACACGGAGGATGGAACGCTGATCGCAGGAATTGATAAGCGGATCAATCATGGAGGAGATTCACCAGCTAATATTGACATGATGGTAAGACGAAGTCTGGATAACGGAAAGACTTGGGAAAGTAACGGAATTCTAATTAATAACTATCCCGGCAACGCCTCAAACATAGACCAGTCCTTACTGCAGGATAAGGAAACGAAGAGGATTTTCTCTTTAGTTCTTGGATTTCCCGAGGGTGGAGGATTTCCTACCTCGCAAAGAGGTACCGGATACAAGACGATCAATGGAGAAAAATATTTACTTTTGAAAGATTCGAGCAATCAGGAATTTACCGTTCGGGAAAATGGAGAAGTCTATAACAGCTCAAATGTAAAAACTGCCTACAGCGTGGACGCCTTGAGAAATTTATATAACAACAATACAAATATCGGGAATATCTTTCTTAGCAATTCGCCACTTAAACCGCTTGTTACTTCTTATCTTGAGCTATGGCACAGTGATGATGAAGGAGCGACTTGGGAGGGGCCTGTAACTTTAAACCCTTCGGTGAAAGAAGAATGGATGGTATTTCTGGGGGCAGGTCCGGGCACCGGCATTCAATTGGCGAAAGGTCCTCATGCTGGAAGACTGGTGTTCCCCGTGTACTTTACGAATGAAAATAACAGGCAAGCAAGTGCAACCATCTACAGCGATGATCATGGTGAAACATGGCATCGTGGAGAGTCTCCTAATCATGGGCGGGTCGTAGACGGGGTTACCCTTGATGAGAGAACCTTTAATGGCTCTAATAATGAACTTACAGAAGCGCAAGTAGTGGAGTTGCCAGATGGACAGCTAAAGATGTTCATGCGGAATTATTCAGGGTTTGCCCAAATCGCGACCAGCTTTGATGGTGGAGAGACTTGGGCTGCTGAAGTTGTGACAGAACGTGATCTGATTGCTGCTTACTGCCAAATGACGGCGATTCGATACGACGGCCAGATAGATGGGCAGGAAGCTGTTATTTTCGCAAGCCCTGCTAACTCGACCAGTAGAATTAACGGGACGGTGAAGGTAGGTTTAATTAAGGAAGACGGAACCTACGCAAACGGCAGAACGAAGTATAAGTTTGATTGGAAGTATTCCCAGCTGGTCAAAGAAGGCTATTATGCCTATTCAAGTTTGTCTAATCTGGGCAATGGTGAAATCGGTCTTTTCTATGAAGGAACGGGTAGTGAAGCCATGAGTTTTATTAAATTCAATACGGAATATCTCAAATGGCAGCGTCAAGGAGAAATTCAAGATCCTAAGTTGACCTCTATCAAACTTGAATCTGTACAACCGGCAGGGTATGCAGCTAAGGATAAAGTCCAGATTAAAGCTGTCTTTAATCACTATGTCATGCTTAATGGTGATCAGACTTTGAAAGGTAAGATTGGGGATAGAGATGTTGTATTTAAATTGAAGAGTTCAAGTACAGCGGGCACAGAATATGTCTTTGAAGCAGAGTTCCCGGAGCTTACTTCAGGCGAATATCCGTTGGTAGCGGGCTTCGGGACAAATCTGGACATTAGAAATGCTTATGGAATAGCACTAGACACGCAGTCCAGTGAGAATAAGCTGAATTCGGTTATAAAGTCCAAAGCTTCTGAAGACCAAGGTACCTTAGCAACTCTGACAGGTCCAAATCAAGTGAGCGCTGGTGAAGAGTTTAAAGTTCAACTGAGCTTGAAACAGATCAAGGATCCTGTATATGCACAAGACATTACAGTTCAATTTAATACAGACATTGTGGATTTTATATCTGGAATTTCATTAGTGGATGGTGTGCAGGTAGTGGAAACCGTAACTACAGCTCCTGGACAGAGCCGTTTTCTCCTCGCCAGCGAGGGTGCAGACCACGGGGTATTAGGTAACATTCAGCTAATGGAGCTTAACTTCAAAGCAAAGCCATTACTTGAGGCTAAGTCTGGTGAAATTCGGATATCTGATGTTACGATGGGTGATGTGAATGGTATTGAGACAAAGGTTACGGGCTCCGCTTTGACAGTTGTAGTTGCCCCTGAGGATACTGGTCTTACGGGAGATCTTAACGGCGATGGCAAAGTGAGTATCGGCGATTTAGGAATCATGGCCGCGCATTACGGTAAGGATTCCTCCAGTCCAGATTGGAGTAAGATTAAGCACGCAGATCTGAACAAGGACGGCAAAATAGATATTTCTGATCTTGCTGCACTTGCGAAAAAGATTGTGGAGTAGTTGGCTGCCTCATTTTTACAATCAGTGGGTGTTATTATGAGAGGGGATCAACGCATGCCAAACGGTAAAAGTAGATTAGTCAGAAGGACTGCAATTCTACTATCTGTATGGATCGCTTGCTCGCAGCTACTTATCAGCATACTTCCGTCTAATGGGGTCTTAGGTCCAAAAGTGTATGCAGATGTTCAGTCGGCAGCTGAAACTGCGGCTGCGGCAGATCAGAATTTGTCATTATGGTATCGAGCGCCGGCCACGAACTGGGAGACGCAGGCGCTCCCTATTGGAAATGGTTATATGGGTGGCATGGTATTTGGTGGTGTTGAGCAGGAGCGAATTCAATTTAATGAAAAAACACTGTGGAGCGGTGGGCCTGGAGCAGATTCAAATTACCAATATGGTATTAAAGACGGTGCTCAGCAACATGTTGAGACCATAAGACAGCTTCTAAAAGAAGGGAAAATTAATGAAGCTAAGGCTCTTGTAGGGAAGATTACCGGTGTTATGGGTGCTGGTGATAGTTCTTTCGGAGCGTATCAAGCATTTGGTGATGTGTTCTTAGATTTTAACCGTCAGTCAGCGTATACGGTAACAGCGAGCTCGGATAATCCACAATACGGCGAGCCTATTTCCAATTTAACCGACGGTTCGGAAAATACGAAATGGTATTCAGGGGATGGAGCACCACCTTTTTGGGTGCAGTGGGCATATGAAGAGGCTAAGGTAATTACCGGCTATTCATTCACTTCAGGGAATGATGTGCCTGATCGGGATCCGAAGAGCTGGACGCTGAAAGGCTCGAATGACGGGCAGCAGTGGTCCCCACTAGATAACAGATCCAATGAAGAGTTTGCGAGCCGCAAACTGAAGAAATCATATACTTTTTCCAATACTACAGCTTATAAATTCTATAAATTCGATCTTGTAAGCAAGGGTGGAACGAAAATTCAATTGTCCGAAATGGAGATGACAAGCGAAGCAGGTAACAGCGGTGCTCAATCGTACTCTGATTATCGGCGTGAATTGAATCTTAATGATGCCATGGCAAGAGTGTCCTATACTTCGGGCAATGTAAAATACAAGCGTGAGTATTTCATCAGTTATCCGGATAAGGTCATGGTGATGAGACTGACAACGGATGAGCATCAGCCGATGACCTTCGATGTTCGCCTTACTGGTGCTCAGCCGTCTAATACGGTGAAGGGTGAAGGAAATAAACTGACGCTAAGTGGGAAGGTACCCAGTAATAAGATGGCATATGAAGCGCAGCTTCAAGTACAGCATGAAGGAGGAACTGTAACAGCGAAAGATGGGAAACTTACGGTGAACGGTGCGAGTGTTGTCACGATCCTGATGACCGCTGCAACAGATTATGCTAATAATTATCCTACGTATAAGAGTGACAAGACGCCAAAAGAAATTGTAGAAGCGAACCTAAATGCAGCATACGCTAAATCATTTAATCAGTTGCGCGCAGCTCATTTGGCAGATTACAAAGAACTGTTCGATAGAGTTTCTCTTGATCTTGGTGGGGTTGCTACAAATCTCCCTACGAATGAGCTTTTGAATGGTTATAAAACGAATGCTAGTGACGGAGAGAAAAGAAGCTTGGAGGCATTATTTTTTCAATATGGTCGTTATTTGCTTATTGCATCCTCCCGGGAAGGCTCACTGCCTGCTAACCTACAAGGCGTATGGAATCAAGTAAATAATCCACCATGGAATAGTGACTATCATACGAATATCAATGTACAGATGAATTATTGGCCATCCGAGGTGGTTAACTTAGCGGAAACCGATATTCCGTACATTGATTATATTGATTCTCTGCGCGAGCCGGGTAGGGAAACAGCCCAAAGACATCATGGAATCGAAGGGGAAGGTTGGGCGATTCATACCGTCAACAACCCATTTGGTTATACTGCACCAGGCTCTGATTTCTATTGGGGCTGGTCACCGGCTGCCAACGCCTTCATGGTGCAGCAGGTGTGGGATCACTATGCTTTTAGTGGAGATAAAGATCTTTTAAGAGGCCAAGTGTATGACATTATCAAGGAAACAACACAATTCTGGGTTAAATACCTGGTCGAAGATTCAGACGGAAGTCTAGTATCATCTCCTTCCTACTCTCCAGAGCAAGGGGATATATCGATCGGCGTGTCTTATGATCAGGAATTGGTCTGGGAGTTGTTCACACAGTTCATCAAGGCTAGTGAAATCTTGGGTGTGGATGAACAGCTGCGTAACGAGGTCATGGAGAAACGAAGCAGGCTATGGATGCCGCAGGTCGGAAGCTGGGGGCAGGTGCAGGAGTGGAAGAATGATATCGATAGTCCATCAGATCAGCACCGCCATATCTCGCATCTGATTGGCTTGTATCCAGGTACGCTTATTAATGAAGTGAATAATCCGGAGTTATTTGCAGCAGCAAGAGTCACCTTGAATTCTCGTGGCGATGGTGGAACCGGGTGGAGTAAAGCGAATAAGATCAATTTGTGGGCACGTCTGCTTGATGGTAACCGTGCACATAAACTGTTAGGTGAGCAGCTTAGAGGCAGCACGCTCGACAATTTGTTTGATACACATCCACCATTCCAAATCGACGGTAACTTCGGAGCAACTTCAGGAATTGCAGAAATGCTTCTACAAAGCCAAACTGGAAGTATTGATTTATTAGCTGCTTTACCCGATGCATGGGCTACCGGAAATGTTAAAGGGCTTGTGGCAAGAGGTGGATTTGAAGTGGATATGCGCTGGGAAGGTACAATCTTGAAAGAAGCCTTGCTTACTTCTAAGCAAGGTAATAAGGCTTCAGTTAAATACCCTGGATTTGTACAATCCAATAAATTCAAGGTCATTCGTGTAGGAAGCGGGGAATCTATCAACTTCACTGCGAATGGGAACTTGATTGAATTTCCAACGGTAAAAGGACAGCAATATAAGATTGTGTCTAGTGTAAAACCTTCTGTGCTGCCAATAAAAGTAGATGATAAAGATCCTTCGATTATATATACCGGAACGTGGAGTCCTTATAGTGACGCAGGCGATTACAAAGGCACAGAAAGCTATAGTAATCAGCAAGGGGCTTCAGCGTCGCTCACGTTTACAGGAACAGCGATTAAATTCATCAGCGCTTTGCAGGCAAACCACGGATATTTCGATGTGTATCTCGATGGGGAGCTAGTCGCTGAGGGTGTTGATGGATATGGTTCATCGACGATGAAGCAGCAAGTATTATTCCAACAATCCGATCTCTCAAAAGGGGAACATACGATTAAGATTGTCGTGAAAGGAACGAAGAATAATACCTCTTCGAATACTATTGCAATGATTGATGCTTTTGAATATGTTCCTGTTGAACGGAATGAACCTACTGCGATAACTTTAAGTGGACCTAAGTCTATAAATCAAGGTCAGACCTTTACAGTTGACATGGGCGTTAGCAATGTAACGGATGCGACCTATGCGCAAGACATTCGATTGAAGTACGACGAGAATCTTCTAGAGTACATCTCGGGCGAATCGGTGAACGATGGGATACAGGTGTTAGAATCAAAGAATGATCCAAGCGGAACCATTCGCTTAATCACGGCTAGTACGGGAACTGGTCTAACCGGTGATGCCAAGTTGCTTGAACTAAGCTTCAAAGCAAAGTCAGTGACAAAGTCCGAGTTAGCGAGCATAGAGTTAAGTAGTGCTGTATTTGGTGATGCGAATGGACTGGAGACTGAAGCCGATCTCTCAAACATTGAGGTCGAGATTAAGGCAGATGAAACGCCACCAGAAAAATCCGGAGACTTAAATGAGGATGGTAAAGTGAGCATCGGTGACTTGGCGATTGCAGCTTCGCACTATGGTAAAGATCAGAATAGTGTAGATTGGCAGACGGCTAAGCGAGCAGATCTTAACAATGACGGAAAGATTGACATTATGGACTTAGCAGCAATTGCTCAAAAAATACTGAATTGAGAAAAGGACACTTGAGTTTTTACTCAGGTGTCCTTTTTTTGTAATAAAAAAAGGTTCTATAGGACAAAAAGTATCAACTCCACATCAAAAGAGATCATGTGGTTACGTTTTTATAGCCTATATAATGGAAAAGCGTTAATAGAATTACATTCAGAATTACAAAATCAAGTGTTTACAGAAGTCAGGCAAGTTTATTCGAGGGGGATAGCCAATGAAAAGCAAGGGTAAAAAGAAAGCGGCATTAAGTCTAGTTATGATGTCCATTGTATTGTCTCTGGCAGGATGTGGTGGCGGGGGGACAAATGGGGCTGAAGCTCCAGCTCCTGAGAAAACAACAGCTGCGACGCAGACTGAGCCAGCGAAGACAGACGAACCCAAGCCCGAAGAGCCGAAAGTAGCGGGAGACCTCGAAATCCAATATTTTGTCGGTGGTTATGGAGACGGTTGGTGGAAAGAAGTCATTGGTGAATTCAAGAAGAAGTACCCGGATGTCAACATTAAAGAGTCCGCAGGTTCACAAATCAACGAGCAAATGAAGCCCCGCTGGATCCAAGGTAATCCCCCAGATGTTGTATACATCGATGGAGCAGGCTCGAACGAAACGCAAATGGTGCTCGACGATCAATTAATGGATATTACAGATTGGGTTAAAGATGCAAAAAATGTGGACGGAGAGCCGCTTACGAGTAACTTGATCGCACCTCCACAAGACTACAGTGGCAAAAACTATACGATTCCACTCGTATTCGGATCATGGGGAACTTTCTATGATGAAACCCTGTTTACTGAAAAGGGATGGGATGTTCCGAAAGATTGGGATAGCTTCCTCGCCACTAGTGAAAAAATCAAAGCGGATGGCGTATATCCTTACATTCATACCGGTAAATACCCATACTACATCGTGGGAGGTCTCTTAAATACAGGTTTTGTATCTGAGAATGGAGACAATCCGCAGATCTTAAAGGATCAAGAAGCTGCTAAAGAAGGTTCTTTCAAAAATGATGCTGTAGCGAATACCTTGAAAAAGATCGTTGATATGAGGGACAAAGGGTATTTCGATAACGCATCGTTCGGTATGAGTCATACAGACTCCCAAATGCTCTTCTTGCAGCATAAAGATGCAATGATTCCTAATGGCTTGTGGCTCGAAAATGAAATGAAAAAAGATGTTCCAGAAGGCTTCAAATTTGGATTCATTCCTTCCGTTATGCAGAAGCCAGGCGGTAAATTTGTGGCTATTCCTTACACTAGTAACATTGCAATTGCAAAGAAGGCTAAAAATCCAGATGCAGCAAAAGCATTTATTGAATTTATCTTTACGAAACAAGCCGCAGTTCGTTGGGCTGAGCTGACAGGCGCTTTGATGAACGTCAAAGCAGATCTGGAATCTTCAGGCGCAAGTGATGTTGTTAAAACAGCAATGAAATATTTCAACGGTAGTGACACGATTGTTGCTCCTGTATTTAAATTGGCCGCGGACATTGAGCAGGCAGAGAATGATGCAACCATTGCGTTGCTGCAAGGTTCCATTACACCAGAAGAATGGATGGACCGTATGGAGAAGGCGGCAGCCAAAATCCGGAAGTAAGTTCATGACTCTTCTTTCTAAACAATCAGAGGACATAGGTGCCTCTGATTGTTCTTTCAAATTTAAGGGGAGGATGGCTTACGCCCATGAAGAACAATAAATTGTGGAAACGTAATTTGTTTATTGCGAGTTTCTTGCTGCCTACGTTTGCTATCTTTTGTTTATTCACTATTTATCCGCTGTTTCGAGGTTTGTACTTAAGCTTCTTCGATTGGTCAGGTGGGTCCGAATCGATGAATTTTATCGGTATTGATAATTATAGACAATTATTCTCGGATGAGATCATACCAAAAGCCATTTCGAATGATTATTTCTTGATTTTTTGGAAGGTCATCTTAATCATGTTGTTTGCAACGTTTTTCGCAGTATCATTGACCCGTTTAAAATTGAAAGAATACGGTTTTTACCGAGTGGTGTTTTTCTTTCCGAATATCATTTCCGTAGCCGTTATCGGTGTATTGTGGAGTTTTATATACAATCCCCGTCTTGGATTCCTGAATGCGTTCATCTCGTTATTTACAGGAAAACCAGTGGAAACGAACTGGTTAGGTGATTCAAACCTCGCAATGTGGTCACTTCTTCCTCCAAGTGTATGGGCTGGTATCGGATTCTATATGCTGCTTATTATCGCTTCTATTCTAGGTATTCCTTCCTCGCTATATGAAGCAGCCAGTATTGACGGTGCGGGGCAATGGCAACAGTTTATTCGAATTACTTTACCCCTGATCTGGGAGCAATTCAAAACCTCGATCATTCACATCGTAATCACAACACTGAACGGCTCCTTTATTATTGTTAAGCTGATGACGGATGGTGGCCCGGATAATCAGACACAAGTTCTCGGTTATTATTTGTATCAGATGGGCTTCAAACAGTTCCATTTAAGCTACGGGGCAACCATAGGGGTGCTGATATTACTGTTATCTTTAATCACAACTCTAATTTTGCAGCGCATTCTTCACCGGGAGTCCATTGAAATGTAAGGAGGACAATACTTTGAACGATAATCCCGCCAAAAAACCACTTCTGCTGATATCAAAAATTGCAGTTCGATTTTTCCTCATCTTGTGGAGCTTGGTAGTCTTATATCCTGTTCTTTGGACATTCCTGACATCCTTAAAGGATAATCAGCAGGTTATGCTAGGGAAACCGTGGGATTTTCCATCTATTTTTCGTTTTGAAAACTATACAAATGTGTGGAGCAGAGCAAACTTTGGTGATTACTTTCTTAACTCCATTATAGTAACCGTGGCTAGTACACTGTTAACCCTTATTATGGCTGCTACAACAGCGTATATATTAGCCCGGTTTACCTTTAAATCTAGAGGTTTGTTTTATTTTGTATACGTTGCTTCAATGATGATTCCAACCACACTCGGATTGATACCGTTGTTCTTTCTTCTCGGAGATATGAATTTGTCCAACTCCTTAGTAGGGCTCACGCTTGTTTATTCTGTCGGAACTATTGGCATCCTTCCATTCGGTATCTTCTTTCTGGTTGGGTTTTTCAAGGCACTTCCCCGTGAGCTTGAAGAAGCCGCAACAATTGATGGATCTTCACTATATGGCGTTTTCTTCAAGATCATGTTGCCATTATCGAAGCCAGGATTAATCACAGTAGGAATTATGAATGCTTTAACGGTGTGGAATGAGTACATTATGGCCACAGTATTGATCAACGATCCAGCGAAATACACCATTCCTGTAGGAATAGCCATTATGCAAGGGGAAATGCAATACAGAACAGAATGGGGGCCATTGTTTGCGGGTCTTTCCATTTCTATGATTCCCGTCATTGTGATGTATGTGTTGTATCAACGTCAAATTACGGGTGGGTTAACAGCAGGTGCGTTGAAAGGTTAATTGCTGGTATTTTAGGAGGTGCTAAGGAAATGCCGAAGAAGATTCTCAGTATCTTCATTACACTTATGATGGTGGCCGGCTTGTTCTCCAGTTTTGCAGCTGCAGCGGATGTAGCTTCTGATCTTCCGGAAAAAGATGCAAAATTAACGGAATCCTATGAAATCTATCCATTACCGCAGCAACAAACCGAAGAAGAGACAACCTTAACCATTACACAAAATGTAAACGTTGTTATTGAAGATTCGATTGACCAGCCGACAAGAAAGCTGCTTCAAAAGATACTGGATTCCAAATCACTTCAGGTTACTGAGTCAGGAGCTGTAGTGGCAGGGAAAACAAACATCTTTTTGGGAACTAAAAATTCATCAGGCTATGTAGACAACTACTTCACTCAAAATATTCCCTATGAGGCGGATCACTTCAATGAGCTGGACGCTTATGTTCTTAACGTTAGCACCAAGCAACAGAATAAAGGTGTTATTGCGATATTAGGTAAAAATACGGATGCGGCTTATTATGGCCTGGCAACGCTGAAGATGATTTTTGATCAAATTCCTGATCTGCAGGTTCGTAATCTCACTATCGAAGATTTCTCTGATACCCGCTCGCGGGGATTTATCGAAGGATTTTACGGCACACCCTGGTCACATGAAGATCGAATGAGCTTGATGCGTTTCGGTGGAGAGCTGAAGATGAACACTTATATATTTGCACCTAAAGATGACAAGTACCATAACGCAGAGTGGAGAACACCCTATCCTGCAGCTGAGCTTGCCAAGATCAAAGAACTGGTTGATGTCGGACATGAATCCAAGACGCAGTTTGTATGGGCGATTCATCCAGGGTTCAATATGATCAATTGGAACAATTATAATGCAGAACTCCAAACCTTACTTGCAAAGCTTGAACAATTGTATAGTGTGGGCGTACGGCAATTTGGACTATTCATGGATGATATCAGCACCTCACAATCATTAGTAGATAAAGATAAACATGTAAAGCTAATTACAGATGTTGCAAATTGGGTGACGTCCAAGAAAGATGTTAAATCATTAATTTATTGTCCTCCATATTACAATAAAAGTTGGACCGGAATGACTGGCAGACCCTATCTTGAAGCCTTGAGAAATGTGCCAGAGAATGTAGATATAATGTGGACCGGAAACGGTGTTGTTGCGTCTGTTAATGCGGCAGATATGCAGTGGCCGAAAGATGCACATGGAAGAGATCCGTATATGTGGTTAAACTGGCCAGTGAATGACTATAAGGATGCAAGACTGCTGCTAGGTAAAGCAGAAGTGCTCATTCCAGGGACACATAATATTTCTGGTGTGGTGACTAATCCTATGAAGCATGCGGAATTATCTAAGATTGGGATCTTCGCGGTAGCGGATTACACTTGGAATGTAGATGATTTTGATCAAGAGGAGAGCTGGCTAGATTCATTTAAGCATGTTGCCCCTGAAGTTGCCTCTGAGCTGAATACGATTGCCTATCATATGAGTGACCCATCGCCTAGCGGCCATGGACTTGTGGTAGGTGAATCGGAAAATATCAAAACGGAGCTAACGCAATTCTTAAGTCAATACTCAAGTGGTCAGCCGACAGAAACGACGGGAAATACATTGATTCAAGAATTTGATCTAATATTGGATGCTATCGCGTCATTTAGAGTAAATAACACGAATGAAAATATGGAAGAAGAAATTGATCCATGGCTCAATAGCCTGCAAAATGTCGTTCTTGCCGATAAATCGGCAGTCCTCTCTGCGATCGCGATCCAGAAAGAGAACGTTGATCAAGCATGGGAGGCACTTGCCAAAGCCACAAGCGCATTAAGCTTATCCAAAACATTCAAAATTAGTAAACTTAATTCTCCAGATGTGACGGTTGAAGCAGGAGCAAAGCGGCTGGTTCCTTTTGCTGAGCAGCTCATTAATAAATTAGATGCTCAGATTTACACTTTGGTAGACCCGGAATATGTTAAACCTCTAGCTGTAAGCTCTTACGGTTCTCCTTCCGGATTAAACCTGATGGTAGACGGAGATTTAGCAACGAACGTCTATATTCAGACCCTTCAACAGAATGGAGACTGGTATGGTGTTGATTTTGGCAAAACCATTAAAGTGGAAGAAATAGCGATCACACAAGGTAGAACGGATGCGGATCACGATATATTCCAAAGGGGAATTCTTGAGTATTCCGTGAACGGTCAAGAATGGACTGCAATCGGAGAAGAGCGTTCCGGGTATAAAATTTCTGCTTCCGGGCTTAGTGTGAATGCAAGGATGGTTCGATATCGATTGACTCATGCTGGAATACCTGGAGGTAAGCCTGATTTATGGACGGCAGTTCGTGAGTTTTCAGTAAATGCAGGTAAAGATAAGGTAGCCATTTACACCGATGTGACAGAGTTGAAGGATACTCCTGTTATGGTAGCAGATAATTCTGTGCAATTATCGAATATGAACGGAATCACATTAAAGCCATCCCAATATGTTGGGATTAATTTGAAATCCATTGAAGAAATTACACAAGTGGTGTTGGAAGCTTCAAACGGAGAAGTCCGGTTAGAATCCTCAAAGAACGGCGTGGAATGGGAACAAGTTAATAACGGGAATGGGGCGTTTGCTAGTGCTGCCTATTTCCGGATCATAAACAAGGGGAATGAGAACATCACTGTAGATCTGACAAAGCTCATGATCAAGCTGAACAAATTCTCTCCACCTATGATTACTCATAATTACGGAAGCATTTATGAAGGTTCTATCAACAACGTGTACAATGCTTCTTTAGAGAACAAGGTTTGGTTCGGTGCGATTCAAGCGAAGGGGAAATATGTCCAGATCGACATGGGCGGTGAGGTGAATGTCCAGAATGTAGCTGTTGTGATTGGAGACGGTGAAGGAGATTTCTTCCGTAAGGGAGATTTACAGCTGTCACTAGACGGACAGACATGGGATACGATCCATACGTTTACTAATCCAAGCGATCGGAGTTTGAATTTCCCAGAGCACGAGGTGCCTTACCGTTATAAGCGAGTTCAAGTTGATGGTGGCAAGCAAGCCCGATATGTAAGATTGATTTCAACAGAAACACAAGATGCCTGGCTCGCGCTCAATGAAATTTTGGTTAATGAGGGGATTGAAAGACCTGGAACTGCCAATCCGGCTATTCAGGCTGAACCTGCTGGAGTTATAGGGAATGAAGCGTCTCTGTCCGTTGACCAAAAACTCTCCACCTTCTATATGCCGGGTACTGGGAATACGGGTTCCTTAAATTATAAGTTGTCGAAGGATACCCGGGTAAAAGAAGTGATAGTTTTGCAAAATCCGTCGGATCATTCAAACGCTGCGGTGTCCGTGCGAGATGCGAGTGGATGGCATAAGGTAGGTAACCTGTCCTCCTCTTATAATACATTTGATACCTCCAAGTATAGTCATGTGTTTGAAGTGAAGATTCAGTGGGAGGGTTCGACTAAACCCAAGATCCACGAGATCATTACCGTTAAAAAAGACGGGAATGGTGAGGTTGATCCATCGGATAAGATGACTTCTGTTCTGTCTGGGGTAGACACTGTAGCTGGAGGTAAGGACTTTCAACTGGTGTTTGGGGTAAAGAGTGTAACAGATGCTGTATATGCGATGGATGTAACCATGAATTATGATCCTAAACTATTGGAATTCAAATCTGCTACTTCCTTGCGTAGTGGAATCCAGGTGCTTGAAACTGCTAATCACACGCCTGGAAAACTGCGACTGCTGGTAGTGAGTGAAGGTGTGGGAAATGCTGTGACTGGCAATTTGCAGCTGTTATCCTTGGATTTTGGTACAAAGACAGTGGCGGAAGCTACAGAGAGTATTATTCAGATTGAAAAAGTGATCGTAGCAGATGCGGAAGGCAAGGAGAGCGAAACTGTCACGTCGAGCCATAAGCTCAAGATAACTGCAGAAGAGCCGGAGCCTGGCATGACTGGTGACATCAATAAAGATGGCAAAGTGTCCATTGGTGACTTAGCGATTGTCGCTGCTAATTATGGCAAGGATACCAACAGTCCGGATTGGGCTGAGGCCAAACGTGCCGATGTCAATAAAGATGGCGTAATTGATTTGAACGACTTGGCGCTGGTAGCTCGTAAAATAACAGAATGAGCTAGAATCTGCAGTTATTTCTGCTCTAGAAGAAGCAACCCAGCGATAACAATGAAATGCCTGCACATTTGCAGGATTTCTAACATCAGGTGGGTACATCATATTCAAAAAGAGGGGTGTCACAGCGGCCATTTCATGGCTAATGGGACACTCCTCTTTTGGTTTGAAAAAAGCTAGTCTAGCTATGCTCCGCTAACTGTACCTCAAAGCCGTCTGGATCCAGTATATATAAGAATCGCAGATGAGGATTTGGCGTGATCGGTCCGCGTGCGACGGGGATGCCTTGGTTTTTCAAATACGCTATGGCATCGTCGAGCGATTCCACTTCGAAACCAATAGAAACGCCGCATTCAGGCTTCAGTGCCGGATCGCTACCCTGAATAAGCTCGATCTTGGGCTGATCCACTGTGCCTAACATAACAATTTGTTTTCCTCTACTCTCAAATCTGCGGTCAATGGGAAGCCCCAGAATCCGGTTATAAAAATCAAGGGAAGCCTCCAGATCGCGCACCCTAAGCGTTACCCAATTCATGCTCAACTTCATGATTGTAATGTCCTCCTCTATCTATTTCTATGACAAAGCCGATTCTACTTAATTATACGCTTTCTTGTTCACTAAAAGTTCGTAATATTAAACCTAATTCACGAAGGAATACATAATTGTTAAACGCTACCTTGAATTCTAGAATGATGATATTGGAAGTATATTACTTTTTCAAATCCAAAATCATTCTCGGAGGCGGTCTTAATGAAACATAGGCTTATTTACGTTCTTACAATTCTAATCATTGTTCTAGGTTCCTGGTGGTTATTGAATAACCGAGATCATAAGAGCGCTTTAGAAAAGGAAGGAGGAAAAGTGGTTAAAGAGAATACTACTGACAGTAGTTCAACAGCGATAAAAGTTACTGTCAACAATAAACAAATTCCGGTTCAATACTTGACTCCCGCTTATAAGGTTACAGTGAAGGGAGATATTTTGTATGCGAGTAAGAAAAATGAGACAGATGCTGTAGAACCTCTGAAGCTTGATCTATACGAGCCGTCTGATGATCATAACATGAAGAGACCTGTATTTATTTTCATTCACGGTGGAGGGTACACAGAAGGAGGGAAGTACGATGCAGCGGACTTTTCTACGGGACTGGCCAAGCGTGGATATGCGGTATTGTCCATTGATTATAGGCTGAAAAAAGATCCATTTACTAATTTCACCCGCACGCTTAATGACGCTTATGAAGATGTAAGCGATGTGATCCAATGGATCAATGATAACGCAGAGAATTATGGAATGGATGCAAGCCGTATTGTGATCGGCGGTGATTCAGCAGGGGGGCATCTAGCCATAAACTTTGTTAATCAATATGTATCACAGGAGCCTTCCATCATTAAACCTATATTTTCTATTGTTGATATTTATGGTGGTGATCTGACGAAAAGTGCGGACAGTAAGCTGCCGCCGGTGCTCATCATTCATGGAACGATAGACAAACTGGTGCCGTACCAGCAAAGTGTTGAATTGGCCGAACAGCTGAAAGAGAAGGGGGTGTATCATAATCTGCTCACCATGGAAGGTGTCGGACATGACTACAAGAATGATAAATACATCGATGAAATTATGGAGACGACAACACATTTTCTATGGAATGTCATGAACAGTTCTGATCTTGCGAAGCTACCGGAGAATTCCGGATTTTCGATTGCTTCCGGAGATGCTTTTGATATTAAGCTACCCGAGGTCTATCATACGCCTTCGAAGGAGTTGATCAACATCGATTTGCCCGAGGGATGGCAACTTCGTGAAGAGAAAGCAGACAGACTTCGGATACAGGTTCCGGAAGGCTTGGTGCGAGGAAATGATACGCTGTTTGTCTCACGAGGCGAAGATCCAAAAACGGAAATGAGCTTCGCTGTCAATGTTAACGTAATCGACCCGTTGACGGTGAAATATGAGACATTTTATGATGAAGCTGCCAAGGAAATAAGAACTCATATGGATGTTACTAATCAGTCTTCGAACAATTTCAATGGTTCAGTGGAAGCGGATTATGAGACAGGACGTTCTACGCAAGGTACCTTTAGTTCTTTTGTGGAGAACCTAGAACCAGGAAAGAGTGTGCGGTTAGAGATTCCTGAACTTGCTAGAGGACAACGGACGCTTAAATCTTATAATGACATAGGTAATCTATTGCAGTCGACGTTAGATTCCTTTAACGCACTGTTATTGCCAAAACTCAGTAAGCCCGTTGAAATCAATGGTAACCTATCAGATTGGAGTGATCAGGTTCGCTTTAATGTGAAGGATATCAAAATCAGTGGTTGGAGAGGTGAGCAGGATATCAGTGCGACTGGTTCCTTAGCTTGGGATGAGGATAACCTTTATCTAGGGGTAGAAGTTATAGATGACAAGCATGAACAGTCGGCATCGGATGATGTCATTTGGAGTGGAGACAGCATCCAGATCGGCATTGGTATTGCAAACATAGATGGAACGGTACCCTCGGAGTATCATGAACTAGGCGTGGCTCGGGGAAATGCAGGGAATCTGCTGAAGTGGCGCTGGTTAACCCCAAGGGGATTCAATATAAATGATGCCCTAGAGCTAAAGTATGCGGTGAGTCGCTCAGATTCAACAACCAGCTACGAATTAGCCATACCCTGGCGTGAACTGAGCCATGACATTAACCATGTGAAGCAAGGAATGAAGCTTAAGTTTTCGCTGCTGGTCAATGATAATGACGGCGAAGGGCGTAGAGGCTGGCTGGAATACAATAGTGGCATAGGTTCTTCAAAGGATGTTAATGCCTTCGGGGACCTATTTCTGGAGAATCAACATTAAAGCTTGGAGTTTCTAGTGAGATCATACTGGGTGGATATGATTAGCGGTTTGTCGAATGGAGAAGATGTATAAATTGTAATCAGTTGGCACAGGTTATTCCTAGAAAGAATTGGGGGGATGTATGTGCCGGGAAGTCGTGGGATTCCAGTATCTCAAGGATTTATGCTGATGATGTTGACCGCAGGACTAACCAATCACGTAATGATTATCCCTGTGCTGCTGGAGAAATCGGGGAGAGACGCTTGGATCACAGTGATCCTGGGGGCTATCCTATTTATTCCTTGGGTACTTTTTCTATATGCAATTATGAAAAAAATAGGGAATAGAACCTTGAAATTAGCCATAGATGAAGGCAGTGGTAAGTGGGCTAGAAGACTTGTAATGTGCATGATAAGTTTATATTTATTTTTCTTTGCCCTTTATACTTTAAAGGAAGTTATTGATTGGACCAAATCTACGTACTTACTAGAAACCCCTGTAACGGTTACAACATTAGTATTAGTTCTGCTATGTGTGGCTACAGCGTATTCAGGTATCCTAACTATAGGTACCGCTGCGGGTATTCTGCTCCCTATGGTTGTAGTATTGGGTTTTTTTGTTTCATTTTCCAATGCAAAATATAAGAATTATAATATGTTGTTACCTGTTTTAGAAGATGGAATTACACCAGTACTACATGGATTGCCAGCGATACTTGGGGGTTTTACACAATTTATATTAGTGATCTTTCTTCGCCCGCATCTTAAAAAAAATCCCAAACTGCTCACTGTTGCCGCTTTTCATTTTATTTTGGTTATGCTCACGCTTGGTCCGACCATGGCTGGAATCTCCGAATTTGGGCCCGAAGAGATGAGAATTCAACGTTACCCGGCGTATGAACAATGGAGGCTGGTGAAGCTCGGTAAATTTATCGAGCATGTAGATTTTCTTTCTATCTTTCAATGGTTAAGCGGTGCGTATATCTCCATTTCACTTTGTATGTACCTAATGTCAGAGTATCTATTTCCTGCTTCCAAACGTTTAGTCGGAATTTTTTGTTCTGCGGTTCTGATGGCGGGTTTGTGTATTATGCCACTTAGTAATCTGCGAATGTATCATTACATTGGCGATCATATTCTTGTGATTTCTACCGTATATACAACAGTGCTGCTTGTACTTTTGTATTTGTTTATCGGTCGTTCAGAACCAACCAGTTCCGACTTAGGAGGGAAAACATCATGATTGTCACGGAAGAAAGCTTGAAGCAACGGTTTAAGGATTGTGAAGACGTTCACTTTAAAATCTATCCCGGATATAATGTGGGGGATAAGCCGTGGGGAATTCTCATTTTTGATAAAATGATGTGCGATTCTGTGACGATTTCAGAGACTTTCCTACCGGTTATCCATCGATTATGGGGCCAATCCTTAACCGATCAGCAGCCTGCTAAACCAACCCAACTGGAAGCTCAACTATCATTAAAGAAATTGCCGGCCGATGAAAAAAGTATTATTCAAAATGTATTTTCTGGTTATGCGGTTCTTTTGTTTCCAGACCAAAGTGACTGTTATGCTTTTAACGCTCCAAGCAACATCAATCGGACACCTGAGGATGCCAGCACTGAAATTTCCGTTAAAGGTGCGCGGGATGGCTTTGTAGAAAGTCTGGAGGTAAATGTAGCACTAATTCGTAAAAGATTAAAGACAACGGATTTGATATATACCTCATACACGCTAGGAGAAGTTGCTGGCGTAAATGTGGGGGTGCTCTATCTGAAGGAGCGGGTAATTCCGGAGATGGTTACGGAAATTGAAGACAGGTTAAACAGCTATACTGGTGATGCACCATCAGGCATTGGAGAACTGATAGAGCATATATCCCCTTATAAGTTCTCATTACTCCCTATATTTGATTATAGCGGTAGGCCTGATTTCACCCATGATTCCTTAATGAGAGGCCGCCTCATTCTGATCCTCGATGGAAATCCAGTTGCACTGATTGCTCCAGCTAGTTTTATGCAGCTGTTATTTTCTGCTGAAGATCCTCACCTTCCATTTTATTTTGCCTTTCCATGGCGTGTTCTACGCTTGCTTGGTGTTATCATTTCCATCTTCTTGCCAGGATTTTATATTTCCTTGATGTCCTATCATCAAGATCAAATCCCATTTTCACTCCTGTCCACCGTAGCGAATACTCGACTGGGTTTACCTTTTCCAGGTGCCTTTGAAATGCTCCTGATCCTTTTTCTAATGTCTCTGCTTCGTGAGGCCGGGAGCCGAATGCCCTCCTCAGTTGGTGGAACTATAACGGTTGTATCAGGGATTATCATAGGAGATGCAGCTATACGTGGTGGACTATTCTCGCCAACGGTGACAGTTATTGCTGCCATGTCCTTTGTTGCTGGTGCAACACTTGCTAATCAGGATTTTGTATATAGTCAGACCCTGATGAGGATCTTTACGCTATTTTTTTCTTCTGTACTTGGGTTATTTGGTTTTTTTATTTCAGTTTTTTTTCTCATTCTTTACACCTCTAGTCATCGGCCATTTGGGCAACCCTTTTTGGCACCCTTCTCACCCTTTTCTATCCAAAAGATTCTGCGTAATTTCATGAGGCTTCCCGGGTTACGGAAAAAGGGTGGTTCTTTATGATTCGATCTGTTGCAGGATTATACATTCTGATGATCTCTCTCTCCCTGTTGTTGACTGGCTGTTGGGATATCCGCGAGGTTCAGGATATAAACTATATAAGTGCCATCGGTGTTGATTACAAAGATGGGGAATATATTATTTATGCTCAAATGCTTGATTTTTCTAGTGTTGCGAAGCAAGAGGGAGGGGGAGCTTCGCAGGAGATACCGGTGTGGGTAGGAAAGGGCCGTGGCAAAAATTTAGCAGATGCTCTGCTGGATATTTATAAGACGAATCAGCAGTATTTGTCCTGGGGTCAGGTTACAGCTCTTGTATTGACAGAGTCTGTACTGGAGCCTGAACGAATGGAACAGGTTTTTGATATTACAAACCGCTCAGAGGAAATCAGGTATACCAAGTGGGTTTATGGTACGCATGGAGATCTGAAGGATTTGTTTACAACAACACCATTTTTCAAGCTGTCACCTCTGCATTCCTTGCTACATGAGCCAATGGAGAGCTATAAGCAGCTTTCATTTATACGTCCAACGCAGTTTAATGATTTTATAATTCACTACAGGGAAAAAGCAGCTACTGCAGTGCTTCCCACACTATCTATTACGAGTGCCAACTGGAGCGAGGATATGAGGCAGCATCCTATACTCGAGATCGACGGAGCTTTTCTCATTAAGAATAAAGAGAGCAAAGGCTGGAAGAAGCGGAAGGAGCTCTTAGGAATCCGTTGGCTCGCAGATAGGAATACTCAGGCACCCGTCATCGTTGGTCCTCACGATGATCCTGTGGGGAGTGTGATGCTGCAACAGCCTCGATTCACTGTAGAGCTTATACCAACTAAAGATGGAATGAAGTATGGAATTAAAATAAAAGCACATGGTATGGTGCAAAGTATATACAAGAAAGTAGAAGTAGCGGAATTACAAAAGTTAACAGAGGATTCTCTAAGAGACGAACTGTTATCCACGTTCCGGTCAGCTGTAGCTATTGGAGCTGATCCTTATCAATTGTCACTGATTCTATTTCAAAGAAACAACAAAATTTGGAAACAATTTCAAGATAACGGAACTACATTGACGGAGAATTCTCTAGATAAGGAAAATATCGATGTGAATATAGATCTTCGTTTCTGGGGGCAGCGTAAAGATAATGTAAGGTAGTTAGAGCCGGCCAGTCATTGTGACGGGTTGGCTAAATTGTTATTGAAACTATAATTTGTCTATTATTAAAGTGTCAGTTCAATTCACTAGATGGTATGATAGGAGCGGGAGGGAATTTAAAATGACCAATGAGATTACAAATGAGAACGAAGAAACATTAAACGAGAACGAGGAAATAACCAATGATCCAGAAATGTCTGAGGAGGATATGAATAAGCTAGTGATGGCTGTTCATCATAACGGTCTCGTAGCTTTGAGAGTGCACTTTCAAGACGTTGAAGGACAAGTGTTGAATATGGAGGCCTACGGCCCGGTTTTTGTTTTTCACGTAAAGTCTGACTTAGACCATGTCTATTCTTGTGGCTTTTTTCTGCGTGAATTGATTGCAAGATTTCAATCGGGTAAGGACCCTGCAGCATGGATGGCTTCATTCTTTGTTGATCTGATGAAGATTGAGGGAGGCAAAACGCTTCCAAAACCGCCTTCAAGTGAAGAAGAAGCTAAAGCGATCATAGACAATGAGCTAGTTCCGCAATGTATTAAAGAAATCACCGAAGAATTTGCGCCAGAGGATGTACATGTTGGTCTAGCTTGGAACGAAAAACTAGGTCCGGTTTTTGAGGCTGGATTTCCAGCGATAAGCGATGGGAATAACGTTTGTGCGTTTCCACTGCATTTATTGTTAACGCACTTGCAATTGAATCGGGATCCTTCCGAGCTGCTTGTTCAAGGTATGTATAACATCCGCAAGGAGCATGGATTGGAGTAAAACAGGCTCTGAGCCCTGGCCATCCATAAAACAAAGAAACGGCGAAAATGCCGTTTCTTTGTTTTATTATGTGAAAAAATGAGTAATAGTGAGATATTCTTTTGTAAAGAGCGGTTATAGGCATTCCATAGGAACTAAGGAGGTTTTTTAGTGAATATCAGAGCATTGTGTGAAGGGATAAAGCTTGATCCAGCGGCTAGACAGCAAGTTTATGAGTTTCAGTTGAAAGAGGATGAATATCTAGTTTATAAACAACATTTTTACTTTGATAGATTTTCTTTTTTTGAATCCGTGAAACTCTCGGAGGGCTATCGAAAGCTGTTATTATATTTATTTGTGAGATTCGCAGTAGATGCTTATGAAGAGTATCGGATTCGTAACATTGAGGACGAGATCTATTATGATACATTCTCAGATATTCAGATCTGGTGCATGCAATGTATGCGTGATTACGGAGAGTATGGTATTGAAGAATATAACTGGCTGCAAGAGCATGTTCAGCTTCGGTTATTTCGTTTGGGAAGAATGCAATTTCAACCTTTTGCGATGGACCGTGATTTAGTCGTTGATGGTTATACAATCTTTACCAATCAACTCGTGCTTAATGTGCATATTCCAGCAGGAGAGCCTTTATCAGTTCAAAGTGTGGAGGAATCCTTTCAGTTAGCCAGAGCTTTTTTTAGAGGAATAACTCCAGTGTTTATTTGTCATTCATGGCTGCTTGATCCGGAACTAAGGGAGGTATTGAACCCAGAATCGAACATTATTAAGTTTCAAAGTCGGTTCTACATTTATGAAGTCGACAAAAGTTCCAAGGAAGCAGAAGAAAGAATATTTAGTAAACTAAGTATGACCCCTCAAGAGTACGTAGAGAACACTCAACTGCAACGGAGTGCAAAAGCTTTTTTAATTGCAGGAGGTAAACTAGGAAGTGGCTATGGGATTAAAGTACATAAGTAAGGTTGAAATCTTGGCATATTACGGATAGAGAAGACGTACACTGCAAATGAAGTGATGCTTTAACCTGACGCTGGCTGTAATAGCTGGTTTTGGGGATAGTGTTTTGTTTTTTTTAAAAACGAAACCGGTTTCAAATGTGCGAGCGCGCCGTGCAATGAAATCAATAAGATCAAAGAGGTGATTCTATTGGGCTGACCCTGGGCAGATATCGTCTTAAGCATTCCAGTGTCCTATAATTTTTTTATTTATTAGGAGGAGACGATGATGTTGAGAAAAGGAAAAATGCTAAGTCTATTTCTGCTGTTTACACTCATGATTGCTCTAGTGCCTACTGGTAATTCAAGTGCAGCTTCTAACTGGAATCTGGTATGGAGCGATGAATTTGACGGGAATTCTCTGAATACGAATAATTGGTCGGCTGAAATCGGCACAGGGAGCGGTGGCTGGGGTAACAATGAACTTCAGTACTATACTAGTCGTCCGCAGAACCTGCAAGTTACGGGTGGGAATCTGGTGATTACAGCGCAAAAAGAATCCTACGGTGGAATGAATTACACCTCTGCACGGATTAAAACACAAGGACTCAAAAGTTTTACCTATGGGAAAATCGAAGCTAGAATCAAGGTGCCTTCGGGTCAAGGACTCTGGCCGGCATTTTGGATGCTAGGATCAAATATTGATACAGTAGGTTGGCCTAAATCCGGTGAAACAGACATTATGGAACGTGTGAACAATAATGCTTTTGTTAATGGGACGGTACACTGGGATGCCAATGGGCATGCCGAGTATGGGCAGGTATCCGGAAATCTGGATTTCTCTCAATACCATGTGTACAGCGTTGAATGGGATGCGAATTATATCAAGTGGTTTGTAGATGGCAACCAATTTAATGCTTTTTATATTGAGAATGGAACGGGCAATACGGAGGAGTTCCAAAAACCCTTCTTTATCCTGCTAAACCTTGCTGTTGGTGGGAATTGGCCTGGAAGTCCAAACGCTTCAACTGCTTTCCCGGCGCAAATGCTGGTTGATTATGTACGTGTGTATCAATCCGCGCCTACCTCAAGCATCGTTAGTGGCGGGATTTATACCTTAGCCGACAAGGCTAGTGGCAAGGTTCTGGACGTAGTGGATGTATCCACAGCAAGTGGGGCGAAGATGCAGCAATGGACCAATTACACAGCTAATAACCAGAAATTCAAGGTGGAAAGTACAGGAGACGGCTACTATAAGCTGACAGCAGTGCATAGTGGAAAAGTCTTGGATGTGCCAAACTCATCAACCACCAGCGGTGTACAGTTGCAGCAGTGGGATGATAATGGTAGCAACGCTCAGCGGTGGAGTATTGTAGATGTAGGGGGTGGCTATTACAAACTAATTTCTAAAGTGAGTGGATTAGCTATGGATGTAAACGGAGCCTCAACGGCAGATGGCGCAGCGGTTCAGCAGTGGACGGATAATGGAAGCGATGCTCAGAAATGGTTTTTTACTAAAGTGAACTAAAAGGATCTTTATACGATCATGTTCAAGAAAAACGGCAGAGATGCCGTTTTTCAGAATGACGAGAAACCCATTTCATTGGATGACCTTGGGTTTCTCGAGAGCCTGAGTCCCTATTCAATAGGGGCTGCTTTTTAGCGTTTAATGCGTCGTTGGTTTTGTATTCTTGTATTGATTACAGTCCCTTTTCTTCTTCTAATCGTTCTAATTAATTTCAATTGAAACAGCGAAAGGGGTGAGATTCTTGTGCGAATCGTTTTAATTCTACGTCTATATATGATTCGTCTATTACTTTTTCGTATAAACCGCCGCTTAACATAGCTGACCTTCCGTCTTCTTCGTTTTAATTTGGCTTTAAAAGCTCTCCAAGGGGTTAGATTCAGGAACTTACGATACAGCGCAAATCCTGAGGAATCTTTATTCCAGCATTTCTCATCCCCGGCAAAATGGACAATTTTATTATTGTAGTCATGATCTGGGATGGCCATGTTAAATGAATTAAAACGGATATCGAGAGGGAGGTAATTCGCTCCAAAAACTGCATTTAGAACATCCTGATCAGGCATGGTGACATCAGGGAAAGTGCGCAAGAAGTTCAGCATCTCTTGGTACCAGTTCGTATTCTGGCGGATATTATTCAAAGCAAATACGATCACTCCAGAATTAAAATAAATCTCAGGATTCAGCCCTTTGGCGCTCACAATAGGTGCAACATCCATAATGCCCTGATCCCAAATCGCCCCTAAATATTTTTCATTCAGCTCGACCTGCCACAGCTCCGCGATGTCTATGTTTACCAATACATCACAATCCAGATAAATAATTTTGTCAGCAGGAATTAACGCGGGAAGCAGCAACCGGTACATACTTGCATGTGTCCACATATCGATAGCATTAATATTAGCAAGAACCTGGAGCATATCTTCGGGTAAAGTAATCGGATAAAAGCTAATCGTATGCTGATGTTTAGTGGTTAATCTGGTGAGCTTTCGTTTGTTAACTTCGGTTAAAGAGGCATCATGTAAAATATGAACATGGATTGGGGAACTTGTATGATGAAAAACTGACGCTAAAACGACACCGGCATGCTCTGCATATTTTCCATCCTTATCTTGAAAGGCTAAGGCGATTTCGATCATTTGATTTATCCTCTCTCTACATTAGTGTACGAATGTACCACAGTATACGTTTGCCCTGGCGAGAGGATAATGGCATTACACCTACGATATTCACCCAATTTTTATACATAAAAAAACCAAGCTCTGCAAATCAGAGACTTGGTTTGTGAGAGTACTGATTTATTTTCGGAGTTTAATGCGATCTATGTGATGATTATTATTTTTAAATAGAATAAGATCTGCACGATTTCTGGTAGGCAAAATATTGTGTATCAAATTTTCAAAATTGATTTCTTTCCATATTCTTTTCGAGATCTCGATAGATTCTTCTAGTGATAACTGCGCATATTTTTTAAAATAAGATTGCTCATCCTGGAAGGCGGTATCTCTAAGTTTAATAAACCGGTCAATATACCATTTCTCAATATTATTCACATCAGCATCCACATAAATTGAAAAATCAAAGAAATCAGATACAAAATAGTTTGGCACACATTGATTAATCGTCAAACTAGTCTGAAGAACATTTAACCCTTCAACAATTAGGATGTCCGGGTTCTCGATCGTAATAAATTCATTTGGCACGATATCATAAGTTAGATGCGAGTATACAGGACTTTGAACACTTGAAACACCAGACTTCACTTTAGTTAAAAATGAAATTAAACTACGTGTGTCGTAGCTTTCAGGAAATCCTTTTTTCTTCATGATTCCACGCTTTTCCAGCTCGGCATTGGGAAGTAAGAACCCGTCCGTTGTAACTAAATCAACTTTTGGATGGGAAGGTAATTGAGAAAGGAGCTTCTGAAGAAGTCTAGCGGTTGTACTCTTGCCAACAGCGACACTTCCGGCGATGCCTATGATAAATGGACCTTTTTTTAGATCGTTGTTAAGAAAGTGATTGATAGAATCTTTAAAGGTATGAGAGGCTTGAAGCTGCAAATATATCAACTGGGACAGAGGAAGATAGACCTCATTTACATCCTCAATCGAAATTTTATCGTTAATACTTTGGATATCACTAAGCTCTTTTTCTGATAATTGGATAGCGGTGAAATCGCTTAGTTTTTTCCAATCCTCACGTAAATAAAGTGTATATGCTGAATTATTCACCATTAAAGTTTCCACATCCCTGAATTTTTTAAAATATAAGAAAGAATAAGTTATGTACCTATGCTTTAAGTCTTATATTTCTCGAATAAACGCTTACCGTCCTTATAAGGACGCCGAAGGCGTTTACGCTTGGAGATTCACCTGCACTTAGGTATTATAACCGTTCATTCAACTTGATTCCATTCATAGCAATCGACATTAGTATGGACATTATGGAGAATTCATTTCAATAAACAGGAAAATAAATTAAAATATAGCGAACGAGAAGGAATGGAGTGGAACCATGGGAGTTTTTCGAAAAGTTGAAATATTAACGGATTACACGCGAAAAGGTACGTTCCAAGAAGAGTCTGAGTTCAGGAAAATCGTGATAAGTATTTATTATCCGGATCCGGATGGATTGCTCGAAAACAATGAATCTGAAATGAAATATATGGATCTTTTCCGGCCCTGTGAACAACAAGCAAGAGAAATTCTACAAGATATTGGAATGAATATGGATATCATAGGTGGATTATCTACCTCAATCAGCGAGGGAGCATTGCAACAAAAATCCAAACGATCCTATCCTGTCATTATCTACTCTCCTGCACTAGGCTTAGATAGAGATATGTATATTTACAATATACAAGCGCTGGTAAAGCAAGAATTCATCGTGGTAACCGTCAGTGCTGCTTATGAGGCGATGTTTACCGTTTGTCCCAGTGGAGAATTTATGAATCAATCAGAGGTGATGAGGACAATAGAGGCTACGGATTATACCGAATTACATCACTTAATATCTATTCGAAAAAAGGACATACAGCATGTATTAGATCACCTATCCAACCTGAATTCAAGAATGGGAATTTTTGATATGGATAAGGTTGGAATGATTGGACATTCAATTGGCGGTGCTACTGCATTAGATTTAACTATGGAAGATGATAGAATTAAAGCCGCAGTTTTATTAGATGCAAGCATGCATTTATATATTGAGAATGAAGTGAAGAATAATACGGTCCCCTTACTTGTATTAAGGCAAAAGGCTTCTGCTTTAGAAGCCTTAAGCAATATTTTACAGGAGAAAATAGCAAAGGATTTCATCAAAGGACAAGAAAAGCTTTTCCGGAATTGGAATGGATATAAATCTTTTTTGAAAATACGAAAGGCGACGCATATGTCCTTTAGTGATATGCCTCTTTTTGAGGAGGACGAAACTTTATATCAGAGAACTTGTGGGATTCATAATCAGATAAATGAGCTTGTTGCTAATTTTTTTCAAGAGCATTTATTAGATCAAGGGAAGGACTATTCTACATTCATTAGCCAAAATCATAGTGATTTCTGTAGGATCAATGGCAGTGGAGATGAAATTTCTGTAAATTAGCAATAAAAACCTCTCTTTTATACCGATAAACATATAAGGGAGGGATTATAAATGTATTCTGATCAGTCTAACCAGATGATATGCAATCATATTGAACAATACATAGGGGTAATTGATAATGTTTTTAAAGAGGTTATTTCAGACGTTCTGTCCATTGATATTTTAATTGTTAACCCGACGCCTGAGCGGAATTACTATACTTTAATTACATCAGGTATGAGTGAATTTGCGATGCAGGTTCCGGATGGCGCAGAAGAATATCAATATACTGAATTAATGATTTGCCTTCCTCCTACATGGAAGCTGTCTGATGAGGCTTTTAAGGATGAAAGAAATTATTGGCCTGTACGTGCCCTAAAAACGACGGCTAGGTTTCCACATGAATATAATACATGGCTCTATATGGGGCATACGCTAGTCAACGGTAATCCAGTACAGCCTTATAGTGAGGATACAGGATTTAAAGGGATGTTTGTGTGGGTGCCAGAAGTTGAAGATCAATCCGGATTTTTTAATTTGGAAATGAACAGTGAGAAAGTGGTGCACTTCTATACTTTAATTCCGCTTTTTGGAGAAGAGTTAGATTATAAAGTTAAGCATGGCGAGGAAGAATTACTTAATAAGTTAAATAAAATCGGGGTTACCGATGTTCTGAATCCTTCACGTAAAAATAGCTGCAAGAAGAGATTTGGACTCTTTTGAAAAACAAGAAAAACGGCTGAGGGCCGTTTTTTTTTATCCTTTGATTCCAAAAGCAATCCAGCGTCCATCGACATCTTCAATAACAAATTCCTTGTTATTATAGTCGGTGTTTATTAATGCTCGGACAATATTAACACCAGCGGCTTCGAATTCTTTCTCCAACTGCTCTTGCTGTTCCGTAATAAAATAGGCATCGTACCCATAGCCATACAATTCTCGATTAGGAATAACCTTTTGTCCTTGGGATTGTGTAAGGATAATTTCTGTATCATCACGATACAGGCAAATATGCGTTCCTCCGTATCTAAATAGGGCACAACTTGAAAGCCTAAGTACTTACTGACTATAATAAGCGGCAGTCTGCTCAATATTCAGAGTAGGAAAGATACTATGTGATTGTAAAATAGATACCCATATATTACCTTGCGGCAAAGATTTCAACAATACGTGGAGTTATTAAGCCGCAGGAGACATTCATGGTTGACACCATAGATATTCTATAATAATATACATGCATGAGCATACATTAATTAATTTCTGCTAAAACATGTTTTTAATGTTCATAATAAATTTAGTTTTTTATAAAGAGGAGAGATATCATGAAGAACTTGTTCACCCCGTATGAAATGAAGGATTTGAAATTGAAGAACCGCGTGGTTATGCCTCCAATGTGTCAGTATTCAGTGACTAACAAGGACGGAATCGCTACCGATTGGCATTATAATCATTATGTAAGCCGCGCCGTTGGCGGAACTGGATTGATTATTATTGAAATGACAGACGTGGATCCTGATGGACGGATTACTGATTTTGACCTTGGTATTTGGTCTGATGAGCAAATTCCTGCTCTGGCTCGAATTGTTGAAGCTTGTCATGCTTATGGTGCTAAAGTAGGAATTCAAATTGCTCATGCTGGGCGTAAGGCTGAAGATGCAGCAGTTCCTGTATCCTCTTCTGCCGTTCCATTTGACGCTGACTCCAAAACACCACGTGCCCTAACGACTGAAGAAGTGAAGGGTATGGTTGAGAAATTCCGTTTGGGCGTGAAGCGTGCGATTCAAGCGGGGTTTGATGTTATAGAGCTTCATGGTGCGCACGGTTATCTGATTCATCAGTTCCATTCCCCACTAACGAATCAAAGAACAGATGAATATGGCCAAGATTTGACCTTGTTTGGTACTGAAATCATTCATGCAGCGAAAAGTGAAATGCCTGAAGGAATGCCACTGATCATGCGCATCTCAGCTCAAGAATATGTTGAGGGAGGATATGGCATTAAAGAAAGCTTGGCCTTTAGTAAAGCTTATAAAGAAGCTGGCGCAGATATTTTCCATATCAGTGCAGGCGGTGAAGGTCCTATCGCGGCTGCTGGCAAACCAGGAACACATGCTGCGTATCAAGTACCTTTGGCAAGAGAGATCAAATATGGTTTGAATGTACCGGTGATTGCTGTAGGAAGATTGGATGAACCCGCTCTTGCTAATGCAGTCATTGGGAATGAGGAAGCAGATCTTGTTGCAGTTGGTCGGGGGATGCTGAGAAATCCATATTGGACGCTGGAGGCTGGGGTTGAGCTTCAGCAAGACCCGGGTGTTCCTAGGCAGTATGCCTTTGGATTTCCTAGAATTAAAGGCTAAGGACTAACGAAATTAAATTGTATCATTTGGAAAGACCGACTTCTTGGAGAAACGGTCTTTTCTCTTTTTTGGATTAAGCTTGGCACAATGGATGTGGAGTGTAGTACTATTATATAGAAGAAAAAATTCATGAATAGTCATACGCTCAGGAGATGAAGAGATAGATGGACAAAATTCTTAACAATGACCTTATCGCGAATTGGTTGACGTTAACCCACATACAAATGAATGTGACGAATGAATTAGAAGTTAATTTGCAAGCGAATCATGGCTTATCTTTAAAAGAGTTCTATTTGTTATTATTCTTGTCGGAAGCCCCAGAGAAAAAACTGAAATTGCAGAAGCTCGAATCTATGGTTGGTTTAAGCCAAAGTGCCGTTTCACGACTAGTTAGCCGGTTTGAAGCTAAGGGCTGTGGAGCTTTAGAGAGAAGAGCATGCGATAGTGATCGCAGAAGTATTTATACCTCCTTAACCTCCATTGGTGAGGCCAAGCTCATCCGTGCACAAGAAACCTTTAAAGACACGCTAATGACGGCATTCCCGGAAAAAGATGTGGAACAGCTTCTAGAGCAAATGCTTCGCTTGAAGCGGCAATCATGAATCAGCTCAAAAAAACCTCTGTTTAGGTGAATGGATCGTATCTCCATTTCCCATGCAGAGGTTTTTTGCATAAGACTAAAGGACTTATTCTAAAAGAACAATCTCTCCACTAGCCAAAAGGCGCCAAGTGCAGTAATTAGCCACGAACCATAAGCGATAACCGGTTTGTAGAAATTTCTTTTTTGGAGAAAAATAAGCACCGGAAGCAAAACAATCACAATACATAATTGGATGAATTCAATGCCTACATTAAAGCTCACCAGATCCACAGCCAAATGTGCTTTTGGCAAGTTCATTTCTTGAAGAATATCCGCAAAGCCAATGCCATGAATGAGTCCGAACAGGAAAGTTATGAGCGCGCGGAAACGGATTTTTTTACGGAAAATATTCTCAAGCGCTACATAACAAATACTGAGTGCAATGACAGATTCAACAACTCGTGAAGGTAAGGAAATCCAGCCCAGAACTGCGAGTGTTAACGTAATGCTGTGTGCTAAAGTGAATGCTGTGATAATTGCAGCATATTGTTTGAGCGTTTGTTTTCTTAATAGTAGAGCGAATAAGAATAACAAGTGATCATAACCCGTAAGAATATGGTTCATTCCCAGTTTGAAAAAAGAAAACCAATCGGATGAGGACCCAGAACTACCTGATGAGGACGAATTGGTGGATGATGATAATTGCTGCTCCTGTTGATCCTCTGTTAGCAGCAGGGTCCACGTCCGGTCTTTTCCTTGCATTACCGTTTCGCTAGTCTGATTTCCGTTATGTGCAGTAATTAAATTGACATACGGTGAACTTGTAGCTTGTGAATAAAGGCCGTCATTGATCGCGATGGTTTGTCCAGGCTCAAAGGCAGGATAGGTAGAATTCCAGGTAAGAACCTCTTTATCCCCTTTTTTATCAAGGAAGAGATCTTGAAGCTCTGGAGCTTGCTGTTGATCATTCATTTCCAAGATGACGCTATCTTCGATCCATTCTTCTAAACGATGCTTATTACTCTCAATCTCATTCTCTTCCAATATTCCATTTCCGTTTATATCCACATTATCCATGCTTTCAATGATCGAAATGACGTCCAATGAAAATGAAAAATCGGTCTTGTCCTTATCAAAAGTAACGGTGGTATAACTGGCACTAAGTGGATGTGCGGAAGCCGTTAGTTGAGAAGAAGTCATGGAAATAAGGAAAATTACAATAAAGATTAATGATTTTAATAGATTGGAGCGATTCTTACGAGCTGACAAAGTTGTTCCCCCTTGAAGATAAATATGTATTTAATGATGTTATTACAGTTGATCATAATCTTAAATTGTCATTGGAGTGTTAAGTGAAAAGATAATATGAGGGAGTTTTTTAGCGAATTATTTAATAAAATTTAAAAAGTCTAATTATTTTTTAATTAAAATTTACAAAACGAAATAAAACGAAGACAACTCGTTTACAAAGGAGGTTTATTATGAAAGTCTAACTGATTAGTAACACGAGGAGGAATTTTGTTCATGAGTTTGAAGTTTGAGAAAGTGAAAAAACGGACAAGTTTAGCATTAGCTGTATTGCTGTTCTTGTCTATGATTCCGCAAGGTTTGCTATTGCCTAAGGCTGCAGGAGCTGCTTCTGCGCATGTAGTAATCAGCCAAGTATTTGGTGGGGGAGGGAATAATGGAGCTCCATATTCCTATGATTTTATAGAGCTGTATAACCCGACTGACTATGATGTAGATTTGAATGATTATGCTGTTCAGTATGCTGCAAAGGCGGGAGTATTTACGGCTGCTACCTCAGGGACCGTAAGTATGACACCACTCACAGGTAAAATGATTAAATCACATGGATTCTTACTGATACAGGGTGCCAAGGGAGCTAATGCTCCGGCAGATCTTCCTGTTCAAGCAGATGTGATTGGAAATATAAATTTATCAGGAACGGATGGTAAGGTTGCACTCACAAGCAAACAGGCTGCCATTTCTGGCGTTTCAGATTCTAGTGTGGTTGACTTTCTGGGCTTCGGTGGTGCCAACGAGTCAGAAGGAACGAAATTATCTGCCCTAAGCAATTCAACCAGTGCACAACGGAAATCAGAGGATGGAAGTAACACTGGACCAGGTAAAGGTGCTGGACTAGATACTGATAACAACAGTACGGATTTCGTTGTGGGCCCCGTTCTAGCTCCAAGAAACTCTGCTACACCAGCTATTGTGATTACCAAAAGTTCACAACCGCTTGGACAGAACATTCAATTCACTAATGAAGGTACACTAGGTACGGTCACAGGAAATATTGCGTCTGTTACAGCAGATACATATGTATCCTTATATCTAAATGATCCAAGTACAGGTTCAGTTGTGGTTACGAATGCTGTTTATGCAGATGCGTCAGGGGCATTTAACAATTTAACCTTTGATAATATTGGCGGCAATACACAAGTTTACCTAACGGCTAAAGATCTGGATAAAAGTGCAAGTAGTCCTGTAGTTATTCGTTTGGCTGTGCCTAGTGCAGCTCTTAATCCGGACAAGCTTAACTATTATCTTGATTCCCAAGGCGGAGGTAGAATTGTAGGAGCTGCAGGTGCTGCTGTTCCTAATTCAACAATCTACAGCTACAATAGCTCCACAACTGGAAGCCGTAACTCCAATACAACAGATGGAAAAGACTATGTTGTTGCTGGAGCAGATGGATCGTTCACCTTTACTTTCACAGGTGGTACGGATGATGTTTATGTAGCACAGTTGACCGTCAACTCTAATGGTAGAAATTTGGAGGGTCCTCGAACTGTAGTTACTAAAGAAGACACATCTGTTATTACACCGATCAGTACGATACACACGAATGATAGCAACGGTAAATCGGATAAAATTAATCAAGTATTTACGATTCAAGGTGTAGTCATTGGTAATAATGAATTGACTGCAAGCAATACATTCTATATGCAAGATGCTACAGGAGGAATCGCGGTCTTTGGAACCCTTCCAACGGGTGTTACAGTAACTCAAGGTGATTTAGTTACAGTCACAGGTGCGATTCAATTTTATAATGGCTTAACAGAAATAACCCCTACGAAAGTTGTGAAGAATGGAAAAGCCGCGCTTCCTATTCCTACAGAATCTACTTTGTTAGATTTAATCAACTACACAAAGGCAGAACCACTGGAAGGAACATTAGTTCAATTCACAGGTAAAATCACTAACATTCCAGCGATGGCTGGTAATGGGTATAACATTACCGTTGCTGAGACAGTAACGAACAAAACGATTACGGTTCGTGTTACTACAGCTAGTGGAATTGATGTTCCGACCAAACTGGAGAAGGATTTAACCTACATATTTACCGGGATATTCAGTCAGTATGTGTCAGGTACTACTTTTAAGAGTGGGTATCAGGTATTTCCTAGATCCACCGATGATGTGAAAGAAGTTAAAGAGCTTGCACTTACACATCAAGCGATTACACAGGCTTATACGAATGCAGATATTCAATTTGCCGCTAAAGCTAAAAATGCTGATTCTGTAATTATTCACTACAGAACCATTGGTGGGGTATATGCATCATTACCTATGAATACTACTGATGGCAGCAGCTACACAGCACATTTGAATTCTAGCTTTGTTGCTTCAGGTAGTAGTTTTGAGTATTACGTAGAAGCTAAGATGGGTGAAGTCACTAAGCAGTCGGGCACACCGGATGCACCCTTTAAGGTTTCTGTAGTTGAGGATACATTTGCACCTGAGTTTTTCGAAGAGACTCCAATGTCAGGTACGAAGATCGAAGATAGACAGCCAGCCATTTCTGTGAAATATGATGAGCCAAGCGGTTTGGATGCATCCTCTTTAGTCGTCAAGCTGGATGGAAAGACTGTTCCGGCTAGCATTAACGGAGATACCATCATGATTACCAATAGCAGCGAACTTGCGATTAGTGATCATACGGTTGTCGTGAATGTTAGTGATAACAAGCATAATGCCGGAACGTATAAATGGACTTTTACAATTACACCTATCTTTACAGGCGGTAACCACTATCGTGGAACCACTCATAATCACACGAATATTTCACATGATGCTGCGGGTACGCCTGAAGACGCATTGAAGGCAGCCGAAGCACATAACTATGATTTCTTCGCTTTTTCAGACCATTCGCATGATATTGATGCAGCGATGGTAGGCTCGGATACCGTAGATCATAAAGGTCAACCGGAACGTACGGGGGGAGAAGACTGGAAATTAACGAAGGATCTAGCGAAGCAATACACTAAAAATGATAGCTTTGTTGTATTCCCAGCGTTTGAAATGACTTCAACTACTTGGGGGCATTCCAATGTATTTGGAACCGATAATTTTATTGATCGTAAACAAAACTCAGGTCAATACCAAGATTTGAGTAAGTATTATGCATGGGTATTGACGTATGACGATATCGTGGCCCAGTTCAATCATCCCGATATGTCAGCGAACGCTTTTAATAATTTCGCACCCTATGACAAAAATGTTGATAAATTGTTCACCATGTTTGAGGTGGGTAATGGATCAGGTCATTATGGTTATGCGAATGCAGAAAGTAAATACTTCAAAGCGCTGGATTTGGGATGGCATGTAGCCCCAACTTATGGTGAAGATAATCATGATGGTACATGGGGACAGACCAATGCGAGAACAGTCATCGTATCCGATGATTTGTCGCAGGAATCTTTGCTGCAATCGATGCGCAATATGCGCGTGTACATGAGTGAAGATCCAAACTTTACTTTAGATGTTCTTGCGAATGGCAGTTACATGGGAGCAACCGTAAAGGGCAATACCCTTAACTTCTCCATCGCAGGAAAAGATGATGTTGCAGAAGATAAGAGTAAACCTGAATATAGCTATCTTAGCAGTTCCTATAAGTCTGATGATCGAGTGGCTAAGGTAGAGTTGATCACTAATGGCAATAAGATTATTAAAACAGTATCACCAATGACCAAAGACTTCACTTGGAGTCCTTCTGTTGAAGTAACGGGCGGTCAGCAATGGTTCGTGGTTAAGGTAACACAAATGGATGGTGAGCAAACATATTCCGCACCAATTTGGTCACAAGATGTAACTACAGATATTAAGATTAGCGGTATTAATATTGTAGGCAACAGCTTGGTTTCCGGTAGTCCGACTACCTTGGAAGCGGGATTAACTAACCTTGGATCACAGGATCTAAGTAATCTTAAAGTTCACTTCTATTATGATGTTGTGGACTCGGCTCATTTGATTAATGAAGTTGTAGTTCCTTCCGTATTATCAAAAGGTACGGCAACGGCGCAAGTGTTATGGTCCAATCCAGTTCAAGGCAATCATAAATTAATTGCAGTTGTAGATGCGCCGCCTGGCGATTCACCCGATGATAATCAGTTCGAATTGGAAGTGACTATCAAGGCTTCCTTGGGAATTAAAGTATTGATCGATGCCTCGCATAAAAATGAGAATACATCGACCGATGGAAGTACGTATAAAGACAATTTGAAAAGTTTCACCACACAGCTTCGGCAGGAAGGATACACTGTCGTAGAGAACACCGGAGCTATCACAGATGCAACATTGACCGATGTAAGTGTACTAATGTTTACACATCCTTCGGCCGCTGTGACTGATGCTGAAAGCACGGCGATAAAAGATTTTGTAGCGCGCGGAGGTTCATTGTTCTTAACAGAGAAGAGTAATAATGGTAGCTCAAAGCCTACGATTAGTAATGAGCTATTACAGAAGATAGGATCTACGATCCAGGTGAGTAATGACGGTATTTTTGACACAAGTCCTGAGGGTAACTTCTGGTCTCAACCTATAGGAACGAACACGTATACAGTTAGATTACATCCAGGATTAGTGAAAAACTATATTACAGACCGGGCATTGACCGTTGAGTATTACAGTGGGGCCAGCTTGGAAAAAGTCGGACATCAAGCATTAACAGATACGGATAAAGTTACCGTCCTTGTTACAGGAAATGAAACGACGTTTCAAGATAAGATCGCTGCCGGCGGATACGTTTATGATACCGTCGATGACGGTGTTGGTGGCTCTGCAATTCCTGCAATAGCTTCAGAAGAAGTAGATAAGGGACGTATTATTGTCTCCGGTATGAACTTTGTGAATGATAAGCAATTGGATGAATCTTATAATCCTAAGGGCAACAATGAGCTTGGATTGAATTCTATCAATTGGCTGGCTCACAGAGAAACAAAGATCGACACGATCGCTAGTCTTAAAACACAACCAGAAGGAACAGCTGGAGTAGTTGAGGGAACAGTCGTTACGGGCTCGGACATCTTCTTCGATGCGTTCTATGTTCAGGATGCTTCTGGCGGGATTATGGCCTTTAAAGAAGTTCCTGAGAAAAGTTTGGTTGAAGGGGATACCGTACGAATTTACGGAAAAACGAAGCTATTCGAGAACAACTATGAACTTGAATTTGATTCGTTCGTGATGGACGTAATTAAAACAGGACATACGGATCCGGTACAACCACTTACATTAACTACAGCACAGGCTAGTTTGGATAGTAACCAAGGGCTGTTAGTAAAAGTGACGGGGAAGGTTCGTTCGCAATTCGATGAGAACTCCTATGTTATTGATGATGGCTCAGGTCCAATTCTGGTCTTTGCCGATGGATATATCGTGAAACAGAGTGGTCCTGTTCCGGTATTGGCTATCGGCGATACATTGGTAGCTGTGGGAGTTACTGGAAAGAATACGGAAGGAACTCGCATCCGTGTGCGGAATACGAAGGAACTGGCAAAAGGTACTGATGTGCCCACACCTACGGCAACAGTTTCGCCAGCGCCAACGGAAACACCAGTTGTGACGCCAACGGCAACAGCAACGCCAGCGCCGACGGCAACACCGACGCCGACGCCGACAGCAACGCCGACGCCGACAGCAACGCCGACGCCGACACCAACGGCGACGCCGACGCCAACGCCGATAGCAACGCCGACGCCGACAGCAACGCCGACGCCGACAGCAACGCCGACGCCGACAGCAACGCCGACGCCGACACCGACAGCAACGTCGACGACGACACCGACGGTAGAACCAACAGGAACACCAGTAGTGACACCGTCTCCAGATCCGACGTCACCAGTATCGGTATGGACACCATCACCAACGCCAACTGCAAAACCAACAGCAACATCAGTACCTACAGATCATGCGGCACAGTTGGATAACGTTAAGATTGCAACGATAACTGAAGTGGGTAAGGATGGTGTGACATACGATAAAGTATCTGTCGATGCCAATGCACTTACCAAAGCACTTCAAGCACATATGCAAGCGGTTCTAGGAATGGAGCTTTCCACGAATCCTATTAAAATCGAACTGCCATTACAGGCGTTTGCACCAACGGATGGTTCTAGATTGAACTCCAGTCTGAAGATTGAGAGCAGTCAGTTCTTCTATAATCTTCCTTCAAGTGTGATTCCTACGGCAGAGCTATTAAGAAGTCTGGGTGTGGATATTAAAGATATCAACATCACTATAATGATTTCTAAAGTGGATGAGCAACAAACCGGACTTATTAATCAAGCAGCCAACCAAAAGAGTGGCAGCTTGCTAAGTCCAGCATTTAAGTTTGAAATCACTGCTGAAGGCAATGGAAAGACGGTTAAGATTAATAACTTTGGTACGACTTATGTGTCCAGAGGGATAGCGCTGGATACAGCACTTGATCCACAAATTAGTACCGGAGTCCGTTTTGACGAAGCAAGTGGAGAGCTTGTATTCGTGCCTACTTACTTTACAGTGACAGGCAACAAAACTTTGGCAGACATGAAACGAAATGGAAACAGCATCTACACAGTCATTCACTCTGATGTTACGTTTAATGATATTAAAGGACATTGGGCGCAGAGCGATATCGAGCTTCTTGCTTCTAAATTAATTGTTAAGGGTGAAACTTCTACACATTTTGCACCTGAGCAGCAAATTACAAGAGCGGAGTTCGCAGCTTTACTAGTACGGTCACTTGGGCTGGATGCTCAAGGGACGACGGTGAAGTTCAAGGATGTGAAGGCGAGTGATTGGTTCTATGGCGCTGTTGCCGCGGCAACAGATGCGAAGATTGTAAATGGGTTTGAAGATAACAGCTTCCACCCATTAGTACCGATTAGCCGTGAAGAAATGGCAGTGATGACGCTTCGTGCACTGACCTATGCAGGTTATACTTCATCTGTTGCGACGAATCATAACGCTCTATTAGCTTCTTACAAGGATAATAGTGCCATTGGAAGCTGGGCTAAGGAATCGGTCTCCGAATTATTAGCTAGTCAGGTTATGAATGGGATGACAGAGACGACCTTCGCTCCTAAAGCGTTGGCTACTCGTGCGCAAGCGGTTAAGATTCTCAAGCAATCACTGCAATTGATTAAATTTATGAACTAATGGAACTAAAGAAAGAGCTGCCTGAGATTATTCAGGCAGCTCTTTTCTTATTCCATTACCACTTAGAGAGCTGGTAATAATTATAGCTTTCATTTTCAATCGTAATTTCATTAATTAAGTCAAAGTCACATTTTTGTATGACTCTAATTGAGGGTGTATTATGTACCAGAGCAATAGCGTTTAATACATCGGTAGATGTGTGCTCAAATAAAAATTTAATCAGTCCCTTGGCAGCTTGTGTAGTATACCCTTTGCCGCGATGATCCTTGGATATGGCATACATAATCTCTCTGTTCGGAGCGGGTAATTCATCCTTCATACCTGTACAACACCAACCGATAAACTCATTCGTCTCTTTTAAAATAATGCCTAAGCGAAGACGAAGCTCCCCGATATTTCCATCCGCTGAGACTGCTTGCAGAAACTGTTGGTTTTCTTTTATTTCATAGTTTATTAACCAATCTAGCCGTTGCTCTTTAGGGACATTCCAGTCGGGCAGAAATTCTATGATTTCAGGCTGCGTGGTAAGTGCATGAAACTCATCTAAATCCTCCAAGCTAAACTCTCGTAACAGGATATCTTTACATTCAATGGTAAATAAATCGCGTTTTGTTGATTCATAACCTACATGGGTATTCATTTTTCATCTCTCCTTCATGCATTCTAATTCATTTTATCATGAATAAAAGGGTCTATTTGGTAAATTTTAATTATAAAAATGTTTTCTTTTATTTCATAAAAATATTAATTAGTTAATATATTAATTGATTATAAAGTGTGTTATTATGTTTCGTATAAAGGTTAAATGATTCACGGTTGGAACGGTTTTGTCGTAGTAATCAGTAGATTGGTTAGGATTTTATGATTTCTAATACAAAAGATGACAGGTGATCTTCTATGAACAATGACAACAGTAACAAATCTATTAATAGTAATTTGATAGCGTATTATAAGTTTGATAACCCCGATCATGTAGGTCAAGATTACTCAGGGAATGGGAACGATGGAACCGCTTCAGGGACTAAGCTGCCCTCCATTCAGACGGTAGCGGGTAGAAGTGCTGTTTCACTAGCGGGTGGAGAACATGGCACATCCTATATTTCTTTGCCGGATGATCTTCTTAAAGAGGTCAGCGACGAAACTGGCCTTACTGTATCGACTTGGATGCATGTAAGTAGTGGTGGGAGCTTATGGGAAAGACTTTTTGATTTCGGCAAAGGCGAAACGGGTCCTTATATTTTTTTAACACGAAATTTCCGGGGAACTTGTTTTGCAGGGGAAGATTTAGTCGCAGATCCTGGGAAATCCTTTACTGCTGGTGAATGGGTACATGTCGCTTTTGCGGTCACTGGAACAAAAGGTGGAACACTAAGCAGTGCAGGACCTGTAGTGTTTATAAATGGTGAGGTCGTTGCGGACGGAATGATCAGTCAGACTTCCAGCGGTACATATGCTAAGCTGCGCACATGGTTTGCTACATTTGAGGACCAAGGAAATTATAGTAACAATACGATCGGAAGGTCTCAGTACAGTGCAGATGTGGATTTCGGAGGCTCTCTAGCGGACTTCCGTGTATATAAAGCGGGTTTAACGCAGGACGAAGTGATTGAGATTATGTGTGAATCGTTGACTGATGAAGATATCGTTAAGCTTGCAAAAGATAAATATTTAACCTTCACTAGCTCCATCATCACCAAAGATATCGAATTGCCCGCTACGCTCATGGGCGGAAAAGTTAACGTGTCTTGGGTGTCCAGCGATTCAGCAATCCTTTCTAATGAGGGCATTCTGAATAAAACAGTCCAATCTGCGCAAGGTGTAACGCTTACCGCGCTTTTGAAAAAAGGTGACAGTGTAGTAGAAAAGAGCTTCAATGTGTCTGTGCTCCCAGAAGGGTTGCCACCTTACACTTTAACGATCGATGGGAACCTTGAGATTTTGGATGTTAGCGATGTTCTATATGGCCTTTTCTATGAGGATATTAATAATGCAGCAGACGGTGGGATTTATGCAGAGCTAGTGCAGAATCGTTCCTTTGAGTCATTTGCTTTTGACAGCTATTCACATGTATGTGGGGTGCATGGGACTTCAACGGGAAGAAATTATACACCTTTGCATGCATGGTCTGGTGACACGGATAAAATGACGGTTCATCATACAGGCGGATTAAATGATTTCTTCGGAATCGAAGATAAAGATATGAATGCTCATTATGTGACAGTGGCAGATGGCGCGACGATTAAGAATAGAGGCTTTGCGGATTCCAATCAGCACTGCTCCATGTTTATTCAGAAGGATGCTAAGTATAACTTCACCATTTGGGCGAAGGCAGAGGCAGCGGGAACAATCACCCTGCAATTGCTCGACAAAGACGGTAAAGCCATTAGCGATACGGCGGTGGTTGAGGTGAACGATGACGGTAACTGGAAGAAATATGGCGTGGCTTCTAAGCTTGTATTAACAGGATCTGAAACTGTACTCGGTCAGCTGGCGTTAACCTTTAACGGTGAGATTTCCATTGATATGGTCTCCTTAATGCCGGAAGAGGTTTGGGGCGCTGGGGAAGAAGAACGTTCTGCTACAGCTCATGCGAACTATAAAGGGAATCCGAACTATAGACTTAGAAAAGACTTAGTGAATGCACTCGTTGATCTTCATCCGACGTTCTTGCGTTTCCCTGGAGGCTGTATTTCTGAAGGGTCTCATATTTGGGAGAATGTGTACGATTGGAAAGAATCCGTCAACGACATTGAGCTTCGCAAAGAGAACTATAATGTATGGGGCTACATGATGACGATGGGGCTTGGCTATATGGAGTATTTCCAATTGGCCGAGGATTTGAATGCAACACCACTTCCTGTTATGGCCTGCGGGGTACTCTGTCAAGCACGTTCGGATTATGCGAATCCTGCTGGTGGTGCATTAAGAGACTATTATGTGAAGAACTTTACGGATCTGATTGATTTTGCGATAAGCATGGATTTTGACAATAACGAGTGGGCCGCTTTGCGTAAAAAGATGGGCCATGAAGCAGCGTTTGACCTGCGTTACTTGGGTGTGGGGAATGAAAACTGGGGAACAGAGTTTTTTGCTAACTTCGAATATTTTAAAATAACAATTGATGAATATATGGTGAAGAACTACCCTGATCATGAACTGACCATTCTTTCTACGGTTGGCGCACAAGCAGATGATGATGCCTATCAACAAGGCTGGAAATTCCTAAGCGGAAATCTACAAGGCTCGGAACAGATCAGCTTCACGGATGGAACATCGAGTATTGAAGAGACGGTTACCTGGTATGAGAAACAAAAGAACTACATGGATACCATTGCGGACGAGCATTACTACCGTTCCAACGAGTATTTGTTAGAGAATGCGGATCGCTACAATTACTATTACAGAGCTTATAAAGAAGACGGCAGTTTGGACGAGGCTGAAACTTCGAAGGTTTTTGTGGGTGAATATGCTTCGACAGATAAAAATACATTAGCAGGAGCGATTGCTGAGGCGGCGATTATGTCCAGCTTCGAGAATAACGCTGATGTGATTAGACTAGCTGCAACGGCACCTTTGTTCAATAAGGTATTAACAGATGGCACCTACAGATGGACACCAGATTGCATTTGGTTTGATGATGAAACTGTATGGTACACGCCGAACTACTATGTTCAACAGCTGTACGCTAAATATCTCGGCACCAAAGTGGTTGGCACATCGTTCTCGACCTATCGCAACGGGGAAAAGGTAGACCTCATTCCTCACGGAGGAATTGAAGTGGCTGCCGGAAAAGCATCAGTGGTTGTGAAGCGGTTGGAGGTTACTTCGAATACGGATGGAAGCGTTATGTTTGAGCAAGATTTTACACAACCGCTGCATGAAGCTTGGAAAGTCATTCCTGGCTCTGCCGGATATACGATTGATCCTTCCAAAGGTCTAGTCTTGAAGGCACAGAACAGCGGGCTGAATGGATTGTATATCCTCAATGACACGTGGACTAATTATAAAGTAGAGGTTGTTCTTGAAAGAGCTTCCGGCGAAGATGGCTTCTATGTAGGTGCAGGTCTGACAGACATTTCACCAGAAAATAAAGATGTTATCGAATATGCGATTGGTTATAATGGCGATGCCACAGGAGTCAAGGTGTACAAGCAAGGGATTGAGGCTTATACGCTCGGCGATTATTCCTCTAGTACAGCAGCAGGTAACCTGAGAGCAAGTTGCTATGAAGAGCTGGCGGATCATACGGCATATACCATCACTGTTAATTATGGTGGAGCAGATGGCAAGCATTTGATTTGCTCTTACACAGATGGCAAGACAACAAGTAAAGTGCTTGATTATAAGCTCGAAGCGTATAACAGAGAAGTATACAATTCCGTTACTAAAGATGATAAGCATCTCTATATGAAGCTTGTGAATGCGGATCGTGTAGAGAAAGCAACGAAGCTTGAATTGAAAGGCTTAAACGTAGCTACTACCGGTAAATGGATTACTTTAACAGGCGATGCTTCGCTGATTCACACCCCTAATGTGAACAGAAAAAATGATGAGAAGGTTACTCCGGTTGAAACAGAAATCATGTTTAATAAAGACACTGCAATTGTAAATCTAGCTGCCCATTCTGTGAACGTGATTGTTCTGGACCTTATTTAATAGAATAGATAGCATTCAGCGCGCGCCGATATCACCTCGGCGCGTGTTGTTGTTTAGGAAGGCTTGTAATGGGTTGATGTTTATATAGGGAGAACTGTCCACTTCTTGATGAATCTCTGAATCTAACTTACACTGGTGAAAGCACAATCACCCGAATGACTCTCCATCCTGCGAACCTCCCAGTTAATTTTCACCTCATAGCTGCTTTCATTTCACGAGAATATAGTTCATATCTTGCCCCTATAGGAGGATGATACAATGATGAAATCATTCAAAATGGACTGGAAGGCAAATCTAAAAAATCCACAAACGATTATGGCTTTGTTTACTTATCGTTTTGGAAATTGGGTGTATTATCGGGTGAAAAGTGGCTTGATCCGCAAACCTTTGTGGCTCCTATACCGAATAATGGATGTGCTGTTTGTTCGAATTGTTGCCAGTGGAGAGCTTCATGCAGAGGCTCAAATTGGTGATGCGCTTCATTTACCGCATGGGTTAAATGGCATTATCATTAGTCCTAAAGCGGTGATTGGAAACAACGCTACTATTTTTCACCAAGTGACCATTGGGGGGAGAAATAACTTAGGGGAACCTGTGATTGGTGATAGAGCATTTATCGGAGTAGGTTCTAAGATACTTGGCCCGATTACGCTGGGGAATGATGTTAATATCGGAGCGATGTCAGTTGTGGTTAAGGATGTGCCGGATAATGCTTCGGCCGTAGGGATTCCTGCCAGAAATATTTTGCGAGATGAACCTAAACCTGAATATACAAGATAACGGCGGGATGTTCTAGTACATAGGGTATCGCTTTATTTTAATAAGTTACAGGGTATAATTAAAACATCCAAGAAATCTTGTAATAACCTTCTAGAGATCGGAGTAATGAAATGAAATATAGCAATTTAGAAGAGTGTGTAAATGATTTAGAGAAACATGGACATTTGGTTCGTATTCGTGAAGAAGTGGATCCCTATCTGGAGATGGCCGCAATTCACTTGAAGGTTTATGAAGCCGGTGGGCCTGCATTATTATTTGAAAATGTAAAAGGCTCGAAGTTTCGTGCGGTGTCTAACCTTTTTGGAACGATTGAGCGCAGTAAGTTTATCTTTCGGCGTACCTGGAACTCCACACATAACGTAATTGCACTTCGTAACGATCCTATGAAAGCACTCAAAAATCCTTTTAAATATGTAGGGACAGGACTATCCGCGAGAAAAGCATTGCCTATCAAAAAGCCAGGGGGTCTGCCAAGTGGTTTTCAGGAAATCAGTATTTCTGATCTTCCGCTGATCACACATTGGCCAGAGGATGGTGGCGCTTTTGTCACATTGCCGCAAGTGTATTCCGAAGATCCAGACAAGCCAGGCATTATGAATTCCAATCTGGGCATGTACCGCGTTCAGTTGAATGGCAATGATTATGAACTCAATAAAGAGGTTGGTATTCATTATCAGATTCATCGCGGTATCGGCGTTCACCAAGAAAGAGCCAATCGAAAAGGAGAACCCCTTAAAGTGAGCTGCTTCATCGGCGGACCTCCAGCGCATACGTTATCGGCTGTAATGCCTTTGCCAGAGGGAATGAGTGAGATGATCGTTGCAGGTTTACTTTCGGGACGTCATTTTAGCTATAGCTATGTAGATGGATATTGCATTAGTAATGATGCAGATTTTGTGATCACAGGGGAAATTCATCCTGGTGAGACGAAGCCGGAAGGGCCTTTTGGTGATCATTTAGGATATTACAGCTTAGTTCATCCTTTTCCAGTTATGAAAGTACATAAAGTGTACGCTAAAAAGAATGCCATCTTTCCATTTACGGTTGTCGGCAGACCACCACAAGAGGATACCGCTTTTGGTGAGTTAATTCACGAGTTGACGGGCGGAGCTATTCGACAAGAAATCCCGGGTGTCAAAGAAGTTCACGCCGTTGATGCTGCGGGAGTTCATCCCCTTTTATTTGCGATTGGCAGTGAACGTTATACGCCTTATCAGCAAGTGAAGCAGCCAGCAGAGATTCTTACCATTGCAAATCGGATTTTGGGTACAGGCCAGCTTAGTTTAGCTAAGTTTTTATTTATTACAGCCGAAGAACAACAGCCTATTAGTACACATGATGTTGAAGATTTCTTGACGTATATTCTGGAGCGAATTAATCTTCGAAGAGATATTCATTTCTATACGAATACAACGATTGATACCCTTGATTATTCCGGCACAGGATTAAACAGCGGGAGTAAGGTGATTTTCGCTGCAGTTGGGGAGAAGAAAAGAGAGCTAAGTACAGAGGTTCCTGGCATTTTTCAAGAACAACAAGGATTTGAACATGCGCGTATGGTAATGCCGGGTCTCGTGGCGCTTCAAGGCTCTAAATTCACTACTTACGCTGAAGCAGCGCAGGAAATGAACAAGCTTAGCGAAGCGATTCAAGAAGAGGGAGCACTCCCATCTTGTCCGATGATTATTGTGTGTGATGATAGCGAGTTCTTAAGTGATAGAATTGAGAATTTCCTATGGGCGACGTTCACGCGCAGCAATCCTTCTCATGATATATATGGCGTGAACAGTTCAACGGAGTATAAGCATTGGTCATGTGATAACGTGATTATTGATGCGCGTGTAAAACCTCATCAAGCGCCACCATTAATTCCAGATCAAGCGGTTCAAAAGCATATCGAACGATTATTTGCTCCGGGTGGCAGCTTAAACGGTAAGATCTAACCATAACTCAAAGACCTTCTTGGGAAACCAAGGGGTCTTTTTGCTGTTTTTTGAAATGATTTTACTCATATGAAATTAAAAATGTATAGGTGTATTCTGGGTTTTATGTCCCAGCTTGTCACGAAATCGTAGGATTTTATAACTAGAGGCGAGTGAATTGAACGGTTTAGTGTACGATAAACTCTGTTTTTTAAATGTTCATAGTGAAACTTAGGTGGTAGTATCGTGTTGGATATGAGTGCATCTGGAAATGATTATCCAGAAAAGTGTCTGAGCAAGGAGGAGGGGATACGCGCACGAAGAGAACTTATATTTGAAGAACGAATGACAATGAAGTTTATTGTAAGCGTTTACTACAGCAGGGCCAGATGCGTACTAAGTTCTTTCAATCCTAAGAAAGCGGGTGAAGCACGGAAGATGAAGAGAAATAAAATGGGGAATAAAATACTTATTGTGTTATTGTCGTGGGTCTTCATTTGTTCATCTCTATTTCCCTCTACAACCTTTGGAGTGCAACCAGCCAGTGCGGATTCAGGTCCAATAACTTTGCGATATGATTTTGGAACGGCAACAAGTCCTGTAATGAGTAGTTATACAGCTGTGCATGAATCTAAGCTGTATACGAAGGAGCTAGGATATGGTCTAGATCAGGCGGTTGCCTCAAGAAATCGCTCGGGCGGAGATGAACTGACTAATGATTTTGTATTGGGATTGTCTTACGCCTTTCTAGTGGATCTTCCTAATGGGGATTACGATGTGACTGTATTCTCAGGAGATTTATTGGCAGGCACAAGTACAACTAAAACTACGATTACCTTAGAAGGTGTTACGGCTGGTTCAATAAGCAGCAAGCAGGCTGTAAATCAAGCCACCTACCGCACGGCTGTCCATGACGGTCAACTGACCGTTGGCATTACGGGTACAGGGGTTGGCGGGTATTTAAATGGACTTATGATTCAGCAAATCGTGCCGGGTCCACTGCAGGCTCCTGAGAGCTTAGCGGTTACGAATCTCTCGCCCGCTGCGGTCTCCCTCGGGTGGAGCAGCGTGACAGAAGCAGTCTATTACAATATATATCGGACAGAGCTTCCTAGCGGGGCTATTCAATCGATTGGTCAAGTTGCTGTGACCAACTACGTGGATTCAGACGTAAATCAAGGCAGTGGCTACATCTATAATGTGTCTGCTGTTAAAGGCAGCGGTGAGGAGTCTGCTTGGAGTGCATCTGTGACAGTAGATAAAATTCCGGAGGCAGAGGTTCCGGAAGCACCAACGGGCCTTTCGATTGTCAGCGTAGGTGCGAGTTCTGTTCAGCTAAGTTGGAACAACGTGGCGGGAGCTACCCGTTATACAATCTTAAGATCTGATTCAGCAGATGGATCCTTCCAGGAGATTGGGCAGTCGGAAAAGACGACATTTACGGATGTAGCAGTAGATACCTCTAAGCGTCAATATTTTGGGGTAAAAGCTGCTAATGGTCAAGGACAATCCCAGTTATCTAACAAAGTGGAAAGTATGGTATACACGCCACCTGTAACATTGCCAGAAGGAAATGTATATTCCTTTGATTTTGGCCCAGGTGCTGCGGCGGAAGGTTATCTTAAGGTCGATGCGGGGGTATCTTATTCCTCTGCGGTTAAATATGGATTTACGGATATATCAAAGGTAACTGCTGTAGACCGGGGAACCTCTGATCCTTTACGATCGGATTTGGTGGTCCCTAAGGATACTGCCTTTAATGTAGATTTACCGAATGGTGACTATACTGTGTCACTTATCGCTGGAGATAGCGCCGGAGATACGGACATTGGCATCAAAGTAGAATCCATTCAAAAAGTTCAACAGACGAGCAAAACATCAGGTCAGTATTTGGAAATGAGCTTTGACATCGCTTTGGTGGATGGACAAATGAACTTGGCGTTCTCTGGCACTAAGCCTAATATCAATGCACTGGTGATTACTAAGCAGCCAGACCGTCCTGCTAATGAATTGCCTACAGTTTATATTGCGGGTGATTCAACTGTGCAGACTTATGATCCTTACTGGATACCACAGGCTGGCTGGGGACAAATGATTCCTGATTTCTTTAGTGAGGAAGTAACGTTTAAGAATCACGCTATAGGAGGCCGCAGCTCTAAGTCATTTATTGTTGAGGGGCGGCTGGATGAAGTACTGCGAAAGATACAGCCAGGTGATTATTTCCTTATCCAATTTGGTCACAATGACGCAACGATCAGCGTTCCTGATCGGTATGCCTCTCCAGCAGATTATAAAAATTATTTAAAAACGTATGTCGAGGGAGCCAGACAAAGAGGAGCGACTCCGATTCTGGTGACCCCGATGGGACGTAGAGATTATAATGCTGCCACGGAACAATTTAATGTGAGTTTCCCTGAATATGTGCAGGCAATGAAAGAGGTAACGAATGAGCTGCATGTGGAATTGGTTGATCTTAGCGCGCTAAGTGTCGCTTATTACAACGCGATCGGTTTTGCAGCTACACGATCGGTGTTCCTTCACCTCGATGCAGGGATATATGGTGCTTTCCCGAATGGGTCGACAGACGATACTCACTTTCAAGAGTACGGAGCGATTCAAATGGCTCGTCTGCTGGCCAAAGGAATAGAGCAATTAAACATTCCGCTCTCCAGTTTTGTAGAGGACATTAAGCAGCCAGAAACAGTGCCTGCCAAGCCAAAAGGTCTTGTAGCGGGAAGTATCAGTAATGCAGGTGCAGTACTGAAATGGGATAATGTAGAGGGCGCTGATATTTATAAAATCTATCGTAAGCTGGCGTCAGAAGCTGAAACTGCTTACGTATTGGCGGGAACTGCCACTATTCCAGCTTTAACATTAAGCGGAATGGCGGAAGGTAACAGTTACTCCATTCGAGTGACTGCAGTAAACGGGTTAGGTGAGTCTGAGCCTTCAGATGAAGTTAAGCTGACTACGAAGTCCGCACAATATCGTTATGATTTTGGACCTGTTGGCTCACCCGTTGCCGCCGGTTATACGGAAGTGAACCGTAATGTACTTTATACAACAGAACGTGGTTATGGCTTGTCCTCAAGTGAAGGTATGAGTGATCGAGATCGCGGTAGTGCGACTGATGCACTTCGTAGAGATTTCGTAATCTATTTTGGAGGCTCGTATGAATTTAAAGTGGATTTACCGAATGGTTATTATTCCGTTAAGACTTATACCGGAGATTGGATTGGTTCTACCAAGACGAACGTAGCGATTGAAGGCAAAGATTATGGAACAGTCTCCTCAGGTAAGGAAAATATTGCTGAGAAGCTGTATAACCAGATCGCTGTCAAAGACGGTCAGATGAATCTTGTTTTTAGCGGCACAACGGCTCATCTCAATGGACTTGAAATCACACCTCTATTATTAGCCCCAACGAATCTGAAACTAGGTAGTCTGGACTTAAACAATGAGCCTATCGCAGCTAAACTATCTTGGGATGGTATGGATAGTGCGCTGAGATACCGAGTTTATCGTCAAGCAACGGTTTCGAACAGTGCAGAGCTGCTGGGCGAGACAACAGAGCCGCTTTACACAGATACCACTGCGGATATCGGTATGGAATACATCTATACGGTAACTTCGGTAGATAGCACGGGACTGGAATCCGTAACATCTAATGCCTTAAAGGTTTCTATGATTGATCCATCTGTAGCAAAAGCAGCCGTACCTAGTGGTCTAGCAGTACAATCTACGAACAAAAATGATGTGACCTTTACATGGAATGAGGTATCGGATGCAAGGATGTTCAACATTTATCGTGCGAAATCCGCGGATGGTGAGTTCATTCTAATCGGCAAATCATTCGAAGCTTCATACACAGACACCACCATTCTAAGTACAATTCCTTACTATTACAAAGTTGCCTCGGTAAATGCAGGCGGTATCTCTGATCTTTCCGCTACGCTGGAAACCTCAGCAGTGACAACACTATATCGGAAGATGGAGGCGCTGGATCGTGCGCCTGTAGCGGTTAAGACAGATGAGGGCATTTATATCAGCTGGCGGATGTTAGGTCTGGACCCGGAATCGATCGGTTTCAATCTGTATCGCGGGGAAGAGAAGCTAAATGATTCGTTGATTACGCAAAGCACGAACTATCTCGATCCTTCCGGCACAGCTGATGCCAAATATAGAATCACATCGGTATACAATGGAATCGAAAAATCTGTTTCAGAAGAATTCAGCGTATGGCAGAAGCAGTACCTATCAGTTCCCTTGCAAAAACCAGCAGATGATTACACTAAAGACGGTCAGCCTTATACGTATAGTGCAGGGGATGCAAGTCTAGGGGATGTGGATGGTGATGGGGTCTACGAAATCATCATGTTATGGTCGCCTTCGAACAGCAAAGATAACTCCCAGGCAGGTTATACAGGACTAGTCTATATGGATGCTTACAAGCTAGATGGCACACGTTTATGGCGGATTAATTTAGGGCCTAATATTCGTGCTGGTGCACATTATTCACCGTTCATGGTTTACGATTTGGACAGTGATGGGCGTGCTGAGATTATGATGAAGACAGCAGATGGTACGGTTGATGGTCAAGGTACTTTGATCGGTGATGCTAGTGCAGACTATCGCAACAGCTCGGGTTATGTGCTCCTCGGCAATGAGTATTTAACAGTGTTCGAAGGGGCAACAGGCCGGGCAATGGATACGGTTAGTTATGATCCGCCGCGTGGTGATGTGGGCGCTTGGGGCGATGCCTATGGTAATCGGGTGGACCGCTTTTTGGCAGCTATAGCTTATTTAGACGGTGAACAGCCAAGCGTGATTTTCAGTCGTGGTTATTACACTAGAACTGTACTTGCAGCGTATAACTATCGCGTAGGTAAGCTAGAGAAGGTATGGCGATTTGATAGTAATGAAGAAGGGTATGGCGATTACGCAGGGCAAGGGAACCATAATCTTTCAGTAGGAGATGTAGATGGTGACGGTAAGGACGAAATAACCTTCGGCGCGATGGCCATCGATGATGATGGATTGCCGCTGTACAATACAAAGCTTGGTCATGGGGATGCGATCCATTTCGGAGATCTTGATCCAACCAGACCGGGGCTGGAGGTCTTTGATGTACATGAGCATACCGATTCCAAGTTTGGTATTGAAATGCGTGATGCAGCTACAGGGGAAACCTTATGGGGTGTGTTCACAGGAATTGATACTGGACGCGGAATGTCAGCAGATATTGACCCGCGTTATGCTGGGGAAGAGGTATGGGCTGCAACGATCACCAATGAAGTGCAGATCCCTGTTACAGGCGTATACAGTGCTCAGGGAGAGCTAATTACGAATAAGCTGCCTTCCTCTACGAATTTCGGCATTTGGTGGGATGGTGATCTTTTACGGGAATTGCTGGATTCTAATCGAGTGGATAAGTGGGATTACACCAACCAGACAACAGCTAATTTGTTGACGGCTACTGGAGCTTCTTCTAATAATGGCACTAAGGCGAACCCAAGCTTACAGGCGGATCTGTTCGGGGATTGGCGTGAAGAAGTGATCTGGCGCGCAACGGACAGTTCTGAATTACGAATCTATACAACAACGGATATGACAGATTATCGTATTCGCACTTTGATGCATGATCCGATCTACCGACTGGGAGTGGCTTGGCAGAACGTGGGTTATAATCAACCTCCGCATCCTGGATTCTTTCTTGGCGAAGGCATGGAACAACCTGCGGCGCCAAAAATTCAATATGTTGGTTCACCGGGGGAAACAGAAGATACTACACCACCTGCAATTACGGGTTTACCTTCTACTCAAATGAGTGAATCGGAGGTTTTGAAAATACAGGTCGTAGCAGAAGATCCTGAATCGGGTGTTCGTAGTTTGGATATCACCTTTGATGGAAAAGAAGTTGCCTATGGTGATGAGATTGCCCTAACAGGACTTACGGGATCACATACGTTCATCGCAACAGCTGTGAATAACGCTGGACTCTCGACGACAGAACAAGTAATTATAGTCGTAAATGGGTCGCAGAAGGCTACAGGAATTCCGGGGCGACCGGTCCTATCCAATAACAATGGGCAGGATACAGGACTCTTGGATGGTGATTACAAAATCACAATGAACATGTGGTGGGGCAATAATGGTACGGTCTACAAGCTATATGAGAACGGTACTTTAATAGACACGCAAACCTTACGCGATGACTCCCCAACCGCACAGACCGCAGTGACTAGTGTTACTGGAAAAGAAAACGGTACCTACACCTACACGGCTGAGCTAACTAATTCATTTGGAACAACGGTATCTACTTCTCATATGGTTATTGTGAAGGATGCTGCACCAGGTAAGCCAGTGTTATCTAATGACAACTGGGATGGTGATGGAGAGTATAAAGTGACCATGAATCTATGGTGGGGGATGAACGGCAAAGTGTATCGCTTGTATGAGAATGGAGTGCTTATCGATACACAAACTTTAACAGCAAATACTCCGAATGCCCAAATGGCTTCTACTTCGATCACGAATCGATCTCCAGGTGTTTATGAATACCGTGTAGAACTGATGAATAATCAAGGCGTAAGTGAAAGTACAGTTATGAAAGTCACGGTAAAATAACTAAGCAATAGTTAAAAATGCGCCTACGTCGGTAATATCCGGCTAGGCGCTTTTTCGAGATTATCTAAGAATTAAAGGATTCTGCAAGACTATTTTCACTATCATCGTCATATGAATCTAAACAACGAATGATAGGGAGGATTGTAATCATGGAATTGACGGAGATTATCTCTAAGATTGTGGTAGTCATACATGTTATAGCGGCCATTGTGGGAATTGGACCAGCTTTTGTGCTGCCAATACTGACAAGCTCTGCCAAGACAGGCAGCCAGCTTCGTTTTGTATTTGGCATGATGAAGACAATAAACAGATTCCCTAAAACGGGTGGGATTACCCTGATCGTTACAGGCATTTTGTTAATGATCATTGATAAAATGGGCTTGTCGGTGTTGTGGATCAATCTTTCGTTATTATTTTTTATCGTGATAGAAGTCATTATTATTGGATTTGTTGAGCCTCGATTGAAAAAGCTGACCCAGCTCGTGATGGCGAGTGAAGGCGACGAAATCCCTGTAGGCTACAACGCCGCAATGAACAAGATCGCTCCGTTAGAAGCAGCTGTACATGTGCTCACTATCGTCATTATTATATTAATGGTAGTAAAGCCGGTATAAGATCGAAGCGCCTATTCTCAATGATCTCTTCATAATCGCGAATGAGTCCATCAAAAATGCTCTCCCATGAGCGGCCGAGCGCCAGCTGTCGCCCCTCATAACCCATAGCAGCCAGCTTTTGGGGTTGCTCTATACAGGCACAAATCTCACGAATAAAAGCAACAGGGGAACGAGGTGGGGCGATGATTCCGGTGCGGCCGGGTGTAACCAGATCCTTCACCCCGCCTTCATTTACGGCGAGGACAGGCAGTCCAGAGGCCATGGCTTCAAGGACAACATTACCGAAGGTTTCCGTACTGGAAGGGAAGACGAATAGATCAGCTGAGGCATACAATTGGGCAAGCTCTTCACCGTGTTTGTAGCCCGTAAACGTGACATTTTGCGGCGCCTGTGCCCGCATTTCTGATAATAAGGGACCGTTTCCAACAACTAACCAATGCACCTGAGCTTGCATAGACTCGGGCAATTGCTGCATGGCGAGAGCAAGGGTGTTGATATCTTTTTCAGGAGCAATCCTTCCCACATACAGAAGTAATATCGGCGCGGTAATTCCGTAACGATCACGGACCTGATGGCTGCGTTTTTTCGGAGTGTAGAGATTGCAGTCGATGCCTCTAGACCAAAGCTTCAAACGTTGAAAACCTTGAGCTTGGAGGGAATCAAGTGTCTCGTTGGAGGGCGCGAAGGTAGCATCGCAGGACCGATGAAACCACTTCATGTACTTCCAATAAAGAGGAACAATTTTTTTCATCCGATAATATTCAAGATAGCGGTCAAAATGGGTATGGTAGGAGGCGACATGAGGCAGGCCAAGCTTTCTCGCATAGCGAAGGCCGCATAGACCGATATTGAACGGAGTAGCCAAATGCAGCAGATCGGGTCGAAAAGCTTTTAGCTCTGACTGGATGGAGGACATATTCGGCAGCGCGAGTCTACATTCTGGGTATAAGAAAAAGGGGATACTGGTAATGGGACGTATGGGATCGGCATAACTGTCTTCAGGAGCAGATTTCGGCGAAAATAGCAGATGCTCGATACCCCGCCGGTTCAAATGAGTGGTTAAGCGCTGAAGCGTAAGTGAGACACCATTCGTTTGCGGAAGAAATGTGTCTGTAAATAAAGCAAGACGCATAGAACCCCTCCCAGGTACTCTTGATGTCTTGATCATAACAGCCTATTATTTCATGGAGGTCAAACGGATGTTAAACAGAATATAAAAATCCACTGTACAAGGTAATGAGGTGTACCGTGGATTTTTTTGTATGAGATCTTATATTTACACGTCTTCATATATCCGCTGTAAAAAAGCGATGCTTTCTCTTAGATGCGATTCAGGAGTGCTCTCTAAAATGCCCTGAATATGCGGACGCTCGTACTTCATATAACGAAGAATCGGCTCAAACTCAAGCCAGCCCTGACCTACAGGAACAATTTTGATGGCTCCATCTTGCACGATAAAATCTTTTAAATGAATGATGGCTATTCGATTTCCTAAGAGCTTCAAAGCTTCCATAATAATAGCTTCCTGATGTAAGTAATTTGTAGGTGACATTAGATTTGCGCAATCCAATATGACCTGAAGATTATTAGAAGGAATCTCATCCAGCAGTCGGCGAGTTAAGGAAGCGGAATACAGCGGATGATGAAGTCCTGCTTCAATACCTACCGTCACACCAAAACGTTCGGCCTCTGCAACCATTACCTTTACCGAAGTAACGACCTCCTGAAAAGCCTGTTCTGTAAAATTAGCTGTGGTATAGCCCCGGCCTACACTTCCGGTCTCTGTTCCTACCAGGCTAGCGCCGAAATCCCTGGCCAAGCGAAGATGCGTATTGAATTCGGCTAACGCTTGTGCCCGTTTGAATGGATCAGTGTCTATAATATTAACGTAACAGCCAAGCACCGCCATCTGAATACCAGCCTGTCTAAAGGCATTTCCGTAATAACTAGCTGTTCCAGGGCTTATAGCAGTCAGACTCGGAGTACTGTCAGGAAAAGACTTTTTAAGTGCAAACTGAATATGAGCGAAATTATAAAACTGAATCTTTTCAATTAAATCCTTCAATGGAACTTGTGTGAAATCATGTGCTCGAACACCCAGATGCAGGGGAATGCCCATGTGATGTGATCACTCCTTTTATTAGTTGTTGTAAGTCTGTTAATGGTAAGGCAGGAGATTGTTCAATAGCCTGAACCACAAGTCTGGCGATGTGCTGAGCACCTTGATCAGAGAAATGAGTATCATCCATAACTCCATTTGGGTAATTCGGATGTGCTTTTTCAGGCAAATGCATGAATAATTTCTTGGATTCTTCTTCGCCTAATGAATGATAGAGCACTTGCGAAGCTGCGAAAATATCAAGCAGCGGTGTATGCGTTTCTTCAGCTACCTGCTTCATAGCCTCGGGATAAGCGCCTACAGCAAGCGGGTCAAGCTCTCCATCGGAGTTGAAGCGGCGGCGACTTACAGAGGTTAGTAGAACCGGAGTCCCACCTAATTGCCGAGCAGCTTCAATATATTGAATTAGGTTGCGGCGATATTCAGTGTCGGGATCAGTGTAACGCAAAGGATCTTCTTTTTTCTCATCGTTGTGTCCAAATTGAATGAAGAGGTAGTCACCGGCTTTGAAGTCTTTAAGGATGGCATCCAGGCGACCATCAGTTATAAAAGATTTGGTACTGCGGCCATTGATGGCGCGATTATCGATTCGGACAGAAGTCCCAAAATAGCCTTGCAGGTATTCTCCCCAGCCAGTCATAGGTTTCTCTCCAGCACCTTTGATAGCCGCAGTGGAATCCCCTGCGATAAATAATGTGGGTGTCATAGGTATACTCCTTGCCTCCTTAAAAGGTTATATGCACACGTTAACATATTTTGAGAAAAAAAGAGAGACTCTTTTTTTGGATTCCACCTGAACCATATTCATCTCTTTTTACATTGATTCGTCGAAGGTGGATTTAAGTTTTGTGCCAGCATTGTGATCCCGGTATTGTCCGGGTGTCATGCCTTCCTGCTTTCGGAAAGAGCGTATGAAGTTCTGAGAATTGTTGTATCTTAGTTTGGCTGCAATATCTTTAATGGGCATGTCAGTTTCCTTCAGCCATTTTTTCGCCATTTTAAATCGGTACATCGTTAAATATTCACTGAAATAGTACTGGGTCTCCTTGCGGAAGACACTGCTGATATAGTTGGCATTATAATGCAGACGTGAAGCACATTCTTCTAAAGTAAGATCTGTATCGTAATCATGTTGTATCAAATCAATGATCTTCTCGGAGATGTTGTGATATTGAGCATTTTGTCTGCTGTTAAAAATCTTGATCATCGGATAAATGACCATGCTCCAGAACCAATCTTCAATTTCCGTTACAGTATGAAGGTCATGCAGCTCCTCAAATATGGAACCATTGGCATGATAAATCTGATTTAAGCTAATACCGGATTCCTGCATCATAATGAGTAAATTATTTAGTAAGCGCGTCAACGGAATCTGGTATTCCTGTGGTGAAAGCTCATGAGCAAAGATAGATTTGAAGAGCAAATGAATGAGCTCCTTTGCTTTATCTGTTTCAGCTAATTTGATAGCGTCCAGTAAGTCATTTTCTTTATGAGTAGGGTAGTTCAAATTCAGATAGTGCTTGCCAGAGTTAATATTTTCATACTGGATAATGACACCTTTACCAAGTTTGATCCGGTGCTTCAGTGCTTCGAGTCCCTCTCTGTAAGCCGTGGATAATTTGTCAAAGGTGTTGAAGGGAAGGCTTAGACCGATGCTCACCTGAAGCTTTAGGTAGTTGTTTATCTCCTGCTGCAGCTTCTCAGTTAACGAATATAATGTCTTGTGAAAAGACTCGGTATCACTGTCTGGACTCCCTAATAAGACGACAACTGCATGATCCATAATTACAGGAGCCAGTCGTTGTTCAGGGCAGACTAACTCTTCAATTATATTGTGGGCAGCGAATAATAAGAGATTAAGATCTTTTTTCTCATAGCTGGAATCATCGGCAAAATCGATCGACAACGTAATCACAGCCATCGTCTTCCATTCTTCAAGCTGCTTATGATAGCCGAATTGTTCCAGTTCTTCAAGCAGATCACGCTTCTTGACGTTGCCATGGAAAGCATTGATTAGGAAGAAGGTACGAACCTGTTGGATATGCTGACGGACTTCTTTTTCCAGCTGTGATTTGGATTGGAATAAAGAATGAACTTGTTCTCCGATAATCTGAAACTCATTCGTATGTCTGGATTTGATGTCGGGTTTGCGTTGGCCCATTTGATTGAGCAGTCTTTCAATGGGGGTGTACATCCGTCTTGATCCGATCCATGCCAAGAGAATAGACAATAGAAGCATAAAGGTACACACGAATATCGTAAACAGGCTAATTTTTTTGGATTCTTTCGTTAAACTTTCCATGGATGTGACCGAAAGATAGACCCAGCCATTCATCTGAGAGCGCATGTAAGTGACAGAGTAATCCTTCTTGTGGATCATGGTCTTAAACTGACCTGAAAGTTTAGATGGATTAGAAATGAAAGAATCTTCAGTGAATCCGCCTTCTTTCATTGGTTTTCCGATCAAGTTGCGGTCCGGATGGAGCAGGAATCGACCTGTCTTATCCAGAACGATAATATCGTCGAGGAGCTGTACATCCGAGTTAATGAAATCCTGAAGACTGCAGACAGGAATATTAGCTAAGGCGAGCCCATATTTTTGCAGCTTATTGGTTGGGAGTTTCTTGATGAGACTAATGCTGTAGTTACAGCCTGTGACGTTAATACTTTCCTCACTGTAAAATATGGAGGACGGGTTCAGGATCCAAGAGGTATCTTCGGCAATATTCATTAAGTTTGTGAGCTGCGCATGGTCCTTGTACTCATTTAAGCGATAAACACCAGAATTTTTGATCATCCAATTTTGCTGCTGATTTAATAAGATGACATCTTCCAGCTTCGTATCGAAGGACTGCATATTGCGAATTTCGTTTCTTAAATCATTGTATAAAATGAAATCGGTTTCATTTAAAGGGTTGTTTAGTGCTTTTTTTAATACACTAGAGTTGATCACTTGGTTTAATGTTTGATTGACAGTTGTTAACTTATGTTCTACATTTGAGGTGATTTGTAAGATTAATTCCATTTTGCTGTTGTTAACGTTTTTTTGAATTTCTTTTGATGATGTGAAGTATGAAAAAGAACCGATGAACAACACAGGCAGTGTGCTAATTACAAAGGCAAATATCGTTAGCTTACTTAGAAAGCTTAATGGTCTCACGGGACTCAGCACCTTTACTTATGTAGAAGTAGACACTTGATCTAAGTGTATGTAACTTGGTAGGAAATAACAATAATCATCTCATTCTGTGATAATCATTAGCTCTAATTATGCTTATAAATTGTAAAATTTTCAAGATATAGAGTGATAATCCTTACAATACCTAGGAGGCCACAGAAATGTCTAAAGTATCTATGGGTAAAAGGGCAACGCTGTATTTCTGCTTATTTACCATGCTCGTCTTTTCTTTTTTAAGCGCTTGCAACGATAAAGAGTCTACCGGATCCGGTCAAGATGTGGCTCGGCCGAGTATCTCAATTTTGGCACCCCTTCATTTTCCACAACAGCCTTCGAAAGAGATTATGGCGGAGATTGAAAAATTGACAGGCGTGAAGCTCGATATAAGATGGGTTCCAGAGGGGGTCTACACGGATAAGATGAACACTGCTTTGACGACTAATTCCCTCGGAAAGGTCACATTTGTAAAATTTTCAGACTATAATCTGGTGAAAAATGCTATTCGTTCGGATGCCTTTTGGGAGATTGGACCTTATCTTCAGGAGTTCTCCAATCTTAAACAACTGAACCCCGCCATTCTTAAGCAGACTTCTGTAGATAGTAAGATCTATGGCCTATATACGGAACGCCCCTCTTCCAGACAGGGAGTCATTATTCGTAAGGATTGGCTCGACAATCTCCATTTAAATAATCCACAAACACTGGATGAACTGTATGAGGTCATGAGGCAATTTACATACAACGATCCAGATCAGAATGGCAAACAGGATACCCTTGGACTAGTCGATCGAAATGATCTTGTGTATGGGGTATTCAAGACGTTAAGTTCGTATTTTGGTACACCGAATAATTGGAAACTAGAGAACCATCAATTCGTTCCTGAATTTGTGACCGCTCAGTATAAGAACACCATGAATTTCATGAAGAAATTATATGATGAGAAAATCATAAATCAGGATTTTGCCCTAACGAGCAAAGAAGTGCAACGTGATAAGTTCATAAATGGCATTGCTGGCGTATTTATTGGCAGTATGACAGATGTTCAGCGGCTTTCTATTGAAGCTCAGAATTTGAATCCGAAAGCAGAACTTACGTTAATCAATCGGATCAAAGGGCCTGAAGGATATAAAGTGTGGTCGATTCCCAATTATAACGGACTCTATCTCTTTTCCAAAAAAGCCATTGCGACGGAGGATGAACTCCGCCAGGTACTCGAATTCTTTGATCGAACCATGGATAAAGATGTAGCGAATATAATGATGTATGGGTTTGAAGGACGCCATTATAAGCTTGAGGAGAGAAAAATCATTCTTCCCGAGGAGACCTCAGAGCTGCGGGTGAAGGAAGTGAATCCGTTATATTCTTTGATGATTGCAGACATTAGTAATAAGAACATTATGGAGGTGGCTCAGAAGGAGCAATTGACCTCACTTGCGGATCAGCTAAGTAAAGATAATGAATCTTTTTTGGTCGATGATCCGACAGTTTCTCTAAGTTCATCTACCTATGATGAGAAGAATGTAGAATTGTCTACCATTATTGTGGATGCTACGTACAATTACATATTAGGCAATATAACCGCTGAGGGATTTCAGAAGGAAGTTGAGAAGTGGAGAGCTAGCGGAGGAGATCTGATTATTAAGGAATATGGTGAGGCTGAGCTTGGGATAGAAAAATAAATGGGTTAGTTTGATCCACTGCGGATGACGCGGTGGATTTTTTTGTGTTATCACCATAATCATTTGCTCAGATCCCTTTAAGAACAGGGCTTTATGGGGAAATGATTGTTTTCGTAACCTTGCGGGCGATGTAACGTGTAACTCGTAACCAATACAAATTATGGAGGTCAAAATGGTATGAAGAAGAAATCCTTCACCATGTTGTTGACAGCACTGTTAGCGTTCAGCACATTGTTAGCTGGATGTGGTGGTAACAACAATCAAGCAAGTTCTGAAACTGCAAGTGGTGAGAGCACTGCTAAGCCGGTTGAGACAGAAGTACCTAAAGAAGAAGTGAAAGCAGGACCGGCAGAAATTAAGATTATGCTTCCATTAAATACTACAGAAACACCACCCGACAGAATAAAAATTGAGCTTGAAAAATTGACTAATACTAAGTTAACTTATCAATTCTATCCGGCAGATACGTATGAAGAAAAGCTGAATTCATCCTTTGCTACGGGTTCACTGCCACAAGTAACCTATTTGAAGAATCAAACCACCTTTATTCAAATGAAAGACGCGATTAAAGACGGTCAGTTCTGGGAAATAGGTCCTCTTTTAAGCGAGTTCCCTAATTTGAGTAAATTGAAACCGGAAATTCTGAATAACACGAAAGTGGATGGCAAGCTGTACACCTTGTATATCGGCCGCCCACTAGCACGCCAAGGGATCATTTACCGTAAGGACTGGGCAGATAAGCTGGGACTTAAAGCACCGGCTAATGTAGATGAATTACTGGCTATGGCTAAAGCATTCACAGAACAAGATCCAGATGGTAATGGCAAGAAGGACACCACTGGTATTATTGACCGGAATGAATTAACCTACGGTGCTTTCAAAACAGTATCCTCCTGGTTTGGTACACCGAACACATGGGGCGAAGTGGATGGCAAATTAGCACCTGACTTTACGTTCCCGCAGTATATCGATACGATGGATTTTTTCAAAAAAGTACGTGATGGCGGCTACATGAACCAAGATTTCGCGGCTACAAGTAAAACAGATGCGGTGAATATGTTCACCAGTGGTAAAGGCGGCCTTTATATCGGGGGCTCCATGCAGGATATCGATTCTCTGAATAAAGATACTATCAAGAATTTCCCGGATGCAGTTCTGGACACACATAGTATGGTTGCAGGACCGGATGGAAAGTTTGCGCAATGGATGATTCCTGGGTATAACAACGTCGTCTTGTTCCCTAAATCTGCTGTAAAAGATGAAGCAGAGCTGAAGAAGATTCTTGCTTTCTTTGATCAGATGATGACCCCTGAAGTTGCAAACTTGATGTATTGGGGCATTGAAGGCGTTCATTATACCGTTGAAGACGGTAAAGCGAAGCCTGGCGATGATAAAGAGCTGATTGAGCGTGAGGTAAAGGGCTTTAAGGATAGCGTTATTGGAGAATATGAAACGAATGGCATGTACCAAAGCTATAACGTGCTGCCAGGTCGAATCCACGCCGAAGAATTAGTTCTTGAGAATGTGAAGGTGGGTGTACCTGACCCAACTGCTGCTATGGACTCTCCTACTTATACAGAAAAAGGTGTTGAACTCCAACAAATCATTACCGATGCGACCTACAAGTATATCTATGGACAGATCGATAAGGCTGGATTTGAGAAAGAAGTGGAGAATTGGAAGAGCCGTGGCGGAGCTAAAATCATTGAAGAGTATAACGCATTGTACAAGAAATAGATTCTCGCAGAAAAAGGTTGTTGATCCTGTTTCAACAACCTTTTTTTAAACTCATGGTGAAATAAAAAGTTTGAATAAAGAAGGAGAAAGGAAGAGAACCATGCAGGAACTCACCGCACAGCCAGCCCCACAACCAAAGCGTATATATAAGAGTAACAGTGAACTAAAAAAGCGGCTGTGGAGAAATAAATGGCTCTATGTCATGCTAACGCCGGGTGTACTGTACTTTATTATCTTTAAATATTTACCTATGTATGGATTAATTATCGCCTTTCAAGATTACAAGCCCTACCAAGGAATCACGGGCAGCAATTGGGTAGGGATGAAGCATTTTAGCAGGTTGTTCACAGAACCGGACTTCTTAAATATTTTAGTGAACACACTGATCCTGTTTGGATTGAATATTCTTATTTATTTTCCAATACCGATTATATTAGCCCTGATGCTGAATGAGCTTCGAGGTACATTTTTCAAAAGAACGTTTCAGACCCTATTCTATTTACCCCATTTTATGTCGTGGGTTATCGTCGTCTCCATCTCCTTCGTTATGGTTACGATGGACGGAGGCATTGTCAACGAGCTGCTGGCTTATTTTGGCTTTGAAAAAATCAACTTCCTGCTTAACCCAAGCTGGTTCAGACCGATGTACATTATTCAGGTCATTTGGAGAGAAGCGGGCTGGGGAACGATTATTTATTTGGCTGCTATTGCTGCAATTGATCCAGGACTCTATGAAGCAGCACGTATGGATGGAGCTGGCCGGCTCAGACAAGTCTGGCATATTACACTTCCAGCGATTCGAGGCGTAATTATCACCTTGTTTATTTTGAAAATCGGTTCCGTTCTGGATCTTGGATTTGAACATGTCTATCTGCTGCTTAACTCCATGAATCGAGAGGTCGCGGAAATTATTGATACGTATGTATACACCGCAGGGCTAAGACAAGGACAGTTTAGTTACAGCACAGCCATTGGATTCTTTAAATCTATTGTTGGTTTGATCATGGTCATGACGGTGAATAAAATCTCCAAGAAAATGGGAGAAGAAGGCGTTTATTGATACGTTGTAGGAGGAATCGAAATGGTAGAGGATAAAACAATCGGTGGTAGAATTTTTGCAGCAATAAATTTTACGCTGTTAGCCATTATTGCTTTGGTGACGGTGCTCCCTTTTGTGCATGTTGTAGCAGGATCTTTCACAACTAGTGCCGAGATTGCAGCGAATAAATTTGTGCTAATTCCAAAAGTGTGGAGTCTCGAAGCGTACAAGTTCATTTTTTCTACGAACACATTATTTAAAGCGATGGGAGTTTCCATCGGGGTCACAGTAATCGGAACCATCTTCAGTATGTTTATTACCTCTCTGATGGCTTACGCGCTGGCTAGAAAAGATCTGGATGGACGTAAGGTGGTTAACTTCCTGGTCGTATTCACGATGCTATTTCATGGAGGAATGATTCCAACGTTCTTGGTAGTAAAGGAATTAGGTCTTATCGACTCTTATGCAGCACTCATCCTACCTTCAGCCATTAGTGCTTTTAACATGATTATCTTAAAGAACTTTTTTCAAAATATCCCTGAGGGCTTGGAGGAATCCGCAAAAATCGATGGCTGCAACGACTTCGGCATTTTGTTCCGGATTGTCCTGCCCTTATCCCTGCCAGCCTTAGCGACTATTGGATTGTTCTATTCGGTTACGTATTGGAATACGTACATGAGCGCTATTCTGTATCTGGATGATAGTGCGAAATGGCCAATTCAAGTGCTGCTCAGACAAATCGTTGTCCTTGCAAGTGGTATGGACCATAGCGCTACGCTTGATGCAACCGTTCCACCACCGGATCAAACGATTAAGATGGCTGTCATCGTGGTAGCTACCCTGCCCATTCTCATGGTGTATCCGTTCCTGCAGAAGCATTTTGCCAAAGGTGCCATGTTAGGTTCTATGAAGGGCTAATAAGAGGAAGAGAGAGATTATTCTTTGGAAGGAGCTTGGAGATGACTGGCAGGATACCAACAACACCAATGGATTGGGCAAAAAAGGCATGCGATTCTTTAATAGATACTTATAGAGCGGGAGAGCTTCCTCCAGCACATCGTTGGCATTACCATCAAGGTGTATTTCTGTGTGGTATGGAGCTTATGTGGAAGGCTGATCAAGAAGACCGCTATATTAACTATATTCAGGAATACGTGGATGATTTGGTAGATGAATATGGTAACTTTTATTTCGCCCGCGATGAGCTGGATGCTGTTCAAGCTGGACAACTGCTGTTTAATCTTCATAAACGGACAGGTAAACTCAAGTATCACATTGCTGCGGAGAAGCTGAGGAATTTATTGCTTACGTTAAACAAAACCTCTGAAGGTGGGTATTGGCATAAGGATAAATATGCTAACCAAATGTGGTTAGATGGGCTTTATATGGCAGGCGTATTCTCGTTAAAATATGCGAATGTCTATGGTGATCCTAGCTTGCGTGATACGGTTCTCCATCAAGAGATGTTAATGCGTAAGTATATGAAAGATGAGACAACCGGGTTATTGTATCATGCTTGGGACGAGAGCCGCCGGATGCCATGGTCAAACCCGGAGACAGGGTGCTCACCAGAATTCTGGAGCAGATCGCTGGGCTGGTATGGTCTCGCCTTATCACAATTTCTTGATCTGTTGGCCGTCCAAGATCCAGCACGAGCTGAATTATCTTCTACTTTACGAGAATTCGTAGATGCCCTTATTCGTTATCAAGATCCGGTAAGTGGGCTTTGGTATCAGGTCGTAGATAAGGGGCATGAGCCGGATAATTGGCTGGAGAGCTCAGGTTCATGTTTATTCGTCTACACAATTGCCAAAGCAGTGAAGCATGGCGTTGTAAGCGATGTGGAAGTTGCTACAGCCGTGGCTAGAAAAGGTTATAAAGGGTTAATCCGAACCATTCAGTGGGATGAGCAGGATAGATTAATCTTGCCAGACATTTGTATTGGTACTTCGGCCGGGGATTACGAGAGTTACGTCACGCGGCCTAAAGTTAAAAATGATTTACATGGCGTAGGCGCGTTGGTGATGGCTTGTGTTGAGATGGAGAGCTTAATCCAAGAGTGATTCATGTGTATCCTTAAATTTAATGATATTCAGGGGGTTGGGATGAAGAGATCACATTGGGCAATCCGTACAGCTGACTCTATCATGGCAAGGACACCAAAGCTCTATAAAGATAAAGGCTACAACGGAAGCTGGACCTATGACTATGGTGTCATATTGAATGGATTTGAATGGCTGTGGAAGATAACCGGGGATGCGAAGTATCTGCAATTCATTCAAGGTCAGCTGGATTACTTTATTCAGGAGGATGGCAGCGTTAAGGGCTATCATTTGGATGAGTACAATATCGATCACATCAATAACGGGAAATTATTATTTACGCTATATAAAGAAACCAAGCAAGAAAAATATAAACAAGCGGCTGCTTTATTTAGAAAGCAACTAGAGACACATCCGCGAACCTTGGAAGGTGCTTTTTGGCATAAAAATATTTATCCCTATCAAATTTGGTTAGATGGTCTTTATATGGGTGCGCCTTTCTATTTAGCCTACTTGCAAGCTTTTGAAGAAGGGCAGGGGCTTAAAGACGTGACGAAACAGTTTATCTTGTGTGAGAAGCATACGAAGGATTGGGAAACAGGCCTGCTATACCATGCATGGGATGAACAGCGTATTCAGCCTTGGTGTGACCCCGAAACAGGCTGCTCCCCTAACTTTTGGGCGCGATCACTGGGTTGGTATCTTATGGCACTAGTAGATGTTCTAGAATTATTGCCGAGTGGGCACTCCGATTATCCAGAGCTGGTGCGTATTCTAAACGATACTTTATCTGCTGTGAAGAAATATCAGGATACTGAGTCCGGAGTCTGGTATCAAGTGATGAATCTGGGAGAACGCAAAGGGAACTATCTAGAGGCTTCCGCCTCCAGTATGATAGTGTACGCTATGGCAAAAAGTATTCGATTAGGCGTATTAGAGGCTAGTTGGTACGAACCGTTAGATTGCGCTTTCCAAGGACTTATCGCCGAATTTGTACTCGAAACCAAAGAAGGCTGGGTCAATCTAAATAAGAATTGCCAAGTAGCAGGGTTAGGTGGAGCAGATCAACGCGACGGCACTTTTGCTTATTACATTAGCGAGCCTATTGTCACTAACGACCAAAAGGGTGTCGGTGCTTTCTTGCAAGCTTGTGTGGAGTACGAGCAATTAAGAGGCTGGATCTGATATAGAATAGGAGGGCTATAGAATGTCCGTATATAATATTGAGGATTTTGGAGCGCTTAAGAATAGCGGGATGTTAGCGACAGAAGCAATTACGCGTGCGATTGAAGCGGCAAGTGAGGCTGGTGGAGGAACTGTGTATGTGCCAGCAGGTACTTACTATACGGGTGCGATTGTTATGAAAAGCAATATTGAATTAAATTTAAATCCAGGAGCGATCCTTTCATTCAGTACACATCCGGTGAATTATCCTGCGGTGGAATGCAGATGGGAAGGGGTGAAGCAGCAGGTTCATACGCCTTGTATTCATGGCAAAGGTTTAGTCAATATATCGATTACCGGAAGCGGAACTATTAATGGTAATGGCAAAGTATGGTGGGATGTATTTCGGAACCGCCCTGAAGAGCTGAAGTACCCCCGTCCGACTTTGATTGGATTTGATAGCTGTCAGCGGGTAACAATTAAGGATGTTTCGCTAGTGAATTCTCCAAGCTGGACCGTTAATCCTGTGGGCTGCTACAATGTGACGATTGATAATCTGTCCATTAATAACCCGGCTGATTCTCCGAATACAGATGGTATTAATCCAGAATCTTGTACGAATGTTCGGATTAGCAATTGTAATATTGATGTAGGCGATGACTGCATTGCTATCAAAGCGGGAACTGAAGATACGAAAGAGCGCATTCCATGCGAGAATATTACGATCACCAATTGTACCCTGGTTCATGGGCATGGGGGAGTTGTACTCGGAAGTGAAATGAGCGGAGATATTCGTAATGTAACCATTAGTAACTGTGTATTCAAACAAACCGATCGTGGCATACGAATGAAATCAAGACGTGGACGCGGAGGGACGATTGAAGATATTCGGATCAGTAATATTGTAATGGAAGACGTCATTTGTCCGTTCACACTGAATCTATACTATTTCTGTGGCCCTCGCGGGAAAGAGAAGTATGTGTGGGACAAAAATCCTTATCCGATTACAGATGAAACGCCATGCTTTAGACGAATTCATTTCGCCAATATTACCGCACGTAATGTTCATGCATCTGCGGGATTCTTATATGGACTTGCGGAGCAGTATGCTTCGGAGATTACTTTTACAAATATTGATATCTCCATGGCACGTAATGCAGTTCCCGGGCAACCGGATATGATGACAGGGATCGAGAACATGAACAATCGCGGATTTTTTCTGGGCAATACAAGGGATGTGCAATTTCATCAGGTGACCATCGAGAATCATGAAGGACCTGCTTTTTATATTGAAAATGGCGAAGCTATAAAGATCATAAATTGTCATTCGAAGAACACGAGCAAGCCAGAAAAACTAGTAGAACAAGTTACGGTTTCGCCCTCAGAACAGAAGGTGTGTCCGTAAGGGAGGGAACCATGGAGCCTGATAAACTGAAGGAACTGTTAGGTGATCTTCCGGCGGATAAGCCGATTGCCGTAACTGTGATGAACCAAGAGGAGCGGGACGGATATAGTCTGGAATCCCTTTTACTGGATCTTAATGGGATTGAACAGGTGCCTGCTTACGTAGCAATCCCTTTACATAAAGAAGGGCCGTTTCCGCTGGTTGTCTTTAATCATTCTCATGGAGGGAATTACGCGAATGGACGCAATGAGTTTATTCGGAGTAGTCCCTATTTACAACAGCCCTCTTTTGCTAAAGCGCTAACGGAGTTGGGGTATGCGGCTTGCTGCATCGACATGTGGGGGTTTAATGAGCGTGGTGGCAAAACGGAGAGTGAGTTAGTGAAGGAAATGCTGTGGCAGGGTCAGGTCATGTGGGGCATGATGCTCTATGACAATATTCGTATGATAGATTACATGGGCCAGCGTAAGGATATTGATGCAGCTCGAATCGCAACAGTCGGCATGTCCATGGGTGGTTTGATGGCCTGGTGGCTGGCTGCATTAGACGAACGAGTCGGGGTGATTGTCGATATTTGTAGTCAAGTAGATGCGCATACCCTAATGGCTGTAAGAGGACTAGATCACCATGGTTACTATTCTTATGTACCCGGGTTATTGAAGCATTTCACAACGCTCGATATTCAAAAGCGGATCGTTCCCCGCCCGCGAATGAGCCTCGTAGGCAGAAATGATCGGCTATGTCCCACTGAAGGAGTAGAACTCTTGGATAGGGGGCTGTCCGAAGCTTATCAAACGGCAGGGAAGTCAGAACATTGGCAACCTGTCATTTCAAGTGGCGGGCATATGGAGACTGTGGAAATGCGGACTTTATGGCAGAAATTTTTGACGAAGCATCTATAAAATCCAAAGAAGGGAACTGAACCAACGATGCTAGTAGTAGGCAAAGAATCCTTTTGCGACTATCACACGATTCAAGAGGCGATAGATTCGCTAGAGCGCGAGCCATCGGGCCAAGCAGATACGCTTTATATTTTGTCAGGCATCTATAATGAGACAGTTTGGATTTATCGTTCTTATTTAACGATTATAGGGATTGGCTCCGTGGAAATCACCATGAATCGTTATGCCAAAGAGCGTGATGAAGCGGGCGAAGAAATCAATACGTTTGCTACACCAACGTTATTTCTGGGCGGCAGCCATTTGGAATTAGAGAACCTGGTGATTACAAACAGTGCTGGGCAGGGAGAACATATTGGTCAGGGGGTAGCCGTTTATGTGCATTGTGACCAAATCGTGTTCAGACATTGTACCTTCAAAGGGCATCAAGACACGTTGTTCACAGGGCCTTTGCCACCTACTCCACGAGAGCGAGGGGCATTCGGAGGCGTTCCGCTGAGAGAACATCATGCCCAGTATCGCCAGTTGTATCAGCATTGCTATATAGAAGGAACGATCGATTTTATTTTTGGCGGTGCAACGGCTTATTTTGACCAATGTGAAATCCGTAGTTTACGTCATTATGAAAACAATACAGGGTATATAACAGCTGCCTCCACACCCGAGGGACAGGCACATGGTTATATTTTCAAGAATTGCTTCTTAACAGCCATCCCTGATATTGCTCCAGTGTTCCTAGGACGTCCTTGGCGTGAGTACGCTAAGACTGCATTTGTGGGTTGCAAGATGGGTTCGCATATTCATCCTTTGGGCTGGGACAACTGGAATAATGTTGCTAATGAGCTAACCGTAAGTTATCAGGAATTTGGCGTGAAGGATGCTGCTAATGTGCGAAAGCAACGTGTTCCCTGGTCGGATTGCTTTGAGGAAGGGGAAGAAGCGCTGGATAAAGAGTTTGTTTTTGCTGGAACGGATTTTTGGAAGCAGATACTGTAATTGACTAGTCTATAAAGAGAGGCAGTCTTGGACGAGTGAACCAAAGTCCTAGGCTGCCGTTTTTAATGAATGAGCTCTTTATCGTTTATTCTTTTGTTTTCTTTTGAAATATGTCCAAGAGTAATAGATCAACCAAAATACCATAGGAACTATTAAAACATAAGGTCTTTGGATTGCTGGAAGAATGTAAAATAAAAAAAGCCCAATTAATATCGTTGGCAGCAATAGAATAAAATACTTTTTCCAATGCATGATTATCCCCTCCCTTTTGCCTAATACTAAAAATATCTTGCTTGCTTTAAATGTTAATGCCCTCGTCATGAAACCTTACAAAAGTGTTAGGTGACTGTCATCTAGATCAATGGCATCAACCTAGCAGCTTCTCTATACTAATCCATTGATAGGATTAATTTAAAGGGGGAGTTGGTCGTGAGGTTTTTTGAAATGCTGTTATTCTTTTCAAGTGTTAGTTTTTTGGCACTCCAGTTCATTTTAAATCAACGTATTCGAAGACCTGCTTTGCTCCTGACAAGCGGAGCAGGCTCCATTTTTTTAGTGATACATTTGCTTGTCGAAGGATACAGGGTTCAGCTTGTATTTTTATACGGATTTACGATCCTGATGCTTATGCTTTCGCTTACAGACGTTTTCATAAAGCGGAAAGTCGCTCGGACTGCCTCGCGAATTCGTAGGGTGTTGGGCCGCTTTTTTATCGTGATTGGGCTAATTGCAACGGGGTGCTTCCTATATGTGTTTCCTGTATCCGACATTCCGGCACCATCCGGCGAGTTGCAGGTAGGCACGAAAATCTTTCATTTCATAGACCAAAACCGGGAGGAAACATTTAGTAAAACCGCGACAGGCAAGAGAGAATTGATGGTTCAGGTATGGTATCCGGCTCAAGATGGCACAGGCAAGTACGCTCCCTTTATTCCAGATACCCAGATTTTACGTTATATGGCTACGAACTATGGCCTTCCCGGGTTTACTTTACAACACCTAAAGTACGTATCCAGTCATGCGTATTCGGGGGCTGAAGTCTCTTCTGCACAAACTTCATACCCACTGATCCTTGCGAATCCCGGCTTCGGCTCTTCCAGGTTCCTCCACACGGCGCAAGCTGAATATCTCGCAAGTCACGGATATATCGTGGCAGTGATTGACCACACCTACAATACATTTGCAACCGAGTTTCCGGACGGTAGAATCACGACCAGCACAACCAACGATTTATTCTCGCCTGACCATGATTACCAGACGGAAAGAGGGAATCGCGACAAGTTAGGTAAAGTTTTAACCGACGATGTGGCGTTTGTACTGGATCAATTGGAGCTCATCCAATCGGGGAAGATTCCAAGTCATCTAAAAGGGAGAATAGATCTCGATAATGTCGGTGTATTCGGTCATTCCATCGGCGGAGCGACGGCCTATGACGCTTCTTACGATCCGCGAATCGCGGTTGGAATAGACTTTGATGGTGGGCTTTATCGTTTGCGTGACAGAGAGGGTCTGCGTAAGCCGTTTTTGTTCATCAACTCGGAAAGCGAATTTGAAAAATTAAAAATGGTGATGGATAACCGGGTCTACACGGATTCAGAGCTTAACCGTATGGGCTCAACAAGAGAGTGGGAGGATAAAGTAACGGAAGATAAAAAGTTGGAGCTTGAACGGATGCGCCAAACAGTCGACGAAGGGGGACAGGTCCTCTATATCGAAAATACGGAGCATTTGAATTTTACCGACATACAGTTCATTTCTCCAATATTCAAAATACTGGGCATTACCGGAAAGATTGCTCCCGAAAGAGCAAACTCCGTTATCAATGCCTATATGCTTGATTTCTTCGATTTGTATCTGAAAAATCAAGGCGGAATCTTAATGAAAGGACCGAATAGCCGCTTTCCGGAGGTGAAGTTCGTAACCTCACTATTATAAATTACGTAACAGGCTGCTGATTTTGATAAGCACCTCTTCAAGTAGACAGGGGTTTGATAAATAACCGTTACTTGAAGGGGAGTTTTTATTTTGTCTAAGTAAACTCGACATTTAATACGTTTCCAATTGAACTACTTTGTAATTCCTCCAATGTTATGAGATAATAGAGTTTTTCCGTTGATTCTATTTTTCATGGCATACGAGCTATGCCTGATCAAATATTGGAGGTAGGCTTGTTGGCGACACAGTATCCTTTTGAATACGATCGGACCAGACCTTTTATGGAGCAAGTAGGGGAATGGGTCGGCGATGTATTCTATGAAATTCTTCCTGAGGCAGGATTTGAAGTTCGTGATGAACAGATTTACATGGCGTTTCAGGTGGAGCGAGCTTTTGCTGAGAAGAAGACGATTTTTGCTGAGGCAGGGGTCGGTACGGGTAAGACTTTAGTGTATTTGTTATATAGCATTTGCTATGCGCGGTATATGGGTAAACCTGCGATTATCGCCTGTGCGGACGAGTCCTTAATTGAGCAGTTGGTGAAGCCAGAGGGTGATATTGCCAAGCTTGCGAAGCATCTGAATATGAATATCGATGCCAGGCTGGCGAAATCTCCAGATAAATATATGTGTCTGAAAAAGCTGGATCATGCTCGCAACAATGATGATGGGAGCTTGCCGCTGGAGAGTTTGTATGGTACTTTACCTGATTTTGTACATTCTCATGCACCGATGCAGCAGTTCCATGCCTATGGCGACCGTAGGGATTATCCAGATCTGAACGACGAACAATGGAATAAGATTAACTGGGATACGTTTCAGGATTGTTTTACTTGTGATATGCGTCATCGCTGTGGACAAACGTTGTCCCGTGATCATTACCGGAAATCAAGCGACCTGATCATTTGTTCCCACGATTATTACATGGAGCATGTCTGGACTTATGAAGCGCGTAAGCGAGAAGGGCAAATTCCTTTACTTCCAGAGCATTGTGCAGTTGTATTTGATGAAGGGCATTTGTTAGAATCTGCCGCCATGAAGGCGTTAGGCTATAAAATGAAGCATGTCGTCTTTGAAGAATTGATTTCTCGTCTGCTACAGAATGAGATTCGTGAGACGCTCGCGGTACTTATCGATGAAGCGATTATGCAAAGTGAGCAGATGTTTAAATATATTCGTCGTCAATGCCGCACCATTCCTGGATCAGATCGAAAAAGCATTGAATTAAATGCGTCGCTAATCCGTGAGGTGCATCGCATGCGTAGTGTAATTGCTGCTATCGAAGAAGAATTAGTATTCGAAAGTGGACTGTACACGATTGATGAATATCAGTTACGAATAGTCGAAGAACGTTTGGAGACCATAGAAATCGCGTTGAGATTGTTTGAGGATTCAGGTGCGTTAATCTGCTGGGCGACGGAAGATAGCGATGGCTTAACACTGTCGGTCATGCCGCGTAATGTTAAGGAAGTACTCCAAGATAGCTTGTTCACGCAAAAAATGCCGATCGTTTTCTCTTCGGCTACATTATCCGTGGATAAATCATTCCAATACTTGAAGGATAGTCTTGGAATACACGACTTCCTGTCTTTCTCTGTAGACTCACCTTATGATTATGAGCACCAGATGAATATCTATGTACCAGAGCTTCGGAGCGGTGATTTTGCTGAGAAAATGGAGATCTCTATGAAGCTTATCCAGCAGACAGAAGGAAGGGCTCTGCTACTATTCCGTACTCGCGAAGAACTTCTGCAGTTCAAGCAGCTCAACTCGCAGAGTGCAGAATCCAGCAAGTATTCTTTCCTCTATGAAGGGGATCAGGAGATCAGCTATCTGATCTCAGCTTTTCAACGGGATGAGCATAGTGTTCTTTGTGCGGTGACACTGTGGGAAGGATTAGATATTCCAGGACCTTCACTATCTAATGTGATCATTTGGTCGCTACCTTATCCTCCGCTTGACCCTGTATTTATGGCAAAACGTGCGGAGACTTCCAATCCTTTTGAAGATGTGGATTTACCTTACATGCTGCTAAGACTTAAACAAGGAATGGGACGTCTGATCAGAACGGGTACGGACCAAGGAATTGTGACGGTACTTGCGGAAGCTGAAGGACAACATCCCGTTCACGAGTATATAACTTCTGTACTCCCGAAGGGAACTAAGCTTCAGAAGCTTGAAGTGTAAATTTAAAAATTTAATATAGGAACACAATCGCTCTTTTGGTGAGGTGGATGCTCCGGCATGCTGCTTCTCGAAGGAGTTTTTTTATGTAAATTCAAGCATAAGGATTCCTAATCTTACGGATAGTATATTGGTATTTAACTTTCGAGCCATGGCGTATTATTGTTGATTCATGGGGGAAGGGAATTACATACCTCCGTCATCTAGAGATTCATACAAGGGGTGTATACGACATGGGGGATTCACAGGGATTATACCAATCAAACAATAAGAAACAAGTTGGTTTTGCACTTGGCATTGGATTAACCTTAATCATTGCATTAGTCGCAAAATATTTAGCAGGCTTTCCATTTCTCTCTATTATGGGCCAATTGGTCATTGCCATCTTAATCGGAATTATTTGGCGGGCAACCGTAGGAGTGCCGGGTACGATCACCCAGGGCACTGATTTTTCCAGCAAAAAGCTGCTACGTCTAGGAATTATCCTACTGGGTATGCGGCTGAATTTAATGGATATTGTTGCTGCAGGTCCGCGGGTATTTCTACTGGCGCTTATTGTAATCGGCTTTACGATCCCAGTTGTATACGGACTTACCCGACTGTTCAAGGTAGATAAACGACTTGGTATCTTAACGGCTTGCGGGACAGCGATCTGCGGTGCGGCGGCGGTGGTGGCGATTGCTCCACAAATCAAAGCCAAAGATGACGAAACTGCGATTGGCGCAGCTATAGTTGCTATTTTAGGTACAATATTCACGTTGCTATACACTTTTTTGTATCCTTTTCTAGGCTTGTCGGATCTAGGCTACGGTGTATTCTCAGGAGCTACCTTACATGAAATTGCTCACGTCATTGCAGCAGCAGATGCTGGTGGGAATGCAGCAGTTGATATGGCGGTTATTGTTAAATTGACTCGGGTAGCCTTACTCGTTCCGGTTGCCATAATAATTGGGATTTGGACGAATCGTGCGGAAAGAAAGGTGCAGGGCGGCCAATCCAAAGCCTCATGGAAAAGCATTCCTATTCCTTGGTTTATCCTCGGTTTCTTACTTGTCAGTGGTGTGAACTCATTAGGGATCGTATCAGCATCAGTGGCAAATGGAATTGTAACGATTGCTTATATGCTAATCGCTATGGCGATGGCTGGACTTGGTTTAAACGTTGATTTGGCGGCATTTAGACGACTAGGGATGAAGTCTTTTGCAGCAGGGCTTATAGGTTCAGTCTTATTGTCTTTCGTTGGATTTACCCTAGTTCACTGGTTTGGACTGGCGTGATTTTTTGCATACTATTGAATTGTAAAAAAAGAATTTGCTTCTATTCTCGGTGTAACTGCAGATACACTGAGGTTATACGAGTAACATGATATTGTTAGGCCCACTAAAGATAACAGCAATAATTACAGATATTTTATTGATTTAGATGCAAGAGATTTGCTTATGAGTAGATGGTACAGAAGTATAGGGATTCCATTGCCGGAAGTGGTAAACTTGATGAAGGAGTATTCTTTAGTGCAAGTTACGGGTAGGATGCAATCACTGTGCTTTAAAAGCGAATGAACGACAATTTCCCGGAAAATAATTGAATCTTTTTAAAGACGCAGGGTGGGCAACTCTGCGTCTTTTTTTTGCTGGAGATTAAATCCATTCTTCTTTTAGCAAAGATTTGAGAAGCTCTACGTTAGCTGCCCCAAGCTTGTTAGAGATTTTTTGCTCTAATTCGATTTTGGTGATCATCATTCTTTGATTGCATTCAATCCCCTTCTGGGTAAGGATGATGTTTTTATCACGTTGATTTCCTTTGACTTGGGCGGCTTCCACATAGTTACGGGATAACAGTCCTTGAATGCTCTTATGCGTACCCTGTCTTGAAATATGAATAATTCTACTGATTTCCGAGATCGAGAGCATTTGATGTGTTTCAAGAACTGCTAGGATATGGGATTCAGTCTTGTTGATTTGGTCAGGGTCTTGGTCGGTCACTATTTTACGTAAGGCTAGATGCTTCTCGCTGAGTAAATCAATTAGATTCATTTCTTGCAGATGGTTATCCATGTGAACACTCCTAAATCATCGCTCGTTAATCCAAGTATAAGTCATATATATTTATTGTCAACTTGGTTGACTTAGTTTAAGGCACTGTGATATTGTAATCCGAGTTGACAATATAACAATACTAAGGGAACACTAAGGAGTCTGAGAACAAGATGGGAAGAAACAAAAAAGAAGCATTATTATTTACATTCATCATGTGTGCTTTGATGGTGCTGGGTATGAGTATTTACAATGTAGCTCTGATGGAGGGCTGGTCAGGTACATTAGTTAAAGATGTGATCATCGGCTACATACCTGCGTTTGTAATTGCATTTATTCTGGATGTCTTTGTTGTAGGTAAAGTTGCGAAAGGGATCGCATATAAGCTGGTAAAAGAGAATGATCCGATGATCAAAAAAATCATGTTCATCTCCTTTTTTATGGTAACCGGAATGGTGCTGTTTATGTCCTTCTATGGCGCAGTTCTTCATGTAGGGTTCACCTCAGAACTACCAATGGCTTATCTGTCTGCAATAGGTAAGAATTTCATGGTTGCACTTCCACTGCAAATTCTATTAGTCGGTCCTCTTACACGATTTATATTTGTGAAAATTACTCCAGCTACTGCCTAGACAATGTTTACATCACCATTACGCAAATCTGCAGCGACTCGTAAAGAAATAGCTCAAGTGTTAGCGAAGCTGTTAAAGCTGAGTCAATCATAAGCTATCATCGTATTTCTTGATGAGAATAAAAACGCTCTCCAATGCCATGATGGGCAAAGGAGAGCGTTTTGTTCTATGCTTTCTTTTTTATAGGTTCGAGCAGATTTAATACATACTCATTTCAGCTACCCTTGGGGCTATCGTTACCTCTTTCTTAATAAAGCGGTGATATGAATAGCAAGGATTGCGTGTTCATCATAAATTCGCCAACCCGAGCTAGCCTCACGGTGACTTTGAAATAATCCTTATGCTTCCAAGTGACGCAACGTCCGACTCGTCAGCCCGATTTGCGTAGAAAGCTTATCAATGGTCACAAATCTACTCATAGACAACTCCCGTTCTATAGATTGATATGACGCGCTATGAGAAGTGTTTTAGCACTTACCGTTACGTCAATGGCAATAGGATAGTTGTGAACGTGTACTCGACAAAATTTACATTTCTCATACAAAACTGTGTCCGGTATTTAATGTACAGCTTCTACAATTTAGATATTAGTAAAAAGTACCTATTGCCATATGAGGCTTTATACGGAGGATGATATTGTTGAAGGCTAGGTCTATGCATCTATCAATGAAGTGGAAGTTGATCTTGAGTTTTTCTGCCGTGGTACTATTCTTTCTAGGGGTAGCGCTATACCAAAATTATAAAATCAATCAAGTAGAAATCTCTATGGAAACACAAAAAATGGAGATGGAAAAAAGAATTACAGTATCCACCATTACTCAACTGCTTCAAGAAATGAACGGTGTGGAAACCTCTCTAGCAGGCTCTAGCGATTTAGAGTTTACCCAACCCTTTAAGGACAAACAGACAAAATTAATGGAACAATTGGGTAAAGTGGAATTTGAGGCAGATTCGCCTGCGTCTAAGGAGCTAGAACAGTTACGTAATCAAATTGGAGGGTATACGGGTTATTTTGACGGATTAGTAAATACGATACAGGACGAGCAGCTTGATCCCATGGCCGTTCTGGAACGAATAGATGAATTACATACGAAGGCATTGGCTATGAATAAAGAGATGTTGGAGACTAATGAGAAACTATACATCGCAGCAGCAGAGAACGCAGAGAAGGCCCAAGTGTATTCTTTTGATTTGTTAAATCTGACCAGTTCTATGGGGACTTATGCCGCATTATTAGTATTTGTTTTCACACTTGTTATTGCGGTTATGCTTATTCGGTCCTTTCTGAACCCTATAAATAAGTTGCAAACGGCTCTACGTAAAATTGCTGAGGGTGATTTGCGGCAGCAGATTAATTCGCCATATCATGATGAACTTGGAAGTTTGAGTCATCATTTTGACCATATGGTGTTGCGGGTACGAGAGATGCTTCAGCAGACTCAATCTGTAGCTTCTTCGCTCGCGACTTATTCGCACTCTTTTCAACAATCTTCATCGATTACCGCTCATACGAATCAAGAAATCGTAAGCACAATACAGGAAATCTCTGTAGGCGCTGAGCAGCAAGCCGGACAATCTGAGCAGAGCGCAAGCTTGATTCAGGAACTGGAACGGGAAGTTCATGAAATTACGGAATATACCGAGGTTATGCTCTCAACAAGTCAAACCGCTAATCACAATACACGGAAAGGTTCAGAATCGGTCATTGCTTTGCGAGAGGTATCAGAGCACTCCCGTGAGTCTGTGAATAAAGTATATCTTGCTTTAACCAAATTGAGCGACCAATCGAAGGATATCTCCAGAATTACCAAATCGATCACAAACATTTCAAACCAGACCAATATTCTCTCTCTAAATGCAGCGATTGAAGCAGCACGGGCGGGAGCTTATGGAAAGGGCTTTGCCGTCATAGCTGATGAAGTGAGACAATTATCTGATCAGACCAAAGAATCCTCCGTACATATCAGTCAGATTATTAACGAACTGCAAGCAGGGATGGATGAATTCCAGCAATATATGCTGGAGACCAAAGGAAACCTTGAAGAGCAGGATCAAAAAGTGGCAGAAACGTTGTCTTCATTTGAAGCGATAGATGAATCGATCGTTGAGATTAGTAAGCAGATTGGGCAAATCCATGACAAGGTAGATATGACACAGACTATGAATCGTAGACTCGCAGAGTCTGTTCACAACGTGGCATCCATTGCTGAGGAAACTGCGGCAGGGGTTCAGGAAGTGAATGCCTCTAGCGTGCAACAGGACAACGCGATCCACGACATTGCCCGTCAAGCCGTTGAGATTAATGAGATTTCACAAAAATTATTCAAGGAAATCAACGTCTTTAAGATTAATTCGGACATAGTAGACGAGATTATCGCTGGGGATGACAGTGACTCACCTGGCGATGAAACGCCTGAGGAGCGCTCTTATTTGACAATCTCCGCATAGGGGAAGGTTTGATTGACTGCCCGCACATCGGGAGCGACTTGATTCACTAATTCTGTAACGTAAAAGGTAGCTTAGAGGGGAGATCCTTCTAACTACCTTTTTTTGCGCGTTAAGTGTATTCAATACAGCTATTAAAGGATGTGATCTCCTCTATGTGTGTTTAGTTGTACTTTGTGCAGTTATTTCTCCGAGAAATGGCTGTCAGTGGTGTTTAGCTAGTCTTTAATTGCACTGAATACAACTAAAGTCGAACATAAACTTGGCCGGCCTGATTTAGTTGTATAGCGTGCAGTTAACTGAACATTTGCAGAGGTTTTGTACAATGTAAAAGCTGCTCCTTCATAGAAAAATCTACTAAGGGACAGCTTTTTTGTTGCGTAGATGATGAGTGAGTGAAAGGGGTCTATTAAGGTGCTGACTGTTATTCCTCGTAGGTTTTGTTCAGAGAGCTGACTAGCTCTGGGAACCAGTGTTTTAGATTGAGAAACTTGTACCCCGCCGACTGGGCTTTGGTCGTATCCATAAACCAGGATTGTTCAATTCCGAATGGTGACATATGCTCGTCCGCGGTTTGGCTCTGGATGCTGGCGTGCTTCCCCGTTTCTTCTTCAATCATTGTGAGAATATCCGTAATTCTAATTGTACCGTCTGAGCAGGCGTTGAACGGTCCTGTCATAGTAGAGCTACATCCGAGCCAATATAGGAAATCAGCAGCTTCATCTGAACGGATAAAGGAGATATATGCTCCGGGATTCGGTATACCAATAGGCAACTCATTACGGACATGCTCAATATGAAAATGAAGTCTTCGCGTATAATCATCTATTCCCAGCACAATTGGAAAGCGAACCGCGGCGACTGGGAAGGTGGCCTTCTGCATAAAGACAGCTTCCGCCAGTCTTTTTCCCTCTTGATAGGTAAAATCATTTCGCCCTCCGTGGCGGATAGGGTAAGCTTTAGGATCGAAAATGTCCTCGGTCAGCGCTTCTTCGCTGAAATCATAGACGGATAAACTTGAGGTGAGAATATACCGTTTCGTTTTACCATCAAAAATCCGGCATGCCTGATCCGCTTCGTCCGGTGAATAACAAATATTATCGAACACGACATCCCATAGTGTATCTCCTACCGCCTGAGCGAGCTCGTTGGCTTGGAAACGGTCCGCATGGATCCGGTGGATGCGATCTCCAAAGGAATCGCTAGTTTCCCCGCGCGTAAGTATCGTTACGTCGTTTACGGAATCCTGTAGTAATCGTTCAACTAACCTTTTTCCAAAAAAGCGCGTGCCGCCTAAGATAAGAATTTTTCTCATATCATGCCACTCCTCACCAACTAATGTATATTTATAAGTCTAAATGAAGTCTTCCTTTTAAAAGCAGGGGTGTGCCTAAAGAGTGATAGGTGTTAGGTGATGAATGATAAATGATAAATAAATGATAAATTATGAATTATGAATTATGAATTATGAATTATGCATGAAGGTATGTAAGGAGATTTCATTCGTGTGATTGTACTTTGTGCAATAGAATTTAAACTAAATAAGACAGAGTTTAATTCTATTGCACTCTATACAATCAAAAGATGAGAAATTGCCTTAAAAGTCACTTATATTAAAAATCTATTGCAGATAGTGCAGTAGATTCATTTTTTAGCGTTGATTTCATGGATTCTGTTGCACATTTTGCAACGTCACTAGCTCAAAGCTAAAACATCACCCAACTATACAACTAACTGACCTGACTCACAAAACTTACCTATCTCATCAAACTCACACTTTTCAAAACTAATATTTGTTCGGTTATAACGTAACGTAATGTGCTTCATTTAGCTAAGTGTAGTCCAGTATTACGAAATAGCGTCACGAAAGGCTAAGCCACCATCCGCATTCCTGGCTCGGAATAGTTCCAGCCCATAGAGCTGAATCCGTCAGATTGGAAAGGCTGAACGCTCTGGAAGCTTTGGAAGCTTTGGCTGGACACGGCCATAACAGTTTCTTGACTTTCATCCGCAAGGACAAGCTCAATCAGCTCGGCGATTTGCTCTTGTTCATAGGCGGATGCAAGGCGATTCAAGGCAATCTGTAATTCCGTATCCTGCACAATGGAGGGTCCGTTAGATTGAAGAAGCTCTTGTCTGACTGCAGGGAGGGCTTGCCGGGCGCGATGCAGAGCAGCTTTGATGGCTCCTTCTGTGGTGTCGAGTATTTCCGCAGCTTCGAGTCCGGAGTGCTCGAAGACATCGCGAAGCAGGAAGACCGCTTGCTGTAGTGGAGACAGATGCTTCTGTAAGGCTTGAAAAGCAGCCTCAATCTCAAATAAACCATACCCTGCTGCTTCCTCTGTCCGTGGTTGATCCATTTCCAGCACCCGTGACAACGTGGCTTTTCGCCGCATAATATCTGTCCAGGTATTTCTGGCAATCCTCAGGAGTAGCGCCTCAGGATTTGGATGATTCGTTAGCGAGCTGAAATTCGTACGACTTGTATGATCTGTATTGTTGTTCATTTGACTTGTATCGTTCATATCATCGCTCTTCAGCTTCGAATGTTCGGAAGTCTTCATATAGCCCAGTGCTTTGACCCACGTATCCTGAACCAAATCTTCGGCTTCCCACGGGGATTGTGTCAGTGCAAGGCAATACCGCTTCAGGGTCATTTGCAAACACATGGTATGATTCTCATCCGGTTCATGGCCGGCGTTAAGCTTCTCAAGGCTGATCACTCTGCATAACCCCTTTTCCGGTAAAGTGATTTCGGTTACTTCTAATAATAAACGAATGAGCTCGAAAATAAGATACGCAATCATAAAAATAATATTTTCCCCACATCCCGTATCCTCTCCAAAGACTAATCCGTTTACAGGGTAGATTTCAAAATAATATTAACGGATGGAGGTCAGATACGCATGGCGTACATTCCTTATGTCATTGAACAAACGAATCAAGGAGAGAGATCTTACGATATTTATTCACGGCTGCTAAAGGATCGAATTGTATTTGTCGGGGCGGAGATTGAGGATCAATTGGCGAATAGTGTTGTTGCTCAGTTGTTGTTCTTATCAGCTGAGGATCCAGATAAAGATATACACATGTATATCAATAGTCCAGGCGGGTCCGTAACGGCGGGACTCAGTATTTATGATACGATGCAGCTTATTAAACCACAGGTGAACACGATTTGCACAGGGATGGCGGCTTCCTTTGGTTCACTTCTATTGTTAGCAGGGGCCAAGGGTAAACGTTATGCGCTGCCAAACAGTGAGATCATGATACATCAGCCGCATGGTGGAGCGCAGGGTCAGGCTAGTGATATTGCAATTAGAGCCAAACGTATTTTGAAGCTAAGGGAAGTGCTTGTTCAAATTACAGCGGACCGAACCGGACAAACGGTGGAAAAGGTAATGCAAGATATGGATCGGGATTATTACATGTCAGCTGATGAAGCAGTGGAGTACGGGATTATCGACAAAGTCATCACAAATCTGTAGGACGAAGGAGTGAAGTGAGTGATGCTGGAAGCTTTGCAGGGCAAAGAGGTAACCATTTATTTTGTAGATGGCTCTAACGCTAGAAAAGGCATTTTGGAAACGGTAACTGAGAAGTTCATTAAATATCGGACAGAATTCGAGGAGCTTTATATTCCCATAACTTCCGTCTGTTCCATCACACTAGATACTAAAGGACGGGAACGCGCCCGTGTAGGATTTACACAATAACCATTCTCAGATTTAAAAATAGGGTTAGGGAAGTTTTCCCTAACCCGTACTTTCGCGAATCGCCAAATAATGAGCTACATTTGCATGATGCTGAATACCAGTCTCCCCTTTAATCAGCTTGATTAAGGTCCGGGTAGCAGTCATTCCAATCTCCGTTCCGGAATATTCCACCGAGGACAGCTTGGGACGAACGACAGAAGCAATAAAGCTATTATCGAATCCGAACACCGAAACATCCTCTGGCACCCGAATGCCGTTATCGATCAGAAAATTCATCGCCCCTACAGCTATCCAATCTGTGGAGCAAAAAACCGCAGTAGGCAACTCCCCGCTATCCTTAATCCGGCGCATCGCGTCGCTTCCATCTTCTACAGCCATTCCACTTTCTACTACCCATTCTTCCCTTAAGGTTATTCCTGCATCCATCAGCGCTTGTCGATATCCGCGATAACGAGCACCACCCACCGCATTCTCTCCAGATACCCGGATCATGCCGATACTTTTATGTCCTTTTTGAATCAGATAAGTAACGGCTTCATAGGAAGCGGTGACATTATCCAGATGGACAGAAGGGATCGAATCAATCTGAGAATGTTCTCCGACTAACACGCAAGGTGACCCGGATTTTTGAATAATCTCTAAATGCTCCTTACTCGGAACCGAGCCTACATATATATAACCCTCAGTCCCCATATGGTGGAATAAGTTCAAATAATGAAGTTCACTATTCACACTTCCGTCTGTTAACCCGACCAAAACATCATAACCATATAGCTCGGCGAGATCACGTATGCCAATATTGAAATCATCAAGCACGGTATTACTGTTCTGTGGAATAATGACACCAATCAGAGGTGTATCCGATCTGCCTGCATCTGAACTGATGACATTAGGACGGTAATTCAATTGTTTCATGGCTTCCAATACACGCTTACGAACTTCCTCGTTTACCGGTTTGCTGTTATTGACAACCCTTGATACGGTAGCTATTGAAACGTCAGCCATTTTGGCTATATCTTTAATTTTTACCTTCAAGAATATCACCATAACTTTCCAATCTTGTATTCGTTCTAGAATATATCGCAAGCATATCACGGATAGCTTCAAGAATCCAAAAGATTGTTATTGACCAGGAAAATAAAAGATCCTATAATGATCGCATAGGAAAATAATTTCCTTAAATAAACCCTAAATAGATAGTTTTTAGTCGATAATCTTAAATTTTATGATGAAAATCACTAATTCGTGAATTGAATAGGAAAATATTTTCCTAAGAGGGTATATGAATACGAAGGAGCTGCATACATTGAACAGAACATGGTGGAAAGAAGCCACAGCGTATCAAATTTACCCGCGGAGCTTTATGGACAGCAATGGCGATGGTGTTGGAGATCTACAAGGAGTCATCTCAAAACTTGATTATTTACAGGACCTTGGCATCAATGTCATTTGGATTTGTCCTATTTATAAATCCCCGAACGATGATAACGGATATGATATTTCAGATTACCAGGATATTATGGCGGAGTTCGGCAGTATGGCCGATTTCGATCAGCTATTAAGCGAGGTTCATGCACGGGGCATGAAGCTGATTCTGGATCTTGTCATTAACCATACTTCAGACGAACACCCTTGGTTTGTTGAAGCACGTTCAAGCAAGGATAATGCTAAACGTGATTATTATATTTGGAGAGATCCTAAGGACGGAAAGGAACCGAATAACTGGGAGAGTATTTTTAGCGGTTCAATCTGGGAGTTTGACCCCGCTACAGAGCAATATTTCATGCATGTATTCTCCAAAAGACAGCCTGACCTCAACTGGGAAAATCCTGAAGTACGTAAGGAATTATACGGTATGGTCAATTGGTGGCTAGATAAAGGGATTGACGGCTTCAGAGTGGATGCTATTTCACATATTAAGAAAATTTCAGGTCTTCCTGATCTGCCAAATCCAGATCATCTTCCGTTCGTTTCCTCCGGTGCGGGTCATATGAATCGGGAAGGCATTCACGATTTATTACAGGAACTGAAACAGGAAACATTTGATCGTTATGACATTATGACCGTTGGTGAAGCCAGTGGTGTCAGTGTCGATCAAGCGGAAATGTGGGTAGGCGAGGAGCAGGGCAAATTCAATATGATTTTTCAATTCGAGCATTTAGCCCTTTGGAATAAGAGTGTTACAGGTGGCTTGGATGTTCTGCAGCTGAAATCAGCACTTTCGCGTTGGCAAAAAGGTCTTGAGGGTAGAGGCTGGAATGCACTCTTTATCGAGAATCACGACCAACCACGTTCAGTTTCCACTTGGGGAAATGATGGGGAGTATTGGAAGGCATCGGCCAAATCGCTGGCTACGATGTATTTCCTAATGCAAGGAACACCATTTATTTATCAAGGTCAAGAAATTGGAATGACCAATGTACGATTTGATTCGATGGATGATTATGATGATGTGGCGATGAAGAACCTGTATCGTTTAGAGACAGAAGCCGGAAAATCACATGAAGAAGTCATGGAGGTTATTTGGAAGAACGGTCGCGACAATTCTAGAACGCCAATGCAATGGGATGACTCTGAGAATGCTGGTTTCAGCAGCGGCAAGCCTTGGATGAAGGTTAATCCTAATTTCACGGAGATCAATGTGGAGCGTGCGAAGCAGGACCCTGATTCCATCTATCATCATTATAAAAAACTAATCGCACTTCGGGCTGCTAATCCTATTACCGTTTATGGTACCTATGATTTGATCCTGCCTGAGGATGAACGAATCTACGCTTATACTCGTACACTTGGCAATGAGAAATTACTGGTCATGTCAAACCTGACTTCAGAGGAAGCACTGTTCGATCTTCCGTTTGACTTGGAATTTGACTCCAGTGAGCTGCTGTTGAATAACTATGAAGCTGACCCTGCCGAGAAGATCGAGACAGTGGCATTACGCCCTTACGAATCTCGTGTGTATATGCTGGTTAACGCACCAGTAGAGCAAGAGGCAATTCGTGAAAGTGTACCTGCAACAACGGTTTAATTATTCTAATAAACGCAAGAATGCCCCTCGGCCAATGGCTGAAGGGCATTCTTGCGTTTATATCAATTATTTGCTCTGTCCGCCATCCTCCGTAGAAGATAAATCCGGCCGTTGCAGAATATAACTATTAGACATATTCAACAGCCGCTGAACGGCATCGAATTGTTCTTTTGTCGAACCGCCCTCAGTTTCAGATCCATCGATTAGATTATAGTTATTTCCATCATCATAATCGACACCCGTCAAGTACAAGCTTGTGTCATTAATAAAAGAACCAGTGGGAAGAAAATGTCTAACCGGCAGCAGGTTGGTCTGTTGATTCATCAGATCTTCTCCGAAGTGGAGCTGATCCTTCATAGAAATGCCTAACAGATTAGCTACAGTGGGTAAGATGTCAATCTGACCGCCGGTTTGAGTGTACACAGTAGGCTGATCTAAGCCTGGGGCATGAACAATGAAAGGAACATTGAACATATCGGTATATCCATATTCATGCCCGACCATTTCCTCCATTAAAGATTTCTCGTTGCCATCAAGAGAGTACAGTGATACACCTTGATGATCTCCGTAAAAGACAATCACGCTATCTTCCCATAACCCGCTGGACTTCAGTTCGTCTAGGAATTGTCCCATGGCGTAATCCGCATAATTTTGGGCTAAAATATAGTTGCCGACTAAGGTTCCTTCGTACCGCTTAGGCAGCGTCATCTTATATTTTGATTCAGGCATTTTATAAGGGTGATGAGCACTCATAGAGATGACCATCGCGTAAAAAGGATTGTCTTCAGCATCCATTTTGCTTAATTCAGGAACCGTCTTGGCAAACAGTACTTCATCGGAGGAACCAAATGCGATATGATCATCATCTCCATAGAAGGACTGATCGTAGTATTTGTCAAAGCCCAGCACCTTATATAAAGTTTTGCGATTCCAGAATTCTACGCTGTTGGTGTGAAAGGTGGCCGTATTGTATCCGTTAGCTTTCATCAGCTTAGGTAGGCTGGGTAGTTCTTTAGTCATATAGTTGGAGGAAGTAGCTACTTCGTGATGAGGAACATATAGCGAGGTGTTCACTACAAACTCTGCATCTGATGTTGTACCTTGCCCCGCATTCGTATAGAAGTTATTGAAATAATGTTCGCTTGCTATAAGCTTATTTAGATTGGGAGTCACTTCCTGTCCGTCGATGCTTAAGCCAAGCAGGAAATTCTGAAAAGATTCCATTTGCACTACAATGAGATTCTTACCTTGAGCCGCTGCCCAATACTTCGGAGAGACTGGCTCCGTAATCCCCTTTGTAGCGTCCACTGCCTGCTGCGTAATTTCTTTGCTGTCGATCATTTCTTGCTTTTCTGTGCTGTCAGCAAAGATGGTATATACCTCGTAATTGAGAATCCCCATACTCTCTGCCTTTTTATTCTCGTTCATACTGGCATGATTCGGCCAAACATTAAAGACACAGATCGCCAGGGAAACGCTAATGATCCCAAGCAAGGCGGTTCGGTTCATACGCCGGTTCATGCCTCTTTCTTTCCAGGCCGCAATATATTTGGGACGGAACATAAAGAACATGAAGACTAAAATATCCACAAAAATGAACAAATAATAAGGGTCCAGCAAAGAATATGTGCTTTCTCCAACCTTGGTAACTTTATCCGCTTGTTGTAAGGCGTGGTAGGTAGCAATGATTCCGTAATACTTGTAATACATAAGGACAGCAAAATAAATTACTGAAATCAATAAGTTCGCAATCATGTAATACAGAAACTTCCGCTTGGAAGCCATCCACTCAATGAGTCCAAATACGATAAAGAAGAACGGAATCTCTGTGAGCAGCATGCTCCAATTAGGTCCGTCACTAAATACCACGAACCAGGCCACTGCGCATTTTAAGAGCAGGACGAAGCTAAAGATTAGAAAGGGCTTATTTTTTATCCGAAAATCTTTTTTCACTCGTTATCATCCTCTCTGGTGCAAAACACACTATAACCCTGCATAACCCTATATGTTGTGGGAATCCGTTGCAATATGCCGAAGCCTATTATGCTCTTGAAGTTTTCGTGTGTCAAAAGACGGACGAGAGACCTAGAGCGCAGCAACAAGCGATTTATGCCATATAAACAGTTAAAACCAGCTTCAATCCTAAACTACAGGCTAAATGCGTATAAATTGATTTAAAAAATTACAGTTTTTCGCAACTTTACATAATATTCCACAGTCTATATAAGAAGAGTGAATACAATGGGTCTCTATTAGTGGATCAATAGGTTGACCCTACCGATTCTAAAAGGAGTGATCTTAAGTGGGAAGACAAATTTCAAGCATTAAAATTCAGATAAGACGAATAGGTAGTGTGGTTGTCGGGGCAGCAATTATCCTAGCTGCAGTCTCTCCATTAATAGTTAAGGCGGACAGTGTAGTGAATTTCCCGGATGAAAAGAAGTTATTGTCTGGCATTACAGGGCTGGATGCGGGGGATAGAAGTGCTTATGCCATCACTGCAGATGGAACAGTCTGGGCTTGGGGTGGTGGATACGGCTCTATTGGTAATGGAGCAACTACGCCGGCGTATACTCCCGTCAAAATGCATATTGATCATGTGAAGCAAGTTTCAGGTGGAGATCGGCATAACTTAATGCTGAAAGATGATGGAACCGTGTGGGCAGTGGGTAGGAATGAACATGGACAACTTGGCACTGGCGTACAATCTTTGACGGTCCTTGTAGAGCCGGTTCAAGTGAAGGGATTAACGGACGTGATTTCTGTTTCGGCAGGAGGCTCACATAGCTTGGCTCTTCGAAAAGACGGGACGGTCTGGGCGTGGGGTGGCAATGAGCAAGGAGAACTGGGTGACGATTCAGGGAAAAATGGGTTAACACCGGTGCAGGTGAAAGGACTACCTTCTATTTTAGCTATAGCTGCAGGATCGAATAATTCAGTGGCACTTGGGAACGGCGGAGAGGTGTGGGTGTGGGGTTCATCTAAAACTATAGGCATTAAAAAGGATACGGTCTTAAAGCCTACCCAAATTAAGGGGAACGGGGAATATAAAGCTGTAGATATTAATAGGCAGTATGGAGCAGCTTTGAGATGGGATGGCACCGTTTGGTTATGGGGTAATTACACAGATAGTTATCCGGGTAAAACGTTACAGCCGATTCAGCTCCCAGGACTCACTGATGTCGTATCGATGACAACGGACTCTGCAGTAAAAGCTGATGGGACCGTATGGCAGTGGACCGTTGATGATAAAAATAAAATGAATGTTAAGCAGATTAGTGGTATTCAAAATGCAGCTTCGATTACCAGCGGGAACAGAAATCATTATGTGCTCTTAAAAGACGGTCACGTTCTTGCATGGGGAACGAATGAATTTGGACAGACTGGGTTGGGGGTTAGAGATTTTATGATTGACACACCTCAGCCCGTGAAAAAATCGATACAGGTCCTGTTGAACAATAGTGAAATGGATCTGACCATGCCTCCTTTATTGCTCAACAATTCTACTTACGTTGCTTTAAGAGGAATATTTCAGCAAATGGGAGTGGATGTACGTTGGGACGTTCCATCGAGATCAGTTATTGCTGTGAAGAAATCTACATCTACTACGCTGATTTTAAATTCGGTTAATGGACAAACGACTGTAAATGGAAAAGTAATAGCCACAGATCAAAAGCCAGTCTTTATTAATGATAGTGTATATGTACCTTTAAGACTGGTGAGTGAAATGTTAGGCGCTAAAGTAGAGTGGGATGCAGAAGCTTATGCTGTTCAAATCCATTCGAATTAAATAGGGGTATTTTGACATTAAGTATTATTTGTATTAGTATCACTAATACAAATAATACTTTTTTTGAATGGATGGATAATATGATCATAACGCTTGATTTTAAAAGTGATACACCAATTTATGTACAGCTTCGTAATGAGATCGTGATTGGAATTGGCTCAGGTGAACTGGCGGATGGGGAGAAATTACCAACAGTGCGGCAAATGGCTGAAGATTTAGGGATAAACGCAATGACCGTGAACAAAGCGTACGCGATTTTGAAGAATGAAGGCTTCATATCGATAGATCGCAGGCATGGTGCTACAGTTGCTCCGATAGGGAATGGACAGCCAGAGTTTAAGGAGAAGCTGGAAAATGAACTACGGTTAGTCATCTCGGAGGCAAGTGTAAAAGGGATTGGCCGGGAGGAGTTTATGCAAATGTGTGCTGGAATCTTTTCATCCGTATCGTTTAAGTCTACATCCATCACGGAATAGGAGGACACTCAGATGGCTATCGTTTTCTTTTGTATAGCTATAGTTATTTTAGTTATTATGTTTTTTACGTATAGGAGTACTTTGAAGCTGAAGGATAATCTGTGGTTTGGGGTTAGTCTTCCGGCGTTTGCTCTTGAGGATGAACGTCTGCGCGAACTGCAAATTTCAACTGAGAAGAGATATAAAAAGTATGGACTCCTATCATTTCTGGCTTTGATTCCTATTTTGTTCTTGAGCGGCTATCTCTCTTTCACACTGATCTTTTTTTATGTTTGGACGAGTGTTATGATGCTTCTGCTTCGAATTCCATTCATTAAGGCACATCATGCAGCGGTAGAACTGAAACGGGAAAATGAGTGGTTCGTGGGAGAGAAGCGAATGGTTCGAATGGATACCAAGCTATCTCTGCTAAAAAAGAAAATGAGTCTTTCTTTATACTGGTACATAATTCCTGCACTAATTGCTACGTTATCTTTTATGATCCCAGTTCCGGAGGAAAATATTGAAATTGTTCGAATGGCTGGTGGTACAGCATTAGGGCTGACCGTGTTTTTCTGTATTATTGCTATCTCCTTTAATCGAATGAAGACTAAAATTTACACGAATAACAGCGAGACTAATATCCTGCTTAACCAGGCTAATCGTAGATATTGGTCCTTGCTATGGTTTGGAATGGCTATCATCAATAGCTGTATCGCCGTAATTTCGGTGTTTGCCTTATCCTTAAATGGAGCGGCTTCAACTATAGTATGGAGTTTGGGTATCTTCTTGTTCTCCGTTATTCCGGTGACAGGTATTTTTTATGTACATCATAAATTGAAGAAACTTGAAGCTGCGCTGCTAAATGGTGATCATGAGATATTGTATACGGATGATGATGAATATTGGATTAATGGGACAACGTATAATAACCCCAATGATCGCTCTGTTATGGTTCCGAAGCGTCTTGGGATCGGCACTACGATTAATATTGGGACAAAAACGGGTAAGAGTATATACTACGGCCTCTTTGTATTCGTTATATTGCTGTTGATCGGGACGGGTTGGATGGGCGTTCAGACTGATTTCTCAACACCTACCTTAACTACAGACACAAAAGGAAGGGTCTCGATTGAATATCCAATGTATAATTACAGCTTCGCCATGAAGGATGTGCAAGAACTGACGCTTGTGGACAGCTTACCAAGAGGCCGAAGAACAAATGGCGTTGCGACGGATACAGTAGCCATTGGAAACTTTAAGTTTGACGGGTTGGGGAAGAGTAAGGTCTATCTTGTGAAAAATTCTCCGCCATATATTGTGATTAAATTGCCGGATGTATATGTGCTCTACAACAATAAGGATGCCACTGAAACTGAACGTCTCTACGCGGAGTTGAAAGGGTGGTGAGGTTTCACATTGAATTTAAAATAAATCGTATGAAGTAGCCCCCTATTGTGATAGAATAATCTAGTTGTCCTAGTTTCCGGAAATTTACTCCATTCCAGCGATTTTCATAAGATATATAGGTGGATAATCGAGGAAATATGAGTATTCAAGAGTATTAACAAGAATCTTTGAAGATTTTACACAATAAACATCATTTTTTGTCGGTTTTTATTGATTTATTCAAAAATATTATGTATAATCAGCCTTGTTGATTTTGCAAATGGAATTTTAGGAGGTTTTTATTTTGGGAAAAGCGTTAATTATTGGCGCTGGCGGTGTTTCCAGTGTTGTTGTTCACAAATGCTGCCAGAACCCGGATGTATTTGAAGAGATCTGCATAGCTAGCAGAACTGTCGCGAAATGTGACGCTCTGAAAGATAAATTAGCCGGAGGCCGCACGAAGATTTCTACTGCTCAGCTCGATGCAGATAATACGGACGAAGTCATTGAACTGATCAAGAGCTTTGAGCCGGATGTCGTTATTAATGTCGCTCTCCCATATCAGGACCTGACAATCATGGATGCGTGCCTGGCAACAGGAGTGCACTATGTGGATACTGCCAATTATGAACCACAAGATACAGCGAAATTTGAATACTCTTGGCAGTGGGCTTACAAAGAAAGATTCGAAAAAGCAGGTCTTACCGCGTTGCTAGGCAGTGGATTTGATCCAGGTGTAACGGGCGTGTTCACAGCTTACGCTCAAAAGCACTATTTTGATGAAATTCATACTATTGATATTGTAGACGCCAATGCTGGTGATCATGGATATCCATTTGCAACAAATTTTAATCCTGAAATCAATATTCGTGAAATTACAGCCAATGGCCGCTATTTCGAGAATGGCGAGTGGATTGAAACAGCACCGCTTTCCGAGAAAAAAGTATATGATCTTCCGGAAATTGGACCAAAGGATATTTATCTTTTGTATCATGAAGAATTAGAGTCTTTGGCCGTTAACATCAAGGGTGTGAAGAAGATCCGTTTCTGGATGACTTTCTCGCAGAATTACCTGACTCACTTGAAAGTGCTTGAGAATGTGGGCATGACTTCTATCGAGCCTATCATGTATGAAGGAAAAGAGATCGTTCCTCTGCAATTCTTGAAGGCGATTTTACCTGACCCGGCTTCCTTGGGACCAAGAACAAAAGGCAAAACGAACATTGGATGTATCATCCAAGGAACTAAAGACGGAAAGCCAAAAACTTATTATGTATACAATGTTTGCGATCATGAAGAGTGCTATGCAGAGGTTGGCTCCCAAGCCATTTCCTACACTACAGGCGTTCCTGCAATGATCGGAGCGATGTTAATTATAAAAGGAATCTGGAAGAAACCGGGCGTATTCAACGTTGAAGAGTTCGATCCAGATCCATTCATGGAAGCTTTAAATAAACATGGTCTGCCTTGGCAAGAAGATTTCTCGCCAACGCTGTTAGACTAAGGCGCGATAATGGATATAGATATCAGCGCGGTCCCGTCACCCTGTTACCTTGTAGATGAAAGATTGCTTACACGTAATCTTGAGATTATGAATTCTGTACAGGAACGTACTGGAGCAAAGATTTTGCTCGCACAAAAAGGCTTCTCCATGCATTCCTTGTATCCGTTAGTTGGAAAGTACTTGCATGGCGTAACCTCAAGCTCTTTGTTTGAAGCCAGACTTGGCTATGAAAAGATGGGCAAAGAGGTTCATGTGTACGCACCAGCTTATATAGATAGTGAGTTCGATGAGCTTCTTGGATATTCCGATCACATTGTGTTCAATTCTTTTGACCAGTGGAATCGATTCAAGGATCGCGTTAAGAATGCACCGAAGCATATCAGCTGCGGCATTCGTGTGAATCCGGAATATTCCGAGATCGAAGTTCCGCTGTATGATCCGTGCTATAATTATTCCAGAATGGGAGTAACTCTCCCTAACTTCAGACCGGAAGAGCTTGAAGGCATTGATGGACTACACTTCCATACAATGTGCGAACAGAATTCGGATACCCTTGAGCGTACGCTCAAGGTAGTCGAAGAGAAGTTCGGACCTTATCTCAAAGGAATGAAATGGCTTAATTTCGGTGGCGGTCATCATATTACACGTCCTGATTATGATCTAGAGACCCTGGTCAAGTGCATTCTACACATGAAAGAGACTTACGGTGTGGAAATCTATCTGGAGCCGGGTGAAGCAGTAGCGCTTAATACCGGATATCTGGTAGCTACCGTTCTCGATGTGATGCATAACGGAATGGATATTGCGATTCTCGATACCTCGGCAGAGTGCCACATGCCGGACGTACTGGCCATGCCGTACCGTCCGAACATTATTGATGCTGGACAACCTGGGGAATTTCCTTATACGTACAGATTAGGTGGAATGACTTGCCTAGCGGGTGACGTTATCGGAGATTATTCCTTTAAGGAGCCTTTGAAATACGGAGATAGACTCGTATTCCTTGATATGGCCCATTATTCCATGGTGAAGAACCATATGTTTAACGGTGTGAACCTGCCTTCTATTGTTAGTTACAATGAAGAAGAGGGAATCAAAGTGATCAAACAGTTCGCTTTCGAAGATTTCAGCGAACGTTTATCTTAAGATTAATAAAAAGGTGTCCCGTGATGGGACACCTTTTTTTGATTACTCCTTATTGCATTGTGATGGCGATGCGCTCCTCCTGTGGGAGCCACTCAACCTTTGCGCCAAGTTGTTCACTGATAAATCGAAGCGGCAGATACATTGATCCATTTACGATGAAGGGGAGTGTAGGGAGATTCACGGATTTATTGTTCACCATTGTCGCTCCTGTTACACCGTTAATACCGATAGCGAGAGCGGGCTTATCTGAAGCTGTACGAGTGATCATGATTTGTTTATCTACCGTTTTGGCTGCAGTTAAGTTCTCTTTAAAGGTAATCGTCGCGCCTAATTTCTCGAACAGAGATCGGAGGGGGACGAAATTCTGCCCGTTTCGAGTGATAACACCATTGGAAAGAGGGATGGATTCACCATTTAGGGAGATAGAAATTGGCTTTTGAACTGGGACGGGTGCTTCATGGGTGAATTCATAGTCTCCGTATCCTAGCTGTGCGTTCTTATTGACACCCCAACCCCATAGGGAACCGTCTTTCTTTTGCATGATGATATGTCGTGCACCATTCTTAATGCTGCTTACCTCAGTATCAAGAAGTGTGAATTTTGAATCAGAGGACATACTCTCGTTTTCAATAGAAGTCTGATAGAGATTTCCTTCCCCAGTTAATGCAACAATAGTCCGCTCTACGATGTAAACATCGACTACATTCTTGATTCCTTTAAGGAGAACCGGTGATTGTTCATGGTATGTTGTTCCGTCAGAGGAACCTGTAATGGTAGCGCCCCAGAACCATAATTGGGAGGCCCCGTCAATGGCTAATAGGCTGTTCTGATTACCTTTTAAACTTTTAATATTACTGATTCCCTTAATAGGCGTTGCAGATAGATCTATTGGAGCTCCTTGGTTCTTGTAATAATCTTGGACTGGCCAACTCCATATGGAACCGTCCTTCTTGAGTGCTAGGTTGTTTTTGATTTGAATAATATCCGTCAATTTTTGGATGGTTTCGAAGCTTTCGAAGTCATCGCGTGTAGTAGAAACAGTTCCATCTTTCTTTAAGAACACGTAACGTGTCCAGCTCTTATGAAGATCAGACTCATAGTAACCGCCCACAGCTGCCACGTTATCGACGCCGGAAACCGGTGTGAACGCGGAGGAAGTGAGTCCATCGGATGAAAGGGGGGCGCTTAGAATCGTCCCGTCTCCTTTAAGGGCTATCGTTCTATTTCCTGCCATGAACATATCTGCCAGATTGTCTAACTCTTGAACGGGTGTCACTTTAACAGCTTCAGAGTATGCCGATGTTCTCCATTGCCAGACCGAAAGGTCTTTCTTCATTACATATTGAGAACCAAAGTATGCTTGTACCTCATTCAGGTCATGGATTTGAGTGGGGACAGAGCGATTCCCTCCCCATACCCAGAAGGAACCATCTGTTTTGGTCAGATAATCCGCTCCATACGAAGTGAGGTTAGTAGTTGTGACCGACTTCTCTGCTGCAACTGCGCTTACATTAGAGGCGAGGCTTAATACGAGAAGAGCACTAACCATGCTGATCCATTTTTTCATAGGAATACCTCTCTTTTCTTATTAAATATTTTCATTATGTCTACACTATAATCCATTATCTTACATATAGACGCTAGAACTACTGGAAAAGTTTCTTCATATTTACCCACTCACAAGAAAGGTCTCATGTGATACAATAATTTAGTCTGTTTTTTAAAATATAAGAGAGTATAAGTTTCACGCTATACTTTATCCTTATATTTCACGCTTAAACACTTACCGTCCTTATAAGGACGCCGAAGGCGTTTATTCTTGATTTAGCTATTGAAAGGTTTGTATCTGAGGAGGAAGTCAGCGTCAATGAAACAAGCACCGTTTATTGCAGTGGAAGGCCCAATCGGGGCTGGAAAAACAACATTAGCTTCTATGCTAGCAGAAGAATTAAATTTACCGATCATCAAAGAGATTGTCGATGAGAATCCGTTTCTGGCTAAATTTTATGAGAACATGGACGATTGGAGCTTTCAACTGGAGATGTTTTTTCTCTGTAACCGGTATAAACAGCTTGAAGATACCGTTACACAATACATAGATAAAGGGATCCCGGTCATTTCCGATTACCATATTTATAAGAACCTCATCTTTGGAGAACGAACGCTGAATGGAACGAAACGTGAAAAGTATCGGCAAATTTATCATGTGCTTACGGATGACCTGCCAAAGCCAAATATTATTCTCTATATTAAAGCCAATTTAGATACATTATTAAGCAGAATTGAAAAACGTGGGCGGCCCTTTGAAGAGGGAATGGATACTGCGTATTTGGAGCAATTAATTAAAGATTATGATGACGCGATGGCCTCTCTAGCCATTCAGGAGCCTTCGACCGTAATTATTACCATTGATGGAAATGCAGTCGATTTCGTGGAGAATCCGGAACACTTCACTGAAATTGTCTCTTATATAAAGGAGCTAATCAAATGAATTCATATCATATCCCGGAAAATTCCATTATTACCGTGGCTGGAACTGTCGGGGTGGGGAAATCCACTTTAACAGGCGCCTTGGCCAAAAGACTTAATTTTCAAACCTCGCTAGAGCAGGTCGATCACAATCCTTATCTCGAAAAGTTCTATCATGATTTTGAGAGATGGAGCTTTCACTTGCAAATCTATTTTCTTGCTGAACGTTTCAAAGAGCAGAAGAAGATGTTCGAACTCGGCGGTGGTTTTGTTCAGGACCGTTCCATCTATGAGGATACCGGTATTTTTGCGAAAATGCATGCGGATCAAGGTACGATGTCCAAGACGGACTATGAAACCTACACCAGCCTGTATGAAGCTATGGTTATGACGCCGTACTTCCCGCATCCTGATGTACTGATTTATATTGAAGGCAGTCTGCCTTCCATTCTGACGCGAATTAATGAACGTGGCCGTGAGATGGAGATTCAAACGGATGTTTCCTACTGGGAGCATATGCATGGCAGATATTCGAAATGGATCAACGAGTTTACAGTTTGTCCAGTGCTTCGTTTGAACATTGATGATTATGATGTGAATGATGAGACTTCGATGTCTGATATTCTTGTGAAGGTTGGCGAAGCGATTCGTAAGCCTATTGATAAAATATAATTGATGATTTGAAGCCCCCAGGATTTGGGGGCTGTTTTTTTACTCAACTTATGTTGTAGTGCTCTTGGACAGAAATAGGAGAGGTCTTCTTATTCCGCTGGAAGAGTTGAGCTACTAAGGTGAAAAGGTCATAATGCATGTATCCCCTTACGTGCTCGTCACAACTAGTGTGATCGGCATACATTGCTTTTGAAAGGTTCGGATGTAGGGTTTTTGGATATTAATGTGTAGAAAATAGGAAGGAGTGAGCGTTTTGGAGTATACAGAGATTCAGGCAGAATTGATTATCGATGCTCAGGCAGAGCTGGGTGAAGGACCACATTGGGATGCTGAATTCAACCAGTTATATTGGGTAGATATTACGGGTAAGAAGCTTAGAATATATGACAGAGTCACAGGCAGTGAAACCGTCCGCTCTTTTGATCTTATGGTCAGCGCAGTTATTCCAACGACTGCCGGTGGACTTGTTCTAGCTATGGAGGATGGGGTCTATCTCTCTTCTCTCGAAGGATCTCCTGTCCAAATGATTTCGATTGAACCAGAGTTTCCACGTAACAGATCCAATGATGCAAAATGCGATCGACAAGGCCGACTTTGGGTGGGGACGATGAATATGGATAATGAGCCGAAAGTTGGAGGATTGTATGTCCTTGAGCCCGACGGATTTTGTCGCCAAGTGTTGTCTGGCATTGGTATTTCGAATGGATTGGCGTGGGATTACGCACGGAGCAGAATGTATTATATTGATACGCCTACGAGACATGTGGATGTATTTGACTACGATGAAGTGGCCGGAAAGATCTGTAACCGGAGAGTCGCTTTTCAGATTCCTGATGGTACAGGTTTGCCAGATGGAATGACGATAGATAGCGAAGGAATGCTTTGGGTCGCCCATTGGGGCGGGGGTTGTGTTTCACGCTGGGATCCGAATACGGGGGAGCAGATTGGACTGGTTCGAGTTCCAGCGCCTTTTGTCACCTCATGCACCTTCGGCGGTAGTGATTTAACAGAGCTTTACATTACGACTGCAAGGACAGGTCTAAATGAAGATGAGATCTGTCAGTATCCGCATGCGGGAGGATTGTTTATGGCTAAGCCTGGCGTGAGTGGTCTGCTGTCCGCGAGCTTTCAGGCTAAGGAGTAGGCTTGTGTCACTGTCAGGGACATGAATTTATATCTTCACGCTTGGTAGAGTGGCTGCAGAAATGATACAAAGCTGTACGTGAGTTAAAGAGGGCGCACTTTCGACAAGTGCGTTCTTTCTTATCCAGAGTGCGATATCCTCCGCCTCATGATACAATAAGGGACAAGTTTATAAGGATGAGGTGACTTTAATTGAAGTATGATTTCGATCGCGTAATTGACCGCCGTAATACACGTTCTTACAAGTGGGACCAGTCCGAGAAGTTGTTTGGTGAGAAGGATATAATGCCACTTTGGGTGGCAGACATGGATTTTGAAAGTCCTCCTGCAGTGAAGGAAGCGATTCTGCGCCGCGCAGAACAAGGGGTTTACGGATACAGTGTACCTAGTGACTCTTATAAAGAAGCTATCACCTCGTGGTTCAGAAGACGGCATGATTGGGAAATTAAACCGGAATGGATTTCGGATTCTCCAGGAATCGTAACCTCCTTAAGTTTTTCTGTAGAGCTGTTTACTGAGCCAGGGGACGAGGTTATTTTACAGTCGCCAGTCTATTATCCCTTCTATGATGTCATCCAAATGAATGATCGCAAGGTCGCCAAGAATCCGCTTGTTATTCGTAATGGACGCTTCGAGATGGATTATGAGCAATTGGAAGGGCTGATGCAAGGTGGAGCCAAGCTGCTGCTTTTATGCAGTCCGCATAATCCGGGTGGCAGAGTATGGGAAAGAGAAGAGCTGCTGAAGCTTGGTGAGCTCTGTCTGCGTTATGGAGTGACCGTAATCTCTGATGAGATTCATTGTGATTTGGCGCTTCCAGGTTATGAGCATATCCCTTTTGCATCCTTATCTGAGGAAATTGCGAATATTACACTGACCACACTTGCTGCGACCAAAACCTTCAATCTACCGGGGTTACAATCTTCTTTTATCGTGTCTTCCAATCCGGAATTAAAGCTTAAATTTGATCTAAAAATGAAAGCCTTGAGTTTACATATGGCTAGCTTCTTCGCCCAAGGTGCAGTAGAAGCTGCCTATAATGATGGTGAAGAATGGTTGGATGAGCTTTTAGAGTACGTGTCAGGCAATGTGGACTATGCGATTAGCTATCTGTCAGAGCATTTGCCACAGGTCCAAGTGATGCTTCCGCAAGGCACATACCTCCTATGGGTTGACTGCCGCGGTCTGAATCTGGATATTGATGGACTTAAACAGCTAATGTACAAAGAGGCTAAAGTTGCTTTTAATGAAGGCTCTGTCTTTGGAACTGAGGGACAAGGTCATCTGCGGATCAATCTAGCTTGTCCTAGATCTACTCTAGTTGAAGCGTTAGAACGCTTTTGCCGGGCAGCTGTAGCTTATACTGCGAAATAAAAGGTATTCCTGAAGCTTGATGATTCCTTCTAAGGGGATCGTCGAGCTTCTTTATTTTGCAAAAAGGTAAAAAGAATAATAAAATGGAGTCCATTACGTCAAGCAGGAGGACTTCAAATGAAATGGGTAGCTCAGCTTCCGTACTATAAGATACAGCGAGAAGTTAAGGATGGAGAACAACGAAGTATTACATGCAATCGCTTTATGTATTTGTACAAAGATAGAGTTGTGACTCGTCATCGTGAATTTCCAATAAAAGATATTTTAGATATGTCCTATCGCTCAATGGGAGGTTCAGAGGGGATGTTCTATCTCTACACGAGTAAGGGTGTATATACTTATTTGGTAGAGTGTGATCCTGAAAGCTTTATTCATATTTTTAAAGAACAGCAAAGGAATAAAATTGAGCGTACGGGTAGGCCATGATATGATAATCCATACGACATTAAAGGGTGGGAGAGAAAATAAATGAGCAAAACACGAATTATTATTGATGCAGACACAGGTATTGATGACGCACTGGCAATTCTATATGCCTTACGTGCTCCAAATGTCATTGTAGAAGGAATTACAACCGTTTTTGGGAATATTGATGTCGAAAAGGCGGCGGACAATTCTCTGCGACTGATTGAGCTTGCTAAGCCTGGGTATGAGATTCCTGTAGCCGTCGGAGCATCCAAGGCACTCGTTCGTGAGCACTCAGGCTACGCCACTCATGTGCATGGTGAGAACGGTATTGGTAATGTGGAAATTGCTCCATCCAGCCAGCGTCCCATTAGCGAGACTGCGTCTGAGTTTATTGTTCGGATGGCTAATGAGAATCCCGGAGAAATTGTATTAGTTACACTGGCACATCTAACCAATCTTTCGATGGCGCTTGATTTGGACCCTGGTATTAGGAATACTTTGAAAAAAGTAGTGGTGATGGGCGGTACGATCTTTAATCCCGGCAATAGAACACCGGTTGCAGAAGCGAATATTGCTGGAGATCCGGAAGCTGCTGATCATGTATTTACATCTGGACTTCCCGTTCTGATGGTGGGTTTAGACGTTACGCTTAAGACGCGGATTACCCAAGAGCATATCGATTTATTAAACCGTTTTGGACGTGAAGAGAATAAAGCGATCATTTCGTTTATGGAACAATCGCTCACTCATTATTTTAACTTCTATCGTGAAGCGAACTTTTTGATTAACAGTGCACCGCTGCATGATCCACTCGCGCTTATGGTTGCGCTGCAACCAGATCTAGTAAGCTATAAAGAAATGAATGTTCGTGTGGAGCACAAAGGTGAGTTTACATCTGGAATGGTCGTAGCGGATTTGCGGGCTCAGCCAAAAGTGGGTAAGCCCATACAAGTTGCTGTGGATGTAGATGTTGAACGAGCGGTGGGTACCTTTTTGAGCGTGTTTATGTAATTTTGTTGACCTCTACTAATATGAAAAATAATTTCGAAGCTCATAAATGACAATCTATTAATTTTACAATTGGATAATCTTTGGTAAAATGGTAGAAGACATATAAAGAGTTTAAGAGATTACACTTCATATTATGGAAGATGGGAGACTTAACAGTCATGAACAAACGGATTGGTAAATTGGTCTTATGTCTGGCGATATCGCTAGGTGGCACCACGGCATTACTCCAAAATACTACACAAGCAGCACCTGCAGGTGGAGTTAGTATTATGCTGGACGGTTATGCACTGCCGTTTCCAGTAGAACCTGTTGTGATGAACGGAACCACGATGGTTCCATTCCGGGCGATCTCTGAAGCGCTGGGGATCAACGTAGAGTGGAATCAAGCGCTTAAGAAAATTACCGCGACCAAGACAGATACGGCGGGTACTAAAGTGGTAACATTGACGCTTGGCAGCAAAAATGCAGGCGTAAATGGCGAAGTGGTGAAGCTAGGGGTTGCTCCCCAAACGATCCGCAATAACACGATGATTCCGCTTAGCTTCTTCGGCCAGCAGTTTGGTGCGGGGGTAGCTTGGGATCAAGCGACGAAGACGGTATCCATCACTTCACCCAAGACGGATATGTACAAGCTGGGCTTCTATGCGCTTAGCTCATACAGCGAAATCTCCTTGCTTCCTAGCTTTGATGCGGTAGCTTTTGGTTGGAGCGGGATTGATAAAAGCGGACAATTCACCACGACAGGCACTGACTTTAGATGGCCTCAAGCGGCTGGGGATGTAACTCCAGAGTCTATTATCTCAAATGCAGCAGCAGGGGGCACAGCGCCTTATCTGATGGTCTTTTCTGGTGATACTGCATCCGAGCTGACGAAGAACCTGGAAGATAAAGTGCTTCAAGAGCAGACGATTACAGGAATCGTTGATCTGGCTACACAAAAGGGATTCCAAGGCATCACGCTGGATCTTGAGGGATTGGGTCTCACAGGAGATAAAGCTAAGGTTCAAGCAGATTATAATGCGTTTGTGAAGAATCTGTCTCAAAAAGCACATGCAGCAGGTCTTAAGCTCACGGTTATCCTTCATCCATTAAACAGCTCTTATAAAGGTTATGATTACAAGACGCTAGGCAGCCTCGCAGACGATTTGGTCATTATGGCTTATGATTATTTGCAGGAGAAAAAAATGCCAGAGCCGATGAGTTTAGTTGATGAAGGTATCCGGCTTGCGCTTCAGCAAGTGAGCAAGGATAAGCTGATTCTCGGTATTTCCGTTTATAGTGAGAATGAAACTTCAGTGAATTCCAAGGTTGGACTTGCCAAACGTTATGGTCTTAAAGGAATTGCAATCTGGCGTGTGGGCTTGATTGGACAGCCTGTCTGGAATGAGATGGGTAAGTCGGTGGAATTATAGGCGGGATTATGATACGTTATCAAAAGAAAAGGGCTGCCATTTGGCAGCCTTTTTTTCTTATAAGGAAAAATATTATATGCTTACGCATTAAATTATCCTTATCTTTCTCACATAAAGCTAGTATGGAATAGATCTATTAAAGTATAGGGAAATCCTCCCTATAAATTCTGCATTTTAGGGTTGTACAGGTGGAGTATAGGGAATTTCTCCCTATATTTCAGCGGATATCATCGTTTTTTAGAAAATTCCCCGTATTATAGGGAGAAATTCCGCATAACTGGGTAATTGTGAAGAAATCATCCTGAAAATAGGGAGTTTTTCCCTATAAATCTCCCTTGCCATCTTCCATCACAATTTCAATGACTGGGTGCAGGAGGTAGGGGAGTTTGGGATATGAAATCTAAAATGGATCGGAATTTATAAATTTTACGGCATAAATGATCTTTCTCTTACGAAGGGGGATATGCCTATTCATACGTACCATTCTCGATGGACTCGATAGTAGTGAATATCCGCGAGTAGGCATCTTTAATGTTGGGGTCATTTATTTTGTCGTTGTAAAGCCCATATTCCCAAGATCTATATTTTTCACCATTATGAAAATATCCTGTGGCATACATATTATTATTAAAGTCTTTTAAAGAAGAGTGCTCATATGATACGTCTTCAAGAACAAATGGCATAAATGACTTGGTAGACTGTATAAAGAAAAAAGGAATCCCTGCATGAGTATATACTTTAACATACTTATTGTCGTCCGCTTCTTGCAGATGCTCCTTCATAATAACTACGGCATCATAATCAGATGCAAGTTCATCGTAATCTTCTAACTCCTCAAAAGAAATACTTGTGAAGTGGATATGTTCTTCTCTTATTTTAGGGACCTCGCCAACAACACCTATAAATAAGCTTTTCCCTGAGTACAGCGGTGTATCAACAGTATCAGCATTAGATGTACAGCCTGTAACAAATATGAATATTAGGATAATGAGTGCGTTTAGGATGATTTTCCTCATCTTTTGGCTCCTTTCAAGAGTTCTGCATGAGTTGTGTTTACTTACAATAAAGCATTATACTGGAAATTAATGGTTCGGACCAGTAAATGAGTCATGGACTTCGAAAGAAGCCTGATTCAGAGGAGGGTGATGTTGCGGTTGTTTTTGTCCTCATTATATTTGGAGTAGCCTTGTTTTTACCCCGTAAGATTAGGAAGTCTGGTTTAATTATAGTATCTTCAATAACTGTACTTTTGCTATTATCCTTCGCTATTCGTCCCTACTGGATTGATTATCAAGTATCCCGAAAAACAGAACAGCTCAATCACTAAATCCTTATCATTTACAAGTTAGATTTAAAAACGAAGAAGGTTGGATTTATGTTTATTCAGTCGTAAATGAGAAGAAAATTCACCTGAGTGTGTGGATACCATCAGGTGGCAACTCTTTCGAAGAAGGAAAGCATTACGAAAAATGAGATCAGCTGAGTAGTGACGAAGGGAAGTTTGGAACTGTAGAAGCGATAGCGACCGCCCGAAAGCTTTCCGTAGGAAAGCTCACTTCGTAAGCATGGGCTGTCTCCGGAAGTCTAAACATTCCGGAGTTACGACTGAAGCTGCTGACCTGGATTTCTCAAACACACTTCGACTGTTATAAACCTCACATTAACCTAATCCATAAACCTTTATAATCTCTAAGATTGAGCCCTTGAATCAAATCATTATTTTTCAGGAGGACTTTAGAGTATGAGATATAAAGCATTGGAATTAGACAAACCGCTTACTTATGAGCTGGAAGGCTTAGAAATAGGAGTTACCTCGAACTGTAATTTCCGCTGCGATTATTGTTGTGCGTATAATAGAAATGATGGACAAAGCATCAATTCTAAAGAGGTTATCCGAATTCTTGAAGAGCTTCCTGATCTGAAAAGAGTACGCTTGTCAGGTGGCGAGGTCACATTAAAGTTCGATGACTGTGTTGAGATTGTAAACTACTGCTCATCCAGAGGGATTCAGACACAGCTGAATTCGAACGGCAGTCTTTTAAATGCTGAAAGGATTGATCAATTGGTCGCGGCAGGATTAACGACGATACATATTTCCTTCAATTTTACTACTGCGGACGCCTTCTCTCGTTATTATAATATTCATCCAAGCATCTATGAGAAAATTAGAGAGAACATTACTATGTTCGCGGCATCTAGTGTAGATACGGTGCTGGAGACGCTGTTGTTCAGCGAAACTCAGGATAACATGAAGGAAATCAGCGATCATGTCTACGCGATGGGTGTTAGAACACATGAGATTCAGAACAGTATTATCATGGATCATACAGGCTGGAAGTCTATAGCTGCCCGCGAACAATTAAAGAATGCTGTGAGTGAACTGATCGCTATGAAGAAAGAGGATACGATCTTGTATTTCACTTGCATGGACCGTTTTATGGATATGCTTGGGTTCGAGGAGCAACAGGGCGTTTATTTTCCACATTGCATAGAGGGCAAGAAACAGCTTCATCTACATGGAAATGGGGACATCCTGATCTCTGAATTATGTCATCCCGTTATTATTGGCAACATTTATCAGGGAACCTCACTGAAGGACTTATACAGTAACATGCCAGCGCCTTTGGCTCAGTTTCTGGATAAACTGCCATGTCCAGCACTGGATGCATTGTTTCCGCAAGGGGTTTAAATCGTTAAGCATTTCTATAAAATTACTACTTGGAGCCAATTTAAAGAATTGGTTCCTTTTTTGTGTAGTAGATTAATGGAAAGTCCTGTATGATTTCTGTAAGCTTATAGAGACTGCTACAACATAAATTTGCGGATAAGGAATGTATGACATCCATACATAAGGTGTGCGAGACATGCTTACGAATATAAAAAATGGACTCATCAAATCCAATGTTGTACTCGAAAAAATCATGCCATTATTAACCCCTACTGCCATCGTCGTTGGCGTGCTTAATGAAAGCAGACTGCTACCATTCACAGGTCTCGTCCCTTGGATATTCGCTTTTATGACATTGATCGGAAGCTTGAAATCCAATCTCAAAGATCTGCTGGGCGTACTGCTGAAACCACAGAAGCTGATCGTGTTGATGATTATTCTTCATATCGTGATGCCGCTCATTGGCTGGCTCGTTGCAAGTGCTTTTTTTCCGGGAGATCCTTACACAGTGACTGGATTTGTACTGTTGTTTGCGATCCCAACGGGTGTCGTTAGCGTGGTGTGGGTATCCATATACGGCGGGAATATTGCATTAACTTTGGCAATTATTCTGATCGATACGCTCTTGTCACCGATTGTCGTTCCGGGTACCTTGTATTTGCTCATGGGAGCAAGTGTGGAGATTCAACTTGGGGAAATGATGAAAGGGCTCCTATGGATGGTTGTCATTCCTTCAGTGGTCGGGATGCTTCTGAATCAATGGACAAAAGGTAAGGTGAATACGGTATGTGGACCTCCGCTTTCCCCATTCGTAAAGGTTGGGTTGTTCATGGTCGTTTCTATTAATGGTGCCAGCATTGCCCGTTATCTGAAACACCCGGATAGTAAATTGGCAATTATTATTGGCGTAACCTTCTTAACCGTGGTTCTTGGATATGTAATCGGAGCATTAGTATCACGCCGTTTCCGTTTTAGCTATGAAGATTCTGTGGCTGTGCAATTTAATTCCGGCATGCGTAATTTAAGCGCGGGAGCTGTGCTCGCAGTAAAATATTTCCCTCCGGCTGTTGCACTCCCCGTGATATCAGGAATGTTATTCCAGCAAATTCTCGCTGCAATGTCTGGTCTTTTTTTACGTAGTAGAACTAAACGCCCCTTAATAGATGGTGCAATCACGCAAGTTACCCCGGCGTCCCAGTCAGATCCGCCTACTTCACTTTAGAGAAAAAAGAGGTCTTAATAACTAGTATGAAGAAGGTTACCGAACTAGTAGAACTAGTTTTTTCTGCATTTATATGCAAAAATTCGACATTTTTTGATATTTTCCGTATTTTCACTTCGCCAATATTCACTAATTTATCAACATATCCGATAGTAGTTGTATTATTTACAATTGCATTGTTCGCTAATGAACAGTAGTCGGAAGGATGAGGAAAAATGAAGATTCGTCTTAAACTATCACTTATGATGATAGGTGTGACCCTATTATGTATTGCTGTAATGGGGGTTTTTACATATTTAAGGTCAACTCAGGCAATTGTTAGCCTTACTGAGAATTCTATGAAGCAGGTCAATACGAATAAAGCTCAGACCATATCGTCTATGATTTCGAAGGAGCAGAGAAGTATTGAGCTTATTGCCGGAAGGTCGGAAATTGTCGAATTATTACTCCAAGCAGGGAATGGTGGAATCGCCAATGGGAGTGAGCTACAGAATGAGGTAAATATCAGCCTTCAGGGAATTGTGAAGGATGCTGGGAACCTGGAACATGCTTTTGTCAGTGATATGAAAGGCATCGCTGTGGCTGATAGTGACATTAAGCTTATTGGTACGGATTTTAGTGAAAGAAATTATACGAAAAAAGTTATGGAGACCGCGGAGCCGGTCATTAGCGAAACGCTAAAATCAAAATCTACTGGGGCTTATGTGGTGGCTTTTGTGCATCCGGTTAAGAGTAACGGGAAGATGATAGGATATGTTGCTTCAGCGGTTTCTGCAGATAGTATGATTAAGTATTTAGCAGATGCAAAAGTAGTAAATACAACGACTTCGTATGCTTATCTTCTCGATGAGAATGGGAATACACTGTACCATCCGGATAAGAAGCAAGTAGGACAGCCTGTTGCCAATGATCAGATCATGGCTGTGGTGAAGCGTGTGAAATCTGGTGAAAAAGTAGAAGATAGCCTACTTAGCTATACATATAATGATGTGGATAAAAAATCAGCCTACACCGTTATGCCTGAGACCCACTGGTTGCTTGGGCTAACCGCAAATTTAGATGAAATTGTAAAACCAGTGAACGAGATGAGAAGCTTTAATCTGTTGCTGGGTGCAGGAAGTTTGATTATTGCATTGTTGATTGCTTTATATTTTGCCCAAAAAATCTCTTCACCGATTACTAAACTGACAGATTTGATAAATAGAACGGCAGAGCTGAATTTGACGTATGACTCCCAGTACGAGTATCTGACGAAAAACAAAGATGAAACAGGTACGATAGCCATTGCGATGCTCCGAACACGGGTTATTCTTCGTGATATGGCGAGTAGTCTAATCACGATCTCGACCAAGGTGCTTGATAATGCGGAGACTCTTGAAAAGCTGTCTATAGATGTGCGGGAGAATGCTCATGACAATTCGGCAACAACACAGCAGCTTTCGGCAGGGATGGAAGAGACAGCAGCTTCAACACAAGAGATGACGGCAGCGATTACTGAAATTGATGTTAATGTATCCGAGATCTCCATTAATGTAAAGGAAGGCGCGGAAGTTTCCAAACAGATCAGTGAGCGGGCGATGGAGTTACAAGATGAGGCGTTAGAGTCTACGGATAATGCGAAGCGAGTGTATGAATCTGTTCGTATCGATATGGAAAAAGCAATTGAACAGTCGAATGCGATCTCGGAGATTAATGTACTGGCGGATACGATTCTATCGATTACTAGTCAGACTAATCTGCTTGCTTTGAATGCAGCGATTGAAGCGGCTAGAGCAGGTGAGGCGGGTAGAGGTTTTGCTGTTGTAGCTGGTGAAATCCGCAAGTTGGCTGAGAAATCGTCAGAGACTGCGGCTGGGATTCAAGGGGTCGTTTCAGGTGTATATGCTTCTGTTGAACTAATGAAGGAAAATTCAGAGGCGTTACTTGCTTTTATTGACCAGAATGTTCTTGGAGATTATGAGCGGCTAACGGAGGTAAGTCAGCAATATAACAGAGATGCTACTACAGTGAATTTGCTGATGAATCAATTCGAGACCGCGGCCGATCATCTAAGTATGGCGGTATCTAGTATTTCTATAGCGGTCAATGAAGTGGCTGCTACAGTAAATGAGGGGGCTATTGGGATTCAGGATATTGCGGTGAAGACGGCTGATATCGTTGAGAAGACATTCCATGAAGTTACGGTGGCTGACGAGAATACCCAAAGTGCCAAGGAGCTACAGGCGCTGGTAGATCGGTTTAAGATCTAAGAAGGATTAAGGGAATCTTTATCCGTCATTCATAAAATATTAAGCTTGCAAGGTTATAGTACATATATAACCTCCCTTAAATATAAACTTTACCCCGCCGGCCGTCGGCGGGGTCTTTTTTTTATGAGATCTTTTTAAAGTGAATACCAGCTTAGCCAGTGATGAGGTATATAGCTTCATCCAGCGGGACGATAACCTCTGTTTGTTCCGCCATATCCTTCAAACGCACCTTATCATCACTTGCTTCGCTTTCGCCGATCAGTATTACGTAACGGATGTTTTTGGATGAGGCTGTGGCGAGTTGCTTTTTTAATTTTCTTTTACCAGATACGAGAGTGGTTCTTATAGAACAAGCACGCAGCTCAGCCGCTGCAATCAAAGCTTGTGGTAGTGTCTCACCAATGGGAATGACCATAACATTAGCTGCACTATTTTCTTGGGTAGGTCGTTCTGCCAGGAGCGCCATGATTGACTCCATACCAAAAGACAACCCAACCGTAGGATATTCAATATCCTCTCTGCCCACTAGCTGTCCGATAATCGCGTCATATCTGCCTCCACCACCCAAGCTTGAGGGAAAGGAACCCGATGCATCAAAGATCTCGTAAACTGTTCCTGTGTAGAATGAAAGACCTCGTGATAAGAAAGGATCGAAGCGGCAAGTATTCTGTAGTCCAATGTCTTGGATTAGATTTTGAAGGACGAGAACCTCTGACGCACCCGGTTGCGTTGTAAGATTGTATTTATTGCATAACTGCTCAAAGCTTGGACAGTTCATTTCGATAAGCGCTAGAATCGCTGCGATGGTTGCAGGTTCTAGCCCCTTGCCAATTAACTCGTTCTCCACTCCATTAATATTGATTTTCTCCAGTTTATCAAGGGTAAGCATAACGGAAAGTTGCTCTTCTGCAGGTACGCCGATGGATGCTAGAATCTCACCGAGAAAACGTCGATTGTTCCATTTTAGGATGATAGGAATGTCCAGCTTGCGGAAAGCTTCGGTAGCCAGTTGCATTAGCTCAGCTTCAGCCTCAGGGCCGGAAATGCCGACCACATCGACATCACATTGTAGGAATTCACGCAGACGCCCGCGTTTTACGGGTCCATCTCGGAACACTTTTCCGATCTCATACCTTTTGAAGGGGAACTCTATCCCTGGATTTAATGCGATCACTTTAGCAAAAGGAATCGTCAGATCATAGCGTAACCCTAGCTTGCGGTTGCCTTGATCCGAGAGTTGGTACATTTCCTTGAGAATTTCATCTCCACCTGCATATTTCGAGGTTAATAATTCCAGTTCGTTTAATAATGTGGTGTCCATAGATTCAAAATCATAGAGTTCGAACAAATCCTGCAGCGTTTTTTGAATGTTCTTTCTGAGCGCTTGCTCTTTACCGAAGTAGTCATAAGTTCCTTTAATGTTTTGCATCATTAGTAGCTCCTTTGAATTGGCATAGTTTAGAAAATAAAAAACGCGCAGGACCTCTTGGTCCTGCGCGTATCTATGCCGCAGGGAGGCCAACGCGAGTAGCGTTAGCCTCCCTGAAAAAATTCAGGAATGCTAACGCTGTTTGTGATAATAATGAAGTTGATTCAGCATGATTGTATTTGTATTCACCAGAACCAATTCCCTTCGAAAATTTGATACTGCCGATTATAGCGGATCATTCCGAGTCATGCAAGTAAGAATTTATATTAGGTTCGATTTCTAGTGGGCGAATGGACAAGTTATCAGCTATAATAAGGCTTCGATATTCCTTACGGAAAGGGAGTTTTTCTACGATGGATAAATCTTTAATTATAGCTCGGACCGAAGATTTTGTTAAAGAACAACTGGGACAAGATACTACGGGTCATGACTGGTGGCATTCCGACAGAGTGCGCAACACCGCCGCTGAAATTGCCAAGATCGAGAGCGCAGATGTATTTGTCTGCACGATGGCCGCCTTGCTGCATGATGTTGCTGACGAGAAGCTTAATCCGTCTAAAGAAGAAGGTTTGCATAAAGTACGTACTTGGCTTTCTTCATATCTTACAAATGAGCAACAAATGAATCATATTATGATGATTATTGAGACGATGTCCTTTAGCGGTGGCGGGGGAGAACCGATGCAGACGCTTGAAGGCCAAGTGGTTCAAGATGCCGACCGACTTGATGCGCTTGGTGCGATTGGCATTGCCAGAACCTTTATTTTCTCAGGGGCGAAAGGTCGTCCGGCTTATGATCCGGAAGTGTCTCCAAGAGATGAATCGCTTCAAAAGGAGTACAGGGATTACAGCAAAGGAACAGCTATCAATCATTTTTATGAAAAGTTATTAAAATTAAAATTCCTGATGAATACAACCTATGGACGCAAGTTAGCAGAAGAACGGCATGATTTTATGCTTAATTATCTGGACCAGTTCTATAAGGAATGGAATCAAGGGAGCCAATAGCTGTTATAATGATAAGTATGCACAAGATGAAGGATCGCGGAGTTTCCGCTTTAACCAGAACAATCGGCATAGAAGAGGTTGAACGATGAGTGAATTGCAATTTAGAGATTATGAGTTAAACGAAGACATTATTAAAGCGCTGGATGTTCTGAAATATGAGACGCCAACAGAAGTTCAAAGTAAAGTGATCCCTGTAGCTCTTCAGCAAAAGGATCTGATCGTTAAATCGCAAACGGGTAGTGGAAAGACGGCAGCTTACGGAATCCCGGTCTGTGATTTGGTGGATTGGGTGGAGAATAAGCCGCAGGCTTTGATTCTAACGCCTACTCGGGAGCTTGCCATGCAAGTGAAAGAGGATATTACCAACATTGGACGATTTAAACGGGTTAAGGCTGTGGCTCTTTTCGGTAAGCAGCCCTTTGCTCCACAAAAAATTGAGCTTACTCAAAAAACACATGTTGTCGTAGGTACGCCTGGACGTGTGTTCGACCATATTGAAAGAGGTACGCTTCCGCTAAATCGGATCAAGTATTTGATCATCGATGAAGCAGACGAAATGCTGAGCATGGGGTTCATTGAGCAGATCGAAAAGATCATTAAGCAGCTGCCAAAAGAACGAGTGACTTGTGTTTTCTCCGCTACATTACCGGAAGTGATTAAGAATTTGTGCCGGAAATATATGAGCGATCCGGTGGAAATTGAGATACAAGCAAGTGGAATTACAACCGCTACAATTGAGCATGCATTGATCGAAGTGAGACAAGCTGCCAAGTTCTCGCTACTGAGCGATATTATTACGGTGGAGAATCCGGACAGCTGTATTATCTTTTGCCGCACACAAGAACAGGTGAATACGGTATTTAGAGGGCTGGCTGATCTGGAATATCCATGTGATAAGATCCACGGGGGAATGGAGCAGGACGAGCGCTTTGAGGTCATGAACGCTTTTAAAAGAGGGCAGTTCCGTTATCTAATCGCTACAGATGTGGCGGCTAGAGGGATTGATATCGAGAACATCACCCACGTGATTAATTACGATATTCCGCTGGAAAAAGAAAGCTATGTACATCGTACAGGCAGAACCGCTCGTGCAGGTAAGACGGGTAAAGCGATCACTTTTGTCACTCCAAATGAGCAAAAGTGGGTGAAGGATATTGAAGGCTATATAGGCTTCAGCATCCCAACTATGAAAGCTCCTTCAGATGATGCCGTTGCTTACGCGAAGGAAGCGTTTGAGCAGAAGATTAACAAGCAGCCTGTCCGCAAGAAGGACAAAAGCGAAAGCTTGAACAAAGAGATCATGAAGCTGTACTTCAACGGCGGCAAGAAAAAGAAGCTAAGAGCCGTGGACTTTGTAGGAACTATCGCGAAGCTTGAGGGGATGTCCGCCGAAGATATCGGCATTATCTCGATTCAGGACAATGTGACATATGTGGATATTTTGAACGGTAAGGGTGCTATGGTACTGCAAGCGATGAGAGAGACGACCGTAAAGGGCAAGCAGCTTAAAGTGCATATTGCGAAGAAATAAACGGTAGAAATCCCGTTCATGAAGCTGATTTGGCTGGAAAAGCTGAAAAGAACGGTAGAAATCCCGTTCATGAAGCTGATTCAGCTGGAAACGCGGAAAAGAACGGTAAAAATCCCGTACAACGTGCTGAGTAAGCCGTAGGAATTTTTCGGGGAATTGAACATGGTTACCTTATCAGAGCGGAGAGCTACTATTATGCACAGAGTTGTGTTTTTGTTTGATTTATAGGGAAATCCTCCCTAAAAATTGCGGATTTTCGCTGGATTTTAAGCTTTATAGGGAATTTCTCCCTGAAAATCGCCTGAAATCCACTGTAATGAGCTAATTAGGTGAATTTAAGGGGAGGAATTCCCTAATTGTTGAAATCAGGACCGTAATATCGATGAAATTGGGGAGGATTTCCCTAATTTTCATTCCCACGAATCCAAAAGGCCATAACTCCCTAACTCCCTATAACTCCCTATAACTCCCTATAACTCCCTATTACTCTTAAACTCCAATACTCCTAACTCCAATACTCCCTAACTCACCAATTTAGCCCTCATGCAGGAAATAGATGAGAAGTACGAAAAAGCAAGCCTAGTCGCCAATGACGTGGGACTAGGCTTGCTTTTTTTGAAAATCCCAGAAGCTGAATCAATCATTCTTCAGAAGCTCTAGATAACGTCCTTAGGCGTTATACTGCGCCTGATGCAGCCGGCTGTATATGCCACCGGCATGGACTAACTCTTCATGGCGGCCTTGCTCGGCAATGCCTTCTTCGTTCACGACCATGATCCGGTCGGCATTCTTAATCGTCGTCAATCGGTGGGCGATGACGAGTGTGGTTCTACCCACGGACAGATCCGCCAGCGATTGCTGAATCGCGGCTTCCGTTTCTGTATCCAGTGCGGAAGTAGCTTCATCCAGAATCAGAATCGGCGGATTCTTCAGGAACATGCGGGCGATCGCTAAGCGTTGCTTCTGTCCACCGGACAGCTTCACACCGCGCTCTCCGATCACTGTATCCATGCCCTCGGGTAGATTCTGAATGAGATCCTCCAGATGGGCACGCCGGGCAGCTTCCCAGATTTCAGGCAGCTTCGCATCCAGCTTTCCGTAGGCGATATTCTCACGAATCGTACCGGAGAACAGGAATACATCCTGCTGCACGATCCCGATCTGCTTACGTAACGACTCTAGCTTCATGTCACGGATATCGATGCCATCTATGGTGATAGCCCCGCCAGTGACATCATAGAAACGAGGAAGCAGGCTACAAATGGTTGTTTTTCCTGCACCAGAAGGTCCAACAAAAGCAATCGTTTCGCCAGCTTTTACTTTCAGGCTAATATTTTGCAGAACCGGACGGTCCTCGTCGTAACCGAAAAAGACATTCTGGAAGGTAATATCACCGTGTAAAGTGCTTACCTCTACGGCATCCGGCTTATCGCTGATATCCGGCTCTGTATCAATAATCTCAAGATAACGTTTAAATCCCGCAATTCCTTTTGGATAACTCTCGATAACGGCATTGATCTTCTCGATCGGACGGAAAAAGATATTGGACAACAGAATAAATGCCACAAACTCACCGATTTGAAGTTCGCCATTGATGAAGAACCAAGCGCCGCTGATCATCACAAGGATCGTAATGAGGCGGGTCATCATATAGCTGACGGATAAGCTTTTGGCCATGGTTTTATAAGCAAGAAGCTTAGTTTTACGGAACATTTGATTATCTACGGCGAATAGCTCTTGTTCATGCTGCTCATTGGCAAAAGATTGCACAACCCGGATTCCGCCCACATTATCTTCGATACGGGCATTGAAACTACCTACATTCCCAAATAGCTGGCGGTAGGTGGAAGTCATGTTGCGTCCGAAGTAGATGATCACCCAAGCCATAATTGGAACGATAATAAAAGTAATAATCGCCAGCTTCAGGTTAATATCAGCCATCAGGATAAAAGCTCCGACGAGTGTCATGATGGCAATGAATACATCCTCAGGACCATGGTGCGCCACCTCGCCGATATCATTTAGGTCGTTGGTGATACGTCCGATTAGGTGACCTGTTTTATTATTATCAAAAAATCGGAAGGATAGTTTCTGGATGTGATTGAACATTTTTTTACGCATATCGGTCTCGATGTTAATACCAAGCATGTGGCCCCAGTAAGTAACGATATATTGCATTACCGTATTCAAGGCGTAAATAGCTAGAAGCGCGACACAAGCAATGAGTATCAGCGGCCAATCTTGACCGGGGAGCAAATCATCAATAAATTTATTGACAGCTACCGGAAAAGCTAGTTCTAGCAGACCTGCAAAAACAGCGCAGGAGAAGTCCAATATAAATAGTTTTTTATACGGACGATAGTAGGAAAAAAACCTTCGAAGCATTCTGTTCACTCTTTTCTATAGGAATATGTAGGGATCGAATGAAATTGATTCTCAATTGTCTTGATTATATGGATACTAAAGATGTCATTCGATTTTGTCAATAATAGGGTTATGAAATTACTTAAGGCTTGTAACTTTTATAATAATAGTGGATGATAGGTCTTAATGCCATGTAATAAACATTTATATATTTCTGGCGTAATCGCTCACCGTCCTTACAGGGATGTCAAGGGCGTTTATGCTTGTTGTAATTTAGGAGGATACATGATGAAAGCATCGCAACGAGAAGGAAACATTCAGAATAGAGGTTTAACGGACACCAAATATGATCGCTGGCTGCTAGTGTTGGGGATTGTGTTTATCGCAGCGGCACTTAGAGCGCCCTTCACCTCCGTCGGTCCACTAGTACAAATGATTCAGGATGATCTAGGCTTATCGAATACTTTAACCGGAGCTATTACCACTTTACCATTGTTGGCTTTTGCGATCTTGTCCCCGTTTGCTCCAAAGCTAGCCCGCCGTTTCGGGATGGCTAATGTGTTATTGATTGCCATGGTTATGCTTGCTATGGGGATTCTAATTCGGTCTGGATCTGGAACGGGATTGTTGTTCACAGGTACGGCGATACTCGGGCTTTCTATTGCAGTGTGTAATGTACTGCTTCCAGGGCTTATTAAAGGGAAGTTTCCCCACAAAATTGGATTAATGACAGGTGTCTATACGGTCTCTATGAATTTATGTGCAGCCATCGCTTCAGGAATTAGTGTACCGCTAGCCAGTAATGCTGGATTTGGCTGGAGAGGGACTTTGGCAATTTGGTTTATGATCGCTGCACTGGCAACTTTGTTCTGGATTCCGCAAATGCGTAAGCTTGATCAAGGGACTGGGGCTAAGGGCTCGGTCTCCAGTGGGAATATGTGGCGTTCTTCGCTTGCGTGGAAAGTAACGATTTTTATGGGACTACAGTCACTGCTCTATTATGTCTTTATAGCTTGGTTTTCTGTTCTCCTTGGTGAGCGAGGAATGTCATCAAGCCATGCAGGCTGGTTACTATCGCTGATGCAAATGGCGCAGTTGCCGTTTACTTTCTTCGTGCCGTTGTGGGCAGGTCGGATGAAGAACCAACGTATTCTGGTAATCATCACGGCTATTTTGTATTTCATAGGAATAGGTGGAATTTGGCTGGGCAGCAGTGCTTTAATGGCAGTCTGGGCGATATGCTTTGGGATTGCCGGAGGATTCGCCTTCGGCCTAGTGATGATGTTCTTCAGTCTACGGACTAGAAGCACTCAAGAAGCCGCGGAACTGTCGGGTATGGCGCAATCCGTGGGCTATGTGCTTGCTGCAATGGGTCCGGCATTATTTGGATGGCTGCATGATGTTACGAATAGCTGGACAATGCCGCTAGTTTTATTGCTTTGTGCAAGCGTATTGCTGCTGGTTGTCGGACTTGGTGCTGGTAGTGATCGATATATTGGAGATAAAAGGTAACATCTATTATAATTAATAAAGAGTGTATGGGTGCGACACTGCACCGGTACACTCTTTTTTTTGTAGCATAGGAAGAAACTCCCCTCAGAATTAGACCCGTTTGTAAGCTAACACACGGATTCTTCGATAATCCATCACCCAACGGTTAGCTTGAAATAACGTGGGCTTCAGTTTCTGTTCCATGTAAGTGAGGACTTCCTCTCGTTCAGAGGGGGTGAGGACACTTAAGATTCCATTAGCAAAAGTGTTCAATCAGCGCTGGAACCCTTGCTCTCCAGCCTCTAGCGGGGTTGGACGGTCGAAACAAAGAGCGAGGTCTACTGACAGTCCATGCTGTTCCAATAGTGATGCATATTGCCCGATGCTTGGGAAGTACCAAGGTAGCTGGAGTTTATCACTACACCCAATAGCGGCAAAAGCATTGGGAACTTCAGTGACGATGGAAGCGATATTGCCCAGCCCACCGAACTCAGCGACAAAACGTCCACCTGTCCGCAGGCTAGCTGCAATAGAAGCGGCAGCTCCATTCGCGTCGGTCAACCAATGTAGAGCAGCATTGCTGAACACAGCATCGACCGGCTGTTCCGCAGTGTAATTTTGCCCATCTGCTAAGATGAAGTTTAGCTGAGGATGCTTGTCACGGGCAGTCTGAATCATTTCGTCCGAGGCATCAATTCCTGTTATAATTGCACCTCTAGCCGCGATGGCTGCTGCCAAATCGCCAGTTCCACAGCCCCAATCCATAATCTGTTCACCAGGCTGGGGGCGAAGCAGCTCAATTAAGGATTCTCCAAACTGAGATACAAAGGCCATATCAGCATCATAGATTCCGGTATTCCACTGGTGGTTCATACGTACTCGTCCTTTCTGGTTTGGAATTACAGTGATATTTCTGATGTAGCACATTCTTTAATTATGTTGTATCATACCAGCCTCTTATAAGTGAAATATATAAACTGAATAACTGTGATTGGTTATGCCTATGGGGATTTGAATATGTTAAATCGGTTATATCGTTGTTGTTGGATTCATCTGTACAACGATTTAAAAATAAGTTGCTATTTATCCGAAAAAAATGTATAGTCTTATGTACAGTGATTATTTCATTGGTGTACATAATGTGCGGTCGTGGCGGAATTGGCAGACGCGCACGGTTCAGGTCCGTGTGGTAGCAATATCGTGGAGGTTCGAGTCCTCTCGACCGCATCATCAAATAGGCTTATACAATTGCTCTTGGGCAGTTGTATAAGCCTATTTTTTATTTCTGAAGAAAGTGATGGTGGTCCAATTCTTACTGTAGCTATGCTTCGGAGCATAATATGGCGAAGATATTATAGGTATTTTGTATTGACAATTATATCGGTTACCGTAATATTGTTATTACGGTAACCGATATATCGCTAACAGTAATAGAATGGAGATGGAATCATGCCTGAAAGCTCAGAAAGAGGAGCCTTAACAGAAGCTGTATTTTACATTTTATTGTCTTTATACACCGCAATGCACGGATACGCAATTATGCAGAATGTGAAGGATTTAAGTCATGGTCGAGTGGATCTTGGAGCGGGCACTTTATATGGAGCAATCAACACCTTGCTTGAGAAAAACTGGATAAGAGCTATAGAAGGGGAAGAAGGCTCCCGAAGAAAGGAATACGAAATTACTGAATTAGGGAAGACAGTGATTCAGGGGGAGCTTATCCGGTTGGAAGAGCTGATTGCTAATGGGAAGAGAATAGCTGGAGGTGAGTCGAAATGAAGCATGTGGTTCGCAAGCTGTTTTGGGATTTTGAGAAGGAAGAACAGTGGCTTAATGAAATGTCTGCCAAAGGGTTTGCCCTTTCAAGCTACTCCTGGTGTAAATATGTGTTTACTGACTCGCCTAAGAATGAGTATACGTATAGAATTGAACTTTTAGATAATGTGCCTACTCATCCGGAAAGCGTAGCATACCTCAAGTTTTTAGAAGAAAATGGAGTAGAGTGTGTTAGCAGCTATGTTCGCTGGATTTATCTTAGGAAGAAGTCATCCGAAGGTTCGTTTGATATTTACACGGATCTGGAATCCAAAATAAAACACTTTAAGCGAATTAACACGCTATGGAATTCTGTTATGTGGTTAGAGTTCATTGTTGGTTTAGCCAACATTCTCATTGGGGTAACGAATTATTTCAATTCATCCAGCGGCATTAGTTTAATAAACGTTGTTCTAGGCGGGCTTTTAATCCTTTTGGGACTTGTTTTTTTAAGAGCCGGTGCACCTATCCGTAAGAAAATTAAGAAGCTTCAACAAGAGAATTTAATAAGAGAATAGTTATTTTAAGTTGTGCAATGTACTAACAGCAAGCTCCCCGAGTGTTGGGGACTTGCTGTTTATTTTTTGTCTGTGAGGATAACACGCAATCTCTTTGATTTATACCAACCTATCATTTAGGACTCAGCTATCAAGCTTAATTACCGAAAAAAAGGTATACTGGAATAGATTACGAGATTGTAATAAAGTTTGTCCCCATCTCAAAAGAGGAGGCTACTCAGGTGTCTGAATTTCTTTTTAAGCAACTATACTTACGGTCTTCTATAGGGGTTGCAGTAGTCTCTCCCAAGGAAGGAACCTTGATTCAATCCAATCCGGCGCTTTGCCATATGCTCGGTTATTCTGAAGAAGAGCTTTTGAATATGCATTATTTAGATCTTATTTATCCAGACGATAAAATCGATGATGATCATTACGTTATCCTGAACAATCTCTTAGCAGATCCTGGGTCCGCGATGGAATTAGAAAGACGGTTCCTGTGTAAGGATGGCGAGATGATCTGGGTTGCACAACATATATTTCTGATTCTTCAGGAGAATTCTAGTGAACCTCTTGTCATGATTTCAGAACTAACGGATATCACAGACCGAAGACTTGCCGAAGATAAGATTCAGGAAGATCAACATTTATATAATTTGATCACAAAAAATACACCGGATATGATTTCTTTTGGCAAACCTGACGGTACGTTGCAATACGTGTCTCCTTCAGTGGAGCTGTTGCTGGGATATCCTGCAGATGAAATGATAGGCACGAAAAGACCTGATTATTATCACGTAGATGATGCCTTAGAGATGACCAAACACGGAAAACTCTATTCGGATACGGATGTGTATACACGTAGAGCCCGGCATAAGGACGGACATTATTTGTGGATCGAGAGCAGTTCACAGGTGGTACGTGATGAGCAGGGGCAAATCAAGCAGATATTAACCATCGGCCGCGATATTACACAGCGTAAGAAATATGAGGATATGCTGGCGAAAGCCCAATATCTTGCGAAAATGGGATCTTGGGAATGGGATGCGACAAAAGCGCGGTTGACGGTTTCTAGAGAAATGCGTAACATTTTCGGCTTTTCGTTAGATGAGAGTATTCATTCCTATTTTGATTACAGGCATGTTCTTTCCTGTATTGATCCAGCTGATTTTACAAGACTTGAAAAGCTAGTGCGTCAATCCTTTGCAAATGTGACGAATGGCGAAGCTATGGTTCGGATTAAAAGTGCGGATGGGATTTTGAAGTTTTTGGATGTACACTGGGAAGTGCTTAAGGATGAAGAAGGAAGAGTGCTACAGATCAGCGGGATTGCCCAGGATGTGACTGAACGTCATCGAATGGAGGAACAGATGCGTGATAGTGAGCAGAATTACCGACTTCTGTCGGAAAATTCAATGGATTTTATTTCACGAAATACAGCAGACGGACACCTCACCTATCTGTATGCATCACCGATTTGCCAGACAATGTTCGGTTATACACCGGAAGAAATGTACGAAACCAGAGGAATAGATTACATACATCCTGAGGACAAGGAGAAGGTAGTAACCTATCTTAGCAATTGTATGGAAGGCAAGAAGCTCGAGCCTGTGACCTTTCGGTTTCTTTGCAAAGATGGAACATATATTTGGACGGAGACAACACTTCGCTACATCTACTCGGAGACATTTGGAGGACAAGAGCTGGTGTGTGTAACCCGGGACATTGCGGAACGGGCGCGGCATTTTGAAGAAATAGAGAAGTTAAGTAACGAGCATGCTCTAATACTGAATTCAGTATCTGAAGGCATATTTGGTATGAATCTTGAAGGGAATACGATGTTCATCAACCCAGCGGCGATTACTATGCTAGGATACGATCCAACGGAATGGTTGAACAGCAAATTCCATACGATTCATCAGACTTGGCTGGATAATGAGCCATTCTTGGGCATCCAGAAGACGCTGATTCCCTCGCACTTCAATAATCGCTCTTTTGATGAGAAAGAGGGCGTGTTTTGGAGGCAAGATGGTTCCAGCTTTTTAGTCAGATATCACATGACTCCTCTTTTTGATGGAGAAGAGCGGATCGGAGCTGTAGTGGTTTTCCGGGATATCACAGAAGAGAAGGAGATTGTGCGAGCGAAGGAGTCTGCAGAGGAAGCGGATCGGGCGAAGTCGGAGTTTCTAGCGATCATGAGCCATGAGCTGCGTACACCTATGAACGGTATTATAGGAATGGCAGACTTGCTCTCAGGTACAGAGCTGGATGAAGAGCAAAGCTACTACACACAAATCATTAACAGTAGTGGAGAAGCATTGCTTCATATTTTGAATGAAGTGCTGGATTTCAGCAAAATTGAAGCAGGTATGATGACACTTGAACTGCAAATGGTGGATTTACGTGAAGTGATTCAGAACGTTAGTGAGCTATTCTATCCGAAGGTCAAAGAGAAAGGGTTGTTACTGACTATCAATATTGCACCTGATCTTCCATTTGTCGTTGTGACGGATGAGGCGAGATTGCGCCAAATTCTCGTGAACTTAGTGGGAAATGCGGTGAAATTTACGGAGACAGGTGAAATTAGTATTTCTGCCAGTCTGGAGGCTTCTCAAAAGTCAGGAAATATTATCGTTAAGTTCATGGTTAAAGATACGGGTTTGGGAATTCCAGTTGCCAGTCAAGGGTTATTGTTTCAATCGTTCTCGCAATTGCATCCTTCCATTAATCGTAAATATGGCGGAACAGGACTGGGACTGGCCATTAGTAAAAAGCTGGTGGAGCTGCTTGGAGGAGCGATTGGTGTAAGGAGTTGTGAGAAACATGGCTCAGAGTTCTTTTTCACCGTGGAGGTCTCTTTGCCCAAAGAGGAATGGAATCAGAAGGTAATGCTCCACCCTTCAGTGGATGCAGACAAAAGCAATAAACCTAACGCCAAAGCATCTGATACTGGAGAATATGGACCGATGTCTATTCTCATCGCTGAAGATCATCCTGTGAATCAGCAACTGATGCTGGCTTATATGAAAAAGAGGGGATACTTCCCTGACATTGCATCAAATGGCGAGGAAGCAGTTCGATCTGTGCTGTCCAAGGATTATGATCTCGTCTTTATGGATATTCAGATGCCAGTTATGGATGGGATAGAAGCAACAGGAATCATACGTGAGAAGCTCGGGCTGTCTCCTGTTATTATTGCGGCCACAGCGTTTGCCAGAAATGAAGATAAAGATATGTGTCTGAGTGCAGGAATGCAGGATTTCATCTCCAAGCCTATCTCTATAAAGGAGCTTGATAGGGTATTAAAAGATTGGTCTACTCGGATTCGTTAAGGATGAGGAGTGTCATTGACAAAAGGGCGTAAGATTAATATATTTGTAATCGTAATCATTACGAATATATTGTCGATGAAAGGATCCATACCTTGTTAAAGATGAAGCGTGGCGATTTTGTAATCATTTTTTTAGCTCTATTCGCAGCAGGTTTGATCTACGGAATCAAGTGGTGGGACACCCGTAATGAACAGTATCAGCAAGGAGATTTGAAAGCTATAATTACGGTCGATGGTAAGGAATACAAGACCGTTTCTTTGACTAAAGAAGAGCAAATTATAGATATTCAAACGGAGTTTGGTCACAATACCTTAAAGGTATTTGATTACGGGATCCAAATGACATATTCTGACGCTCCTTTGCGAATCGCTTTGGAAATGGGGTTTATTTCTAGGCCAAAGCAACAAATCATATGTATACCCGCCCGTATTATGGTTGAAGTATTTAACCCTAACCGAGTGAATGATGAGGATGAGCTGGACGCAATTATTTAGTAGGTTTGGCCGTATTCTGCAAAGCTTTCCATGCCGTTATGGAGTCAGCACTCGTGTAAATGTAGGGTGTTGTTGGTTGCGCAATAGGTGTAATTGCTTCTGCGCGTATTTGCATCATTTCTTGGCCCTTGTATTGCACAACTTGAAGCTTGCCCCGAACCTCTATCCAGGTATCGGTGGGCAAGCTTTTTAATTTGCCGGAATCAACCAGCATCCCAAATGGAGTAGCATCGGCGGTACAGCACTGAACCAGAAATCTGCCAATGGCAAATGCATTCTCTGGCGTTTCACTATCATCGCGATACAGAAAACCGGAAACGGAAATTTCTTTGCCTTCAAATTGTTGTTTATACATGTCAATAGCACCTAGTGTTTCAGAAAAAATATCAGAATACACAGGGATAGTAGGCTGCGCATATAGAATCTTAGCTAGCTCAGTGAGCTCCTCATGATAAGGATCAATCGATTCGAATCTAACAGCATTGGTAGACTCTGATGGTAATGAGGAGAACGAAATCCCCTTTTTACTAGCGGCCATACTTCCCAAGGCACGATCAGGAAGTACAAATCCAAGCAACAGTGGAAAGAGGAATAATCCATAAAGCGCTGTACTTTTAAATATGGAATGAGGGAGGCGGTGCTCGCAGTCACATAGCACACTTCCCTTACCAAATAAGGCTTGAATAGCCAAGCTGAGCGCCATAAGTGTGAGAGGAATCGGACATAACTGAACCCAGCGTGCTAGCTTAGGCGCTACATAATAATGCAAAGCGTCCTGCTGCACTAGTTGCCCAATATAGAGAGCAAAGGCGAGCAGAATGACCGCCCTTAACAAATAGTGAAATCGGATGCTTCGAGAGTCATTCATACGCTTCCTCCTAACAATGCGGTAAGCATCTGCTTGTCACCTTTATGATCACAGCCATAAGGACATGAGTACGGCTCCAATAAATACGCTCGAAAAGATAAGAAAGAACAAATAAAGAGCAAATTTGGTCTTAAACAGCGAAAGTAACATCAATGAATTTTTGAAATCTAGCATCGGCCCAAATACCATAAAAGCGAGCAGTGCTCCTGCTGGAAAAGAATGTACAAAGGTGGAAGCTACAAAGGCATCTGAGGTGGAACAGAGCGAAAGCACAAATGCCAGTCCCATCATGAAAAAATAAGACCCGAGCGGCTTATCTCCGATCGCAGCTAAACTGTCCTGAACCATAAACGTCTGAATGCCAGCGGTCAATAGGCAGCCAATGATTAAGTATTTTCCCATCTCAAAAAACTCATCCGACGTATGCACGAAGACGGCAGCTAACTTTCCTCCACGAGAATTATTATGATGAGTGTTATCGGTTTCGCGCTGAACGCTGAGGCGTATAGGGGGCTTTTTCACCGTTGCATAGATAATCAAGCCTATAATACAGGCGACTATAAAAGCTAGACCCATCCGCGCATAGGCCAGTTCTGAGTGGTTGCGAAAGGCAGTCAGTGTTGCTCCATAGACGACTGGGTTTAGGATGGGTCCGGATAAGATGAACACAATCGCGACATAGACAGGCATACCCTTATGGATAAGTCGGCGGACAAGCGGGATCATTCCACATTCGCATACTGGGAATATAATTCCGAGCAGGCAAGCGAATAAAATAGCCAGAAACGCCTGCTTCGGAATCCACCGGGAGATCATTTCATCCGGGATAAAGACACGAAGCAGCGAGGATAATAAAGCTCCTGCTAACACAAACGGCAAGGCTTCTAGCAAAATCCCGATAAAGCCGGTTTTGAACGTGTCAATGTACGCGTTATCTAGTAGCTCCAGTTGATTAGGCACCCATATAAAACCAATGATAATCAGGAATGAGATCGGTAGAAGCAGCGGCAGTATTTTTAAAGGGGAAAGGGTAGTCAAGGCTCGAATAAGGTGGACCACCGATCTGCCAGCAGTTCCTCATCTAAATTTATCCCGATGAATACTACATAAGGCATTCCGGGGTAACGTGACGCCTCCCAGCTTGTACGCATTCCCGCATATTGGACAAGTTGAACCGGTTCCTGTTCGGACAAAAGGATATGCCCTTTGGCACGGAGCAGATTGTCACCCCATTCTTGAAAGAAAGCCTCTAGCCGTTCTTTGGTAGGCATTGTAGTCCCCGCTTGCGGAATGGTTAGCGTGATGGCCGTCACTTGGGAAAAAGAGGCATGGGACTCCTCTTGCCGTTCTTTTACTGCTGTGGCTCCCTGTTCTGAATTCATTTGTTTAAGTGTTGCGCCTTTAAAGGTTTGAGGTGCACGTTGTGGCGCGGGAGCGATGATTTTACGTGGGGTGATTCCTGATAATATCGGTGAAAGGTTGATTTCGCTGTAATGGGTATAAACGATTTCAGCCTCTGAATTTTGTTTTCGGACACCCTTTTCAATTCGCCATAAGGTTTCTGGCTCTACAAGATCGCTCTTATTAACGACAATGAGATCAGCGGAGGACAGCTGCTTGCGAAGGGTACGAACCAGCTGTTTGTCAGAAGAGAGTCTGCTGTTATATTCCAAGGCGTTCTCTGCATCCAATAAGGTGATCGTAAAATGCAATTCAACCCTTTCCTGTAGAACGGCTTCTTGTAATGTTTTGGAAATTTCTTCAGGGTTCGCGACGCCAGTAAGCTCGATATAAATAGCATCAGGCCGTCCTCTTAACAGTACCAGCAGGCTGTCTGCCAAATCCTCTTTACGGCTACAGCATACACATCCGTCCAGTAGCTTAGTCACGGTTGTACCCGTATGCTCCTGCAGAATATACCCATCAACATCTCTCTTTCCCAGCTCATTCATAACTACGCCAGGGTTCAGACCTCTTACCTTGCTCTCTTTCAGCAGGGACAATAGCAGAGTTGTCTTCCCGCTCCCCAGAAACCCGCTCAAAATAATTACTGGTATCTTCATGATCTCCACTCCTGCCTGATTCTCTTGGAAATACAAGAATCATATTTTTATAATTCCATCTATACGTGAGTTGTCCGCCAGAAAGACCACAAAGTTAAGAGAGTTGAAATATTTACAAGACGATAGTTGACAGAGTGTGAATAAACCGTGTACGATGTGTTAATCGTAATTATTACGATTTAACTAAAAAGGAGATGGAACCGATGAGAGTAACCATTACTTTAGCATGCACCGAGACAGGAGATCGCAACTATACCACTACGAAGAATAAGCGAAATCACCCAGAACGTATGGAAATGAAGAAATATTGCCCACGTCTCAAAAGAGATACATTACACCGCGAAACCCGGTAAGTGCTATAAATGCCAAACATAAATGCTAATCAATGATAGGAGTGTTCTGAATGAAAAAAATCCCGGTTACTGTGCTCAGTGGCTACTTAGGCTCTGGGAAGACAACGCTGCTGAATCATATTTTGCATAACCGTGACGGGCTTAAAGTGGCCGTTATAGTAAATGACATGAGTGAAGTGAATGTGGATGCAAATCTGGTGAAGTCGGGAAATACGCTGTCCAGAACCGAAGAGAAGCTGGTTGAAATGTCTAATGGATGTATTTGCTGTACACTTCGGGATGATTTGATTATTGAAGTGCAAAAGCTAACTGCTGAGGGACGATTTGATTACATCCTGATTGAATCCTCTGGCATTAGTGAGCCGGTACCCGTAGCCCAGACCTTTACCTACGCGAATCCCGAGCTAGATATCGATTTAACTTCACTTGCTCAATTGGATACGCTGGTGACGGTAGTGGATGCTGGGCGTTTCTGGCATGACTTCTCCTCTGGGGATAGTCTAATAGATCGTAATCAAACGGCTGGTGAGGGAGATTTCCGCGATATTGTAGATCTGCTGATTGATCAGATTGAAACCTGTGATGTGCTGCTGCTGAATAAGTGTGATCTGCTGCAAGAAGATGAACTCAACAAGCTTGAAGCTGTGCTCCGTAAACTGCAGCCATTGGCCAAGCTTATCCGCACGGTTAACGGTGTAGTCGATCCGAAGGAGATTCTGAATACTGGATTGTTTGATTTTGACAAAACAAGCTTGTCTTCGGGCTGGATTGCGGAGCTGAATAAGGAGTCGCATACCCCTGAGACAGAGGAATATGGGATATCCTCTTTTGTCTATCGTCAGAGAACACCTTTCCATCCGCAAAGATTAAGTTTTTTCTTTAGCAACTGGCCGGAAGAGGTTGTTCGATCAAAAGGAGTAGTATGGGTAGCGGCCAAAGGGGATCTTGCAGCTACTTTAAGTCAGGCAGGACCTTCGATTCAGTTCGGACCTGCCGGTTACTGGCTGGCTACAATGCCTAAAGAGCAACAGCTGGAGGTGCTGGAAGAGGAACCTGAGCTGCGGGCGAAATGGGACGAGCAGTGGGGCGATAGAATCAATGAAATTGTATTTATCGGTGTAAACATGGATCAAGCTCAGCTCGAAGCCAGATTGGACAGATGTCTGCTGACAGCCGAAGAACTGAAGCTGGATTGGGCCAAGTTTAACAATCCATTACCATGGCCTGTTGAGGAGCTTCTAGCAGCCGCTGAAGAGTAGAACTATAGGGAGTTAGAGATGAAAAACCGGGATCCAGCAGGCTGGAATTCCGGTTTTTGCTATATGTTCCAGAAATTAATAGTTACTATTACGATTAATTTCTGGATTTGGGTTTACAAATCGTAATGATTACGATATTATCAATTTTGTTAATCGTAAAACTTACGATTTAAAAGCAAGGCAGACATAATCAGTCAGAAGGGAGGCGAGGCATATGATCCTGTCATCCATGCGAAATGTAGTGTTCGGGTATGGGGATGAACCTGTACTTGATAACATTTCACTAGACATTCATACCGGACAGTTTATTGGGATAACAGGACCTAATGGGGCTGCCAAGACCACCCTGTTGAAGCTTATGCTCGGCCTGCTCCGTCCATGGAGTGGAACGGTACATTTGAATAAAGCGCTGTCGGATAACGGGAAGCTGGTTATCGGGTACGTACCACAGCAGGTAGCTTCTTTTAACGCGGGGTTCCCAAGCAAGGTGATTGAACTGGTTCGCTCAGGTTGTTACCCAAGGCTGGGGTTATTTAGACGGTTCACACCGGAGCAGGACGAAATCGTTGAGCGAAGTTTAAGGCAGGTGGATATGTGGCATTTGCGAGACCGGAGGATAGGAGAGCTGTCAGGCGGTCAAAAGCAGAGGATCTGTATCGCCCGTGCCTTGGCACAGCAGCCGCAGATATTGGTTCTGGACGAACCCACTACAGGAATGGATCTGGACAGCCGCATAGGGTTCTATAAGCTAATGCGCCACGATGTCAGTGAACACGGTCGAACGGTAATCATGGTGACACATGCTCTGGAAGAGACCAGTTCCTATCTTGATACGGTGATCAGCTTGGAACGAAAGGAGGACGAAGGGTGGCAATGTTTAGTTACGAATTCATGCAACGTGCATTTTGGGCCGGTGGGTTAATTGGCATTATCGGTCCACTGCTCGGGGTGTATCTCATGCTTCGCCGTCAGGTGCTCATGGCAGATACCCTCTCTCATGTATCACTTGCAGGAGTAGCCCTAGGTTCGATCCTGCAGCTTAATCCAGCATTAAGTGGTTTCATGGTTGCGATTCTTGGCGGTATTGTTATCGAACAGCTTCGACGTTCCTATCGTACATACAGCGAGCTTCCGGTAGCTATTATTATGACCTCTGGACTGGCGTTGGCAGTTGTGCTTATGAGCTTAAAGCAGAATTTGAGTAAAAGCTTCAGCTCCTACCTGTTTGGTTCCATTGTTGCGGTCAGCGATACCCAATTGATGATTATTGCTCTCGTAGCTGTAATCGGCCTGCTCTATTTTATTGTTTTTCGCAGATCTCTGTATAATCTGACCTTTGATGAAGAAACCGCTACTATCAGTGGAGTTCATGTAGGCTGGTTATCCTTTTCGTTTGCGGTACTCACTGGGATGACGGTAGCGGCTGCAATGCCAGTTGTTGGGGTTTTATTGGTTTCAGCACTTATTGTTTTGCCAGCATCGATCGCTTTGCGTATCGCGTCAGGTTTTGCGACAGCTATATGGATCTCGATTAGCGTAGGACTGCTTGGTGTGTTTAGTGGACTCAGTGCCTCTTATTACATCAATACACCGCCGGGTGGGACAATTGCGCTTATCTTGCTATCTTTTTTGTTAATTGCAATCTTGGTACAGAAGCTGATCAGGCTTAAAAATCGTCGTCACATTCAAAAATCTATTTCCAGAAAAGGAGATATATCTCTCAATGAAATTTAGAATGCATCATCTAGCTATTTTGTCTCTATCCACCTTACTTTTTGCCGCAGGCTGCGGTAACAATAATGCAGTTAATTCTACTGCTTCGAATGCCGCGAATGCCTCTGGAGCCGCAGAAGTTACTGCACTTCCAGAAGCCTCGAAATTAAATATTAAAGTCAGTTTTTATCCGATTTACGAGTTTACGAAAAATGTGGCAGGTGATCTGGCAGAAGTAGAAGCACTCATTCCAGCTGGAATTGAGCCGCATGATTGGGAACCAACCGCTCAGGATATGGCTGAAATCTCAGATGCGGATATGCTGATCTATAACGGCGCTGGAATGGAAGGTTGGGTGGATCAAGTACTGGAAAGTGTATCTGGAAAATCATTAATCACGGTAGAGGCCAGCAAGGGCTTGGACATCATGGAAGGTACAGAAGAGGAAGAAGCGGACCACGACCATGGGGAAGGTGAACATGCTCACGAAGAAGGTGAACATGCTCACGAAGAGCATTCGCATGATCATGGTGGACTAGATCCGCATGTGTGGCTCAATCCAGTGCTTGCTATTCAAGAAGTGCGTAACATTGAAGCGGCTTTATCTGCGGCTGCACCTGACAACGCTAAGGATTTCAAGGCGAATGCAGATGCTTATGTAGCTAATCTGGAGCAGCTAGATCAAGCGTTTAAGGATGAACTTAAGGAGACTAAACGTAAGGATTTCATCACCCAGCATGCGGCTTTCGGTTACCTTGCCAAGCAGTATGGATTAACTCAGGTCCCAATTGCCGGATTGTCTCCGGAGCAGGAACCTTCTGCAGCGAATATGAGCAAGATTGTGGAGTTTGCGAAAGAGCATAAGGTGAAGACGATATTCTTCGAGACGCTTGTATCCTCAAGTGTGGCAGATACGATCGCTAAGGAGATTGGTGCCAAAACAGCCGTTCTAAACCCGATTGAAGGATTAACAGAAGAGGATCGTAGTCAGAACCTGGATTATTTAGGGATCATGCGTCAGAACCTGGCAGCCTTGAAAAGTGCATTAAACGAGTAGAACATACAGAAGTGGAAGGAGAACCACAATGGCCAAGAAATCAAAAGTTGTGAAAGAATTGAAGAGACAAGAGCTAGTCGCAAAATATGCAGCTAAAAGAAAAGAACTAAAAGAAAAAGGAGACTACATGGCTTTGCAAAAGCTGCCACGTGATTCCTCCGCAACTCGTCAAAAAAATAGATGTCAAGTCTCCGGCAGACCTCGGGGCTACTTGCGGAAATTCAAAGTTTCTCGGATTGTATTCCGTGAATTGGCACATAAAGGTCAAATTCCCGGGATCACAAAGTCGAGCTGGTAGAAGCCAGCTTTGCTAATTATAGAATACAAAGAGAACGGTCAATCCTTCGTCATTTAGAGGATTGGCCGTTTTTGCTGCTTCAATTATATGGACCTTAGAAAAATCGGCTATGCTTAGAATAGGAAGATGACTTATCATATAAGGAATATATATCTATTTCGTATGGAGGCGTTGCAAATGAGCTATACCGATACTTTTATTCGTGTAGCAGAGGATTGTCCAGAGGAGACCGGGGTACCTCCGATGTCTTGTCGAACACTCCCGCCTGCACATGTAATTCAATATGAACTGCTTATTCATGAACCTTACCAATACAACCATGAAGAACTTCTATATGAGGTTCATGTGCGTCATAAACAAATCCCACTAGAAGATCGAGTGACTCGTAAGGAGGAAATATGGAACGAGCTATTTTCCAGAAACCACCCTTGCCTGCGGGCGTCATTGCTGCCGAAGCGGTTTGGTTGGGGAGTTCATTTTAACAGTGATGGCAAAATTGCTCTATATGGCAAAGAGTCCCCCCAATATGACCATTTTACAACCCAAGGAGAGGAAAGTGCTGTAAAGCTGTTGCCAGCGATGCGTAACAAACGTGCCTCGAAAGGAGAGGATTAAGCTGTATAAATTCATAGAAGAAATCACACTGAATACTTGGCCTGCAGAACAGAGCCTGCTTTTGAATGGATGGATTCTACGTACGGCAGCGGGTTATACCAAAAGGGCTAATTCGGTGAATCCGTTATATGGGGCTGAGCGCTGTACGGCAGATTTAGGAGATCAGATCAAGCTTGCGGAGCAGTATTATGAACATGCTGGACTAAAGCCAGTCTTTAAAATAACTCCCTACATCCAGCCTGCAAGCCTTGATGAGAAGCTAGCTGATCGTGGTTACAGCATAGCGGAGCCTTCATCAGTAAGAGTGCTTGATCTGGAGGACTTAGCGACCCCTGATTTATGTTATACGGTTCAGGTGCAGGAGAACTTGACTGAAGCGTGGCTAAACGTATTCAGTGAGCTTACCGAGCTGTCCGATAAGAATCGGGAAACCTTAACCAGAATGTTGTCCGCCTCGCATTTGAAGCAGGGTTATGTCATATTGTTCAACAATGATATTCCTACCGCTTGTGGTCTTGGCGTGATTCAGAACGGATACATGGGTCTGTATGATATTGTCACTGCTGCGGAATACCGTAGACAGGGGATGGCAGAGCAATTATTGCTGGCCTTGCTTCACTGGGGGAAATCACGGGGAGCTAAGACCTCTTTCCTGCAAGTGGTACAAGTTAATGCTGGAGCTTCAGCCTTGTATGACAAACTGGGTTTTAAGGAGATTTATCAGTATTGGTATAGGGTGCTGGGAAGCTAGTGTGAGGAGTGGAAGAAAATCTATGTCCGAATATTGGAGTCGAAGATTTGCGCAAGAAGGCATGATCTGGGGGAGTGAGCCGAGTCCTACAGCTTAGGCAGTAAGGGATATTTTTCGGCAACATAATGTGAAGTCGGTTCTAGTCCCCGGTTCAGGATATGGACGAAATACGAAGGTATTCTCAGAAGAGTTTAAGACCTTCGGCGTTGAGTTAAGCGTGGAGGCGCTAAAGATGGCGACAGAGTGGGACTCTAGGAGTCTTTTTATTTTAGGTTCAGTGCTAGACTCTATTTTGGAAGAAAAGGTAGATGCCATCTATTGCTATGACATGCTGCATTTATTTCTCGAAGAGGATCGTAGAAGATTGGTGGCTAATTGTCTGGAACAGTTACAGCCAGATGGATGGCTCTATTTCACCAGCTTTTCCGATGAGGACGCAAATAACGGCTGTGGAGCACTTTTGGAGCCGGGAACCTACGAAATATAAAGAAGGGAAATGTGCCCACTTTTTTAGCGATGTGGAATTAAATTTCAATACCTAGAAGTAGAGCAGCACTTAATTCTCTTCGAAACGTGAGAGGTAGTTGTTTCGCTGATAATGAGGGAAAACCTCCCTGAAATTTAGCAAATATTGCTTGAAATCCATGGTTTTAAGGGAAAAACTCCCTAATAATTCGTTGAATATCCTTTGAATTGGCTATTTCAAGTGAATTAAAGGGAGTTTTTCCCGGATTATGCTTTGAGAGGGATGCTCGCCCGGATAAATAGGGACTTTTTCCCTAATTCTAGTTGAATGATAAAAGCACCTTACTTACACAAACTTTCCTTGACCCGGCAGCGCCATTTCTTTGAAATTTTTGCATAAATGAGCAAGCTGAGTAGATAGTTTTTCTCCCTCCATCGGTACCCCATGTCCAGAGAGAACGATATGAGGATTGAGCAGTGCAAGGGTGCGGACCGACTTTTCCGCATCTTCCCAGTCTGTCGTGAAATAAGAGGGAGGGCCATGCACCACCTGATGCTGAGTCGCCACAGCGAATACCGATTCTTGTTTGACCGTAAGGAAAGTGTCACCAGCAATTAGCACCTTATCCTCTGGTCTGAACAGGGAAATATGTCCCGGACTATGTCCAGGAGTATGGACCCATTTCCAGCCGTGTGCTCCAGGGACGGTCCTGTCTTCCGGCAACGGATGGATGGCTGATCCAAGGTCGATGCCATGATGGGAGAATAATGAGGACACCATACTCATCAGTCCACCGCCTACGGCCGGATCGGCTGGCGGATAATCCGCTTTACCTGTTAAATAAGGAAGCTCTAGTGGATGAGCATACACGGGTACATTCCATTCCTCAATAAGCTTTTTCACACCCCCGATATGATCAAAATGCCCATGCGTCAAGACAATTGCCACCGGAGGCTTCTCAAACTTCTCCTTAGCAAAATCAATAATATGGTCTGTGTATGAGCTTAGCCCCGTATCTACAATGATCCAGTCCGAATGGGGCTGGCCGATGAATGCGCAATTTACGAACATGGTTCGCAGTCCGATGACACCAGGGGCCACGTCCCAAGTATCGGTGTAGCCTTCAGATAGTATTCCGTCAAGTCTCATCTTACGCCTCCTGTTCCGTTCTTAGTTCTGTACGTGGTACCTAAGCAGTAGTATGACCTTTTTTCGAGAAAAAAATATGGCAAAAAACCCTTTTCATGAATTCATGAAAAAGGGTTGGCATTGCACTTATAAACGAAGTGATCACATTAGAGCGTTCCGCAGTCTGCAAATAGAATATGGCGTGGAATCCGGAAGAAGGCTTCGGCTTTTTCCTGCAGAGCAGGGGTAGGCAGATGGCTGCTGTGCAACCATTTTCGAAACGTTCCGGGATGAACGCCTATCCAAATACTTACATCGGTAACGGAAAAATCGTAAACCATACAGAGACCGGTCAGAATCACATTGCTACGTGGAGAACTGGTAATACTTCTTTTCATAAATCGCGAAGGTGTTGGTTGACATACAATTGGACTTTGACGAATCAGTGCTTCATTAAACAAAATGTGGGGCGGGTACCCGAGTAGGCGGCAGGTCTTGTCAATGTTATTGTTGGAAGGGATACGACCTTCGTATACCCAGGCACTTACGCTGCGAGAGGATATACCCAGATCTTCTGCGAGTTTTGAAAGTTTGATATCCTTAGCCATCAATACAGCAAGTAACACACGGTTTCTAATCTGGCTACGCTTTGGACGGCGGAATCTTTTTACACGAACGCCTTGTCCAAGATATTTGCGGTTGATCAGAGACCACGCCTGGATATTATGAGTTTCTTGTTGGTTACTAGGCATAATTCCTCCGATTTTTTAAAAATATACTACAACACTTTCCTGTACATCGGCAATGGTTAATGCTGCTATTTCTGTAATCACCTTTTAAGTTTCTTTCAGAACACGTAAGCTTATGATATATTTTTAATATCTAATTACAATATTACAACAGGGAGCGAGTTAGAATGATCAAGCATATTGTGTTTTTTAAATTGAAGGACCGGTCCGAAGAAAGCGTTGCGGCAACGGTAGCCGTACTGCGAAATATGGAAGGTAAAATTCCGCAGCTCCTTTCGATTGAAGTGGGTGCTGATATCATTCATTCTGATCGATCCTTTGATATTGCTCTAGTTACGGTGGTAGCTTCTCTAGATGATTTACAGGCTTATCAGGTTCATCCCGCGCACAAGGAAGTTATAGCTCATATTAATGAGGTTAAAGAACTTTCAATTGCTGTGGATTACGTAATTTAAGCAGTCTACTGATTAACAAGCATCATCATTTTATACCGGAAGCGGTGACAGGAATGCGTGAGCTCGAGTATCCGATGGAAGCGTTAACTTATTTGGTCGTTTTTCTTGCGGCATGTTTCATTATGTTCTTCTGGCTGAAACGCCGCGGCAAACGCGGTAAGTAGGGATAATGCAGATTTCTCTAACTATTTTTGACATGGGGGTATTGCTGTGTATTATGTCAACCGCAAACAAATCGAAACCATTCTTGCTCAAATCCCAGATATAACGACGGGTCTTCGGACTGTAACAGCTTCATGGGATGGCAATACTTTAACCGGACTAATACAAGAACGTTGCCTTCATCTGGCGATAGAGGTGGTTACGGACGTTGGTAGTTGTCTGATTGACGGTTTTATTATGCGCGATGCTGGAAGTTATGAGGATATCATTTCAATCATACATGAAGAAAAAGTGCTAGGTAAAAGTGAGATCTACGAGCGATTGATAGAGCTTGTCGCACTTCGTAAGCCGCTCGTGCAGGATTATTTTGCCTGGGAAAGAGAAGCGCTGCACCCGCTCACACCAATCCTTTCAGAGGTGCTAGAGAAGTTTGCTGTTGAAGTAGGGAATTATTTGGATCAGGAACTTGGGTCCGGTGTAACGCTATAATAGCATAAGATAGAATCATATAAAATAGGCGGTAGCCGTGAAAGAGAGGGGGTTCCTTTATGATGAAGATGGGGCAGGAAAATGGATCGACAAGGCACTTGATTATGACGCTCCTGAAGACGAAAGGACCACTGACCATCGGCGCGCTGGCAGAAGAATTGGGAATTACAGAGATGGGTGTCCGTCGCCATGTGCTTCAGCTGGAGCAGGAGGGACTTGCTAAGACAAAAGTGGTTCGGCAAGCGATGGGGCGGCCTTTACATATGTATTCTTTAACAGAGAAGTCCGAAGAGTATTTTCCAAAAAGTTATCACAATCTGGCTTTGGAGCTTCTGCGTGAATTGGATTATGGCAGTGGATTGGATGCTGTTAATACATTGTTTGAGGGACGCCGTCGCCGGATGCTCACACAGTATGCACCAATGATGGAACGCCGGAGTTTGGAAGAACGAGTAGCTGAGTTATCGTCGATCCAAAACGCCGGTGGATATATGGCAGAGTGGAACCGTGAAGAGGACGGTTCGTTTGTCATAAGAGAATACAACTGCCCGATTCGCCAGGTGGCTACTCAGTATCGTAAAGCTTGTCAATGCGAGCATAGCCTATTTGAGGAATTGCTGGATGCTAAGGTTACACGAAGTGAATGTATGGCAGAAGGCGGACAATGCTGCCGATACGCAATTGCACCCAAAAATGTAACAGACAAAACTTCTGAAAAGTCGTAATAATTAGTCACAAGACAAACTCCTGCTGCTTATGATATAGCAGATATAGGCATTAGCCCGGTAGAGCGGGGAGCAATGAATTTAAAGGAGAGATGAAACGATGAAAAAGGACACTAAAGGTTTGTTATGGGGAGCTTTAGTCGGAAGTGTGGTTGGATCAGTGACAGCCCTTCTGTTCGCGCCTAAGCCAGGTAAAGAGCTGCGCAAGGATATTGCGGAAGGAACAGCTGCCGGCATTGAAAAGGTACAGGGAATTGCCGTGCAAGCTGGAGACAAGAGCGTTGAGCTGTACGACAAAGCTAAGGATTCTATAGGTCATGTAGTCCATGAGGTTCGCGAATGGAGCAAATCATGTTCGAATGCTGTAGAAGAAGATACTGCTACTGTAGCAGTAAGTGGAATTGCTACGGAAGAAACGATTCAAGAGGCTGCGGCTACTTTGGAAGAGGTAACGGAGTTAGAGGTTTTACCTGTTAGTGATGAAGTAAGCAGTGAAGAAGCTAGCCTTGAAGAAGCTCAAACAGATGACAAGGACAATAACGAAATCGCATAATGAAACAGTGGATGGAGTGTTTGGTTTTACGGTTAAAAAGTACTTATTCTCTTTTAATAGAGCCGCTTTTTCGCATTGGGCGGAGAGTGGCTTTTTTATTTCATTTTTAAGGACCTGTGAAATAATGTAAAAAGTCTTGTCTTGAACAAAGAGTCCAAAAGGAGTATTATCTGCAATTGGGGCTGAAAGTCAGGTACATTTTGTTTTCGGCTTACATAAGCTACACAAAACAAGTAGAAGGAAGCGGTGTGTTCGTGCAGCAAGCTATTGCAATATTAGACTCAGGTGTGGGAGGGCTAACAGTTGTCAAAGAAGTGATGAGGCAACTCCCGCGGGAGAAGATCATTTATTTCGGAGATACGGCCCGAGCTCCGTACGGACCCCGTTCGACCGAGGAAGTAACATTGTTTACAGAACAAATTGTAGATTATTTGATCCAGTTTAATCCTAAAATGATTGTTATCGCTTGTAATACCGCAACAGCTGCGGCACTCGATTATATCTCAGCCAAGGTCTCTATTCCTGTCATTGGGGTGATTCATCCCGGAGCCCGTGCTGCAATTAGCGCGACCAAAAGCGGACATGTCGGCGTGATCGGTACAATAGGAACCATCGGCAGTGGGGCTTATACTAATGCACTAAAGCAGCTGTCTCCTTTTGTTGAGGTTGTAAGTCAAGCCTGCCCAGCGCTTGTCCCACTCGTTGAGCAAGGTATGTTCCGCTCAGAGAAAAGTTATGAAATTGTAGAGCAGGCATTGGAAGGCATTAAAGATAATAACATCGATACTTTAATTTTAGGATGCACTCATTATCCATTTCTTGTTGAGCCTATTGGTGAGACCATGGGACCGGGAGTCAAACTGATCAGTTCCGCAGATGAGACAGCTCGTGAGATCAGCACGATTTTATATGATAAAGGCAAGCTGTCCATCGGGGATGAAAGTCCAATTCATCAGTTCTTTTGCAGTGGTGATGCAGAAATGTTTCAGCGAATTGCCCGTGACTGGCTTGGAGAACAAATTAAACGCACCCCAGTAGTATGGCAAGTATCCACGTTATAAGCAGAGCAATGTTGAATTGAATAGGGACAAACTCTACGGAGTGTAAGATAAAATAGGCTGGGAAGCATAATTCCCAGCCTATTTTATCTTCTTGTGATTCATTTCTCCTTCATGCAAGGTAGTGGCTCTTGCATACAATAGAGTTAAGTGCTGTTTGCTGCTATTTTTGTATCCGCCGTATCAGCAATTTAAGGCCGAGAGGATGAGACCTAATGCGACAATATATTGCAAGTAGGGGAGATACCGTAAGCCGAATTGCCGCCCTGCATGGATTAACCCCTGAGCATGTCATTCAAGGCAATCCATGGGTTGGGAGACAGTCTTATTTATATCCGGGTCAGGTTTTATTTCTGCCGTCTTCGCCACGTAAAAGATATGCGGTGCAGGAAGGGGACGACCTTGAACGTATAACGTCATTATTCAATGTGAGTTTAGATGATTTGGAGAAGCTTAATCCAGGTGTGTCCTCAGGGCGCTTCTGTACACCGGGAAAAGTGCTCGTCATACCACCTCCGATTCCAGAGCGAGTGGTATTCTTACGTGGAGAGTACGGTCCGGTTGATGTTGAGAAGGACATCAGCAGTCTGATTGCACAATATCCTTTTATACAAGCACATCCAATTGGCAACAGTGTGCTCGGCAAGCCAATTCATGTGCTTAAAATAGGCAAGGGAACCCGTCATTTGCATGTTAATGCGGCTCTACATGCTAATGAATGGCTGACCTCGCCTTGCCTGATGTCGTTCATAGAAGAGTATGCGGCAGCTTATGTTAAAGGTTTGGCATGGAATGGTCATTGTCCAGAGGAATGGTACAATAATTGGACCCTATGGGCTGTACCCATGGCAAACCCAGACGGTGTGGAGTTAGTGCAGGAGGGCGTTTTACCAGGCCACCCTTATTATGAGGACCTTATGATATGGAACGGGGGACGGCGGAGTTTTCGCCATTGGAAGGCCAATATACGCGGTGTGGATCTCGGGGATCAGTTCCCTGCTCATTGGGAAGAGGAACGGGAACGCCGTGGTGTAATCGGGCCCTCTCCGCGTGATTACAGTGGTCCTAAGGCGTTAAGTGAACCTGAGGCAGCCGCTCTAGCGGTACTTGCTGAGAACGCGCCCGGAGAAGCTGCAGTGTCTTTGCATAGCCAAGGTGGAGAGATCTACTGGAATTACCGGGGATATGAGCCGCCCGAAAGCCGCGAATTAGCAACACGGTTGGCGGCTGCGAGTAGCTATCGTGCAGTCGAATTAACGGGCAGCGATGCCGGATATAAGGATTGGTTTATCCAAACCTTTCGCAAACCAGGATTTACTGTAGAGCTGGGGATCGGCAAAAATCCGTTGCCACTGGCAGATTTTGAGGATATGGCGTTAGAAACAGGTCTGATTTTGGGAACGATACTATCCAATGTGAAAAAATTATGAAACAATTACAGTAAACTTGCGTAACATAAACCATAGGGTATGGCCGCTGTCGTCACTACACGTTATCCGCGGCTGTATCCTTTTTACTTGGGAGGAGAGCCACTATGAAACTGAAAAAACTGCTGTCACTGAAACAATGGTCTACTATCTTCAGTAGTTCCTGGCGATATGTGATCTCCCCAAAAGTCGCAATAGGGGACAAGCTTTTATTCACAATCCCAGTGCTGCTCTATTGGGTGTTGCCGGATTTCATGCCTTTTTTACCGATCGATGATATTGGTGTGACAATGCTCCTTATGGGCTGGTTCGTGTCACGGATGGGACGGAAATACCCGGCACTTCAGGCCGGAAACTAAGGCAGTGAAGTGAGATTTAGCTCGGATTGTGTATCTAATTTGTTAATATAGTTGCTTTTAGATATCAATTACCTTTAAAATAGGTAATTGAGTATTTAATTTAAGTACTAGGAGATGGATGATAGATGAAGGTCAAAATTACCCGCAATGCGGCTAAAGTGATAAAGAAACAAATGGAACTTGAAGGAAACAGCGAGCTGAAGCTTCGCGTAGCGATTACGCATGCTCACGGTGATCATGCTCACTACGGACTGGATTTGGACACGCCTAATGAGAATGATGTTGTAGTCTCGACAGATAAAGAAATCGATGTTATTCTTGATCCGAATCAACCGCTCCTTGATGGTGTGGTCGTTGATTATTTATATCTTCCTGAAGAAGGTTTTGTTATTACTAATCCATCTAAAGGTAATCACGGCGATCACTAAACGTTTCGCCTTAAATTTGGGACATAAAGAAGGGTTGCTCCATGGCTAACGATATACAAGTGTGCGATGAATGTAATTTTATGAAATTGAAAAGTATCATACCCAAACTGCAAAAGATGGCGCCTGATGCAGAGATCAAGGTCGGCTGTAAGTCGTACTGCGGTCCATGTGGCAAACGGGCCTTTGTATATGTTAATGGTCGTTATGTGAGTGCTCCAACAGAGGAAGAAGTGTTGAAGAAGGTAGAAGCTTTTATCAAGCAACCGGCCGTTCAGAAATAATGCAGAGGTCTTATCCATCAACTTAAAAAGCCCTAAACCCGTTCTGATGACGGAGTCTAGGGCTTTTTGTTTATAAAATCAAATATTTATGGTGCGGATTCTTCTTTTCGGAGCATCTTGATGCCATCGTATTTCATGATATCGTCTGAGATTTGCAGTCTTTGCTTGCTTGTCTCGAACCCGGTGCTACAACCCGCAACGTCTATAGCTTCGCGGCTGTCAAGGCTATAACAGGTGCCGTTGTTGAATTGTCCATTATCACTTGGTAGATAGGATCTCTTCGCATTAGCAAAGGCACCGGTTCGCAGTGTCACAAGTCGCTCTTTGCCGCTGAACAGATTATTACCCATAAGATAATAAGGATCTTGTGAGATCCCCAGCAGATGGAGTAAGGAAGGTGTGAGATCCAATTGACCAGCCGGATTAGAATCAAGCACCGAGGTGTTATTACCCGGCAGATGAATGAGCAATGGAACTTGATGCATAATTTGATGCATGTCGAGTTTGCTTAAGCTTTTACCAAGAAATTGTTCGTAATAAGAGGTGTCTTGGATTGAGTTATCATGATCACCATAAAAGGCAAGAATCGTGTTATCCCACAACTCACGCTGCTTCATATCACTCACCAATTCACCTAGAGCTTCATCTGTATAATGAACAGCCTGCAAATAATCTCCGAAGATGGTACCTTTAAACTCCCCGGTATCAAGCCCTTGTTTAGCCGCAGGGAGAGAATATGGGTGATGACTAGATAGTGTAGTCAAAAAAGAGTAAAAGGGCTTCTGGATCGATTCTGCAGAATCCATAATATTTAGGGACTGCCGCAGGAATGATTTATCTCCCAATGACCAGCCTAGAGGCTCGTCGATCTTAAAGTCTTTTTTGCTATAAAAATGGTCATATCCCATCGCCTTATACATCATCTGCCGATTCCAGAAGCTTCCTTCATACGCATGGAAGGCATTGGTGCTATAGCCCCTGGACTTCAAAATGGCAGGTAACGTGTCGAATTGATGATCCGGGTAACGGACAAATACTGAGCCGGAGACCAGCGGATACATTGAACCATTCGAGGCGAAATCGGCATCGGAGGTTCGTCCTTGTGAGGTCTGATGATAGTAATTACTGAAGTAGGTATTCTCTTTGATTAGAGCGTTCAAATTAGGTGTGACCTCTTGTCCATTGATCGAACGTCCCACTACAAAATTCATAAAAGCTTCGGCCTGAATAACAACGATGTTGCTTCCGCTGTATTTTCCAAAGCTGTCGTTAAGAGCACTTTGCTCAGCATTGTGTTCATTGAACCAGAGCTTCATGGAGCTGGCTTCCTTTTGTGAAAGCTCAGGCTGCGGGCCTAAATGATCTTTGGTATACAAGTAAATATCATAACCATGAAATCCAATGAGTCCAGTAACGTTATACATCGCCAAGCTCCACCAATTACCAGTGAATAAACCCTTGGCCCACGTAGTGGCGTAAGAGTGGATAGGACCAAAGGTCAGAATGCAGCCTAATAGTAATGCAACGACTCCGTTAACGCTCTGTTTTAGTCCTCTCATTAAGCGTGAAGAGGGACGGAAATGACTTGTACGAGCATAATAGGATGGCTGTTTATTATTATAGGTAGGCGTGTTCCGACGGAATAACACCACGCAAATGGTGTAAACCAGAAATATCAGCCAATCCGCGAACAAGTAGAGATCAGAGGGACGGAGTAGTGCAAAGATACTTCCGCCAAGTGCATCCATCTGTCCGGCTTGAAAAAGAACAGGAACGGTGATGAAATCCTGAAAGTAGCGATAGTAGACAATATCAGAATAAATAAGTAATGTCAGGAGCACGTTTATGATTATCAGGGCTATGGTCTGTCCACGTCGGGGGAGCCATAACACCCAAAATGATAACAGCATAACTGAACCGATAGCAATTAGCTTATCGAGACGGTTCATATCAATATTAGGGGCATGCAGGCCGCTGTGAAGAAACATTAGCTTAGCGAGCATAAGGACAAGAAAAAGGATGTAACCAATATAACGGGAGCGGACAATAGTGATCATTCTATCCGTTATCGATGAGCTGCTCCTACTAAATAGATCTCGTGACACGTTAAAGCCTCCTAGCGTAGAAGTTGAGTATGTAAGAAGAAACGGACACCGTCCTCAGTCGAGGGAGATGTCCGTTCTTATATTTCTCGCATAAACGCTTACCATCCTTATAAGGACGCCGAAGGCGTTCATGCTTGGCGTAATTGTCTTCCGAATTATTTCGGATTTCTAGGTGGAAGTGGACCCAAGTATTGATAATATTGACACTCAATACGTCCGTTATACAACTTGCGACGCTTGTCCGCTTTACGGCCGTAATATTGTTCGAATTCCTTATAGGGACTAATCGCGAAGAATGACCAAGTCGGTAGATACAGCATCATTTCACCAAACTGGCGAGTCAGCTTCTCCACCTCTTTATCATTACTGATCCGTTCACCATATGGCGGGTTGGTAATGATACAGCCATATTCGCCTTGGGGTCTTGCTTTGGCGGCAGCCATCACGGTGAAGGTGATTTCTCCGGACAGGCCGGCGCTTTTAGCAGCGGCTTCAGCAATTTCTATAGCAGCAGGATCGATATCCGTGCCGGTTAGCTGCAACGGATAATCATCTCGCACGGCATCGAAAGCTTCTTCGCGAGCTTCTTCCCACAGATACTTAGGAATGACTGGCCAATGTTCTGAAGGGAAGGAACGACGTAGTCCCGGTGCGATGTTCCAAGCGATCATCGCGGCTTCGATCAACAATGTTCCCGAACCACAACATGGATCATATAGCGGCCGGTGGCCATTCCAGCGGCTAAGCTGGATTAAAGCGGCGGCCATCGTTTCCTTCAGTGGCGCTTCTGTAGCTTGTCTGCGGTATCCACGTTTGTGAAGAGCGGGTCCGGTGGTGTCTAGCGTAATAAGCGCGATATCATTTAACAGTATCACTTCGATCACATATCGAGGTCCGTTCTCTGGGAACCAGTCCGTATGATAGGAGAGCTTCAGCTTCTCGACGATAGCTTTTTTGACAATCCCTTGGGAAGCGGGTACACTCGTTAGTTGTGATTTATGGGATCGTCCTTCAACCGGAAATTCTCCATTCTCGGGAATCCAGTCTTCCCAAGGCAGCGCTTTAACACCCTCAAATAACTCATCGAAGGTTTTAGCGGGGAATTGACCCATTTTTACTAATACGCGGTCGGATGTACGCAGCCATAAATTACAGCGACAGATGTCGATATAATCACCACTGAACAATACACGACCGTTCTCGACCGTGGTCTCATAACCCAGTTCGTTTAATTCGCGCGCTACTACAGCTTCTAGTCCCATGGGGGCAGTAGCGATTAATTGTAATTTGCTCAAATACTCTCAACTCCGTTTAACTTGTAGATAAATACAAAAAGCCAGTACAATAAGAAAAGCCAGTACCATAAGAAAAGCATCCATACAAGTATAGGGGAATGCGGGACACTTCACAATGCCCGGCATTCCATAAATCATAAAATCTTCCCCGTCATCCCTTCATTCGAGAAAACGGGGGGTCATCAAAGGAGAAACTTTATGCTTACACAAGAAGAATACAGTGAACAACTTTATACCGAGGATGAAATCCTGCTTCAGGTAAAAGAAGCTATCGTCCAATCGGGTATGCCGGAGGTGTCTGTCGAGCCGGGGTACGGAAGACTGCTCACTATGCTTGTTAGACTGTCCCGCTCCACGCGTATTTTGGAAATTGGTGCACTTGGCGGCTACAGCGGGATTTGCTTATCTCGCGGCTTCACTGAAGGTGGCACGCTGACTTCGCTAGAACTGAGGGCCGATTATGCCGAGCTTGCTCGCCGTAATTTAGAACTGGCCGGATTCGGGGATTCTACGGAATATAGAATAGGACCCGCTATGGACAGCCTGAAGGCACTGGACGAAGAGGGAGCTAAGTTCGATTTCTTCTTTATCGACGCAGACAAGATTAACTATATCAATTACTTGGAATATGCCATCAAGATGGCTAATCCAGGAGCGATCATTGCTGGTGATAATATCTTTCTCCGCGGACGGACGCTAAATACAGATCGAAATGGACCTGCCATTCTGGCTGTACGGCATTTCAATGAAATGATCGCCACCGATGACCGTCTGATCAGCACTTGTCTGCCAGCCTATGATGGACTGGCGTTGGCAATGGTGAAATAGCAGAAGATTAGCGAAATAGCCGTGGCGGAGTAGCTTTGTATAGCTTAACCCGGACCCATACGGTGTTTAACAGCAACAAGCTTCCGGAGATGATAAACAGTCCCTCAATACCAATATAACCAGATAGAAAGCCGCCTATGATAGCTCCTAGCATATTGCCCAGTGACAATGTGCTGCCGTTGAAGCCGAATGCGCGGCTTTCTTTCCCGTCAGGGGTATAAGACCGGATAAGCGCATTAACGCTGGGCAATAGGCCGCCCATAAAAATCCCCATGAGAAAGCGGACAATGATTAGCTGCCAAACGCTAGTAACGAATGCCTGCGGAATCAGGAATAGTGAAGCCCCGATTAAGGCGTAGGTCAGAATGCGATGTGCGCCGACTTTGTCACTCAGCTTGCCGAGCAAGGGGGAAGCCATCATGTTAGAGATCCCTGTAACTGCGCTGACCATTCCAGCTAAAAAGGCTATATTCTCAGCAGGCCCATTTAACTTTTCAACATAAAGCGGCAACAAGGCCATGGGGCTGATCATTGCAAATTGCAGCAAAAAGGTTACACCAAACAGTGCCGGGAGCTGAGGGATTTTGATCAATTCCTTCAAGCCCTCCATTACTGATACCTGCGGCTCTTGTGCCGCTTCTGCACGATCAAATTTCTCTTTAACGAGAAATAATGCCAGCAGAGAGGCGATAAAGAGCAAGGCGCCAACGACATAAAAGATCGGACGAAATCCGATTAAATCAGCAAGAAAACCACCAATAAGTGGTCCAAGAATGGTACCTGCAACAGAACCCGACTGCATCAGCCCCATAGAAAATCCCATGCGTGCTTTGGGAGTAGTACCCGAAACGAGGGCGATGGAAGCGGGATTGAAGCCGGAGATTGTACCGTTTAGCAGTCGCAGTAAGAGCAGCTGCATAGGGGATTGTGCGAAACCCATTAACACCATAACGATAGCCATGCCAAAGCTGGAGCGCAGGAGCATGATTTTACGCCCATATTTGTCAGCGAGTTTCCCCCATAGTGGCTGGAAAATGAATGAAGTTAAAAAATTTGCGGCAAAAATAAGGCCCGCCCAAATTCCAATTTCATGCTCACCCTGAACTCCAAGATCCTTAGCAAGATACAAGGTCAGGAACGGTGTAATCATCGTCATTCCGGCATTTACCAAGAATTGTCCGAACCAAAGCACTAAGAGGTTGACCTTCCATGTCTCCCATTTCTTCAAAGTGCTTTCACTTCCTTTCAAAGAATTTCAGAAAATACATGATTCACAGAAAAATAGACATTTTATCAGTATATCATTTTTTAAGCTTCAAAAGTGCAATACATGTCATAGTAATGTCATAGGATTGTCATTCCACGATCTTCGTTTTGCTTGTTACAACCTTTTAAAAAGGGCATAATAGTAAGTATGCCGATCAAGCATAAACGCCATCGGCGTTCTTATTAGGACGGTAAGCGTTTATTTTAAAAAATCCTATAAAATATAATGGAGATCTTATCATGACCTACAACGACACTTTTATCCGCGCCTGCAGAAAGCAGGAGACGGAGCACGTTCCCGTATGGTACATGCGGCAGGCCGGCCGTTATGATCCCGAGTACCGTAAAATCAAGGAAAAGTACACATTGCTTGAAATCTGCAAACAGCCTGAGTTGGCGGCTGAAGTAACCTTGATGCCTGTGCGCAAGCTAGGTGTGGACGCGGCCATTTTGTATTCAGACATTATGAATCCGGTCGCTTCTATCGGTGTGAAATTTGATATCGTCAAGGATATTGGCCCTGTGATCGAGAATCCGATTCGCTCTGCAGCAGATGTCGAGAGACTGAAGCCCATTGATGTTGAAGGTGATCTCGGACATATTTTGGAGACAATTGCAATTCTGGATAAGGAGCTGGACGTGCCCTTGATTACTTTCGCAGGCGCACCGTTTACAATTGCCAGCTATCTGATCGAAGGCAGACCTTCCAAAGGATATATTCGTACTAAAGAGCTAATGTACAGTGAACCCCGTGTCTGGGAAATGCTGATGGACAAGCTCGGCGATATGATTATCGCTTACCTCCGCAGTCACGTGCGTAGTGGTGGAAAAGCGTTTCAATTGTTCGACAGCTGGGTCGGTGCCCTTGCGCCACGCGATTTTGAAAAGTATGTGTTACCGACGGTTTCTCGTATTTTTTCCGAATTATCCGATCTTGATGTACCGAAAATATACTTTCCTGGTGTGAGCTCTGGCGAATTGCTACCTAGTCTTACGAAGCTTCAAGCGGATGTAATCGGGGTGGACTGGCGTGTGAGCTTGTCCGAAGGTCGACGCAGAACAGGTGGGAAATTTGCGATTCAAGGCAACCTGGACCCGTATTTACTTACAGCGCCGATGGACGTCTTGAAGGAGCACGCGAAAGAGCTAATTGATGAAGGGGTACAAGAGCCGGGATATATCTTCAATCTGGGTCATGGCTTATTCCCGGAGGCTTCCTTAGAGAAGCTTAGAGAATTAACGGAATATATTCACGAATATTCACAGGAAGTATTGAAAGAATCAGCCAAACTGCGTTCTTAAAAATAGCCCATTAAATCTATAAGGGGATGGAATCCGTGACAGCAAAAATAGGTGTTCTCGTCATGTCGTATGGCACTCCTAAAAGCTTAGAAGACGTTGAAGCATATTACACTCATATTCGGCGAGGTAATCCGCCGACTGCGGAGCAGCTTAAAGAATTAACAGATCGCTACGAAGCGATTGTCGGGGGTGTATTCCCGCTGCGGGAGAATACAGACCGTCAAGTAGCTGCATTACAGGCAGCAATAAACGCGGATAAAGCTGGGGCGGATGTAGAATTTGTCTGCTATCAGGGTTTGAAGCATGCCTATCCGTTTATTGAGGACGGCGTCGAAGCTATGGCAAAGGATGGGATTACCCAAGCGGTTGGTGTTGTGCTTGCCCCTCACTATTCAAGCATGAGCGTGGGCGGCTACATCAAACGTGCTCAGGAAAAGGCTAATGCATGTAAAATCAACATGGGTTTTGTGGAGAGCTACCATATGCACCCAGTATTGATCGATGTTCTAAGCAGGAGAGTAACTGCGAAAATAGATCAATATATCGAAGCAGGTGCTACTCGCGATGAGATAAGGGTATTATTTAGCGCGCATAGCCTTCCAGAGCGTATTCTAGCTATGGGGGATCCTTATAAAGATCAACTATTGGAGACTTCAAAGGCTATTGCAGATCAAGCGGGGATAACCAATTGGCAGTTTACGTGGCAAAGCGCAGGACGGACCGCTGAACCTTGGCTTGGACCAGACATTCTGGATACTCTTCAACAGCTTAGCAAGGAACAGGTAGAGTATGTTCTAGTGGCACCGATCGGGTTCGTATCCGATCATTTAGAAGTGCTGTATGACCTTGATATCGAGGCAACAGCCGTAGCTTCAGAGCTGGATATGCGTCTTATGCGGATTGAATCATTAAACAGCGATCCTGCGTACATGTCCGTATTGAGCGATGTTGTTCGTACAAGACTGAATCAAATGCCGGCCGGTCAATCATGACTGGTCCCTCTAGGCGAATTGTTATCATAGGCGGTGGGCTGAGTGGACTCAGCGCCGCCTTTTACATTCGTAAGTTTTACAAGAAAGCCGGCATGAAACCTGATATTGTGCTGCTAGAGAAAGAAAAGACTCTTGGTGGGAAGATCGAAACATTGCACCGGGATGGATTTGTGATTGAGAAAGGTCCGGATTCTTTTTTAGCTAGTAAAACAGAGATGATTGAATTGGCTAAGGAATTAGAGCTAGATCACGAGCTGGTGAACACAAATCCAAAGGCAGAGAAGACCTATATACTACAGCGTGACAAGCTTCATCCTATGCCTACCGGTCTGGTGCTTGGAATTCCTACTGAACTAAAGCCATTTCTATCAAGTGCTCTGGTTTCATTCGGTGGCAAAATACGCGCGCTGATGGACCTGATCCTTCCTCCTAAGCGGAGTAATGTCGATGAATCCCTCGGACAGCTGATTGAGCGACGTTTAGGTACTGAAGTGATGGAGAATTTGACCGAACCGCTATTAGCCGGTATGTATGCTGGGGATTTACACAAAGTCAGCCTACAGGCTACCTTTCCGCAGTTTGGAGAAGTAGAGCGGCAGTATGGTGGTCTTATTCGTGGATTCATCAAAGAACGGAATTCCTCCAAGACAAAAACGAGCACAAAGAACAGCACTTTTCTGACCTTTCGAAAAGGACTACAAAGTCTCGTGCATGGCTTGATTCATGAACTGCACGATGTAGAACAGCGAACTGAAGCTGCGGTGGTCTCTATACATGCTACAGAAACTAAAGCTTCTCGCTATGAGCTAGAACTGGAAAGTGGCGAACGGCTGCTTGCGGATGAAATATATATCACCACACCAAATTCTTTTGCTGCCGAACTTTTGCGTCCACATGTGGATGTTTCAGCACTCGATGCAGTAAATTATGTATCGGTTGCGAACTTAGTCTTGGCCTTCAACAAGAAGGATATCGAAATTGATGATGCAGGAGCAGGTTTTCTTGTGCCACGTAAGGAAGGACGCAATATTACTGCTTGTACATGGACGTCTACGAATTGGCCGCATACGAGCCCGGAAGATAAAGTGCTTATGCGCTGTCATGTAGGCCGCTCCGGAGATGAGCAGAATGTTCAACTTCCAGATGAGGCGCTTACGGAACTAGTGAGTAAGGATTTACGAGAGATCTTGGGCATTACAGCAAAACCTATATTCACGGAAATTACTCGTTCGGAACATTCGATGCCACAGTATCCTGTTGGACATCTTGACAATCTTTCTAAATTCCATAGGGAGCTTGAGACCACACTTCCTGGGATATATGTCTTTGGAGCGGGATATGATGGAGTGGCAATGCCTGATTGTGTTAAGCAGGCTAAGCTTACAGCACAAAGCGCTGCAAAGCGTATATCGAATTAATTGTTCATTTACGGGAGAGTTAGAATTATATAATGAACGGTGAAGCGAAGATTTTTTTGCTTCACCGTTTTTGTTTAAAACATACTATTCTAAAATATAAGAAAGTATAAGTTTTACGCTATACTTTATGTCTTATATTTCTCGCTTAAACACTCACCGTCCTTAAAAGGACGCCGAGAGCGTTTATACTTGGCGGACTCTCTTATTTGGAGGGACAGGTGCTAGATATGCTATAATAGAACCAATTTGAGAGTAGAGGAGATCATAGAAACAATGTATCCGCCGCGATCGCGTTCTAGACAGAAGAGCAAACATAAGAGCAAGCGTAAGCGCAGAACGGCCTGGATGTGGGTCAATGCAGGTCTACTTCTGATGATTATTGTGGCGCTCAGCTATAGTTTTATGGATGACAGATTCAAGGGAAGTTCTGAGCCGCCTCCAGTGGCACAAATGACGGCTTCGCCTACGCCGGATAGTACTGCTCAGGAGACAGCACCTGTAGTGACTGCAACGCCTGAAGCCACGGAGTCTCCCATTCCTTCTCCAACGGTAACTCCGGAAGCTACACCTACACCCGAGCCAAAGAGAGAAGAAAATGTTGAAACACAGGCACCTGTACCAACTGAGACCCCTTCGCTAGATGAAGGTAGCTCCCAAGTCGCAGATAGTGGTTCTGTGTCTGGACTTCCATCAGATGACCAGGCTTCTGGCACTACAGTGACCTTGAATTTTGGTGGAGATGTTATTTTTTCGGGGAAAGCCGGGGAATTGCTCGAAAAGAAAGGTTACGACTATTCGTATGCCGCGCTCGATGGAATGTTCAAGAAGGATGACCTAACGGTCGTGAATCTGGAGACTCCTGTGACCACGGGTGGGGTTGGCGCCGCTAATAAGCAATACGTATTCAAAGGCTCGCCTAAAGCACTAGATGCTCTTAAAGCAGCCGGAGTGGATGCAGTAAATATGGCGAACAATCATACGCTGGATCAAGGGGAAGAAGGTCTGCGAGACACGCTTAGTCATCTGTCAGAAAGAGGCATTCCTTATGTTGGTGCTGGACTCAACAGTAAGGAAGCATTTTCAGCACAATATTTTGAGCGTAAAGGGATTAAGATCGCCCTGCTGGGGTTCACACGGGTGATTCCTGCATCGGACTGGATGGCGGGTAAAAATAAACCGGGGCTTGCTTCAGTATATGATAGTAGAGAAGGAATTAAAGCGATTGCTGCAGCTAAACAAAAAGCTGATTTGGTTGTCGTAGTTGTCCATTGGGGCAAAGAACGGGTAGAGCAGTTTGATAATATTCAGCAGACCCTTGGACGTAGTTTTGTCGATGCGGGAGCCGATCTTGTCATTGGTGGTCACCCGCATGTATTGCAAGGTGTGGAGCCATACAAAGGCAAGTGGATCGCTTACAGCACCGGTAATTTTATTTTTACGAGATCAACTGTACCCGCCACTTGGGAAACTGCTGTTTTTCAGGCGGAATGCAGTAAAAAAGGTCAATGTTCATTACAGCTGAAGCCTATGACTGCTGAGCTAGCTCAGCCCGTGCCCATGAATCAGGTGAACGGACAGCTTTTGCTGAAAAAAGTAGAGTCTTTATCTGCTGGTCGAGTTAAGATCGACAGTGACGGTAAAGTCACTCAAGTTACAAAATAGGGTTCCTGGGAGGTCCTTATGATGAACAATTTGTGTGTTGCCCATCGGGGATTTTCCGGTAAAGCTCCGGAGAATACATTAGCAGCAATCCGGATGGCCATTGCCATGCCTTTTGTCCACTGGATGGAATTGGATGTCCAGCTCTCCAAGGACGGTATTCCTGTTGTCATTCATGACTTCACACTGGACCGTACAACCAATGGCCATGGTAAGGTGAAGAATATGGATTGGGAACATATCCGGCGTCTCGATGCGGGCAGCTGGAAAGGGCGTTCTTTTCGGGGAGAGCGGGTGCCTTCCTTGGAAGAGGTGCTTACCTTAGCTTCTGGTAGACTGCGTCTCAATATTGAACTGAAAACAGTGGGTAATATGTATCCTGGCATCGAGCAGAAGGTGACGGATCTTATTTCCTCTAAAGGCATGCGGGACGACGTGGTTTTGACCTCTTTTGACAAAGATGTGTTGAAAAAAATCAAGGAAATAGACCCTCACTTTCGTACAGGCTTAATTTTTGATTCAAGATTTGGTAATCCTGCTCGAAGGCTGCGTGAACTGGAATGTTCTCTTTTGTCGATTAGCTTCTCGCGTCTAAATCCTAGATTGGCTAAGGTTTTGACGGAGCAAGGGGTGAAGATTATGGCCTGGACTGTGAACAAAGAGAAAGAGATGCGTCGCTTAGCAGATATGCATTCTGATATAATGATTTGTACAAACCGTCCGGATATCTGGGGCGACACATTTCTAAAAGTATAAATAATCCAATTCGATGGGAAAGAGAGCTGATTGTCTGTGTGCGCTGCTGTTAATAATTTGTATTGTGTTGGACGGAACTACAAGCTACATGCGGAGGAATTAGGAAATAACGTCCCCGTAGAGCCACTCATTTTTTTGAAGCCCTCACATGCGGCGGTTTCCCTCGATAAAGCAGTCATTCAGCTTCCAAAGGATTCAGGCCAGGTTCATTATGAAGGAGAGCTTGTGCTTCGGATCGCGCGTGATTATGTACCGGGTATGAGCGTGGAGGATCTGGTGGATGTTATGGCACTGGGACTAGATTTCACACTGCGTGATGTGCATAATGATCTGCAGAAGAAAGGTCTGCCTTGGACACCGGCTAAAGGCTTTAAGAACGCTGCTCCACTCACACCTTACATTGCATTTCCTGACAAGGAAGAGCTAGAAGGAACGGATTTCACGGTTTTAAAAAATGGTGTTGAAGTTCAGCGAGGAAATGTTAAAAACATGATTTTTTCGCTCCAAAAAGTTGTCGATTTTATCGCTGCGCGTTACGGGCTGGGTAAAGACGATGTGATTTTCACAGGAACACCAGAAGGTGTAGGCCCTACCGTATCAGGAGATTCTTTTGAATTGTACTGGGGTGACAAGCTGATGGGGACTTGCCTGATCGGCTAAAAACATCTGTTGGAGTTGAATCTATGTTATGGATTATTGGCGCCCTTGGCGCTTTGTTAGTTGCGGGAGCGGCTTATAGGAAACAATCCTTAAGTCTCTCCGGCATGCTTGCCGCGGTAGCTATGGGGACCATCTATTTTGGTGCTGGAAATGCCTTTTGGTTTGGAATATTGTTAATTTTTTTCATCTCTTCAAGCCTGTTGTCTAAGCTTCATCATGATAATAAGGCAGAGCTTGAGCAGACTTATGCCAAGACGGGTCGCCGAGATGCTGGGCAGGTCTTTGCTAATGGCGGGCTTGGGATGGTTTTCGTTCTACTGAATGCGATGGTTCCGATGGAACATTGGGAATTTTTATTTATCGGGGTTATGGCAACGGTAACCTCTGATACATGGGCTACGGAGATTGGTACACTCAGCAAGAAGTCACCTCGGTCTGTCCTCACAGGTAAAATACTTCCAGCCGGTGCCTCGGGTGGCGTATCCAGCCTGGGCACGCTGGCCGCTGCCGCAGGAGGTGCACTTATCGGTGCATCTTCATGGCTGCTGCGGATGATATCCGGCATGTCAGATCAATCCTTCTTGTTGCTTACATTGGCTGGACTCACTGGAGGTCTTGCGGGTGCGTTCACGGATTCTATTCTTGGGGCAACCGTTCAGCAGATGAATCGCTGCACCGTATGCGGACGCGAAGTGGAAAGTACACATCACTGCGGTAAAAAGGTTGAAAACGCACGTGGCTGGAAGTGGATGACCAATGATGCAGTTAATGCTATTAGCTCTATCGTCGGAGGGGCTATTGCTTTACTGTGTGGAATGATGTTTTAAAGGAGGAACCGATGAGCAGCACGTCCAATCATAAACATACTGCCATTCTGGATGCCGCATACGAGCTCTTCGGTTCAGGTGGATTTTACGAAACGAAGATGTCGGAAATTGCGGTTCAGGCCGGAATTGCTAAGGGCACCGTTTACTTATATTTTAAGAGTAAAGAAGAATTATTCATGGCGGTAACGCGCCGGGATTGTGAGGGATTCCTTCAGCAATTACAGGAAAAGCTGAAGGATAGTGATACTTTGGCAGGTAAACTGTCGATCATCGCCAAACATCATCTTTACTATTATTATGAGCGAAAGCGACACACGAAGCTCTTTTTCCGCGCACCTAACAATAACCCAGAGCTTGTGGCGTATATGACGCTTTTTATGGAAGAATATATGCAGGCAGTGGTGAAGGTGTTGCTGGAGGGCGGAGCGTCTGAGCCTGAGCTTATGGCGCAGTCCTACATAGGGATGTTGGATCGGCTGAAGATGGATATTTTGTTCGATCCATCTTTTAAGGAAGAAGATGCGTATAAACGTGCTGGTTTCGCTGCGGGTCTTTTTATTAAAGGGGCAATGGATTACTTGAATTTAGGTCAGGACGATAGATCGGTGGAATAGCAGCACTATGCTGCGACCGGTTTTATGAAAATATAAGGCAAGCGAGGAAATAGCATGAATATTATGACCGTGGAACATCTTTCCAAAAGTTATGGTGAGAAAGTACTTTTTAGTGATGCTTCATTTGGTATGGACGATCGGGATAAAATTGGTTTGATCGGTGTGAATGGAACGGGTAAATCAACGTTTTTACGTATTATTGCCGGTCTGGATACTCCGGATGGCGGGCAAATTGCGATCGGAAATAATGTTAGAGTGCAGTACTTGGCACAGAACCCTCCTTATGAGCCGACAAATACGGTACTGCAACAGGTCTTCGCCGGAGAGGATCCAGATCTTGCTACCATGCGTGAGTATATGGAGACTATGTCTCGCCTTGAAAAAGAACCAGGTAACGCAGAACTGGAAGGCAAACTGGTGCGGATTGGACAGGCTATCGATGCGGCAGGTACTTGGCATTTGGAGAGTGAAGCTAAGAGCGTGCTTACTAAGCTGGGTATAGTGAAATTCGATGCACTGATGGATACACTGTCTGGTGGTCAACGGAAACGTGTAGCACTTGCGGCAGCCCTGATTACGCCATCTGAGTTACTTATTCTGGATGAGCCTACGAACCATATTGATACGGACTCCGTGGCTTGGCTAGAGCAATATTTACAGAAACGGCGTGGCGCCCTCTTAATGGTAACGCATGATCGTTACTTCCTGGAGCGTGTCGCAAGTGTCATGCTAGAGCTGGACGGAGGACAGTTATACCGTTATGAGGCCAACTATTCCCGTTTTCTAGAGCTAAAAGCCGACCGTGAAGAGCGTGAGGCCTCTGCGGAGCAAAAGCGTAAGAACCTGCTGCGTACGGAGCTTGCTTGGATTCGTCGTGGAGCTAAAGCTCGATCAACGAAACAGAAGGCAAGAATCGACCGTTTTGAGAAGCTGAAAGAAAGTACAGGAAGCAGTTCGAACGGTTCGCTGGATATTTCGGTGGCATCCACACGTTTGGGTCGTAAAATCATTGAAATCAATGAACTGTCGAAATCGCTGGATGGCCGTCAGTTGATTAAAGATCTGACCTATATTGCCGTACCCCAAGACCGCGTAGGTATTGTAGGTCCGAATGGCAGCGGTAAATCAACCCTTCTGAATCTGATTGCAGGTAAGCTGCAGCCGGATAAGGGAGAGGTTCAGCTTGGCGCGACAGTTAAGTTGGGTTATTTTACGCAAGAACATCAGGATATGGATGACAGCATGCGAGCGATTGAATATGTGAAGGAAGAAGCGGAAGTCATACGAACGGCTGATGGTAGCGTCATTACGGCAGGTCAAATGCTTGAACGCTTCTTGTTCCCTCCTGCGATGCAATGGACGCCGATTTCCAAACTGTCAGGTGGCGAAAAAAGGCGCCTGTATCTGCTTCGTGTATTGATGGGAGCTCCAAACGTGTTGCTGTTGGATGAGCCTACGAACGACTTGGATATCGGAACGTTGGCTGTTTTAGAAGACTATCTGGATGAATTCCCGGGCGTCGTCTTCACAGTATCCCATGACCGTTATTTCCTGGATCGTACAATAGATAAGCTGATCGCTTTTGAAAATGGTGATATCCGGATTCATGTTGGCGATTATACGGAATATGAAGAATGGCTGGCCAAAAATGTCTCTTCACGCCATGCAGAATCGAACAAAGATGACGGAAATGCAAAGCGTAAAGAGACTACAGATGTTAGTAATAACACAGCGCCATCCTCAGCGCCTAAGACCAAACTCAAATTCAGCTTTAAGGAACAGCGTGAATATGAGGGAATTGACGAGCAGATCGAGCTTGCAGAGCAGCGCTTGACGGATATTAGTGCCAAGATGGAAGCAGCGTTTGCTGACTCTGGGAGACTGCAGGAGTTAATGGAAGAGCAGCGGCTTGCCGAAGCCGAGCTGGAGCGTCTAATGGAGCGCTGGACCTATCTGAATGAGCTTGCAGAGAAAATCGCTGGTAAAGCATAAAACGGATTGTCTTGGTGTAACAATAAGGGAGGGCTCAGTTTGGAGAATCAACTTATGTTAGCTGTAGCCCTGCGAAACGAAGGTAAAGCTGAAGAAGCCAGAGTGATGCTGTTAGAGCTATATGAGCAGAATAGTGATGATGCAGAACTTCTATATCAATTGGCATGGACGCATGATGTGCTCGGCCTGGAACGCGGGGCAGTACCCTATTATGAGAAAAGCTTAACACTAGGCTTATCTTCGGAGCAGAGAATCGGCGCTTTATTGGGACTGGGCAGCACCTACCGAACACTCGGAGAATATGAAAACTCCAAATTAATTTTGGAGCAGGCCGTTCATGAATACCCAGAGAATAAGGAGTTTCCGGTGTTCCTTGCGATGACCTTGCACAATCTTGGAGATCATAGTCTGGCTATGGGGATTTTGCTTAAATTGCTGGCTGAAACCTCAGCAGATGAAGGAATAAGAAGCTATAGTAAGGCCATTTCCTTTTATTCAGATAAGCTAGAGCAAGTCTGGGATTGAATAAAATCACAAAAAGAAGCGATTCTCTACTATTAGAGATCGCTTCTTTTTTGCTTTATTTCGTTCCGTCCACCGCAATCATTTGCACCACAGCACGAGAGTCGCCAGGTAAGATGATTTCATCAGCATTCATCTGTGAGGAGCCATCTCCATCTAGAAAGATACCTTCGAGGCCTTCAGCAGGCACGCTCTGTAGGATGGCTGTGCGGAACTCTGCCGCCGTCGAGAGTGTTGGCGTAACAATCAGCCACAGCTTGCCATTATCATCATACAGCATGCCTGAGCGCATTCGTTGCTCATCAGCATAAGGAAGATGTTCTTTCGCGATCACAGCTTCCCAGACATCTTCATGCTTAAGATTCATACTAATGCCGCCTTGCGCAAAATAATGCTGGCGATCCGTAACGTTCAATTCTTCTCCCGATGAGACGACTTGTACCGAAAAGCTACGACTGGCACCATCCCAGACCAGGGTTCCGCGTGCATATTTAGCGTTAAACCAGCCGGAGCCGTATGCCTTTTTAACCCCGTTAGTGGGGACATCATTTATTATAGCAATAGAGAGGAGTGCGTCTTCATAGAAGAAGCCTCCATTAATCCCATAAGCCATAACTTGCTGAAGAGGTGCACCAGCGGCTCTGAGTTGAACATCATCTGGCGAAAGTGACATCATATAGAGTTGAACATTTTCTGGACTTACAGCCTCTGAATAGGTGTAGGCGTGGGGAAGATCAGCAAAGGGATCTTCCGTGTGATTTCTGGATAACAGGATCATTGAGAGCACTGACGCTGCTACCAAGAGCAGCAGAAGTGAAACGATCAGCCATTGTCTACGTCTCCAGAGCTGCGTTAGCTTGCCAGTGCTTGACTCAGTTAGTGCCCACATAAGCAGCGAGAAGCTTAGCAGTGTTTACTACAGCTTGCTTATGTGTACGTTCCATGGAGTGGGAGGCGTGTACGCCTGGGCCGATCAGTGCGGCACGAATATTATTGCCGCCTCGAAGGGCAGCGGAAGCATCAGAGCCGTACATGGGATAGATATCAACGGCATAAGGAATAGCAAGTGCTTCTGCCAGCTCAATCAAACGGCCAGTCATAACATAATCATAAGGGCCGGAAGAATCCTTTGCACAGATGGACACATCGGTTTCTTTACAGCTAAGATCATCGCCCATAGCACCCATATCGACTGCGATCATTTCATTAATCTCGCCAGGAATCCAAGATGTGCCATGTCCCACTTCCTCATAGTTGGAGATGAGGAAAGAAAGGTTGTGGAGCGGTTTCCAGCCTTCGCGCTTCATGCTTTCCAGCAGGCCAAGAAGGGCAGCCACGCTAGCTTTGTCATCCAGATGCCGGGATTTAATATACCCGCTAGGTGTAATCACCGCACGTGCATCGAAGGAAATGAAATCACCAACAGAGATGCCTAGCTTAAGTACATCTTCTTTGTTAGATACTAGCTCATCAATCCGTACTTCCATGTTCTCTTCTGAACGTTTGAAATCACGAGCATCAGGATATACGTGAACGGATGGATGGCTGGTTAAGATGGTTCCAGTATAGGTTCTGCCGCTGCGGGTATGGATCACACAATATTCATTCTCGATGCTGTGCATTGTGAAGCCACCAACAGAGGTTAGTCGCAGTGTACCATCAGATTTAATAGAGCGAGCCATGCCTCCAAGTGTATCCACGTGAGCGCTGATGCCGATTGTACGGGAAGGATCTAGGCCTGGGACGGTTAGAATTACGCCGCCTTTTTCATTCCAGCTTAGCGGTACATTTAATGCTGCCGCTTCTTCGGCAACAAGGTTCATTACTTGTGCTGTGAAGCCGCTGGGGCTCGGTGTATCAAGTAATTTTTTTAGGATTGAGAGTATGTAATCTTCGTTTGGTTGAATAGTAATCATTAGTTAAGTCCTCCTGTTAGGCCATCATTGTCTGTGTTAAAAGAATCTAAAGAAGTGTCGGCATCACGAAGTTTGGTTAGCTCAGCATTTAAGCTTTTAATTTGTTTTTGTAGCTTGTACTGGCGAAAAATACCGTAAGAACCCACGATGATTCCACCAATTAGCGCGCAGCCCAGAATAACTAGGATCAGCGGTATATTAACTACATCAAAACCGAAATTAACTTGAACGGGATCCACGTTGATGACTGCAAATATGGCTGTTAGCAGCGCGAAGATTAGACCTGCAATTAAAGACCATTGAATTCTCATTGAATTCTTCCTCCTCAGGGGATATAACAGAATAAAATCCCTTGCCCAAATAGGGCAAGGGATTAATGCAATACTAAGCTCTCTGCCTTATTTGGTCAACTGTTCCATTTGAGCGATAACATCTTCGAAGACACTCATTGCTTCGCGAATCGGCTCAGGAGAAGACATATCAACACCAGCTTTAGACAGAATATTAATGGAGTAGTCACTGCCGCCACTCTTCAGGAAGCCGAGGTAACGATCCACCGCAGGTTTGCCTTCTTCAAGAATTTGTTTGGCAAAGCTAGTCGCTGCTGAGAAGCCGGTTGCGTATTTATAAACATAGAAGCTGTTATAGAAATGCGGAATCCGCGCCCATTCCATCTCGATATCTTGATCTACAACCATTTCTTTACCATAGTATTTAACATTCAGGTCATAGTAGATGCTCGAAAGATCTTGTGGAGTAAGCGATTCACCTTCTTCAACACGCTGATGAATGATTTTCTCGAACTCAGCAAACATCGTCTGCCGGAAAATCGTTGTCCGGAACTGATCAGCATAGTAGGTGAGCAAATACATTTTTTCTTTAGGATCTGTAGACTTTTTGAGTAAATAATCCATTAGCAACGCCTCGTTAGTAGTAGAAGCAACCTCTGCTAGGAAAATCGTATATTGCGCATCCCGATAATTCAGAGCGCTATCCGAAAAATACGAGTGTAATGCATGGCCCATCTCATGTGCCAGTGTAAACATACTGTTTAAATTATCATTATGGTTCAGCAGTACGAAAGGATGCGTACCATATGGCCCCCAGCTGTAAGCCCCGGACCGTTTATTCTCGTTCTCATACACATCGATCCAACCGTTGTCGTAGCCTTTTTGCAGCACATTCAGATAATCTTCACCAAGCGGTTTGAGACCCTCTTTAGTGATTTTTTTGGCTTCTTCATAGGTGATATCTAATTTATATTCATCAACAAGCGGTGCAAACAGATCATACATATGTAACTCATCGACACCCAGCAGCTTCTGACGCAGTTTCATATAACGGTGCATCAATGGAAGGCTTTCGTGAATCGTATCAATCAAGTTGGTGTAAACCTCTTTAGGAATGTTATCTCCATAGAGTGACATTTCCATTACAGAAGGATATTTGCGAATCCGTGAGTAAAAGACATTTTTATTCACATTGGCGCTAAGCGTTGCTGCGATCGTGTTCTTCTGCTTCCGGTAGGTATCATAGACTGCCTTAAAAGCATTTCGGCGAACCTCACGGTCGCTACTTTCGAGAAACTTGATATAGTTGCCATGAGTCAGTTCAACTTCTTTGCCATCCTCATCTTTGATCTTAGGGAATTTCAGATCCGCATTGTTCAGCATACTGAAAATATTCTGAGGTGCTTGAGCTAAATTTCCGACCTGAGCGAGCAGTGCTTCTTCAGCCTTAGAAAGCACATGGGCTTTTTCACGTTTCATTTCAGTTAAGGTGAATTTATAAGCGGATAGGTTCGGATCAGCGATGAATTGGTTGAGCTTCTCAATTGGCAACGCCAGAATTTCTGGGGTTACAAAAGATAAGGCTTCACCTGCTTCAATACCAAGCTTTTTCGCTTTGGAGGACAAAGCTTGATATTCAGGATTAGCTGTGTCTTCATCTTGACGCATATGTGCATACACGAAGAGTCGTTCAGTTAAGATGGACAACTTGTCATCCAGCTCAAAACATTTTTTTAGAGCATCTGCGGAATCTAGTGTACCCTGAAAATCCGCAGCTTTTTTGATTAGGGATTTTGCTTCAGCAAATTCTGCATCCCAATCCTTCTGAGAAGCAAACACATCTTCAAGCTTCCAACGATTCTCAGCAGGTACTTCGCTTCTTTTCAATAATTGTTCCATAGAAACCCTCCTAGAATGATGAGATGTAGTAGGCATAATCTCCCTCGGCAATACTGTAGATGATAAATCACCCGGTAGCAAGCTGAGCACAAGTAGAAGAGGGATGGACTTGGGTGAAATAGGCATAACGTCCTCCTCTTGAAAGTAGAGTCGGCTTATTATGCCCTGTTAAGTCCTGATTATTAATATTTAGTGTTCTTTAAATATATGAAAGGATAAGTTATGCCAATAAACTATAAATAACAAAGATGAAGGCGAACAGAATCATAATGACCGCAGTTAAGGCCATGCCCCGCTTAAACTGCGGCGGGACACGATCCTTGGTCATAATTAGAACTGCGCCTAGACATAAGACTAGGACAACATAAATCGCGATATTTTCTGTGTTCATATTCTGTTATACCTGTTTGAAAGCTGCGATGATATTTTTGTACTCTTCTTCATTATCTTTATAAGATTCTTTGTTGAATCGGTTGTTCACCCACTGCATCATAGCTGGACGACTTAGGAAAGTATGTGTTTCTTCTCCCCATTGATCGGAGATTTCGCGAAGTACAATATAACGTCCTTGAACTTCTACCGTCATCATATTCCATTTGTCTGTTTTGTATATTTCATGTTTTTTGATCATTATCAATACCACCCTGGCGATTTTTGGCTTTTGGCTCAATGATAACGCACTGGTGAAGGGAAAAGCAAATTAAATCACATATTTATAGGTTGAGATAGATTGATTTGAGCAGAAGATTGCAGTATAATATAGTTATACGCCATATATGGCGGTTATTTTTTAGGAGGTTGTTCAATTGAAAGGTACAGTAAAATGGTTTAACGCAGAAAAAGGTTATGGCTTTCTTCAAGTAGAAGGCGGCGAAGATGTATTCGTACACTTCTCAGCAATTCAAGGTGAAGGATTCAAAACTTTAGACGAAGGTCAAGAAGTTGAATTCGATATCACTGATGGTAATCGTGGACCGCAAGCTGAAAACGTAGTGAAATTATAAGAAACGGCAAAGGCAGCTAAGCTGTCTGCTATAAATATATAATTTACTTGGCAAGCCCTTGCAAGAGTGGTTACCAACTATAAAACACAGTTCTTTCGGGAACTGTGTTTTTTTACGTCTAATAGACATCAATTTAGATGAAAGGTCTTCGCACTCCCAAGTGAAGGGATAGCAAAGACCTTTTTAATATTTTTGAATATCAGAAGTGTTCTATTATAGAGAAGCTTTTTTGTTTTTTTTCTTAAAATAGCGCATTGAATCTCGATGGGTATCCAATAAATGCTGTCCTAAAAAGCCTACAAAGGCTAGAAGGCTGAAGCCAACCGCTACCATATAAAAGGTGAAGCGCCCAGCTTCTTGATAGATCATTCCACCAAATGTACCACTTAGAAGTCCAGCTGCACTTGACCAAACAACCGTGTAGATGGCAAGACCGGTTGCTCGGAGACGATCAGGAATAATCCGGGTGATATAACGGACACATGTTACAAAAAAGACGCCAAATGTCAGGCTATGCAAGGCTTGAATCGCGATTATAGAGCCTGGATGCTCGGCGAGCGCCATGAGTAGAAAACGAAGGGCATACATGAGACTGGCTAAAATTAATAAGGGCAGTTCTTTAAATTTGTCGCCGTATTTGCCGAGTATAAATAATACAGGGATTTCACTTAGTGCTGAGGCAAGTAGTGCCCAGCCGATCACTTCCTCACCAGCGCCCAGATTCTTTAAACTGATGGTGAGAAAAGCTTCGTTCATTCTATGGCCCAGTGCGAGTACAAAGACACATCCGAAGAACCACAGCACCTCTTTTTGCAAAAGAATATCTTTAAGCCCATGTTCTTTCTTATCTGGTTTGGTATTAACAGCTTTCTGATTGGAGAGCTCTGGAACAGTTTTTTTGACATCCTTTAGGCCAATTGTAATTAGAAGTGCGATTATAATGATGATAATACATAAGGTAAGACTCCAAGTAGCACCTAAAGCTCTAAGCGCATAACCAACGGTTAAAGCAAAGAAAGAATAGCCTAAGGAGCCAAATACACGAATTGTAATGAAGTTTCGTCCGTGTCGCTCCGCAATTTTGATGGCCATTGTATCAGCAAGCGGAAAAACTGGGTAATAGAAGAAGTAGAAAAAGGACAAAATAAGCATAACGGAAGAAAATTCGGTCGCTCTGGCTAATAAAAGTCCGGTAACTAATTGCCCCGCGAGTAAAATAAACATGATTTTTCGAATGGTACCCAGCTTATCGCTCATCATACTCCAGAAGAGATTGGATAGGATGGAGATGAGGGGACCGAGGGAATACAAGTAGCCCACCTGAGAACTGCTAAACCCTAAATGTGTGTAGAATAAAGGAAAGTAGGATACTACAAGAACGCTTGTGCCATAAATCGTAAAAAGAAAGGAACGAAGCCAATTCTGATCACTGTAAGGGCTTCCGGTCCGTTTTGAAAACATGAAAGTGCACTCCTCTGAGATTGAAATATGGCTAGTATAGCATAAAGCAATGGAGGGTTATGTGTTTTATTCTTGAATTGCGTTATTTCTGAATCTTTCATAATTTTACGAAAGTGATTTTGTTGTTTGTACAAATACGTCTGATCATATTATAATAAGTGGTGATTTGGATAAGGAGACAACAATGTGGAGGCACTATCATTGAGTGAATTAGAGCAAGGCCGTTACCTTAGCCCGCGTGGCCCTATTGGGCTTATGAACAGGGTCTATAAGTACGTGCTGCCCGAAGTGAGAGAAAGTCTAAACTTCTGGCGCCAAGATGCGAATGGGATTCCCGATCCCGAGCTCCGGAAGCAAGCACTTGCCAGCATTGAGACGAAAGAGTTTCATTGCATAGGTGGAGGTATTTATGCCGCCGGCAATTTATCGATGAGACATATACTTATTCCGCTTATTGTTGCTTATCAAACTATCAGTGATTATCTAGATAACTTATGTGATCGCAGTACTTCGCTTGATCCTGCAGATTTCAGGCTGCTGCATCAATCTATGCTGGATGCCATTGATCCAAACGCTGAACCTGTCAATTATTATGCGCTTCGCGATGAACAGAATGACGGCGGATACTTGTATAGGCTAGTTCGAAAATGCCAGGAGATGATCTCTTTGCTGCCAGGTTATTCCGCTGCTGCAGCGGAGATTCGTGATTTGGCTGTGCTGTATACAGATTTGCAGGTATATAAGCATATCCGCCCGGAACTCAGGGAAACAGCCCTGAAGGAATGGTGGGAGCAGCAGGGTAGCCGTGCTCCGCATCTGCACTGGAACGAGTTTGCGGCTGCGACAGGCTCTACTTTAGGCGTATTCATGCTTTTTCTATCTGCATGTGATCCGAAGCTAAATAAGTCTTCTTCGGAATCGATTCGAGCTGCATACTTTCCACATGTGTGTGGATTGCACATTATGCTGGATTATTTGATTGATCAGGAAGAGGACCGAGCAGGCGGTGATCTTAATTTCTGCAATTATTATGACGACACGGATACCATGTTAAGTCGGATCGCTTCCATGGTTGAGTGGGCCCGTAAGGATGTACGTGAACTACCGGAATCATCTATGCATCGTATGGTGATTGAGGGATTGCTGGCACTTTATTTATCTGATCCGAAAGTTAGCGAACAGCGGGAAGTTCGCAGTGTGTCTAAAAGCCTAATGAGAGGAAGTCCGCTTACAAGGCTGTTCTTCTTCGCTAATAGCCGCTGGATACGCAATCGTTTTTTGTAACAAGGCTGCGAAGCTTCACCTATACAACGGATGGGGCATTGCATAACTTTAAGGAGGAACAACAGAATGACAAAAATCAAAAAAATTGCAGTACTGACTAGTGGTGGAGATTCACAAGGTATGAACGCCGCTGTTCGTGCGGTTGTAAGAAGCGCACTTTATTACGGCATTGAAGTTTTTGGAGTTCAACGTGGGTATCAAGGTCTTCTGAATCGCGATATCTTCCCTATGGATCTTCGCAGCGTAGGTGACATTATTCAACGTGGGGGAACCATTCTGCAATCTGCAAGATGTCTGGAGTTCACAAAACCAGAAGGTCAGCAAAAGGGTGCAGATATTCTTAATGAAATGGGCATCGATGGCCTAGTAGTTATAGGTGGAGATGGTTCATATAAAGGCGCTAATAAACTAAGTAAACTCGGTATCAAGACGATGGCATTACCGGGAACTATTGATAATGATATTTCCTACACGGATTACACCATAGGGTTTGATACAGCCGTTGGTGTCGTTGTAGATGCTATTAACAAACTGCGTGACACAATGTCCTCCCATGAGCGTTCTTCCATTGTAGAAGTTATGGGACGTCATTGTGGAGATATCGCGCTGCATGCAGGTCTGGCTTCTGGAGCAGAAACCATTCTTGTGCCAGAAATGCCATATGACTTGAATGAAGTTGCGGATCGTATGCGTGACAACTTTGTCAGAGGTAAACGTCACAGTATCGTCATCGTTGCAGAAGGTGTGGGTAAAGGCGAAGATGTAGCCCAAGCGTTGAAGGATCGTCATGCTTCTCTGGATGCACGGGTTACTGTACTTGGACATATTCAGCGCGGAGGAACACCAACCCCTGGAGACCGGAATCTTGCTAGCCGTCTTGGTGACTTTGCCGTTCGTAAACTAATTGAAGGCGAGTCTGATAAAGGTTGCGGTATCATCAAGGGAGAACTAACACTTACAGATATCGATCTTGTAGTGAATACGAAGAAAGACTTTGACGTGGAGTTGTACGAGCTTGCATCCCGTCTTTCTCAATAATTAACACACAAAAAAGGAACAGCTGCGAACTTCGCACTGTTCCTTTTTTGTGTTCTTTAGATTATTAACGATGTGTTTGAGCGTCTGTATATTGTGTGGTATAACGGCGTTGGAGTTTAACAAGCCGAGTTAAGAGCAGTGTGGCCCCAATCGCAAGACCGGTGATCAAGCCGATCCAATAACCATAAGCTCCTAGATCCGTATAAGTAGCAAGTACATAGCCTGTAGGAAGCCCTATAACCCAATAAGCTATAAAGCAAATAATGAAGGCTGGATTAACATCCTTATATCCACGAAGTGCTCCTTGTGTAGGTGTTGCAATCGCATCGGAAATCTGGAAAAAGATCGCATAGATTAAGAAATGCTGAATTAATGAAATGACATCAGGTTCATCAGTGTATAGACCAGCTACATGATGGCCAGCAAATAAGAGCAGGAGTGCAGTTGCCAGGGAGAGGATGGTCGCAAGTCCAATTCCCATAATGGCATATTGACGGGCATCCTTTTGCCTGCCGGATCCAGTCTCGAAGCCGACGAGAATGGTAAGGCTCATACAGATACTGAGCGGAATCATATATAACGTTGTTGCAAAATTAATGGCTGCTTGATGAGCTGCAATCGTTACAGTATCGAACCGACTCATCAACAAGGTTACAGCGGAGAAGACTGCAGTTTCAAAAAAAATCGAGAAGCCAATAGGTACACCGATCTTTAGTAGATCTTTGAAGCTTTTTAGCGATATAAAGTAGAACTTTCGGAAGATTCTAAGGCTTGCAAAGGGTTCTGCCCGATAAATGAACAGCAGGGCAACCGAAAAGATTACCCAGTAGGTGATAGCTGATGCCACTCCAGCTCCAACACCACCAAGTCGAGGAAACCCGAATTTCCCGAAGATTAGCAAGTAGTTTAAACCAACATTCACGGGTAGGGCTATGAGTGTGATCAACATGGACACTCGTGTTTGTCCCAGAGCGTCTATACAACTACGGAGAACTGTATATCCAAACAGCGGGATAATTCCGAAGGAGATCGCACTAAGGAAACGAAATGCAACATCTCTTACAGTAGGCTCCAGATTCATGAAATTAAGGATAGGTGCCAAGGCGAGGCTCCCGATTAATAAGACAATTACAGAGACGATCAGTGATAACCAGATTCCCTGTGTGACTTGATAGGCTACATCCTTTTCTTTTTTGCTTCCGATGAGTTGAGAGACGATGGGGGTAATCCCCATAAGAATTCCACTTAAGCCCGTTTGAATTGGAATCCAGAGACTGGTTCCTATCGCCACACCTGCCAGATCGGCTGTACCAAATTTACCTGACATGTTCGTATCAAAGAAGGTTATCGCTGACAAAGCAATCTGTGTAACCAGAATTGGAAATAAAATATGAAAAAATTGTATTGCTTTTTGTTTTAAAGAGGTGGTTTGTATCATCGTTCAGTAAAATGCTCCTTTTTCTCCATTAAAAGACCCGGCAGATGCCGGGTCTTTATCTTTATCTTTATATATCATACCTGATTTCAATTATAAATAATAAGGGCTATATACATTATTTCTCATAATCGACATCGGAGGTATATCGGTTATTGGCGTTCCAGAGCAGAAACTCCTCTACATTTTCATCTTTTAAAGCGCGGATTTGATCCTCCACCTGTTTTTTACCGTATTTAATATAATGACCTTTTCCGAGCCAGCTTGCTGTAAAATCCTGAATCCAAGGACGAATAACAGGTTTGTAGCTGCCAAGAGGATCGAGCTTTTTATGGGTATCAACCATGGAGCCTTTAATGGTAGCATACGGATCTAAGTCAGGCTCTTTCACTCCAAACCATCCCGTTGAATAGTGACTCGGATAAACCATCGGGCTGATAACATCCACATTTTTGGATATTTTAACGAAGTCTTGCCCTATGCCCTCAGCAGGAGCAGATGCGGCATATCCAAAAATATCTACGGATACACGAACACCAAGTGGAGCAAGCTCTGCTTTTGCGTATTTTACAAAATTAGAAATGATATCTACGCGAGAATCACTGGTTTTAGTGTATTTAAGTGTGTCTGCACGTTTTTCGAAACCTTCAGGAAAACGCACATAGTCGAATTGAATTTCTTTAAAGCCGAGTTTGACAGCTTCTTTGGCGATGTCGACATTGTACTTCCAGACATCTTCATTATAAGGATTAACAAAGCTATCGCCGCCTTTATTCTTCCATACTGTGCCGTCTGTATTAACAAAGGATAATTGCGGGTTCTTTTTGGCAAGTATAGAGTCTTTAAAGACAACAATGCGAGCGATGGGATAAACATCATGTTTATTCAATCTTTCCATCAGTTTGTTGATGTCGCCAATAAATGGCTGCGGATTACCGAGTTTCTGAAGTTCTGGGTTATCAGTTTTGTACGTGATGTAACCTGCATCATCCTTAATGTCGATGACCATAGAATTTAGTTCCGTCTGATCAAGTAAAGAAAGAAGCTTTTCCATTCGTTCTCCACCGGCACTGTATGCGGTAACATAGATGCCTTTTACTTTTGGAGCATCAGGCTGAGGATCTGCGTGTAGCATACTTTGTGAGTCGCTTGTCTCTGTTGTAGCATTTGGAGCTGGAGTTGCAACATTTGAATTATTATTTTGCGTAGCGATGATGGGGGGATTCATGGCAGACTTCAATGCAATTGCCACTTCAGCGTCATGTTGATTCTGTTGCACGCCTACACTTCCCAAGGCCATCATCAGTAGAGCCCAGGTGATGTTCATTCGTATTCTCTCCCTTTATGTACATTTCCTAAATTATATAGGAACGGTTGCTTCTAAAAAGAACAGTGTTGTAATAATAATGTTGGCTCAGATCGGGTCTGGAAAACCATCCTTGTTGTATATAACCGGGACGCACACATTCTAAACCTTTTGTTAAAAAGTAAATGCCGCCTCAACACGGCAACATGGCCGAACTTAAGGCGGCAACTATCAAGACTTCTCTTGCGGCTTACTCATTGAAGATACGCAGAATTCTGATGTTCACAGATACTGTAATGGATGATATCCATGGCATCTGCAGGTTCCAGAATACTAAGCCCGTCACGCAGAACGATTACGGAATTTAATTCGTCCTGCTTGAGAAACGGCATCATATCAGGATACCACCTCATGACGATTGCTGACAGCTTTACCGTTTCCATTTCCACAAAAATCACCCTTTCCTTTTTCGATAGGTCTGAATGGAATTCAGTAATCATCGGAAAACGAAGTGCTTGGAAAAAAGAGGGGTAAATCTCAATCTTTATGAAATTGTTAGGGTTCTGCGTGATTATAATATATCACAATTCTGTGATTGGTGCATTTTCCAAATTAATACTTTTCGCTGCCGGTTTTTATCTTTTTCGGAAGGAGCCCATAACACCAACTGTCTCCACAATATTTACAAACGCCTGAGGATCTGTCGTGCGAATAATACGTTGCAGTTCTGCAAGTTCGTAGCGGGTTGTTACTGTCATTAGCATGTCCTTTTCAACATGAGAATAAGCGCCTTCTGTTTTAATCTTTGTGACACCTCGCTGGAGTCCCATTAGATGCTGAAGGAGCTCATCTGTACGATTCGTTACTATATATACGGTTACCTTTAAATGGCTGATGTGAATCATGTCCAGTACCTTACCCGTTACGTATATAGATACCATCGATGCAAGAGCCAAATTCCAGTTGTTATCAAAATATGCCGCGGCAAGAATAACGAGTCCGTTTAAGCTCACCACCACGTTTCCAACTGGGAAATCGCGGAATTTAGTGATGATGGATCCCAGGATATCAAAACCTCCGGATGAACCACCTGCACGGAAGCTGAAGCCACAGCCAATACCGACCAACACTCCACCAAATACAGAAGAAAGCAGCATATCAGTAGCTACCAAATATTCGGGGATGACCGTCAAAAACCAGGTTGTTGCCACAACGGATAACATGCTTAGCATAATAAATCTCCGGCCTAACTGGAACCAACCAGCTACAAGCAATGGGATATTAAAGAGCAAGTATAAGAGGCTTATGTTTAGTGGTGTAAAGTAACCCACTAACATCGAAAGCCCGGATACTCCTCCGCTGAGTAAGCGATGAGGGATTAGAAAAAGATTAAATCCACTGGCAATCAACGCTGCTCCGAAAATAACTGCAATACAATTCCAAATCTGTCTTAACAAGCAAATCCACCTCTATAAATAAATTTAAAAATAAACCATGTATGCAATGAAAAGAAAGGAACCCACTGGTATTCCTACTTAGAGTTGTGATATAATGTACAGGATATTCTTGAGTAGGACGTTACAATGGTATTTTTGCATTGCATCGGATGTAAAGCTACAGTTGCTCAGGTACAATGAAGTACCTGATGAAAGGGAGGCTTTTCGTCCCAAAAGCGCTATATCATGCAGAAAAAAGAGCATGATTGGACAGCATATAAATGTGTTTACCGCTACTTAAGAATACAGACAAGCATGTGGAATGTCCACTGTATAGAAGGAGCATGAATAATTTGAAAACATTCGCAGAATTTGGCTTGGAGCCAAAAGTGCTACAAGCAATCACAGAGTTAGGATTTGAGGAGGCAACACCGATACAGGAGCAGTCAATTCCATTGGCATTGACTGGGTCGGATCTGATCGGTCAAGCACAGACTGGTACAGGTAAGACTGCTGCTTTTGGTATCCCCCTCATTTCGAAGATTAATCGCGAAGACGAAAAAATTCTGGCGCTTATTATGGCACCGACACGTGAGTTGGCCATTCAAGTATCAGAAGAAATCGGTAAGCTAAGCCGTTTTAAAGGTCTTCGTTCGTTGGCAATTTATGGCGGACAAGATATTGGTCGCCAAATCCGTGGTCTTAAGAAGAAACCGCAAATTATTATTGGTACACCAGGACGTTTGCTTGACCATATCAACCGTAAAACCATCCGTTTGGATGATGTTCAAACTGTTGTATTGGATGAAGCAGATGAAATGCTGGATATGGGCTTTATGGAAGATATTCAGACGATCCTCAAGCTCGTTCCTGAAGAGCGTCAAACGATGTTGTTCTCGGCTACAATGCCTCCAAACATTCAACGTCTTGCACAGCAATTCTTGAACAACCCGCAACACGTCTCCGTTATTCCGAAACAAATCAGTGCTCCGCTGATTGATCAAGCATATGTTGAAGTACCTGAACGTCAAAAGTTCGAAGCGCTTAGCCGTTTGATCGATATGGAATCACCTGAGCTTGCGATTGTGTTCGGACGCACGAAGCGCCGGGTAGATGAGCTTGCAGAAGCTTTGCAGAAACGTGGATACTCTGCTGATGGATTACATGGTGACCTGTCTCAGAATCAACGTGATGCTGTAATGCGTAAATTCCGTGATGGCAGCATTGATGTGCTGGTAGCTACTGACGTAGCAGCTCGTGGTTTGGATGTATCTGGTGTTACTCACGTAATTAACTTTGACTTGCCGCAAGATCCAGAAAGCTATGTACACCGTATCGGTCGTACTGGTCGCGCTGGTAAAGAGGGTACAGCTTGGTCTTTCGTTACCCCACGCGAAATGGATCACCTGCATTTGATCGAACGCGTTACTCGTCACCGTATTACTCGTAAACCATTGCCAACTATGGCTGAGGCTATTGAAGGTAAACAACGCGTAACAGCAGAGCGCTTGCTTGAAATGGTTGAGAGCGGTGAATTGAATGAGTACAAAGGTATTTCTATTCAATTGCTTGAGCAATATGATTCCGTTCAATTGCTGTCAGCTGCAATGAAGCTTCTGACTGGTGATAAGAAGGATTCTGCAATTGAATTGACTCCAGAAGATCCAATTCGTGCTAAACGTCGTGGTGGTAAGAACGACATTCGCAGTGGCCGCAAACCTAACGGCGGTTATGGTGGCAACCGTGGTACTTCTGGTGGCAGCACTGGTGGATACCGTGGAAACCGTGATAACAACGGTGGCGGAAGTCGTGGTGGCTACAGCAGCGGTAGTGGTAACTATGGTAGTGGCAGTGGCGGTTATGGCGGTGGCTATAAAGGCAACCGTGATGGCGCAGCTAGCCGTGATGGTGGAGCGAACCGCAGTGCGGACCGCAAACCATCTACTCGCCCAAGCAGCACAAGCACACGTCCAGCAAAACGCGAAGATTTTGATAATTAATACGTGATCAGAACCCGCGGGGGATGATTTATCAAAATACAAAGAAGACGAGATGCCGAATAGCGGTTCTCGTCTTCTTTTTGCTTAAATATAGGGTATTTATTGAATTAGCAGCTTATTTAAATGAAAGTACGAGTGATGATAACGAGCAGGATAAACAATACGAGGATCGTACCAGTGGAAGTCCAGCCGCCGTAGCCAACAGGTGAGGACATACAATAACCTCCTTTAGAATGTGGTGATTTTGGAAATTCTTATGATTACAATTCCAATATATGGACTTTATAGGCTTGATGTATAGACAATGACCTAGAATTCAGAAAGTTGGGCTATGGAAAAGAGTAGGTCAAATGAGGTATAGTTAAGATAAGCAGTATGCAAGAGACAGAGGAGGAAGGGAATTGGAGTTTAAAGGAGCAATGGGTGGTTTATACCGCATCACAGAATGGATTACACGTATCGCAGCTAGTAATATCTTATGGGCACTATGTTCCGCCCCGTTTTTATTTTTTGGATTGATGAAATTGATGATGCTTGGGACAAGCTCAGGTGGAGTAAATGAGCAGCTCACATTGAACTGGGCTATGGGGATTCTGGCGCCATTTACAGTATTTCCTGCTTCGGCGGCTTTATTTACCGTTGTGCGCAAATGGGTTATGGGGAACACGGATGTAGGAACTTTTCGTACGTTTTTTCAGGGGTATAAAGAGAATTATTTAAAAAGTATGCTCGGTGGAATTATCTACACATTGATGTTCGTTATTATGTACGTCGATGTAACGGTTTACATGACACAAATGCCTAACTTCAGAATTGTTGGTATTTTGATGTTAGTGCTCATGATTATTTTATCGGTGTCTATGTTTAACTTCTTTTCTATTGTCGTTCATTATCAAATGAGCTTTAAACAAGTGATGAGTAACTCAATATTGCTGACTATAGCACGTCCAATTCGCGTGTTCTCAACTTTGATTGCAGCTGCAGTGCTAGCTTATATTGGTCTTAGATATCCAGCACTGTATTTCATCTGTATTCCAACGTTGATTGCAATGGCTGCTTTCTTTAACTTCTATGCTACCTATAATAAACTGCAATTGCAGGTGGAGCAGAAGAAACTGAAAGAGGAAGAAGAACGAGAAGCTGCTTTGAACAATCAAGAGGATGACGACGATGACGATGATGATTTTGAAGACGATGTTGCGGATAAAGATGTAAAACGTATTTAACAAAGACGAGTATTAAGCACTCAGAAATCGTCAGTAATTTAATTCCAGTGTAAAATAAAGCGCATACAGGTTTACTTTTTCGTTAAAACGCAATATAATAATAACAAATCCTGCGATGTTCGTTACGGTTGCTCGTTGTTTTGAACCAATGATAATGTCTTGGGAGATCTACACGAAGCGCAGCTGAACAGCCCTGTCTATATGACTTGGGGAATTCAAAAACGTTTTCTGCGATCACCCACCTGCTCTAGCAGGTTCAGAAGACACTGTAGCCGGACGGCATAAGCGGGTTTTCTATTGTTTAGGCCAAAGCGCCCTGTATCCCGTGAAAGTTGGGAAACGGGCGCTTTTTTGTGTGTCTGGAACAAGGAGAAAGTGAGTAATACCCTTTTGTTCCTGAGACAAGAGTGTTACACTTAGAATAATGAACTTGGGATTTGTAGAGGGGGAAGAATTTTGTCGTTAAAAAGAACCTTGGTCGGTTTATTCCGTAGTCATGATGGAACAAGCGACCGCGCAAAAGATCCGACATTAAAAACGCGTTATTACAATCTTACGAAAGACAAAGCTTGGGAGGAAGTTTCATCAACGCTTAAGAAGGTTCCTGGATTCAAGGTGCTCCATGAAGTGGAGTCAGTAGGTGAGATCACTCTGGAGAAGAGAACGGCATTCGGCCGTACACTGGACATTACTGTCTCTGTGCTCAATACCACACCTGTACGTTGTGGCGTAGATATGTACTCTGCATCTAGAGGTTCGCTAGGTGATTTGGGTGCTAATTACCGTGTCATTCAGCGGTTGTATGCGTCATTGGACAAAAAATTAGGAAAATACAAAGCAGACTAATTTTCAGAGATTCTTACTAAACCTTCTTACTTAGGGATTGTATGAATGCGTTTACGCAAATGTGGCTGCTCTGGACGTTATCGATAAATCTTTCTATTACAAAAAAGCGGGAGAAGGATGGACCTTCTTCCGCTTTTTTCAAAATATAAGAAAGCAAAGTTCTACACCTATACTTTAGGTCTTATATTTCTCGCATAAACGCTTGTCGTCCTTATAAGGACGCCAAAGGAATTATGCTTGCAGTGATAAGTAAGTATTGTCGAAAATGGCCGCTGACTTACTGTTCTAGAGAATTAGAGCAAACTCTTCACAGCAGCTATAGCGTCTTCGTAATTAGGGTGCTCAGTCATTTCACTCAAATATTCAACATAGGTGAGTGTGTTGTTCTTGTCTAGTACAAAAATTGAACGCATATCTAACCGGAATTCTTTGATTAGTACGCCATAAGCTTGTCCGAATGAGGCTGCTTTGTGGTCGGATAGTGTGATTACACGATCGATCCCTGCAGCGCCACACCAGCGGGCTTGAGCAAAAGGTAGGTCCATACTTACCGTGAGAATAACTACATCGTCACCTAGCTCTGCAGCTTCGCTATTGAACCGGCGGGTCTGTGCATCACATACACCGGTATCTAGAGAAGGTACAACACTGATCAGCTTGATTTTACCGGCATAATCACTAAGAGAAACTTCTTCCAGTAGATTCTTACTGAGAACAAAATCAGGAGCGGGATCACCAGCTGTAAGCTTGGGTCCTACGAGAGTGATGGGGCTGCTTTTGAAAGTAGCTACGCCTGTTCTTTCTTGCGTCATATCCTTGTTTTCCTCCTCGAATTGTAATATTGGCTCTTACTGCCACAATAAATTATAATCTTATTTACAGGGAGATGTCCAACAGGGCAAGATATAAATGTAAAGGGATGGGTGTAATGATATTTATTCGGTATGAAAATTGGAAAAGTTATCTCCGGTATTACCCGGTAACATGTCTTCTCATTGTAGCTAACGTGATTATGTTTATGCTCATGGCGTTCAATGGTGGATCCACCAATATACAAACACTTGTTGATTTTGGTGCAATAGTTGATGTTAGCCCGTATAAAGAGGAACTGTGGCGTTATGTGGCGGCAATTTTTTTACATAATGGGTTTTCCCATCTATTCTTTAATAGCTTCGCTCTACTGGTATTTGCACCGCCTCTGGAGCGCTTGCTTGGCTGGTGGCGATATGCAATTCTTTATGTGGTAGGTGGAGTTATTGCGAATATTCTAACGGTTGCAATCAGCAGTCGCTCAGTATTAGAGGTAGGTACGGTCTCGGTAGGTGCTTCTGGAGCAATCTACGCCGTCTATGGCGCATTTTTATACATTGCTGTTATTCAACGGGCGATGATGGACGAAGGCTCGCGGAAGACGTTATACGGTTTGCTTGTAATTGGGATCATTATGTCGTTTGCAACACCAAATGTGAATTGGGTTGCACATATCGGAGGCTTGGTTTCTGGCTTTTTCCTATATGGACTTATTATTCGTATATTCAATAAAAGCCTAAGACAGGGGCGATGATGGAGTGGAGCTAAGACAGCTGCAATATTTTCTAAAGGTAGCCCAAAAAGAACATGTAACAAGAGCGGCGGAGGAACTTCATGTAGCGCAGTCTGCGGTAAGCCGTCAGATTCATCAATTGGAGCAAGAGCTAGGGGTTGACTTGTTCATGCAAAAAGGGCGTAATTTGCAGCTTACGCCGGTTGGACAGCTCTTTTGCAAGCGGGTGGATAGTATTCTTAAGGAATTGGAACATTCGGTAAATGAAGTGCATGAATTTCTAGATCCGGAACGTGGAGAGATTCGTATAGGGTTTCCTCACAGTCTTGGAACGCATCTTATCCCGACTATCGTTGCAGAATTCCGCCAGCACTATCCCCATGTCAAGTTTCGCTTTAAGCAGGGCTCTTACCCTTCGTTGATAAAGGACGTATTATCTGGAGAGGTGGATTTAACATTTATTTCGCCTTTTCCGGAAAATGATGAGCATGTCTCTGGAGATATTGTTATGACTGAAGAGTTATTTGCAATACTTCCTCAGAATCATCAGCTGGCAGGAGAATCTGAGATCCGACTGGAACAGCTTCAAAATGAAAAGTTTGTGCTATTCAGTCAAGGTTATTCTTTGAGACCGATCGTTTGGCAAGCGTGCTTGCAAGCGGGTTTTCAGCCGCAGATTGCATTTGAAGGTGGGGAGACTGATACCATTCGTGGTTTAGTGGCGGCAGGAATGGGTGTAAGCCTTCTTCCGGAGATGGCGTTCTATCAGACGAACCCTCTCCAACCGGCTCAAGTAAGGGTTGTGGAGCCTGCTGTGACGAGGACGGTTGGTTTGATATACCGAACAGATAGTAAGTTACCGCTGGTTGCACGTTCGTTTCGGACTTTTTTGATATCCTATTTTAAAGCAAGACAAAATAATACCCCGGTTGGCTCTTAGCCTACCGGGGTTTCTTTTTGCGCTGTATTTTGTATTAGTCGCGGTTACCTAAAAAGACGGTAATCAAACGAAGCAGCTCGAGTAAGGAAACAAGCGCGGCGGCAACGTACGTTAATGCAGCTGCGTTTAGGACTTTGGCTACTCCGCGTTCCTCTTCGTTACGAATGTAGCCTTGCTCTACCATGACTTGACGTGCCCGGTTGCTGGCATTGAATTCAACAGGTAGTGTCACAAGCTGGAAGGCAACAGCGGCCGAGAAGAAAATGATACCAAGGCCTACAAGATTAAAGTAACCGAATATAAATCCTGCCATAAGCATGAATGGTGCTATACCTGATGCGAAATTAACTACTGGGAACATCCGGTGACGTAGTGTTAACATAGGATAACTTACTTTATGCTGAATGGCGTGACCCACTTCGTGACAAGCGACTGAGACAGCTGCGATAGAACTCTCATAATATACGGGTTCTGATAAGCGTACAACTCTGTGAATCGGATCATAGTGGTCAGAAAGTGTACCTCTTACAGGCTCAATCGGAACATCGTGAAGTCCATTTGCGTCGAGCATACGTCTAGCTGCTTCATATCCTGTCAGACCGTTTAAGTTGGCCACCTTGGACCATTTGCTGAATGTCCCTTTAACTCTGAACTGGGCCCATAATGAAAAAATAAAAGCGATAATTACTAATAGATACATTCCCATAGCTGCATTCCTCCACTGTATTGTAAATATGGTATTTACATTGGCGGTCCTTGCGTAAGCAATAGAAGCCGAATCGCCTCCATGCAGGCCACTCCTTGTGGGAGTAGGTTAGAGAGCGCGCGTCTGGCCTGTCCCGGCTTCAGACCGCTTATAATTGGTTCAAGTGCCTTTACTTCACGTTCTAGTCGCTGCATATGCTGCTCAAGCTCGACTAATTTATCAGATACGTCAGTTTCAGGAGTAGCCTCGCTCCATTTGCTCATCATGGATTTGATTTCTTCCAATGAATACTTGTCATGCTTTAATTGATTAATACGTTCTAAGTCGACCAAGGTTTCATGACTGTAAAGTCGGTAATTCTTGGTGCTTCTTGACTCTGGGGAGATTAATCCCAGCTTCGTGTAATAATCAATAGTACGCTCACTGATATGAGCAGCCTTAGCTAATTCTCCGATTCGATATAGAATCATATCCCCATGTTACCTCGCCTCACTAATCGAATTCGACTGCCCACTGAGGAGAGTCGCTCCTATATTGGTGGTTTCTATTATGCTATCTGTAATGATAACAAACTGGAAACCATACAGTCAAACGTCATACTTTCATAAAGTATATGCATTAATAAGAGGTTAATTCATGAAATGAAAATGCGTTGTTTATATACAATACACTCAAACTCCATATGATATCAAATTTGAACCGATTATGCTCCTTAAAATAGCTCGACTATAAACATTACATTTAATGTTATGTTTATAGAATAATCAATAAGAATAATTCGATAAAAAGTAATATTAGAGCGGGGGTTCACGTAGTTATTTCAATGAATTTCATGGTTGTATGGTCCTAATATTCTGATATAGTCCAAGCGTACTGTGGGAAATTTACGGGTTTGATGAAAATAAAATAAAAACATTCCCAAAAATAGTCTTGTCAATTTACCTGACTTCTGATTATAATGACATTAAGAGTTTCACGCTTTGTTAGAAAATATAACATTGGGGAGTGGGGTAAAAATGAAAAAGAAATGGTTGATGATGTTACTGGCCATGATTACGCTGATGGTGTATCCGGTGAGTGCTTTTGCGGCGGACGGTCCAACAAATGCAGATTTGCAGGTCGGATTGGATACCGCGTTTACCTTCCTGGCATTCATCTTAGTTTTCTTTATGCAAGCAGGGTTCGCAATGCTTGAAGCAGGATCAGTTCGAATGAAGAATGCAGGTCACGTAGCCGGTAAGACAGTACTGACACTAGCCATTGCGAGTGTATGTTTCTGGGCCATTGGCTTTGGACTTGGCTTCGGTAACGGTAACGGCTTCTTCGGTACCACAGGCTTCTTGTATGGCGGAGATTCAACAGCATCTTCATTTGAATCACTTGCATTTTCTGATGTTACTTTAAATGTTAAATTCTTGTTCCAAATGGCATTTGCAGCAGTTTCCTTAGCTATCGTATCTGGAGGCATGGCAGAACGTGCAAAGATAAGTGTGTACATTATATTCGGAATTCTATTCTCAATCGTAATTTATCCTGTCGTAGCACACTGGGTATGGGGCGGCGGCTGGTTGGCTGAGCTGGGAATGCAAGATTATGCAGGTTCCACGGTTGTCCATCTTACAGGTGCCACTGCAGCGGTAGTGGCAACCATATTGCTTAAGCCACGACTTGGTAAGTTTAATAAAGAAGGTAAACCTGTTATTATTCCAGGTCATAATCAAGTATTTACTGTACTCGGTGTGATTATCCTCTGGTTTGGTTGGTTCGGATTCAATCCAGGTAGTGCTTTGTCCCCAATGGGAGGTTTCTTTGGTCACGTAGCATTAACTACGAATATCGCAGCAGCAGCAGGCGGCTTGGCGGCATTAATTGCTTCTTGGTTGTATTTTGGTAAATCTGATATTCCAGCAATGCTGAATGGTGTTTTAGCTGCATTAGTTGCGATCACTGGTGCATGTGCTTACGTTGAACCATGGGCAGCAATCATTATTGGTTTAGTAGCGGGTGCGTTCACATTCATGACTTCCCAATGGCTGGAACGTGCTGGACTTGATGATCCAATTTATGCTTTCTCAGTACATGGTATTGCGGGGATGTGGGGCGCGGTTTCCACGGGTCTGTTCGCTGCACCGGATCTTATCACTAAAGGCGCTTTGGTAGGGGAAGCCGGATTGTTCTACGGTGGAGGTTTCCACCAATTGGGTGTTCAAGTGCTTGGGGTAGTAGGAACATTTGCTTTCGTAGCCGTGCTTTCTTTCATTATTCTATATGTAATGAAGGTAACAACAGGACTTCGTGTTACGGAAGAAGAAGAATTGATGGGTCTGGATATCAGTGAGCATGGTACTTATGGATACCCTGAACAAATGAAATTAATTGCAGAATCGGAATCCAAAACCCTTAAACAATAATATTAATCCTGAGAATAGGGAGGCGGACCGTGTGGCTTCGATGGAGTTAACAGATGGGTATAATGAAGAAAGCTTTAGGACCATCGTTTTAGCCGGTTCGCCACAGGAACTTAGAGAGAGGCGAATTGCCTGCCAAAGTATTCTTCTGGAACAGTTGAATGTAATTCCTATTGAGGAATGGATGTTTCGTGTGAATACAATGCATGATCTTATTGCAAAGACTGCAGTACTAATATGTGAGGCGCAGATGAAAGAGGCGGGCTATGGCCCGCCTCCCTGTGCTTACTCCTTTATTGTGTTTGGTAGTAGTGGAAGGCAAGAAGCCACTCTGTGGAGCGATCAGGATAATGGTTTGATCGTTGAAGGTGAACCGGATGGGGTGAAGAATAGATACTTTGAATCTTTTGGAATGATGTTATCCGATCTGCTTGAAGAAGTTGGATATGAGAAATGTGCAGGAAAGGTAATGTGCTCCCAAGGGATGTGGAGGAAGACGTTATCGGAATGGAAGGAGCAGTTGAAGGAATGGAGAAACCAGTTGGAATGGGAGCCTATTCGGTATCTTATCATTTCTTCGGATATGCGCCATGTTGCGGGAAATAGGGAGTTATCAGCATTGTGGCAAGCGGCTTTCTATGAGGGTTTTATTGATAATGAGGAGTTGTCTGTGGCTGTTCTTCGCAATACAGTCCGCCATAAAGCGACTTTAAATCTTTTGGGGAAGGTGTTGACAGAGCGCTTTGGGGATTATGCAGGTGGATTCGACATTAAGTATGGAGTCTATATCCCGCTAGTGAACATTGTCAGACGCTTGTCGTTATTGCATGGCATTAAAGCTAGCTCGACCTTAGCGCGAATTGAAGCGCTTGACCGGCTTAATGAGTATCAATATTTGAATGCTATTCGGCAAGCTTTCTTGTTGGCTATACGGATGCGAGTGAACACGCCTATTAGTGTGCAGGATGGATTGTTAGTCAGTAGTGATTATGTTACGGAGAGTGAACTGAAGAATAAGCAGCTGTTGTCTGAGCTGCGTGAAAGTCTGCTGCTGGTTAGACGCCTTCATCGGGTGTTGCAGCGTCAGCTCCGCTCAGCGGAAAGGTGGCGAACATGAGGGAGCCGAACAAGAACGGAGGCTTTTGGAATAATCTGAGACAGGGTGGAATGCCTTCGGCAATTGCTTCAATGAAAGGTGGAGAAACGGCTCATCAAACTGCGCAGCAAATGGCCTATATCCGCTCACTTATGCGAGAGAAGCGTCGTCCTGAGGTGCTACGTACTCCGCTGTGTGAACTGGAGACGGTTATCTTTGATTTAGAGACAACTGGATTCTCCCATCAGCATGGGGATGAAATCATGTCTTTTGGTGCAATTAAGGTGGTTGGAGAGGAAATTAAGGAAGAGGAATGCTTTTATACCTTGGTGAATTGTCAGACAGCAATTCCGGATGATATTACAAGATTAACAGGAATAACGGAAGAAATGACGGGGTCTGCCCCCTCCTTAATAGATGGTCTTCATAATTTCATGTCTTTTGTGGGACAAAATGTGCTGGTAGCACATGCAAGCTCACACGATAAAGCTTTCCTTAATGCGGCGCTATGGAAAACTTCTAAAGTTCAGCTTACACACAGGGTGCTGGACACGATGATGCTTGCACGTTGGCTCGAGCCACAGCGAAGTAACTATTCGCTCGATGAACTGCTTTTAGTTCATGGAATTCCAATTCAAGGCCGTCACCATGCGTTAGAAGATGCCAAAATGACAGCCCAGCTGTGGGTAGCTTACCTTCGGGAAATTTCGGAACGGGGCCAAGTAGATACCTTAGGTGATTTATATGCTTATTTAAGTAGAACGTGAAGCGGGGCATGAGATAGTTCAGGGAATGGTATTCCTTGTTCATTTAGCGACCGCTCAATATAAAATCCATTCAGCAATGGAGAACAATCATCTTCAGTTCTCGGAGAACCAATAAGGTAGACCTTAAATTCAGATCCTAGTGCTGCTAGTCCTATATAATCAGCGACCGAAGGGATAGGTTCTGAATTAGGATGGGAATGAAATAAACCGATGAGTGTCGGCTCATTATAAAGCACATGAATCCACTCTTCAGGGTGGGGAATAAATGTGTGCAGCGGGTCTGGCGCTACGTTGCGCATAGGTACGTAAGTATCGATGAGCATGCCACCCGCTGCGGCAGCACCCAGCAGGACTCCACATGCTTCATGTGGATAACTGGACAGCAGGTGCTTCCCCAGTGCTTGCTGTACGGAATATTTCAGTCTTATAGGCTGGACATTTCCCTGTAATGCTGCCATTTGTTCACCCCTCTCTCTTCATTAGGGTTTCGTCGCTGACGAAACTCTCTTTTTTATTATAATCCATATATTTTTCCATAAAAATTGGATGGTTTGAAATTTAACCTGATGAGGGTACAATAGTAGAAAACTATTCCAATTGCAAAGGAACAGAGCGCTATGAAACCAAGCAACAAATTAAATATAACCGTATTACTCTTAGTTGTGTGTATTGCAGGTTTTGCTGTATGGCATAATCGTGAGCCGAAGGCTGAAGCTGTTTTTGGACAACAAGATGAGTCGCCGATGAAAGTAGGACCTAAAGCTGGACTGCTCGCGCCTTCATTTTCACTCCAAGGTACGGATGGGACTACCTATGTAGTAGATGGGCCAAGAGAGAAAGCAGTCATTGTTAATTTCTGGGCATCTTGGTGTGATCCCTGCAAGCTGGAAGCTCCAGAGCTCAACGCCATGGCTACTAAGTATAAGGATGTTCTAGATATTTACGGTATTAATGTGAGTAGTCAAGATTATAAACCCAATGCAGAACGTTTTATCAAGAAATACGGTCTTGTGTTCCCGGTGATGTTTGATATGAAAGATGAGGTGTATAGCAAATATAACGGAGCTGTATTTCCTACCAACGTACTTATTGACAAGAATGGAGTGATCTCTGAGATCATTCTGGGCGTTCTTAGTCCGGAAGAGCTGGAGGAGAAAATTATCAAGCTTACCGAATCGTAAAATTGATTCACGCTATCAAAATCGCAAAGGTTAACAAAATGGTTGTGTTGTACAAGGGTTGATGGAGGCTAAAATAAAATAATCAGGGAAATTCTCCCTAAAATACAGAGATTCTTCGTCATCCAACTCATAATTAGGGAAAACATCCCTATAATTTAGTTGTTTTGGTTGAAAATAACGAAATCACCCTGACTTTTAGGGAGGAATTCCCTGTTTCTGTTCATTTAGAGCGAAAATCAGCTATTTTTAGGGAGTTTTTCCCTGATCGCTTTAACGCCCACCGTACATAATCTATGGCTTTAAGTCAGACGTCGTTATACAGCCTATTTGATAAAAAAAGAAGCCACCCCATACGTAGAATACTACTTTTGGGAAGCTTCTTTTTTGTCTTACAAAAGTCTATAAGGGATTAATTAATGATTGACCAGGCCTCTTGGCTCGTTGCTGGTCGTCTTCTCATTCTCCAACGAGAGCTCATTGAGAAGTGCGTAACGCATACTGTCCACAAGCGCTTCCCAGCTGGCTTCAATGACGTTACCGGAGACGCCAACCGTACTCCAAGTGTCTGTGAAGTTCTTGGATTCAATCAATACCCGTACTTTGGCAGCAGTCTGATCCTGTTCGTCTATAACACGGACTTTATAGTCGGACAGATGCATTTCCTTCAGTTGCGGGAAGTAGGTCTGCAGCGCTTTACGCAGCGCGTTGTCGAGTGCATTGACCGGACCGTTACCTTCAGCAGCGGTATAAAGGTTCTCATTGCCAACCTTCAGTTTAACGAAGGCTTCAGATACAACTGGATGCTCTGCGGTTTTTTCGACTAACATCTTGAAGGATTCAAAGGTAAAGGTTTCATTCATCTCGCCTGTAGCTTCCCGAAGCAATAGCTCCAGCGAGGCATCGGCACCTTCGAATTGATACCCCTGATGCTCCATCGTTTTGATCTTCTCGATCACCCGGCGAGCTTGCTCGCTGCTTGGATCCAAATTCAAACCCATATCTTGCGCCTTGGAGAGCACATTGCTCTGTCCAGCCAGTTCAGAGACCAGCACACGTTGTTTATTCCCGACAAGCTCAGGAGCAATGTGCTCATAGGTCCGTGAATCACGCATGATAGCGGAGACATGGATTCCACCTTTGTGTGCGAAAGCTGCATTTCCGACATAAGGTTGATTTACCGGCAGATTAACATTGGCAACTTCACTAATATAACGTGCTGTGTTCGTAAGCTGCGGTAAAGAATCATCAGGAATACAGTGGTATCCCATTTTAAGCTGAAGGGTAGGGATGATGGAACATAGGTTGGCATTGCCGCATCGTTCGCCGTAACCATTAATGGTACCTTGAACTTGCCGTGCTCCGGCACCGATGGCGCTAAGGGTATTAGCTACCGCCAGCTCACAGTCATTGTGAGTGTGAATTCCGAGGTTTGCTCCAGGTAGCTGCCCAGCCAGAGCGGTAACAATCTCATGAATCTCAAAAGGCAATGTTCCACCATTGGTGTCGCACATGACAAGCCAATCTGCTCCGGCTTCCCGGGCTTTGGACAGAACGGCTGCTGCATACTCAGGATTGTTCTTGTATCCGTCGAAGAAATGCTCGGCATCAAAAATCACTTCAAGGCCTTGGCGTTTCAAGTAGGATATGGAGTCGCCAATCATGGCGAGATTCTCCTCAAGCGTAGTCTGTAATGCAGTGTGTACATGAAAATCCCAAGATTTTCCGACGAGTGTAGCAGCAGGAACCCCTGCATCAATCATACGTTTTAAATTGTCATCGTTTTCGGCCAAGGAATTCTTCCGCCGAGTGCTGCCGAACGCTGTGATTTTGGCGTTCAGATGAAGCTCCTTGACTCTTTTGAAAAATTCAATGTCTTTATTGTTGCTTCCCGGGATGCCACCTTCAATATAGTGCACACCCAGATCATCGAGCTTCTTGGCAATCTTCAGCTTGTCGTCAGCCGACAGACTGATGCCTTCACCTTGGGTGCCGTCGCGTAATGTAGTATCGAAGATGGAGATGGACTTAGACATGAGTGTCCTCCTAAAAGTTTTGTAAGCTTCGTCTTCCGGATTCACTTCGTGCAAAACTCACATCGGAAGCATTGGCAAGGGAAATGAATTTATATATTATAGCATTTTTACGCGGGAATGTAACAAAGAACTTTACAGCCTCTTAAGTTGACCTAACCGCAGCGGAGAGGTATTCTAAATTGGACAATAGAGACCCTGAGGATAAGAAGGTAGATATTGTGCAGAATGTTGATCAGTATTATCCAACGAGTGGCAGGGTCATCCTGCATGTGGATATGAATGCTTTTTATTGCTCGGTACATGAGGCAGAGGATCCTGACCAATTCAGAGGTAAGGCTACTGCGGTTGCGGGTAGCGTTGAATTGCGGAAAGGGATTATTGTTACTTGTTCCTATGTCGCCCGCAGATTGGGGATCTCGACGGGTATGCAGGTTCAGAAGGCGCTTCGTATTTGTCCATCGCTTATCGTTATTAAGCCGGACTTCCATTTATACCGCAAATATTCTAATGCGTTTATGCAGATTGCTTATAGCTATACACCATTATTGGAGGCAGTGTCGATAGATGAATGTTACTTAGATATAACTGGCTCTCGACAATTCGGTACGCCTATGGAAATTGCGGAAACTATTCAGCGCCGTATAATGGAAGAATTGGGCTTGCCATGCTCCATTGGTATTGCTCCAAATAAGCTCCTGGCGAAGATGGCTTCGGATTTAAAAAAGCCAAATGGTATTTCGGTGCTGCGGCTGCGTGATGTACCTAAGATTTTATGGAACAAGCCATGTAATGAAATGTTCGGTATCGGTGGAAAAACGGCAGAGAAGCTCCGTAAGCTGGGAATTTACAGCATTGGTCAATTAGCGGCGTCTGATGAGAAAATGCTGGTTGAGAACTTTGGAGTTATGGGCTCATGGCTAAAGCGTGCAGGGAACGGCATCGATCATGGGATAGTAAATCCTGAGCGAGAACAAAGTAAGTCGATCGGACACACCACTACACTGCCTCGGGATGTTATTGGCCTCGCTGAGGTACGCCCCATTTTGCTGAATCTAAGTGATCAGGTAGCGCGGCGCTTGCGAAAGCAAGGGCTTGTGGCTTCAGGTGTGCAGCTTACCATTCGGACGCCGGATATGAAGACCATTACTCGTTCGCGTCAGCTTGAGGCACCTTCAGAGAGTGGAGAAGATATTTACAAGTCTGTCTGTGATCTTTATGTTCGACATTGGAATGGCGAGAAACCAGTCCGACTGCTTGGTGTGACCTTGCAAGGATTAATCGCAAAAGAGGATTCTGCCATTCAGCTGGATTTGTTCGATTACGAACAGCAGCCTAAGAAAGAGTCACTGACCAAGGCTATGGATATGCTTCGCAATAAATTTGGTGAAAATGCAGTTTTGACCGCTGGGATGTTAAGTGACACCCATTCTGCAAGACTCCGTAATCATAAGGAACGAGGCACCTCACTGCAAAAGGATAATCTGTTGTCTGTTGAGTCAGATAAAGATTGAAAAAACGTGTCGAAATTGATACTATAGAATGCGTCAGAAATGCAAACGTATTGAAAATCAATTGAAATTGTATTCTTTTTATATTAATATGAGAAAAATAAGACGCTGGTTCAACAGCGCAGCATTGCTTAACGGGAGGCAGAGAAAAAATGGCTAAGTACACTTGGGTCGAAAAAGACACTTGTATCGCTTGTGGTGCATGTGGCGCAACGGCTCCTGATATTTTTGATTACGATGATGAAGGTTTGGCAGAAGTTATTTACGAAAATGACAGAAACTGCGGTGTGACAGCGATTCCGGACGATTTGTTTGATGATCTCCAAGATTCCTGTGATGGTTGCCCAACCGACTCCATTAAAATTGCGGACGAACCTTTTAACAAAGAAGGTTAATTACTCGATAAAGAGTAACGTGCGACACCAGATAAAGACATCTTCTGCGAACATTTTGTTCGGCTAGGGATGTCTTTTTTGCTGTGTCTGACCGATATTAATAAAGTAGGAATTATAAACTCTCGGAGGTTCCGATGAAGAACTCACAGCACCTCAAAGCATATGTACAGATGCACCCAGATAACAAAATGGCATGGTACTTGCTGGGGAAGGAATACTATAAGAACGGTCAACATGGAAAAGCTAATTATTGCTTCAATCAGGCTGGTGAAGTGTATGAGGCTTTCGAGCATAGTAAGGTACCTGCTGAAATGCTGCGCGAATACGAAGATGGATTGCTGCAAGCGAGTCGCCAGCGTGAGCGCGGCCAACAAAGATTGAGATACATATCACTGGCGCTAATGCTTCTTATACTGTTAATGGTACCTTCAGCAGTGGCTCCGGGTATTGGTGTTACAGAAGAGCAAGAAGTCCTTCAAGACACGGCGGCTCCAGAAGTCAAAGATCTGTCAGATCCAAAAGACTCCGTCCAAGAGCCAGTTATTGAGGCGAAAAAAGTGATGTATACAGCGCAGGAAAATGCAACTGAGGCTTCGCAAGGGAAGTTAATGGCGAAAATGCTAATACGTAAAGAACCTTTTGAAGCTGCTGCGTTAGGGATGGAGCGAGAGGGAAAGTGGCTACTCTGGAAAGAAAAGCTTCCGCTAAATTTCACACTGCAAAAGAATGGAAAGGGCCGGATGGTATATCAGTCTTACGATCCTAAGGTATGTGCATGTGAGCCGCCAGAGCAAGGGCAACTCGCCAAGGATGGAGCAGAATGGCAGGGTGAACAAGAGGAGCTTGCCACACTATGGAGTGCAATCCGGGCTTATCAAGATGCTAAAGGGAAGCTTCCAGATACATTAGCGGATTTGACGGGATCTTTTCCTGAGAACTGGATAGGTGGGACGACAACCGTCATGAAGCGGGAATTCAGCCCTCTTAAAGCGGTGGCTAAGAACAAGATGGCACCGGGAACAGAAGACATAGCGCAGCCTTCAAGCTCATCTAACGATGGTGTGAGGATTATACCGACAGCATTAAGTGTGAGTGGAAGTGTTGCGAGTGACGTTCCTTTTTTTGATCAGCCGCTAAGGGTCGTTGTAGATAAACAAAATCACCGATTGGCGGTAGTCAGCGGTTCTATTATTCTAAGAAATTATGAGGTAGGACTTGGCGGAGATAAGACACCAGAGGGCAATTTCGTGATTACAGATAAAGTAGTCAATCCAAATGGCCGAGATGATGGGGATTTCGGTAGCAGAGGGCTTCAGCTTTCAGACAGTAATTATGCTATTCATGGCACGAATGAGCCTGACAGTGTGGGGAAGGATGAATCCCTTGGATGTATTCGAATGGGCAGAGGAGATGTGGAGGAGCTCTTCGCGCTGATTCCTAAAGGTACAACAGTAGTGATTAGTAAAGGGGTTTTGCCTGAAAAGCAGCTTGTGCCGGCTAAACGCTTCAGCTCTACTGCTAAGCATGATCAGACCAACCCCCATAAAGTATACCACTGGCTGAATTAGTTTCCTGCAACGATAAACAGAACGATGATTAGAAGAATTAGTAAAGTTAAACTGACGCCGATCCACATTAGCGCTTTACGGTTAACTTCTTCTTTCTTTTGCTGCAAAGTTGGTGGTTTACGTTTAGTAGACATACTGGGCATACCTTCTTTCTCTCTTAATCGCTGATTACACCTATATTGTAATGCGTTTACAAGAAAATTACTATACTCTGCGTTATGTACGCAACATACTCGCACTGTAAAATACTTTTCTTTTGTTCAAGAAAAGGCTAAAATTAAGAAGAAACCTACAGAAACGGGTAGACACGTGGATTAGTGAAGTACCCCTTAAGGAGCGAGAACGGTGTTGTATCGTAATTTTGGTAAACCAATTTTTTTCAAGATTGATCCCGAGAAGGCTCACCATCTCGTCATAGGTGGATTGGATAAATCGTCATCCGTGCCAGGTGGAAGCGCGGCGCTACGTTTAATGTACGGAGTTCCTGAAACGGCGGATTTAGCGGTTGATCTGTTTGGCACGCATTTCCCGACGCCAGTTGGTCTTGCTGCAGGTTTAGATAAAAATGCCGATGCGGTAGTCGGATTCTCTTCGATCGGGTTTGGATTTATGGAAGTGGGCACGGTTACCCCTAAGGGTCAACCGGGTAATGATAGCCCTCGATTGTTCCGTCTTCCTTCGGATGAAGCGCTGATTAATCGAATGGGCTTCAATAATGAAGGGGCTGATGCTATGGCACAGCGTCTGAAGAAATTAAAGAATCGGAGAATTCCTATAGCAGTTAATATTGGCCGGAATAAGATAACTAGTAATGAAGCGGCTCATGAAGACTATCGTCAGTGCATCCGTACGCTTTATCCGTACGGTGATTTTTTTGTGGTCAATATCAGCTCGCCGAATACACCTGGTCTTCGCAATCTCCAGCATGGCAGTGAATTATCGTTCCTGCTGGCGCAAGTGAAGGAAGAAATGGAGATTCAGCGTAAAGCGACCGGGATTACCAAAAGCTTGTTGGTTAAAATAGCACCAGACGTAAGTGATGGAGAGCTGGAGTATATGGTTCAGACGCTGACAGAAGCTGGTATGGATGGTATTATTGCTACGAATACTACATTGAACCGTGATGGACTTAGTCATGAAAAGGCTAATGAGACGGGGGGCTTAAGCGGCAAACCGCTGCGGGACCGCTCAACGGAGATCATTCGCAGTATTTATAGCCAGACGGAAGGGAAGATGCCGATCATAGGATCAGGCGGCATTTTCACCAGTCAGGATGCGTATGACAAGATAAGAGCAGGTGCGAGTCTGGTCGAAATTTATACAGCTCTCATCTACGAAGGACCGGAGGTTAACCGCAAATTGCATGCCGGATTACGGCAGCTATTACGGCGGGATGGATTCAGTCATATCTCTGAAGCAGTGGGTGCTGATCATCACTGAAGGAGACGAAAGGACAGGAGGACGAAGGCGATGGACGGCAGGGACTGGGGAACTTTTTTGCTTCCATATGAACAGACTGTGGAAGAATTGAAAGTTAAATTCAAAACAATGCGTTCGGAGTTGAAGAAAAGAGAGGAATACACGCCGATAGAATTCGTAACAGGGCGTGTAAAGCGGCTGTCAAGCATTCTGGAAAAGGCGAAACGGCTGAATGTGAAGATGGAAGATCTGGAGACGGGGATTGAAGACATTGCAGGAATTCGGATCATGTGCCAATTCGTGGAGGATATCCGCAGAGTGGCCGAATATATCCGGGCCCGTAAGGACCTTGAAGTACTCTATGAGAAGGATTACATCACTAATTATAAAGAAAGCGGCTACCGCAGCTTCCATATGATTATTAAATATCCTGTGCAAACAGCGCTTGGCCAGAAAATTGTGCTCGCGGAGATCCAAATTCGTACGCTAGCTATGAATTTCTGGGCTACCATAGAGCATTCCCTGAACTATAAATATCGTGAGAGTCTGCCCGATGAAATGCGTGTTCGACTAAAGACGGCAGCCGAAGCAGCATCGATCCTCGACAGTGAAATGTCCAGTATTCGGGAAGAGATTCTGGAAGCACAGAAGACATTTGAGGAAAACTCGAATATGACCACTCAGATTCTCAAGGCTATTCATCAATTGTATTTCTATCACTTGGTGAATGAGGCTATAGATACGCAGGCTCGCTTTAACGAAATATGGCAGGTTCAGGATATGGAAGCGATGAAGGAACTTCTAGATCATGTGCGGGGACTTCTTTCCGCAGCTAAAAAGGATAGTTTGCCGGATGGCTTATGAACCATTGTACTTGGAATACCTAGTGTACTTTAATCGTGACAGGGATTATTTCGAATGTCACGAGGTACTCGAAGAACTGTGGCTTGCCCAGGAACGAGATCCTTTGTACAAAGCACTTCTCCAAGTAGCGGTAGGGTTATACCATTTTCGCAATCAGAATGTGCGCGGTGCAGCTATTATGCTGAGTGGTGCTTCTGCCAAACTGGAAGAATATCCAGCAGCGACACTCGGGATTAATCTGGCGAAACTCGTGGAGGAAGTGAAAGATTATGTTCGGCGCTTAGCATCATATGATGAGCGGCCATTTTCTTATTACGATCTAACCATAGAGATTATTGATCCAAGTCTAGCGGACCAAGTGGAGAATGCAGCTGTAGCTATCACACCAAATAACCCTCAACGACGTGGTCCTCAGAGACCGACATCCTTTCATCGTAAGTAAAAGATCCTCTATATATGAGTATTGTATAAGGGACACCCGTAAGGGTGTTCCTTGAATCTTTAAACACCTAAATTTTTGCAATACTATCAGGAGGACGGCATCATGGCGGCACAATTGCCCAGTTCTTTCAGCGAGCGTATGATGGCCATGCTGGGAACAGATTATAATCAATTTGCGGATTCTTATAAGGAAACCCCATACGGAGGCGTCCGTGTTAACACCTTGAAGATTTCCGTGGAGAGCTTAAAGGCTCTTTCTACTTTAGGACTGGAACCCATTCCTTGGTGTCCGACAGGATTTTATACAGAGAACGGGGCTAGACCTGGTAAACATCCTCACTACCACGCAGGTTTGTATTACATTCAAGAGCCGAGTGCGATGGCACCTGTGGAATTGCTTAATATTGAACCAGGTGATCGTGTACTTGATTTATGTGCCGCTCCTGGAGGTAAATCTACGCAGATTTCTGCCAAGCTGTTAGGTGAAGGATTCCTGGTTAGTAATGACCTTCATCCAGAACGGACTAAAGCCCTAGCCAAAAATCTGGAGCTTTACGGGGTTCGTAATGGTATTGTACTGAACGAAAGTCCAGATCATATCGCGGCTGCATTCCCGCTTTTTTTTGACAAGATCTTGATTGATGCTCCTTGCTCTGGTGAAGGGATGTTCCGTAAAGATGAAGACATGGTGAAGCAGTGGGATTCAGGTACACCTGCCAAATATGCTTCCATGCAGCGGGATATTTTACGTTCTGCTGCAACAGCATTGGCACCGGGAGGTACCCTTGTCTATTCCACCTGTACGTTTGCCACAGAAGAAAATGAAGAAATTATAGCGGAGTTTATTTCTGAACATCCACAATTCTCAGTGGTAACGGTAGGAGGTACAGGCTCATTCGCTCCTGGCTTTGGAGCACTCTCAGGTACAGCTAGACTGTGGCCGCATAAGGTGAAAGGCGAAGGACATTTCATGGCTGTACTGCAACATGGAGGAACGAAGCTTTCAATGGAGGAACGTGATCACTTAGAGGTCAAGTTTAAGGAATCTGCAAGAACTACTACTCCAAAAGGTGTAGCACATGTTAAATCATCCAATAAATCAGAAGGAAGACGGGGGAAAGAAGGGAGACCTTCTCACAAACCTACTGGGGGAGCTGACCGTGGTCGGCAAGGCTCTGTTGAGGAGCAAGCTTTGGCTCTGTATGGGAATTTTGTACGAGATCAGCTTGGGTGGGAACCTAAAGGATATCCGGTTCTGTTCGGTGACCATCTGTACATTTCTCCACTTCCTAAGGAAAGACTAAATGGATTAAAGACGATTCGTCCAGGATGGTATGTAGGACAAATCCGTAACGGAAGATTTATCCCGGGACATCCGATGGCTACAGCTTTGCATCCGGAAGAAAGCTGCCGAAGTGTCTCACTCTCCAGTACGAATCATGAAGCTATTTCCTATCTTAAAGGAGAGACGTTGTCGATTTCTCAAGAACGTCTCTCTATTAGAATAGGAAGTGCCCAAAAGGGATATGTTCTGGTCTGCATTGATGGCTACAGCGCAGGCTGGGGTAAGTGGCAGGATGGCATACTCAAGAACGAATATCCCGCAGGCTGGAGGTGGATGTAACAATGAGCCAATCAGGTAAGCCCGCCAAAAAACAACGATTAGATAAAGTGTTGTCCCATATTGGAGTGGGGTCGCGCAGTGATATCCGTAAACAAGCTAAACAAGGCTTAATATTGGTGAACGGGACAGTGGTAAAAGATAGTGGGTTTCATGTGGATCCTTATGCCGATAAAATAGAGGTAGGGGGAGAGGTTGTTACCTACCGTGAATTCGTATATCTTATGATGAACAAACCCCCGGGTGTCCTGTCAGCTACGGAGGACAAGCGGGATCGGACAGTTTTGGATCTATTAAAGCACGAATATGCACAGTTTGAGCCGTTTCCAGTAGGAAGGCTAGATAAGGATACTGTAGGACTGCTGCTGATCACTAATGATGGGAAGCTTGCCCATGAATTGCTGTCGCCACGTAAGCATGTCCCGAAAACGTACGAGGCAACCATCGAGGGCGATGTAGACGCGGATGATGTCGCGGCTTTTGCAGCAGGGGTGGAGCTAGAAGATGGCTACGTTACTTTACCTGCACACTTAACCATTCTTGGTAGAGAGCGTGGCGGCAAAGTGATTTCTCATATTTCACTTATCATCACTGAGGGGAAATTTCATCAGGTGAAGCGTATGTTTCAGGCGGTTGGCAAAAAAGTCACTTTTCTGAAACGTGTATCTATGGGAGAATTGAAGCTGGATGAAAGTCTGCCGCTGGGAGCTTGTCGGGAACTGACGTTAGAGGAACTGGCACTCTTAGGTACAGAATCATCTCAAGGATAATATAGAAAAAGAAAGACAAGGATGGTGGAGTATGAGATACAAACTGATTGCACTAGATGTGGACGGTACGCTATTAAATGATGATCACCACTTAAGCTCTGAGAATAAGGAAGCTATTGCTGAGGTTACACGTCTTGGCGGTCAAATCGTATTGTGTACGGGACGCAGTCCACAGAACTCGATTCCTTTCATGGAGGAAATGGGGCTGACCGGTTACGTGCTTGGTCACAATGGAGCAGCGACGGTACGAGTGGAAGATCGAGAAGTGCTGCATCAATATGGTATGGATGCACGTGGTCTTGACCCCTATATTGACTATTGCCGTAAGCACAATATTCATTATGATGTGAATACTGCTTTTGATATGTATGTTGATAATGTAGAGAATCTGACTAAAGAAGCTAATTATATGTATGAGCACTTCCGCATTGTGCCAGCGACGCTACCAGCCTGGGAAGATTTCCGTGAACCGGTTGTTAAGTTTACTGTATTTACACAGCCAGAAATCCTTGACGAAGCTGAACGTGAATGGCGTACTTGGGCTCCTGAGTACAATATTTTGCGGAGTGGTGAATTTTTCGTTGATTTGATGCATCCCGAATCTTCTAAGGGCAACGCATTAAGAAATCTCGCTGTGAAGCTGGGAATTCCGCAAGAAGAAGTCCTCTCTATCGGTAATTATTTTAATGATATTTCTATGCTTACTTATGCGGGGATGGGCGTGGCGATGGATAATTCTCCTATAGAGGTAAAAGCGGCAGCGAATGCTGTTACGGGTTCGAACAACGAGCATGGTGTGCGTGATGCACTGGTTAAATACTGTTTATCCTAAGTTCTTTTGAATTTGAAGAATAAGTTTAGATGCAAAGCATAAAGCGGGCTTAAATCCGTTTTATGCTTTTTTGTTATTGAAAAAGTCGGTTGTTCCACTACTCTTTGATTTGCAAATTTCATTTTCTCCTTCAATCTCTAATCATATTTGATATAATTGATAGATATTAATTCCAATATTTAGTTGATATGTAATTAGTAACATGATGGGATACGGACTCCGATAAGTTGTTAGCTTTTACTGATATGAATACGAAGGAGGGAAAGGATGAGGCGTACTTCTTATTATGTGTTATTAATTTTGATTATTCTAATAAGTGGATGTAGCGGTGGTAATCCAGATAGAAATTTAACAATGAATTATGATTTCGCTGAACCGTTTAGATTTCCATTTGAAGTGAATGAAGTTCGTACGGAAGTAGAAATGGATGATCCATATGCACTCCAACAATATGTATTTCATTATAAAAATAAGCAGACTACACAGGAAATAAAGTTAATTCTTAGTAAGGTTATTGATGATCCAGAGAATATATCAGAGGTAGGTAAGTCACCTTTTACACTAAAAAATGGTAAGCAAGCCTATTACGAGGAGGATGAGAATAGTCAATCCATTTGGTGGGAAAGTAAAGATGGTTTCTTGGCCCGCTTTGTTTATTATATCAACGGGTATCTTGATCCGTTAGGTGATTACAAATTGAATGATTCTGATTTAATAGACTTAGCTAATCAGGTTCAGTAATTTTATGAATGCACATCCGTCTAGGATTAAGCTATTGGAACCCATAGTAAAGCTTAAAGGGGTGAAATGTTATTCGAAGTTCTTTAATACATGTACTCCCGTTAATTCTCCTTATATTTCTGTTGGGATGTAATAATGACGGATATATGCTAAAAGGGGAAAGTGAAAGTTGGAAAGGTGACTATAGAGTTAGTGTTACAGGAAATAGCAGGAGTGGAAAATATACCTTTAACTATCAGAAAGATGATTGGAAAGATGTTGGTAAATACACTGTAACCGTCGGTAAGAACGAGCTCATTTTAGAAGAAGATGGTTTGTTAAACCGCTCAATAATAATCACGGATGATCAAATTAGTTCAATTCACGATCAAGAAAGTACTAAAGATGTAAGCATTGAATGGGACGGGAAAAAAGAAAAAATTGAATTAAGCAGGTAGGCGTAACATACGCCATTACTATCCCCAGGCACCATAGGATGTTTTATGGATCATAAGGCTTAGCTGATGGAGAGACTGTTCAACCCAAAAGCGTAACATGGAAATTATTCGTTAATACTAAGGTAGAACAGCGTTTTCAGCTCGATTCATGGCAGCAGCCAACTGGAAGCGAGGCCGTATAGAATATTTAAATATAAAGTTGACCTTCCAGTTTGGTGGCTTTTGTTGTAAGAATAGTAGTGTAAGGGTATTATTGGTAAGGTGCATATTTACATTTTTGAGAATTGATATTGCAATTCGTAGAATGATAGGGGGAGTGCGAATCATGTTATCATCCACAGAGCTAAGCAAGCTGAATGAGGCGAATTACAGGGAGGACCGTTTAGAGGCACTTAATCATTTTTATGAGGATCTCTGTGATCAGAAAGTGGCTGATGGTTATATTTATTCTCTTAGTCGTTATGGAAAAATATTTGTTAATGGAGCGGGGGGACGCTTCAGTTACGAAGAAGATAGCACCCAAGGAATGAAAACGGATACAATCTTTCGGATCGCTTCAATTACTAAGCTCTTTACGGCAACAGCGATCTGGCAGCTAGCAGATGACGGTAAGATTTTCATGGGGCAGCCAGTTAGTTCTATTCTTCCTGAGTTTGATGCCGATCCTTTTAAGCCGATTACAATTGCTCATTTACTGACGCATACCTCCGGCATCGCACCTGATCATGGCACTATAAGTGATACCTACTATAAAAGTGCATGGTGGTATATTTATGAATCAGAGCTCGGAAAAGAAAACTGGATAAAAGCCGGACTTTCTTATGGTATTCGTTTTCCGGTAGGCACGCAATGGATGTATTCCTCGTTCGGATACGTGGTTCTTGGTGCAATTATCGAGAAAATAACAGGTGTGTTTGCAGAAGATTACATAATGGACAACATTGTAAAACCGTTAGGCATGACAGATACTTTCTTTGATATACCGCCTGAGAAAGCTGGTAGGATCGCCATTCGTTCGGAAGAGGCTAAGGAATATCTTCAGAAACTTCAAGCAGGCGATCTAACCGATGAAGAAAGAAAGTCTGATGAGGAAATCAAGACTCCCGGGACTGGTGGGGGACTGTATTCAACCGTTAATGATCTACAAAAGTTCGGAATCATGCTGCTTAACCAAGGGGAATACGAAGGTGGTCATATCTTAAGCCGGATGGCTGTTCAGAAAATGACCAAGCGGTTTAATTCTGAGAAGCTTCCAAATTACGCATGGGGAGATGGAGGAGCAGATAGACCCTACGGTCTTGGGCCAGACCTTCGATATAATGAAAGTACATCTTATTCTGAAGGCACTTTTTTTCACGAAGGATGGGGGTCTTGTTCTTTGGTCGTTGATCCGGTAGAAAAGCTGATTGCCGTTTGGTATATCCCTTTTCATAAAAATATATGGGACGGTAGAGGGATTTTCGGCTCAAACAATGTGATCTGGTCCGGACTCGAATAAGAAAAAGATTATATGTTGTGAGATATCAAAGATAGGCAGGATGTGACTTATGTTTGAGAAGATAAAGCACCGCTTTCACGTTATGAGAGCGGTTGCTTTTGTTACTTATAAGGAATGGAGTGCGTACAGAACGCATTCGATGGTTTCTATTTTTGTAGGCCCGGTATATTTTCTAGTGCAGTATTATATATGGAGCGCTGTTTATAGCGGAGAATCCTCTATTAATGGGATGTCGCTCTCTCAGATGCTCTCTTATTTTTGCGCCACGATGTTGATCAACTACTTGACCATGGATTTTGCCGATTGGAACTTACAAATGCTCATTCGCACCGGGAAGTTCATTACGTTCTCTTTAAGACCAATGAATCATATGTTCTATGCATTGTCTCAGAAGGCAGGGCATAGGGTACTTGGGCTTCTATTTGAATTTATACCCTGCTTTATGATCTTCTTCTTTATTTTTCATATTGATGTTATACCCGCAAATTTACTATACGCAATTCTTTCTATAGCGATGGCGTTCATGATGAATTTTTTCATTCATTATAGTATTGGAATGGTCGCCTTTTGGATGGTGCAATCCTCCAGTATTCGTAACTTTTTCAGTCTTTGTGAGGGGATATTCTCAGGATCACTGATTCCATTAGTCTTTTTCCCAAAATCCTTACAGATGGCTTCCTTTTTCTTACCGTTTCAATATACGACCTTTCTGCCTGCAATGGTCTATACTGGTAGCTATACTTTAGCTGATATAACCTTACCTATTCCTCAAGTTTTGTTGTTACAGTTCATAGCTGTTATTATTGCCGGAATAGTCTGCCGGGTGCTGTATGCGGTATCGCTTAAGCATTTTACGGGGGTGGGCGCATGAAACGTATGTATCTAATCTACAAAACTTGTATGAAGGCGAATATTGCTTCTGCGATCACCTATCGTGTTAATTTTATTCTTAATAGTTTGATCATGCTCATAGGGAATGTGTTGTTTCCCTTAGTAACGGTGTTCATCTATAATTCGAATGCTTCATTTGAAGGATGGACCTTTAAAGAGGCACTATTAATTCAATCTGTGTTTATTCTGTCTACGGCTTGTGCCGGGATTTTTTTTAACGGAATTATGTGGAATACGATGTCCCATGTAGTCGAGGGTACGCTGGAAGTGGTATTAATTAAACCGACCTCGAGCTTATTTTTACTGTTGGCTAGATCTTTTGAATTCGAAAGTATCGGGCTTTTGGGTGGTGGGGTAATTATGTTCGCGTACGCTCTTAGTGGAATCGAAGGGGTGACTTTCAGCTCTTGGTTATTATTCCTGTTGTTGTTTGGAGCTGGGCTGCTGGTCATGTTCGGCGTGGCGCTTATCGTTGCAGCGATTTCCTTCAAATGGGTGGCGAATTCCCGCTTGCCGGAGATGTTTGAAAGTATTAAGTCTTTTGGGCGGTATCCAGGGACGATTTTCCCTAAAGCAGTCGTAGCCGTAAGTTCTTTTCTATTTCCGGTTTCCATGATTGCTTACTTTCCAGCATCTACTCTGATTGGACGATGGGATGCTTATTTTTTTATAGCGATTATCCCTTGTGTGTTATTTGCTGCCTTCGGAATTTGGCTCTATACGTACATGCTTCGTAGTTACAAAAGTGCCGGAGGATGAATTTGTATGAAGGAGAATTACATTGGACATTATTACCGTCAAAAACTTAACTAAGCAATATGAAACCTATCACCGTGGACAAGATGCAAAAAGCGTATTTAAAAGTCTGTTTCACCGTGAAAAATCGATAATTACCTCTGTAGAGGATCTTTCGTTCAGTGTTGGAAAAGGAGAGATCATTGGCATTCTAGGTCCAAACGGTGCGGGGAAATCAACGACGATTAAAATGCTGACAGGCGTTCTCTATCCCACATCGGGAGAAATAAATGTTCTTGGGTACAACCCTCATAAGCAGAAAAATCAATATGTAAAACAAATCGGGGTATTGTTCGGACAGAAATCGCAGTTAATTTGGGACATTCCTCCTTTGGATAGCTTTTATATGAACAAGGAAATATATGATATTCCCATGAATGATTTTCGTACAAGACTAGACCGGTTTGTAAGTATGTTCGAAATTGGCGATATTATCACTAAACCTACGCGAACCCTCTCTCTGGGGGAACGAATGAAATGTGAGTTTATTATGGCCATGCTTCATTCTCCGCCAGTGGTTTTTTTGGATGAGCCGACGATCGGGCTGGATGTTATAGCTAAACAAAGAATCAGAGAATTCATTAAGCAAATGAATCAGGAAGGCACCACATTTATTCTAACGACACATGATTTGGAAGACGTTGAGCGTTTGGTGCAAAGAGTACTAATTATTCATCAAGGTAAAAAAGTTTATGACGATAAGTTCTCCGAACTTCGACTTCATCTGGGCGCTAAAAAAGTGGTCAGGCTTTCTGCAGCTACAACGATTGGAGATATTGACCTGCCTGGGACTCTGATATCGGATAGAATATCGGATTACGAAGTGGAATTAGAAATCGATACTGAGCAGTGTAAAATGGGTGAGTTTCTTCATATTCTTAGCGAAAAGGTAGAGATTCTTGATATATCCATTAAGGAAATCCCGATTGAAAAGATTATTAGCTCTATTTATGAGATAGACAATGACAGTCTCAAGACTGAGTACGGATCATCTGCAGATTAAGTTCAAGCATGGACCATAACTTTTCGGTGATCTCTTTTGCAGAACAAGGATTGTTATGAGTAAACCACCATTCAATTACGCCGACAGTCGCCGAACTCAAAAATTGCACGGATATATCCTTACTTAACTCATCTAGGTTTAAATTGTTTTCTAAGAATTGTAATTTGATCTGATTATTTATCATATCTTGTAATTGGTTTCTAAAGGAGAGCAGCGTTTTGTTTCTTAATAAAGTCTTATAAAAGAGAGCATTCTCCTCCAATTGTTCCAGCGTGCGGAGTAATGATGACTTAGAGGGATTAGGTTCGGTTTCATCCTCCACTGCGGAGCAGCTTTCGATTAGTTGTTGGAGCTGAGCCGCCAGGCATTTATCCATCAGATCGTATTTATCCGCATAATGGGAATAAATCGTTCCGCGGTTTACATCAGCGCGCTCTGCGATTTCGTTAATTGTTATTTTTTCAAAATCTTTTTCAGCCATCAGTTGAATGAATGCATTCATGATGGCTGTTTGGTTTTTTTTAATTCTTCTATCCATGGTAATACTCCCTTTTTATTAAACAATATGTTGTGATCTGTTGAAAAACCAACAAAACCGATAAATCTAGCGATTGATACATACTGGAGATGTGCTAATCTGATTTTATCGAACAGTTGATTGTAAATCAACAAATGTCTAAAAAGGGATAGAGGGGTTACTATTATGAGAGTATTAGTTTTTGGAGCGGGAGTTTTAGGCAGCTATCTTGCGCATGTCCTAGTGCGTGGGGGAAACGATGTTACGGTGCTTGCCAGAGGGAAGCGTGCGGAACAATTGACGAAAGACGGACTTGTACTTCGTCATTATTTTCAATATAAAAACACTGTTGATGCTGTAAAAGTCATCTCTGAGCTTCAAACGGATGATCGCTATGATCTAATTTTTGTTGTTATGAAATACAATGATTTTCCAGCCGTCTTACCTACTTTAGCTAATAATCAGAGTCTGAATATAATTCTTGTGGGGAATAATGGCGATGCCCATGGGATGCAACAAGATTTACAGGAAATGAGCAATGTGAGGAAAAATATAGTCTTCGGATTTCAGCTTAGTGCAGGAATTCGTGAAGCTAGCGGTCGCGTTATCAAAATACACGCAGGAGGGCAAATGGTACTTGGCAGTCTAGACGGTGAGATTCCAATAAAGCCTTTACTGGAAAATGCGTTTAACAATGTTAAGTATAAGCTAACTTATCATGAGGATATGGATGCTTGGCTTAAAAGCCATATCGTGCCGATCGTGGCATTAAACTCTCTTAGTTATCTTCATGACGGGGATTTGAAAAAAGTATCCAAGGACAAAAAGTTATTAAAACAAGCTATTTCAGTCATGGATGAGGGATTTCAGATCATGGAGGCATTAGGGTATACGATCACGCCTGCAGGTCAAGTTAACGTTATTCGAAAACATAAACAGGCTGTATACTATGGCCTAAAAATCATTCATAAATTACCGTTTATGAAATTAGTAGATGGTTCTTTCAGCGAAATTGTTGCGATGTTTGATTCGTTCGATATTTTGAAGCAACAAGCAAAGGTTGCGACGCCCCATTGGGATCAACTTCAAAAACAAGCGATCTCGAAGTATAATGGATAGTCTATACGAATTGGCAGTAGGAATAAATACTCAGCTTAAAGGGCTACCGATGAGACGGTGGCTTTTTTAGCTGGGAGGATAGAAATGTTTAGCAAAAATGGAGGATTAATAAAGTGTGTTATGGAAATGTATAACAATCTTTGATCTGGAGGTATACATTCAATGGCTATATATTTTATGAGGCATGGAATAGATGATGAGGGCTTTCGTGGGGGGTGGAGTCAACGCGGACTTGTAGTAGAGGGATATAGACAAGCTGAACGGCTTGGTTGTTATCTTAAAGAGAATCAATCGAACTTAAACATCACTCGTATCCTTAGCAGTGATTTGCAACGTGCATTAGATACAGCAAATGAGATCGCCCGAGAGCTTAGCTTGCCTGTTGAAAGCAGTTCAAATTGGAGAGAAACAAACAATGGTGTAATCGCTGGAATGCCCCATGAAATCGCAAATGAACGATACCCGGGTCTTTATTTCTCGGCTTTAAGAATGGATGAAAGATTTCCAGGAGGAGAAAGTCCTCAGGAGTTTTTTACGCGAATAAGTTCAAGTCTCTCAAATTTATGTATTGAACTGGAGAGTACTGATCCAAATGAAAATGTAATTGTGGTCACTCATGGTGGCGTAATCAATGTTATATACCATATTTTAAAAGGGCTAACATGGACGAATAAGAATGCCCATTTCCCGACTTCATATACTAGTATTCATAAAATAGAGTATCAAGTAGATAAGTGGTTAGTTACAGCTGAAAATCTTACGGAACATATATCAAGTGATCAGGCTGCTGGTATGGGCAATTGATAGGGAGGTACAGATATGGGATTATTGAATACGCTGATCGATCAAGCTAAGAACCCGAGAGGGTTTGTGGGGAATATCATGATCAAGATCATGAACCAGGCGCATACTAGCATAACAGCGTGGGGGCTTAAAAAAATTCAGATTATAAACAACGCACCTATTCTGGACATAGGCTGTGGTGGCGGTCAAACTATACATATGCTTTCAAACCAAAATAAACATCAGGAAATCTACGGAATAGATTATTCACAACAAGCTGTGGAGACATCCATTCAAAAAAACAATAAGGCTGTAGCTGCGGGTAGGGTAAAGATTAGTCGGGGAGACGTATCAGCGTTACCATTCAACGATGGATTTTTCGGGACGATTACGGCTATTCAAACGCATTATTTCTGGCCCGATCTTGAACATGATATAAGTGAAGTATTTAGGGTGCTGAAGGCAGGCGGAACGTTTGTTATGATTTCCGAAATCTATAAAATCAATTATCACATGAAAAAATATACAAAAAATGATGAGATCGATCAGTTATTTCGGCAATTCGGCTTTCAAACGGTGAATATTCACGAGAACAATAAATGGAGATGCTATATCGGAAAGAAATAAAGCGGCCGCACCGCCCTAAAAAGGACGACACAGCCGCTTTAATTTCACCGTCTATTTAGTCGGGTTGGTATTAAACGAACAACGAACGGGAGATGATTACAAGCAAGATAAAAAGTACCAAGATCGCACCAGTCGAAGTGAAGCCTCCTCCAAATTCACCCATGATATATTCCTCCTTAACGTATGACTTATTCTCATTGCTGCAGCGGGTGTCGCAGCTTTCTGAGATAATGACATCATATGCCAAAGTGGACTAGATGAACTGGTCAATGGCCTATTGCTCGTCAATATGGGCTTTTAAGATGCGGAGTCCTTTAGGAAGATGATTCTTAAGTTGGCCTGCACTCGCTTTGCCCCAACTAATTGGCAAACCATCTAAAGTTACAAGTGTCCAACCATGTAATTCCACGGGCACAGGTAAGCTTTCGCCCCATAGCCAAGCATGAATTTCCAGCCCCCCACTACTGAGATCAAAACTACGAGTTACTTGTGTGTGTTGAATCGCCATTGCAAGGGCGTGAGCAGGCTCAATCCGATTTTTCTTCAAATGGGCAATATGTAGCCCGGCTCGTGGAATACGCAAACCATCCAGCAGCCCCGTATGGAGGTTGCCTTTAAAGGATTCAGGCAGCAAATAAAGGGATTCTCCGAACAGCAGAGGGACGCCTTGATATGAGAAACCAGGCAGTTCTACCGCTGCCCAGTCTTGGAATAACTGATACGCATCGCGAACGGAAGAATTAATTTTTAGGTTGCTTTTGCCTCGACGTTTATTGGTGCTGCGTTTGGCATCATCATTAACGTCGTTTTCGATGACACTTTGTTTACGTAGGAGTGCAACAAAGTGGCCTTCGCCTTTTTCTAAATGTGGCCAAAGGCGCTTGTGGGCAAGAAGTTCCATATCGGGGTATCGATCCGTCATTCGGGAAATGGTCTCTTCATTCTCTTGGCGGTTAAAGGTACAAGTAGAGTAGGCTAGAGTCCCCCCAGGCTTAAGCATCAGGTAGGCGTCTTGCAGAATGTCCCATTGTCTCGCTGCACACATAACCACATGATCAGGAGACCACTCTTGAACGGCTTTTGGGTCTTTTCGGAACATGCCTTCTCCTGAGCAAGGTGCGTCTAACATAATTCGATCAAAAACTTGCGGGAAGCGCGAAGACAGCTGTTCTGGCGTTGCACAGGTTACGAGGGTATTCATTATGCCTAAACGTTCTACGTTCTCTGCAAGGATTTTTGCGCGCTCTGGATGAATTTCATTAGAGATTAAGAGGCCTTGTCCTTGCATTAAACCAGCGATATGCGTAGTTTTACCCCCAGGGGCTGCTGCAAGGTCGAGAACGGTTTCACCGGGTTTAGGTGCCAGCATTTCAGCTGCGGACATTGCGGAAGGCTCCTGAATATAATATAGTCCAGCAGCATGGTAAGGGTGTCGACCTGGGCGAGCGGGTTCTTCATAATAATAACCATCAGGGCACCATGGGATAGGTTTTAAATCAAATTGTGAGACTGTGCGCTCTACTGCGACTTGACCTGCATCAGAGATACTTTTCAGTGGATTAAAACGAAGTCCCTGCGTTCGTGGTGCTGAATAACTTTCTAGAAAAGCATTTGCCTCTTCCCCCAGCATTTCTTGTATATATGCGGTGTAAGAGGCAGGCAGCTGTTCTTCCTTCATAGTTCATTCTCCTTTTTCTTAGTTGCTGTTTCATGTTTATACCGATAAAATCAAGGTATGGGGAACGTAATCGTACCTGAAATTCTACATATACACAACTATATCATAATTGCCAAGTCTTACTGTACGTAAGGCAATTGTAAAGGGGATGTACCATATGAATTTGCTGCAAGCGCTCTTCTTCCCGCCGGAGCAACCCGGTGGTGTATCATCCATGATCCCTTATCTTCAGGAGAGGTTCCGTTCAAGCCGCTGGGAAATGGATTTGTTTTGGTTACCTAAGCGGATTCGCAACAAGGGACATGAAGAAGTCATATTCGAGACCTTTGATTGGACCCAGTTTGGGGAAAGTCAGATCGTTCAGAAATATATTCAGACCTATCGTGATTATCTATGGTGGACTAAACTGCGAATGAGCAAGGCCTATGATCTAATCCATTCCCATCATCCAATTGCTGGTTTAGCGATGAAAAAAATATTTCCAGATACTCCGTTAATTCAAACCTTACACTCGAGTTATGAGCGAGAGCTGATTCTTAATGGAGCTATTTCTGAGGGTGGGCTTGAGCATCAGTTTCTTGTTTCGCTTTATCGTGAACTTGAGCATGTTAGTGATCGCTTAATGACCGTGTCACAAGCTTTTGCAGAGTATGTGGCACCTTATATTCTAGATCCTTCTAATATAGGAGTAATACCGAATGGTTTTGATGAAAAAAGGTTTAAGCCAGTTCCGCATGACAATGCTGTACCGCAGCTAGTAACTGTGACGCGCCTAGTTCCAGCCAAAGGCATTGATACTTTACTTAAGGCCTGTGCTGAGCTTAAAGATCGCGGCCATGAGTATGTCCTGCATATTATTGGTGATGGGCCTTCCCGTACGGATTTGGAAAATATGGCTAAACAATTAGGGATTTATAATGAAACGATTTTTTATGGATACACCCTTCATCCAGAAGAATTTATGCCATTCTTTGATATTTTCGTGCTGCCTTCTCGGGCCGAAGCCTTCGGATCGGTGTTTGCAGAAGCGGCGCTTAGCTGCCTGGCTTTAGTGGGGACGAATGTCGGCGGGATACCAGAGCAGATTGAAGATGGTGTGAATGGTCTGCTGGTCAGTCCGGATGATGAGATTGCTCTTGCTGACGCTTTAGAGAAGGTGATCTCCGATCCGGCTTATCGTTACGAGCTTTCTCGTTCAGCTTGGGATAAAGCGAAAAGCTTGTATTCGCTGACTCGTGTCGCGAATGAACTTAAAAAAACATACTTACAGTATCCCTCAGGAACGAAAGGGTGAGCAGCTATGATTCCATTTCGATTTCTACATGCTGCTGACTTACATCTGGATAGCCGTTTTGCTGGGCTGGCGCATATTTCGCCAGCCATTCGTTCTTATTTACGTGAGTCAACCTTCGCCGCCCTCGGGCGGCTTGTCCGCGTTGCCATCCAAGAGAACGTTGATTTTATTGTCATCAGTGGAGATGTGTACGATGTTTCTGACGCTTCCTTACAGGGTCAGCTACGATTTCAGGAAGCACTCAAGGAACTGGGTCAGCAAGGAATACACGTGTTTCTGATCCATGGCAACCATGATCCACTTGACGGATTGCGTCTGACTACAGAAATGCCAAAGCATGTTACCGTGTTTGGAGGAGAGAAGCCAGATCTCGCTACGGCTTACCGACGAAAAGATGGACAAGAAGTGGCTATTGTTAGTGGAATCTCCTATCCGACAGCGAAAGTTACGGACAACACTGCAGTGACCTTTTCTCGAAAGCCTGGCAGCCTTCTGTTTCATATTGCTATGCTGCATGGGAATGTAGACGGTGATTTGCTGCACGAGACGTATTCTCCATGCAGTCGTAGGGACCTTATCGAACGGGGGTTTGATTATTGGGCACTTGGACATATCCATAAACGAAGTGTATTGCATGAGAAACCAGCGATTGTGTATCCAGGCAATATACAAGGGCGCAGCATCAAGGAAACCGGAGCAAAAGGTTGTTATGTTGTGGATGTTGATGAAGCTGGAAGTACACTGTTAGAGTTTCATGAGCTTGATTATGTTCGCTGGCAGGTACGGGATCTGTCCATTGAGGGATTGAGTAATGAAGCAGAATGGATACAAAGGGTAGAGCAGGTGATTGACGATATCAGAGAGGAACTCCCGGAGCTGATGTCAGTGGTCAGACTTCGTCTGATCGGACGGGGGGACGTACATAAAGTATTAGCAGAAAAAGGAGCGGCAGAGGATCTGCTGTCTGAACTCCAGCGCCGTGAGACGATTCGGGCGGAACGTAAGGATTATAAGGGACTTGTCTGGGTGGAAGGATTTGCTGTAGAGTCCGGGTTAGCTATTGACCGGGAAAGGTTATTAGAGGAGGATAGCTTTCTTGGAGAAATGCTGCGAATTACAGAGCGTACGGAACATTCAGCAGAAGCGCTTGAAGAATTAATAAACAGTGCGCTTAAGCCGCTCATGGAGAATCAGGAGCTGCGACTGCTACTCTCGGTGACAAGTCAAGAGGAGAAGTTAAGTTGGCTTCGTAGTGCAGCGGAACAGGGGATTACCCTGCTCGGTGGAATGGAGGGTGCTCCCGAAGATGAGAATTGAACATTTGCAAATCCATGGCTTCGGACGTTTGTATAACCGAGAGATTGATCTATCGGAAGGAGTTACTATACTCTATGGACGGAATGAAGCAGGAAAAAGCACTACGTTACAGTTTATTCGTTCCATGCTGTTCGGAATTCCAAGTCGTGGTAACCCTACGGAGAGATATGAACCTATGCAAGGCGGATTACATGGGGGAATACTAAAGGCACGTGATAGTAATGGTGCCCTGTGGACCATTCGTCGCCATATAGCTGGTGGTGAGGGCTCAGGAAGAAATGAGAAGCTGAACATCACGGTTAACCATCCGAATGGAACCACGCAAGAGCTAGGGCAAGCTGAAATGGAGCGGTTTCTGCTTGGTGGTATCTCTCGGAGCATGTTCCATCAATTGTTCGCGGTTTCTCTCGATGAGCTGCAGGAGCTTGCTGCGCTTCAATCAGAAGAGATGGGCAGCTTTCTCTTTCACGCGGGTATGGGCGGTGGAGGAACGATCATGCGGGCGGAACGTCGATTGGTACAGGAAGCTGAGAAGCTGTATAAACCTCGGGGCAAGCTGCAGGAAGCTGCTAAAATCGTTCAGGCTATTGAGAAACTAGAGCGCCAGATGGCGGAGAGCCGCTCTTATCTTCCGCGCTATAACGGTAATATAGCTGCCTTAAAGGTTACGGAATCTGAGCTGGATCAACTGGAACAACAACGTAAGCTTACTGGAGACAAGCTTGTGATGCTTCGCAAAGCTCAGGATGTTCGTGAATTGTGGTTAAAATGGAGCGATGCGCAGCTCGAACTGCAGGACCTGCCAGTGATTACAACCTTTCCTGAAGATGGAGCGATTCGCTATCAGGCACTTGAAGGTGAGATTCGGAATGCCCAGGGAGCAGTAACTCGTGATGAACGTCTGCAAAGTGAGCTTACGGCTGAGCTGGCGCAGAATCCGCCGGATTCGTTGTTAACAGCGCAAGGGCCTGCCCTGGAGCGGCTGGACCGTCATCGGAGCAGCTATGAGAACCTGCGAGCGGAAAGACAGCGGCTAGAAGGTGAATTGACCGCGCTGAAAGAGCATTTGCAGCGAATTCTGCGAGGGATTGATGCCAGCTGGAGCGCGGCAGAGCTGACTTCATTTTCGGGTGCAGCGGCGGATCGTGAAGCTGGACGGAGGTTTGCGGCAGCGTTCGCGAGTTATGATCGCCGCATGGAAGCGGAGGGCGCAGCGCGGCAGACGCTTCGATCCCGCTTGGCCGCTGCCTCAGCTTCGCTGCAGGCAGCGGAACGGGCGCTGGCGCGTGAACACGCCACCGGCGCCGAATCCTTTGCGCAGCTGGCTCCGCGCAGCGCTAGAGAATTGCTGCAGCTGTGGGACGAGCTGCAGCAGGCGGCCGAGCGCTGGCGCGAAGCGCAGCTCAGCGCAGGGCCGCAGCGCGGCCCCGGCGCCGGAAGTGACGGCCCTGGCGCGCAGCGCATGGCCGCGCTCTACCGGCGCCTGCTGTGGGCTGGGGCAGCACTAACCGTGCTGCTGCCCACAGCGCTGTGGCTGACCGGTGCACCGCCGGTCAGCGCCGTGCTTGCGATCGGCCTGCTTGGTGCGGCCGATCTGGCCCTTTGGGCCGGCCTCAGCGGAGCGCGCCGGCCGGAAGCATCCCCGCCAGGGCATGGCGGGGATGTGGGCACTGCCGCAGCCGAGATGCTGCGGCTGCGGGGGCAGCTGCTCTCCGGTGCAGAGCCGGAGAGCACTATGCCGCCGGGCCGGCGATCGGCCGCCCCGGGGTCCAGCCCTGACGCAGGCGGGCTGGAGGCCTCCATGAGGGAGCTTCGCAGGCTCATGGAGGCTTGGTCAGCTTGGCGGCAGCGCATTGAACGCTATGCCGCCGAGCGGGATGCCTGCCGCACAGAGCTGGAGACGCTGGCAGCGCAAGAGAAGGTGCTCGAGGAAGAAATGAGCCGAGCGGAGCTGGCTTTCACGCAAACCGCTGAGCAATATGAAGAATGGCTGCGTGAGCGCAGATTGCCCGAAGGCTTGTCCCCGGAAGGGCTGACGGATATCTTCGCTATGGTGGAGCAGGGGAACGAACTGCTGCGCCAAGAGCATAAGCTCTCTTTACGACTGAAGGAGCTTGAAGAGGAGTGTACTGTGTTCGAGGAGGAACTGCTTGCTCTTATTCATGACTCAGGTACCGATCCTCTGGACGAGTCTGGCGTGGCGGCAACTAGCTTTGAGATGGATCCGCAGGATGGACAGCGACGATCTGCACTAACTTTACTAAGTTGGCTGGAACTTCGAAAAAGAGCTTGGGATGAGCTGAAAAAGGATCTGATTCGGCGGGAAGGTATTCATTCCCGGTTACAAGAACTACTGGAAGAGCTTAAAGAGAGCCATAGGGTATTAGATGAACTTAGAGAACAGCGTGACCAATTGCTACATGAAGGCGGAGCAATTGGTGGTGAGGATTTCCTACGCAGATCGGCTGGTGTACAGCGGCGTAGTGAGCTGAATAAATCCATTCGCCAGTGGGAGCTTGCTATGTTTGGAGGCTGGGAGGAAGAGCGAGTTACCGCTCTGCAAGTATTATTAGCTCATCATGATGCCTCAGCACTCCAGAAAGAGCGAACAGCAGCAGAAGAGCTAGCTGAACGGGAGGAAGAAATGTGGAACACCCTGCTGGAGCAACGAGGGAAGCTGCTACAGGAAAGGGAGTATTTGAAAGAACGCTGTATGGAGGACTCTGTTATTCAGCAATTGGAAGAGCAGAGAGCTGCTCTGCGAATCGTGGCTGATAAGTATGCGGTAGCTGCATTAACTGCTGAATTAATTGGAAGAACCCGCCGTATTTATGAACAGGAGAAGCAACCGCAGGTACTTTTGCTTGCATCTGACTATTTCTCCAAGCTGACCGAAGGGGAATACAAGAGAGTAGTTATAACTCTAGGTCATAAAGAACTAAAAGCGGAACACAAAGATGCTGGACTGCTGGACAGCGGTCTGCTCAGCCGTGGGACGGCAGAACAGTTGTACCTTTCCATCCGCTTGGCACTTGCTGAGACGATGTCTCGGCAAGTAACGCTGCCACTGCTGTTCGATGATCTATTCGTCAATTTTGACGACGCTCGTCTTCATGCTGCGCTTTCACTGCTTGGTGAACTGTCGGTCTCCCGCCAGATTGTGATGATGACCTGTCACAAGCATGTGGCGGAAGCGGCAGCACGAATCATTCCAACAGCAGCAGTTATTTCCGTGTAACTGGTTTTATGGATACAAGGCTGTTCCCTTTTCCGTTCGAACCCGATGAGGAATCGCTACGTGGTGGGGTAGACCATGGCGTACGTAGTAGCATGACAGCCCAGACCATCGACAAAGCTCCGAAGATCGGGTAGAAGATGGAGAGAAGTGAGCTAAAGCCAAACTGGCTCAGTAAATAACAGACCAACATTAGAATCGGCGTAATTAATGTGGGTTTAACAGGAATTCGTTGTTTAAGCTGCATAGTAACACCATAAATGTCGGCTACAAACGTACTGAAGATCTCACAAAAGATCAGAAGCAAATATATAGTTTGTACTACAGTACCCAACCGGATAGCTATGTTGCCCATAGGGATTTCAAATTGGAGAATACCCGGCATCTGTGAGCTCATCGCGAAATGTGCGGCGATCAACATAAAGCCGATTCCGGCACCACCAATAATACCGCCCCAGACAAGCGATTTTTCTTCATCAGTATGTCGCGCCATGGGCACTAATACGGCTTGAGCCATACCTAAATTGAAGGCGGTGTAGAGCAGCGGCGACATCCAAGCGCCAAATATAGTCCGATCTGTTTCTAGGAATAAGAACCGCTGAGCTCCTGGAATTTGAAAGGTATTAAAAATAATGATGAGTGACAGCGTAAGCATTAATGGGACGATCAGACTGTTCATTTGCAGAATACCGGAAATTCCCCGTTTAAGCAGAAAATAAGAACCAACCAGCGTCAGTATTAGCCCTGTTTGATAATGAAGTCCAAGATGCTCTTGAAATATAGCGCCCGCGCCTGCAAGCATAATACTGTTGACACCGATTAAGATGACCATCGTGAACAAACTAATGGTGCTTCCGACTTGGTCGCCGAAGAGGTGTCGGTTAAAGTCTTCATAAGACTCTGCTTCTATGCGCCGAGCGATGACCATCATTTTCGTACCCAGCCATATGAACAGTATAGTAGAGAGCAGGATGGTCAGGACTGCCCAGTGTCCGTAACGAGTGAAGAATTTTAATATTTCTTGTCCGGTGGCGAATCCGGCTCCTACAATGGTGCCAATGTAAGTGAATGCGATCTGTAATGTTCGGACATGTGATTTCATGGCTCCCCTCCTAATAGTTTTAAGAACAAAAGAAAAATCATAATGCGTGCTATGCAGGATTGCCTTGTGTACTCTGTATAGTACAGGTTATGATGAGGATCAGTAGGACATGACTTCCGTGATTCATTTGTACGGAACGTCTGCGATTATAAAGGGTATTGGAGGTTCAAAGTCATGGAAGTGTTGAAACAGCGGATTTTGGAGGAAGGTGTCGTCGTTTCAGATGAAGTGCTGAAGCTGGATGCACTGTTGAATCATCAGGTAGATCCACAGCTTACGATGGAAATGGGACGGGAGTTTGCCGGGAGGTTTGCGGACTGCGGAATTACACGTATTGTGACCGTGGAATCCTCGGGCATTGCCGTGGCATTTGCCACCGCATATGAGTTAAAGGTGCCGTTAGTTTTTGCACGTCGCAAAAAAACACTGTTAGCAGATCCGGACGCACTTTGTGAAAGAGTTCCTTCTTTTACGAAAGGTATTGTCACCGACATTATGTTGTCTCGGCAATTCATCTCTCCAGAGGATAAAATCCTCTTTATCGATGATATCATTGCTAATGGTGATGCTGCACGTGGATTGATTAAGATCATCGAGCGCTCTGGCGCTGAGCTGGTAGGTCTTGGCGTTGTAGTGGAAAAAAGCTTTCAGGCTGGAGCTCGGACAATCAAAGAACAAGGCATCCGACTGGAGTCACTCGTAAGAATTACTTCTCTGAGTGGTGGCACCATTGAATTTGGGGAATAACCCGTTTTAGAGATAAGAACAGGCCTAAACAGGCCTATTTTTCAAACAACTGCTTTTCACCCTATAGATTTTCCTTTATAATAAAATCAGACATAGGGAGGAGGCGTCACAATGGGGAAAGAACCGGTGACTGAGCAATTTTTTATTGATAAATTAACCGAGGCCAAGGATCACTTCGAGCGTGCGCTGGATTGCAAACACACGGAATTCGACGATCTGTATCCCTATATGATTGAACATCCTCAGTTTTTTTGGTACAAACGCTATGTAGCTTGGTCAGAGCTTCTGACAATTAAAGGTTTATGTGAGGAACTTTCCTTCCCTTGGAGGGAGAAATTCACTACAAACCAAGTGGAGTATCTGGAGCAACGTGTGATGTCCGCTAAAGTTCTTGATTTCTGGTTCGAGAAGAATGAAGCGCTGATATAAGAATGCTTTAGTAGACATGCAATTGGTCAATTACTTATACGAGGCCCAGATGATTTTTCATTTGGGTCTTTTTTCTTAATGAAAATAGGATAAGCTATACAGAGGGAGGGATTCATGATGATTAGCGATGAACAATTGGATGCGTACCGAATTTCCGGCGAGAAAATTCGTGTGGTCCGGGATGGCATAGAAAGTAACGATGTAAAAGGGATTGTTCTGGCTTGGGATGATTCGCAGGTAATGATACGTCGTCAGAATAGACGAGTAGTAAAGCTAGATCGGAATTATTTATTCCAACCCTTCAGCGAACCAAGGAAAGAACTTGATAATATATAGTTTCCGCAGCAGAACAGCTCCTTACCCAAATTGGGTGGGGGCTGTTCTGCTAACATCTATGCCTCTGACGGATTATATACTTAGAGCTAGCTGGGTGTCACTTTCTTCTCTGGAGAGTATAGAGAGCTCTGTGGACAGTCCCAGATATGCACGCATTCGCAGCATCATCTCTCTACGGAATCCTGGCCATAATATATTCAGTTCACCTTGATATCCTCTACAGGAGTACAAGGCCTCAACTCCTCGTTGATCTTGGCGAACGGTTGTGATCTTCAGATCATGCGAACTCAATTCGCGCGTAACCTCTTGGAGCATTAATGAGGTTTTCTTAGTGGCACCAGACACGAGCTCCATATAAAGCTGAGGGGTCTTAAACAGGCCGCTCTTGCTGATTACACGGCAGTCACGCTCGAAAACTTTATGAATAAACGTTAGCAGCAAATAGCTTCTGACAAGGGACAGTTCTTCTTTAGTAATATCTTCATCAACAATGGATGTCTTTAACTTCGTAGTCGCCATTATAAATCACCTCATTTATATTATGCGAACTTTTGTTCTCATTATACCTTATAATCGGAAGTAAAAGCAATAATTATCCATAAAATAATGATCGACAAGAAAATCTATAAAATATATTGACGCTTTAATCTCAGCATGATATGATATTTCTTGTGACCGCAAGATTGATATGTAGTCATTACGATGTGCGGTCGTGGCGGAATTGGCAGACGCGCACGGTTCAGGTCCGTGTGGTAGCAATACCGTGGAGGTTCGAGTCCTCTCGACCGCATCACTAGAAACTCCCTTGAGAAATCAAGGGAGTTTCTTTTTTGTGAATATAAGGTTGACTAACCAGTAACCCTAGATAAGGGAATAACATTTTCATTCTGGATGGAGCCTAGGTTCATAAGAGTTTTGTATAATACAGTGAACATACAGGTATATAAATAGGTATGTATCTGAGGGAAAGTCAGGGAGCATTGGAGTTGGATTTATTAAAGGAGAATTCAAGATTATAGGGAATTTCTCCCTATAATTATTAGAATTCAGTTATTTTCAATGAGTATAAGGAATTACTCCCTATAAATTCGGATAAAACCCCAAATACGATAAAATCCAATGAATTAAAGGGAGGAATTCCCTATATCCATCGATTTATGGACAAAAGCGTAAATTTAAAGGGAGGAATTCCCTATATCCGTGATTGAGACTGAGAAAAAGTAGAAAGTGAGGCATATATGCACCAGAATTGCCCCCGGAAATTCCCATAGTCGCCTCAGCCTACAAAATTACATTTATAAATAATACGGGGGTGGCTAACACCTTGATTTCTGCAAATTTGCATTAATTCTTACTTCAGAAGAAATCTTCGAGCCATCCGTGAGGATATACCTGTACATTCTCAGTTTTTGAACTTAATGAGGAAGATATCATGTACAAAAAGCTGATCATTTGCAGGCTTTCTCTAGTTCGGTGAAGGGTATGGGTGAATAAAGGTATATCATTTTGATTCTGAGATGTGAGCGGATGGTTCATGAAAGTTCTGATGATCATGGTATGACTTAGCTTAATAAATATCGAATTAACCCTAATAAAGCGAAGGCGAACAAAACTGTCCCAGCACCAATGCCTGTAATTGCACTGTTTGCGACCTTAAGTTTTTTAGATATGAACAGTGATACGATAGAGATTGCAACAAGAAGTGCTGCTAAAAGGTATAAACTGAAATCGTTAAACACACTTTTTAAGCCAATAAAATGAATCCCTACTATAAAAGAAATCCAAGGAGCAACGTAATCATTATACTTACATTTCATCAATATAGAAGCGCCAGCGCCAGCCAAAAATAATTCAACATAGACAGAAATTAGATAATTATCAAAAGAGGTCTTGTCATTTAATACGGAGGGAGCATCCCAGTTCGTCACACTTAAATAGACACCAATCAAGCAGATGAGAAGGGATACACCAGAAGCTACGCCAATATATTTTCGCCAGCTGGATCTGGGATTTTCTTGTGCCCAACCAAACCAACTAAAACTAAACATACCGAATATAGAAGCATACATGGCGTAATCCCTCACATAATCCATACAGTACCTCCTATAATGTTTAGATATTCGAGGCAGTGCCTTATACTGTAGACTTCCGAAGCATCCAAAACGATAAGAGTGCATACAAGACCGTCAAAGGCATGCTCCACAAGGCAATTTCAAATGCGGTATGGCTAACGAACCAATTAAATAGATCTCCCCACCAGTGATAATACGTCATTAACAATCCAGCGACGCTGTACACAATAAACATGACTGCTGCGAAAATGAATAGGCCACTTCTGCCGAATCTGCGGAAGATGCTGGAGATAACAAATCCCCAATAAAACATATGCAACATGATCACGAAATAGATCCACAGCTGCTCTAGGACAGTACCGTCATTCAAGTATGGCATATGAAAATAATGTAGCTGCACACCCCATCCAGGTGTTAATTTGGTTTCTACAATAGATAGCAGGAACAGAAGAAGTGAGAAGCCGGCACTTGTTATAACGGCCATTAAGGAGGTGCCGAAGAAATAATCTGTCCTCCGTATGCTTAAGCCCAAGGCAAAGGGGAAGGTCTGAACCAAAATGATGATACCTATGACAAACATATAAATAAAGATAGAGACTAGGCCACCGGTATACATTGGTTCTTGCATGAAACAAGCTATGACGAGATTGACGAGAAAACTGGACAATAATATGATCCAAGGCATAAATAACCAAAACCATTTATCCTTGTAGTGCATTTTTAATATCCCTGTCATATGGTTCATTGTGCTGCCACTTCCTTTCCTTGAGATCTTCTATTTGTGAGATGAACAATTAACTGTTGTAAAGAGATAGGGGAGATCTCCAGACCTAGCATCTCAGCGCGTGTTAGATCTGTTGAGTTTAAGCCAATAACAGTGGCAGAAAGTAATCCGCCAAAGGATTCACGAGAGATAACCTCTTTACCGGAGATTAAATCTTCCACCTTCGCAGTCGCACCGATCACCTTAGCGGCTCGCCCGCGAAGCGCTTCAGCGTCCTCATTGATAATCAGCTTACCGTTGTCGATAACAATGACATGCTCTAACAGCTGGCTTACCTCATCAATTAAATGGGTAGACAAGACAACTGTTCGTGGATATTCTGAATAATCCTCAATTAATCGATTGTAAAACAGGCTTCTAGCCACAGCATCCAGACCTAAATAGGGCTCGTCAAATATAGTTAGGGGAGCTCGGCTAGCTAGACCTACTACAATACCCACCGCCGAGAGCATACCTCTGGACAGCTTCTTTATTCTTCTTTTTAAGGGTAGATTGAAGTCTCTGATTAAAGAGTGGGCATAGTCCCGATCAAAGTTAGGGAAAAATAACGCAGAAACCTCTAGAACATCGATAATACGGTACGTATCTGGGTACTTTTGGCTTTCCTTAATGAAGCAAATCTGATTGAGTACGCGGTTATTCTCGTAGGGATGTTCCCCGAACACCTTCAGATCACCACTTGTAGCAAATAACTGTGCTGTAATCATGTGCATGATTGTTGTTTTCCCCGCACCATTTCTGCCAAGCAGACCATAGATTTTGTTCTTTTCTAAAGAAAAATTAATGTCTTGGATGACGGTTACCTTTCCGTACGACTTGGTCAGTCCCTTGATCTCAACGACTTCATTCATGACCGATTATCTCCCCTCTGAATCATCTTCGTTAATTGATCCAACGTAATTCCTAATTTCTCTGCTTCACGGATCATAGTTACAACATATTGCTCATAAAATTGTTCTTTTCTCTTTTCCATCAATACTGTGCGCGCTCCAGAAGCTACAAACATGCCGATACCTCGCTTTTTGTATAAAATTCCTTGGTCGACAAGCAAATTCACACCTTTCGCAGCCGTAGCCGGATTGATCTGGTAAAAAATAGCAAATTGATTTGTAGAAGGAACCTTTGATTCCTCCAGGAGTGTTTCTTCGATGATGTCATTTTCTATGCGTTCGGCGATCTGCATAAATATTGGTCGAGTATCATCCATTAAGCTTCCCATGTATTCACCGCCATGTTCATTGGTTAGTTAGTTATGTAATTAACCATATATGTAATGGACTTATTTGTCAATCATTTCTATGTGGATTTTTTGATCCTTTGAGCCCAAATCCAGCGAATTGCCGTATCAGCATAAATAAAAGGCAGTTCGGTCAAACCGAACTGCCTTTTATTTTAGTTGGATGTCTGCTATGATTTTGTCCTATTAGAAAACAAGAGAAGGGTGAACCTATGAATGGATATGGTCCGGATTTATTTAAAGGTACGGCAGTGTACTATTCAGAATATCGGCCGCAGTATCCTTCATCCCTTATTCGGTACTTAATTCAGAAGTTTTCGCTTAACGGAGAAGGCCGTCTGCTTGATTTAGGGTGTGGTACGGGTCAGCTGGGACTAAGATTTAGTGATTGGTTTGAAGAAATGATAGGTGTAGATACGGAAAGTGAAATGTTGGAAGAGGCTAATCGTCTATCAACACTCCATAGGGTAGATAACGTTAGTTGGATACTTGGTAGAGCAGAAGAGTTGCAGAACGACTGGGGTTCCTTCCGTCTTACCATCCTGGCCAAAGCCTTTCATTGGATGGATAGGACAGCCCTTCTTGAAATTCTACATCATAGTTTGATCGATAATGGTGGATTAGCGATTATTGATACTTTTAATGTAGGGCATGAGCCATTATCTTGGCAGCTTAAGGTAAATGAAGTAGTAAAACGCTGGTTAGGTAACGAAAGAATAGCAGGAGACAGCATCTATACTCATCCTAAAGAAAGACATGAGGATATTGTTGCGCGATCTAGTTTTAAGGATGTGGAAAGATTGATTTTACCGAGTTATTCAGTGACATGGACGGTGGATTCTATTCTTGGAAATTTGTATTCCACATCCTATGCTTCAAAGCGTTTATTTGGAGATCACTTAGAACAATTTGAAGCGGATTTGAAATCTTCTTTATTAGAAATTGAGCCTATGGGTAAATTTACTGAAGTGTTGTCAGTTTCTGTTATCACAGCTTTAAAGAAGGAAGCAAAATCACAATAAGAATCTCGCATTAATCTCACCAGAGCCAGCTGTGTTAGGTTTTAGTTTAAGAGAGAATATGTTCTTTTTCAGTATGCATTTTACTTGCTTAGGGGATAGAGATGGATTTCTCTGCAACAATTGAGCGATCACACCGGAGACTATTGGAGTTGAGACGCTGGTACCGGACAGTACAAAATAATTTTTAGCGATCCGCAAGTAAGGAAGCTCGCGATCTAGCTTGGAGTGAGGCGCACGAAGAGAAATAATGGTCTCGCCAGGAGCTACGAGGTCTGGTTTCTTTCGCCCTCCAGGTGCAGGTCCGCGGCTTGAATATGAAGTAATCCGGTCGTCCTTTTGTGTGAGTGTGCGGCGATCATCCACTGCACCTACGGTAATTGCAGAAGGACTAATACCAGGAGATTCTATCGTCCTGCGTCCAGGGCCGCTATTTCCAGCTGCAATCACAATAGTGAGTCCAGCCTTTATTGCTTTTTCTACGGCTTGGCACAGCGGATCGTCAGAACAAGGTGAATTTACCGTACCCCCTAATGACATCGAAAGGATACGTAGTTTTAGTCGCTTTCGATTCGCAATACACCACTCGATTCCTTTAATAATCGTGGAGTCATATCCGTCACCATTTTTATCGAGTACTTTAACACCGACGATCCCTGCCTCTGGAGCAGGGCTTTTGTATTTTCCTTTGCTCATCCATCCGTTGCCTGCCGCATCGCCTGCGATATGTGTTCCATGACCGTTATCGTCGTAGGGAAGTTTTCTGTGATTGATAAAATCTTTAAAAGCTACGATACGGTTACAGGGCTGAATCAGATCAGGGTGTCTATACACTCCTGTGTCAAGAATGGCAATGTTGATTCCTTTTCCGGTAAGTCCCTGTTTCTTTTGGACGGATGTAGAACCGATGGATGGTGTCGCTATATAAAGTGATGTTTTTTTAATTCCGTCTACATAGATTTTATCGATTCCATGCCAACTGCACATCTGTTTCAGACAGTTCATCGAAACTCGTGATGATACAGAATTTAGTATAGGAAGATGATGTTTGATAGGAAAGTCGTGTGATTCTAGATGTTTTTGTAATGACTTCAGCTGTGCCGGGGTCATTTTTTGTTTGAATTTAATAATGATAGGGATTTTAGCGGATGTACCGCGACGGACTTGGGAGTGTTGAATTCTTTTTCTTAGCGCCCTATGGATTCTTGAATTGTATTGCTCTAGCCACAATTGTCGGCTCATTTATTAATGGATCACCTCACAAGTGCATTATATGCACCACTGATCCAGTGGGTACGAATCTACGAATCTACGAAACTAGGAATAGATCATGCAGATTTTAACAATACTTGAATCTCATAAACCCACTGAAACATTCCGGTGAAAATTACTGACTGGATGACGAATGGAATTTCCGTATATTCGGCTTTAGCATACGCAGTGATATTCTGCATCGTTTCCATTCTCTGCTGCTCTGAGCAATAACCATTGAGATAAGTTCCTTTTGGTAAATCAAAAGCAAATGCATCTTTTGGCTCATCTCCAAGCTGTTGATGCAATGCATTCTGCAGTTGATGGAAACTTTCGAGGCTGGGTTTCTGTAGTGACGGAATTTTGACGATTGCTCTTTGTCCCGAGACTTTGGTTGAAAAATGGGTAGAGGATAGGGGAACATCAGATAAATAAGCATGGTTTTCGTATTGTTCTCGTAAAATTCCAAGTTGTAATTTCGTCTTTTTGAGCTGCTTAATTTCCTGTTCTATTTCCTCCTCCTTTGTTTTTAGAAAACTAATCATATAATCAAGATTATCATTCGTAAAAACATCTTTAATCTTATGAAGTGGCATATTCTTTTTTTTTGCAGAAGTTAATGACATCCAGATAAATTAGCTCTTTATCTGAATAATAGCGATAACCAGAGGAGGGATCTACTTTTGCAGGCTTCAGCAGGTCGATTCGGTCATAATGCCGCAAGGTCTCGATAGTTGTGTATCAGAACTGATAGCGGTAGCCATTAGAATAGTTACATTGGTTGGTGTGGTTTGTACTGTAATACTGATTATTTTTAAATCTCCCTTTATTTCTCTTTTTGTAAAAGACAATCTTCAGGTCATGAATACATCCAGTGAGATCATCACATTTTATAGCTTTAATTTTATCTTTGTGGGGGCCAATATTATTATTAATGCTCTGTATACAGCTATTAACATCCTAGAACATCCGCGATTTTGGCGATTTTACGATATGTCTTGTTGATAGGGAATTTCTTTATCCTTCCTTTAATATTGGGTAATATCGGCTTATGGCTTTCTTTATGTAGTGGCAGAAATAATCTGCGTCGTGGTAAGCTATGTTTGTTTGAACAAGACAAAGCAAAAGTGGAGTATCAACTAGTTATTCAGAGTGAAGAAGAGAGCAATAGATGATCCTTGAATTACCGTATCATGCAGGAGAGCGACTAGTGTTACGTTCCTCCTGCTGCCTCTATTATTGCCTTGAGGATGGCGAGAAGTGTTATGTATGTCCAAGGCTAACGGAAGAAGAACGAGAAGAGAAATAAGTGAAGATTCACTCCATTCTATAATTAAATATTTAGGTTTATTATGCATATTGACCACGTCCTTTAGATGTGGTTTTTTTGTTAATTTAAAAAAGTGAAAATTTCATTCAATACTGAATTCCTATTTATCTACAAGAAAGGTTGTCCTTTTTAATTGGGATGTTTAAGGCGTTTTTGCTGGTTTAAAATTTAAATAAAATTCTTGACACTTCCCAATGATAACCATTATCATAGGAATGGTAGATGAAAATGAAAATCATTATCACTACATGAAACGTATAATTATACATACTCGGAGGGATAGATTTTGAAGAAATTATTAGTACTTCTGGTGGTTGCAGCGCTTACTGCAATGACTGCATGTTCGTCCACCAATACAGCGGACAATCAAACCAAGAATGAAGCTGTAACGAATACAGCTGCTAATGAAACGAAAGAAGCAAATGCAGCGAATGCAACAGAAGCAGCGAAAACAGCGGATGCTGGAAAGGTGTACAGTCTGGAGAATGATGGTGTAGATGAAGCATTGTTCAATGAAGCATTAAGCCAGTTTCCAGCCACAGCTCCACAGCGAATTGTAACTACATCTGTCCCATTAACAGAAATGCTCTATTTGCTTGGAATCACACCAGTTGGGGTGCCAACCTCCACCAATCCAATCCCTGCTGACTTTGAATCGATAGATAAAATTGGCTCGCCAATGGCACCGGATCTTGAAGTAGTAACAAAGCTTGAGCCAGACTTGCTGCTGGGGGCAGAATCGCTTCGAAGCACGCTGGATAAGACACTGGAAGGCATGGACTTGCAAAAAGCATATCTACGCACAGAATCCTTTGAGGATTTAAAGCTTAGCCTTAAAGTATTAGGCACTTATTTTAATAAAAAAGATGAAATGAATACGGCTTTGAGTAAGATTTTGGATAAAGAGAATGAGCTAAGCAAATTAGCCGAAGGAAAAGAACTGCCGAGCGTGATGCTCGTTATTGGAACCGCTGATTCCTTCATGGTTATGAGTGAGAAATCTTATCTGGGTAGCTTGGTTAAGAAGCTTGGCGCTGATAATATCGCTACTTCTGTACTTAAAGTTACAGATACTTACTCTCCTATAAACATGGAAAACGTCGTAGCCGCTGATCCTGACGTTATTCTCGTATTGGCTTCAGGTGACCACGGAGCGACCAAGGACAAAGTTAAAAAAGAAATAGAGAAAAATGAAACTTGGACGAAGCTGTCCGCTTATAAAAACGACAAAATCCAGATTTTAGATTACAGTGTGTTCGGTGTAACTTCGATCATTAACGCAGAAACAGCCCTAACTGAAATCGCAAAATACTTCTATGAATAATTAAAGGAGACAGCAAGTGATAAATACATCTCGTAGCAGAATAGTTGTTATTGTAACGGTTCTATTAGCGCTCGTAGCCGCGATTATTGCTATCGGATTAGGCTCTGTATTCATTCCGGTATCAGACATACTAAGTACGATCTTTGGTTCATCGTCTAAGGCGGTGAATGCCACCATCATTTGGGATATTCGATTGCCGCGTGTGTTACTGGCGATGATCATCGGAGCGAATATAGCGATCTCGGGCGCACTGCTGCAAGCTGTGATGGGTAACCCACTTGCTGATCCTGGATTGACGGGTGTAACTAGTGGCGCGGCTGCATGTGTTCTTGTCATAATGCTTGCTGCACCACAGTATACTGAGTTCATTCCGATTGCCGCTTTTGTTGGAGGGCTGATTGCTGCCGGTATTGTATATGCATTAGCGTGGAGACGAACCGGTATTTCACCGATTACTATTATTTTATCTGGCGTTGCTGTGAATGCACTTTGCGGAGGACTCATTGGGCTATTAACAATCATGTACAGTGATAGACTTCCTGCAGCGGTTCAATGGCTTAACGGCAGTCTTGCGGCAAAAGGGAATAATGCGTTGATGATGGTCTTCCCATATGCGATTGCAGGTTGGATCTTATCGTTCTTTGCCATTCGTAAGGCAAATATCATTCGTCTGGGTGATCAGGTGGCTTCGAATCTGGGTGAAAATGTGAACCGAATTCGTATCCTGCTCTCCTTGCTGGCAGTATTTCTAGCGGCTATTTCTGTAGCAGCCATTGGAATGATCGGATTTGTCGGTCTAGTTGTACCTCATATGGCGAGATTGCTCGTGGGTTCAGATTACAAATATCTTTTGCCGATGAGTATGGCTCTTGGTGCGTTGGTTCTGTTAATTGCGGATACAGGTGGACGTACCCTGTTTGCACCCCTAGATATCCCTGCGGGTATCCTTATGGCTGTGATTGGCGGACCCTATTTTCTATACCTGATGAGAAAGAAGGCGTTCTAACATGTTTACTGTCGATTCCATTTCGATTCGGTATGAGCAGAAAAGCGTGATTAACAACTTCTCTTTTTCCGTAAAAAAAGGTGAGATCGTCTCCATTATAGGACCGAACGGCTCCGGTAAATCCACTTTGCTCAAAGCGGTATCACGGCTAATTCCTTATCACACGGGTACGGTCATACTCGATGGTACGGATCTGAAGACCATGAGCGCCAAACAAGTCGCACGAAAAATGTGCATGCTGAGCCAGAAAAATCAAGCACCGAGTGATATGACTGTGATCGATCTGGTCTCGTATGGCAGATATCCACACAAAAAGTGGTTTGAAAGATTAAACCAAGAGGATATGGACATTGTTCATTGGGCCCTTGAAAAGACACATTTGATAGAGTATAAGGACCGAGCAGTGGCTTCATTGTCAGGTGGAGAATCACAGCGAGCCTGGATTGCAATGGCTTTAGCACAACGCCCTTTGATCATGTTGCTTGATGAACCCACCACGTACTTGGATATTTCGCATCAGCATGAAGTGCTTGAGCTTGTTCGCGAGTTAAATCAAGATATGGGCATGACCGTAGTGATGGTGCTGCATGATCTCAATCAAGCTTCTGCTTATAGCGATAGTATTGTTGTAGTGCAGGCGGGTGAGAAGGCGATGTATGGCACACCCAATGAAGTCATGACAACCGATATGATAAGGGATATATACCGGATGGATGCGGAAGTCCAGTATGTGCCTACAGAGAAGAAACCTCGTATTCATTTGTTGAGTACCGTTCGATAGATTCATAGTGTCATTACACAACCTATTCATGGAGGGATTTTTGTATGAAGAAGCCAGTAGATGTAGAAAAAAATAAAGAAAACTACTTACAATTTATTAATAAACGCAAGAATCTGATTCTGAGTTTAATTGATGATGAAGGCAAGCCCTTTATTAGCTATGCGCCTTTCGTAAAGAAAGACGGCAAGCTGTATATTTATATTAGTAAGATTGCAGAGCACTATGGCTATATGGAAAATAATGATTTTGTGGATGCTTTTCTAATTGCGGATGAGTCTGAAACAAACAATAAATTTGCAACTGAGCGTGTGCGCTGGAGCTGTACCTCAAACAATATCGGCAATGATGGACATGAGGATATCTTTGAATTGTTTAATGCTGATCATGGTGAAGCTATGCTGAAATTGCTGCGCGGACTGGATTTTTCCCTTTTCGAACTGAATCCGTTAAAGGGTCGTTATGTTGTAGGTTTTGGATTGGCCTTCGATATTGATGTAGATGCAAATATATTTAATCACGTTGTTATTGATAAGAAGAAAGATGAAGAAGCAACAGTACAAGGGAGAAAATAGCCGATGACTATAACTTCAGTACTGCCCATCTGGCAAGCGGTTCAAGAGCGGTTTCATAAAATGGTGAAGGCATTGCCGGAAGAAGATTTAAATCTTAAATTAGGGAATTCATCCATCGGAGGATTGATTTCTCATAATGCCGAGGTAGAATTTATGTTTGCAGAGTGGTTCTTTGGCAGACCTAAACCTCAAGCCGACGATGCAGCATATACTACATTAAGTGAGCTGGTGGACCTGCTGACGTCTTCTAATGAGAATCTAATTGCAGCGATGCGGGAGCTTCCGGAAGATGCTTGGCATGAAAGCGTAGAGTCGTCTTTTGGCACATCAACTCCGCTTGAAGCAATAGGCAGACTTATGTATCACACAGGTATTCATGCTGGACAGATTTCTATGATTCAGAAAAATGCGGTTCGAAGTGAAGTGCTGTAAGGTAAAAGAGTAGAGTAGACATCGGGAAACGGCAGAAATGCCGTTTTTTTTGTGTGTGATACCCTCTGTATGATCTCGATTATCTAGATTTTGATATAATATAGGGAATCCAAGGGGGCGTAGATCATGACGGAGTACTTGCGAGGACAAATGGCCAAGATGGCAAATGTGAATATGGAAACACTGAGGTATTATGAGGAACTCGGACTAATTAGATCACCTTTGCGTTCAGAAGCTGGATACCGTCTTTATTCTGAAGAGGCGCTAAACCGACTAACGTTTATCCAAAATGCAAAGCTATGCGGGTTCACCCTAAAGGAAATTAAAAAGGCACTGTTAAAATCGGAAAGTAGTGGCATTAGCATAGATGATTTTGTAAACGTTGTAGATAAAAAAATAGAACGAGTCCGTAGTGAAATTGCAAAACAGGAAATAAAGCTCACCGCACTTGCAGAGTTGAGGAAAAATTTATTAGCCACGGATAAGCATCCAGGCGTGCAATCGACGCTAGAAATACTAAAAATGGAATCTTAACTTGACCTTGTAGTCTCCTACAGGCTTTACAATTCGAGAGGAAGAGATCTGTAGGAGGGATAATGAATATGGACAAAACGAGTATAGAACAGCTTGCAGCGATCAAAGACTACCTGAAACAAACCAATCGGTTTGAAAGTAAGTCTGTAGAGCATATCCGGCAAGAAATGGTTGAGGCGGCTGCGAATATGCCTAGTCATACGGATGTTACAGTCGAGCGGGTCAAGGTTGGGCCATTAAGCGGAGAGTGGATCATTCCTGTGGAAGCAGGTCCACCTGATGATAAAGTGATTCTTTATTTTCATGGTGGTGGTTTGATTGCAGGCACTTGTGAATTTTATCGGGATCTGGTATCACGAATTGCAAAAGCTAGTGGTATGAAAGTACTAATGATTGAGTATCGTCTTGCACCCGAGTATATCTATCCCGCTGCTAATGAAGATTGTATAGGGGCTTACCGGTGGTTGCTTGCGAATGGATATTCTGCCCGTGACATCCTGTTTGGGGGAGATTCTGTGGGAGCCAGCCTTGCGCTGATGACTCTGATTTCGTTGAGGGATGAGGGGAGGGAGTTACCAGCGGGTGCTTTTTTAATCTCACCTCATACGGATCTTGTCCATCTAGACGGAGAATCGTATCAGAGTCGTGCATCGCTTGATCCGACAGGTAGCTTAGAGGGAAATAAACGTATACTCGATGCATATGTAGGTAGTCGAACCGAGAGGGCTTCAATATTATCGCCGTTAAGAATGAATTTGCAGGGATTGCCTGATTTACTCGTTCAAGTAGGCGACCATGAGGTGCTTTTAAGTGATTCAACGAGATTGGCTGAACAGGCGAGAGTAGCGGGGGTTCATGTGGAACTGGAAATATGGGAGAAGATGTGGAGTGTTTTTCATTTCTTAGCGTACATGCTCCCAGAAGCAGAGCAGGCGATTTCGAAGATTGGCAAGTTTGTTAGGGCGAAGCTGGACGAGTGAGAAAGTAGATGAAAGTAATGAACCTTCTTGAGAAATCAGGGAGGTTTTTTGTTGTTGGGATATGGTAGGTACTCAGCGGCTGATGAGAATTGGATTGATTCAACAAATGACAAAGTAACGTTATTGTCAGTTCGTTTTTGAATATTATATGCTATGATAAGTACCATCAGAAATAGAGCGAGGGGAAATACCAATGTCGAATGATCTTCCATTATCTAAAGAAAACATTCTGGATGCGGCTGAACAAGTGCTCCGGCGTTTTGGCCCGGATAAGACTTCAGTTGTTGATGTAGCGAGGGTACTGAAGGTTAGTCATGGTACGCTATATAGACATTTTTCCAGTAAAGCAGCTTTGCGCGAATCGGTAACCGAAAGATGGTTGCATCAAAATATTTTAGCCCCATTGAAGGACGTTACGGAGCAATTTGATGGGAATGCCAAAGTGCAGCTACGTCTGTGGTTAGATACTTTAGTCCGCAGTAAACGAAGCTATGCTGTAGATGATTCCGAAATGTTTGCTATGTACGCCTCTGTAACTTTAGAAGCCGTAGATATGATTACCCAACACGTAGATCAATTAATTGGGCAACTCGCACGCATTCTTGAAAAAGGTATACAAACCGGGGAGTTTAAAGCATTGGAATCAGAGGTTACGGCAAGAGCTATTTTTAATGCAACATCACGATTTCATCATCCTGCTCACGCGAAAGAGTGGCAGTCGGGTTCGATTGATCAGGAGTTTGCCTCCGTTTGGGATTTGATGCTTTCCGGAATTTCGTCATAAATTGTTATAGCATAATTCATAATAGAAAAATGATGGACTAAACCTTTTGATGAAGATCGGAAGGTTTTTTTGCGTCTGGAGAACAATTATATTGAATGACAAAAAATAATAATTGTCACTTGTTATTTGCGGGTGTTCGATTTATAATCAGACCAACAAGAAAGACAAACGAATAGGGGGAATAAATGATGGAACAAAATTTGGTTGGAAAAGTTGCATTAGTGACTGGAGCTTCAAGAGGTATGGGACGAGAAATTGCGGTGAACTTGGCGTTGCATGGTGCGAAGGTTGTTGTTAATTATGCAAGCAGTTCAAGTAAGGCAGAGGAAGTTGTGAACGAAATTAAGCAAAAGGGTGGAGAAGCTATCGCTATCCGGGCGGATATCAGCCAAGTGACAGAGCTGGAACAATTATTCCAAGCCACATTGGAAGCTTATGGACAAATCGATATTCTCGTTAACAACGCAGGCATTATGATCACAAAGCCGATTGCGAGTATGACGGAAGAAGACTTCGACAAACAGTTCGCCATCAATGTGAAGGGTACCTTTTTTGCTTGCCAGCAAGCGGCTAAACATATGGGTGAGAACGGACGGATCATTAATTTCTCGACATCAGTGACAGGTCAGATGTTCCCAACCTACAGCGTTTATGCGGGAACAAAGGGAGCTGTGGAACAATTCACTCGTCAGTTAGCTAAAGAATTTGGACGAAAAGGAATCACCATTAATGCGGTTTCACCAGGTCCTGTTAATACGGAACTTTTTACAGTAGGGAAGTCAGCTGAAGAGATTGCAAATGTTGGGAGTATGAATTCTTTTGGACGGTTGGGTGAGCCTGAGGATATTTCAAGTGTAGTGCTGTTTCTAGCCAGTAAAGAATCACAGTGGGTTACGGGCCAGACGATTCGTGTGAACGGGGGATTTATTTAAGACAAAAGTCGATAGCATCTTTTTTTATAGCCAGTCTGAAGCAACACTCCTTAGAATAAAAGAATATACAAAAAGAGGAGTGAAACCATGACGCAGATCATATGTTCACCGACTAAATATATTCAGGGGTATGGCGAGATTCGTAAGCTGGGAGATTATTGTTTGCAGCTAGGATCGAACAGAGCTTTTGCGATTATAGATCCTTTTATTTTTTCCATGTACAAGGAGGATATCTTACACAGCTTTGAAGTGAACGATATTCCCCTTATGATGCGCGAATTCAAGGGTGAGTGCAGCCGTAATCAGGTGGATGAGATAGTGCTAGAACTTGGCCTGAAGGACGCTGAAGTTATCTTAGGAATCGGTGGCGGCAAGACCTTAGATACGGCAAAAGCAGTAAGCCACATGGCGGATCTCCCGGTAGTTATTGTACCCACAGTGGCCTCGACGGATGCACCTTGCAGCGCTATATCAGTGTTGTATACGGACGAAGGTGACTTCGACTGTTACCTTCCATTAAAAAGAAATCCTGATATGGTGATCGCAGATATCGATATCATCGCTAAAGCTCCTGCAAGATTGCTGGTGGCTGGAATGGGTGATGCTTTGTCCACCTATTACGAAGCAAGAGCTTGCCGTCAATCAGGAGCGGTTACTCATGCAGGCGGGACTAGCACAATCGCAGCGTTCTCTTTAGCACGTGCTTGTCTGGACACACTTCTTGCTGAAGGTGAATCCGCACTCCTGGATGTTAAACAGGGGATCATCTCTTCTGCAGTGGAACATATTGTTGAAGCTAATATTTACTTGAGCGGCGTTGGGTTTGAGAGTGGTGGGCTTGCTGCAGCCCATGCTATTCATAACGGACTGACCCTGCATGAGGGATGCAGGAATGTGCTACATGGTGAGAAGGTTGCCTTTGCTACGATCGTGCAGTTGGTCTTGGAGAAGGCTTCAGAAGATGAGATCGCTCAGGTCATTGCTTTCTGCAAAAAAGTCGGCCTTCCCGTTACACTTAAGGAGCTTGGGATTACCAGTAGCGAGATCGATAAATTAATGGTGGTGGCAGAAGCTAGCTGCTCCCAGGATAGCCCAATGAAGAATATGCCATTTGAAGTTCAATCTTTGGATGTGCTGGAAGCAATCCTTGCCACAGACGAGCGCGGGCATTAGCAACAGCTCGATTGTAAATTATTGCGAACCCTCCTCGTACATATTTAACCTTCGTGAACCAAACAATGAGAACAATTGTTTAAGACGAAGGAGGCGTTCCTCTTGATGAAGGACAGTCGAAAGGTTAAACGTTACTTACTGAATTGGCTTGCTGTTGCTGCAGTATTGATTACCACAATTGTTCCGGCTACGCCGGCTGTCTCTGCTGCCACGTCTAAAGACAACGCTACAACTACGCAGCTTGAAGAGAGTGCACCAAAACGTGATAAGGTCGCTATCATTATTGACGATTTCGGCAATGGCATGAAGGGGACAGATGAAATGTTCTCGTTACCGATAAAGCTTACTGTAGCCGTCATGCCTTTTTTACCTACATCCGTAAAGGATGCGACCCGCGCCCATGAACGCGGAGATGATGTTCTGGTTCATTTGCCGATGGAGCCGCGCCAAGGTAATCCTAAATGGCTTGGACCGGGAGCCATATTGGCCAAAATGTCCGATGAGGAAGTGCGACAAAAGGTTGAGGCAGCACTCGATAATGTTCCTTATGCGATCGGGATAAATAACCATATGGGTTCGAAAATTACCGGAGATGAGCGGATTATGGCAGTGATCTTATCTGTATGCAAAGAACGAGGATTATTTTTTGTAGACAGCAAGACCAACTACCGTTCCGTTGCTGGCAATATGGCTTATCGGATGGGATTGCCACGCGTAGAGAACCATATCTTTTTAGATGATACACATACAGCAAGTCATGTTCTGAAACAAATGGGTCTCGTCAAAGACATGGCGAAGGATCAACGATTTTGTGTAACGATTGGTCATGTAGGTGTATTTGGGAAAGAGACCGCCGCAGGAATCCGCAGCGGTATTGAACAGATGAAAGACAATGTTGAGTTTATAGGGATCTCTGATCTGGTTAAAAACGAGATGAAATGGAGCTCCCAACTTAAACTTCCATAAGATAAGCTACAATACCATCAGCGATGGCTTCAGCGATTTGTTGCTGCCCTTTAGGGGTGCATAACTTTGCGCGGTCAGTCGGACTGCTTACAAAACCCGCCTCAACGATAACCGTTGTGGCGGTTATTTTGTTGAGTAAATAAAAGGGCTTACCTGGTCGTGGATGAGCTTCGACATCATAAAGATTATTTAGCTGATGCTGAATGGACTTAGCAAGGATGAAGCTACGGCCCTCTTGACGGTACAATACAAGTGGACCATGTTTGGATGGGGAAGGCGCCCAGTTAATATGGATGCTTACCACTACAGTAGCAGGTAATGTCTCAGCAAGTTCTTTACGCTGTGCAAGATCCCGCAGATGTCGAGATTTACTACGCAGCCAGCGGTTCTCATCACTTGGGGCATAATCTCCATTGCGGTTTAAAGCAACGTCAAAGCCATCGCTACCCAGAAGTAGAAATAATCGACGTGAGATATCTAACGTGATATCTTTTTCAAGAATATTACCGTAGGAAGTTCCACCGTCGATGCCTCCGTGTCCCGCATCAATTAGAATCATACGGTGACCGTGACCTAATAAATGCTGACGGTCATCCTTCATCACGGGTTTCTCTGGTGTCGCAGAGGCTAAGGAGCTGCCCATAAACAACATTAGTAGTCCTAGGGTAGTTAAAGTGATTCGAAAGCCAAATATAGCAGCTGCTGTTCTGGGAAAGGGTTGTTTTCTCCAGTTGTTCAAGTGAAACGCCTCCTTGCAAGTGAATAACGTCTTCTGGATTCTTTGTTAGATTGTGCTTTAATAGGTAAACCTATTCGACAAATCAGAAGTCTGTAGTTTAGATCCAAGTGGAGTGGTGCACACTAAGACCATGGAACGGATGCTGATAATCTGAATTTACGTACATTTTAGGAGGTGTTAAAATGGCTTCCGGTGGCGATGAGCTTGTAAAGTATATAACGGAGAAGGTAGTCGTATATATCGAGGATCCGCGTGCCATTCATGCTCGCAGAGCGGCTACGAAGCAGCCGTGGTCACAGAAATGGTTCGGCATGCTCCCGCTTGGGTGGTCTATCTGGCGAAGCAAGTGGAGTCATGGCAAAAAAGAATAAACGTTTAAATAGCAAATAACCCTCCAGTGCCATTATTCATGGGTGGCAGTGGAAGGTTATTTGCGTTTGTTTAAATATAAGAATTTATATGCTTACGTTATAAATTATCCTTCTATTTCTCGCATAAACACTTACCGTCCTCATAAGGACGCCGAAGGCGTTTATGCTTGTGTTAACGATTATATCCGAGTGCTTTGGTCGTTCTGTTTGGGAGCTTATGCAGTGTTCCATTATTTTGTAGTGAAGCGAGTGGCAAGTATCGTTTTCCTTCAGGGCCTGAGGCCGCATATACGGTAGTTTTATTGTTCTCAGCTTGACCTTGAGAAGACTGCCAGCTCTGATAGCCTGTAATCATAAACGGTCCTCCGACTAGGTCATTTCGTCCGGCAGCCTGATAAGCGATGCTTTCCTTGGGTCTAATCAGAAGCGCGATATTGTCGCCGCTCACTGTAGTTAGTTTAGGAGCCGTCAGCCATAGGATATCTTCGTAAGGATCATCTGACCCTCCACTATTGAAGGCCGATAGCGGTGATACGTCAGGATTAAGATTAGTAATTACATCTGTTGCAGGAGGCTGCTCTTTAAGAACTTCTTCCGCCTTGCTTAGTGTCCAAGGTAAAATTTGCGGCACGGAAGCATTAATGTAAACCGTCTTTTCGTCAATGGTTATTTTCCAGACCGGTAGAAGCGGTGCATATAAAGCAGTAAGTTTTATTTGTCCTGAAAAAGATGATGTAATGAGACCCTTCTGCACCAAAAACTGGCGCAGATCATTTAAACTGTATGGGAGTCCATAAGTGCCGGCTCCATATTCACTTAGCATATATCCGCCTGTATCGGTGGCGGAAATGATCATGTATCCGATCCGCTCTTCGCCCTTCATCACATTTACAAGCCAGCCATGAGTACCTGGACCAAGGGGATAATATTCTATCCCTGCATCCTTCCAGGCTGTAAATGGAGCTTCTGCAGCGAGCTTGTTCAGTGTAGCCTTAGCGAATTCTTGGACCGTACTGGGAGAAGGTAAGGTACTCATCTTCAATACAGGAATTACATCCTGTGTGACTGACTGGATCACACTTACTCTGGCCAGCGCCAGCGCTGAAGGGGAACCAGAACTGGATACAAACAGTCCAAAGCTTAGAAGCAGGAGGAGGCATCCTTGTCCCGCAAGTTTCAGCCTCCGACGCAAACTTATTTTCATGGCGTCGATCACCTTTCTTTGTTAAGAAATGTCAGGAAAGTTAAGCTTTACTCTATTGTAGTGGACAGGCTATAAAAAGGCTGTTGCTTGCTGTCGCGCCTCAAGGCAAAAGTTCTCTTGTTTTTTTGCCTGCTTTTAGCGAGTAGGGTCGCATTCTATAGGCTTCGCAGATGAAACAGTCCGTAGGTTATCGCAGAAACTGCAATTTGGGGCTCATATTGCCAGATGGTCTCCTGCCGACGACGGTTATACTGCTCCTGAGTGCCTAAACGCTTTTCTTCATCAGGCTCTTTCAGCAGCTCTCCGTAATAAATATCAATGATAGCCAGCTCGATTCTAAGACGCTCACGTGCCTGTTCTGCCCAAGTGTAATCGAGTTCGGCCAGATGTGAGGTAAGATGAGCCTCTAATAAATCTGTAGCGACTGTCACTGTTAATTCATAAGGCTGAATATGGACGTTTTCTGGTAAACGGGGGATCATCTCCAGAGAGGCTATCTTAGCGTTGAAGTCATCAATGATGGTCCCTTTTGTCAGAGAGATTCCAAGATAATGCAGTTCTTCCCGTTTCAAATCGCAGCTCATCTCCACTTTATAGCAGACGCCGAGCCATGGTTCATAGGCTGCAGAGAAGAGTGTATTCCGCTGCCTGCTACCGGGATCTTCAAATAAGTAAAGGCATTTCCCTTCATCTTGGGCCGCACTCCAAATTTGCTGCAGGCGCTTGCTACCATAGATGATATCTTCACGTCTTATCATGCCAGGTCCAATGCGAGGCAGCGCTGGAACAATACCGAAGTAGCGGGCTAGGATGCTATCCTCTGGATTTGAGGAAGGGACATGAACCACATTATTTTCAGGTGTTGCTGAATCTAATAGATCCGCGCTGGCCTCAATATCGGTTGACGCATCTACCACTGGACTTCCGGTAATTGGCGGGTTCAATGCTCCGATGCTGCGATTTACCGCTGGCGGAACTTCTATAGCTGCCTGATTATCGTATTTTTCCGGATCAAAAACAAAGGTGAAAGAGAGTGTCTCCGGATCAACACCAGTACGCTCCACGAATCCCCAATAATAAGGTCGATCTGTAAGCATTTTGTCAGCTCTTGGTGATAGCTTTACAGTTACGTGAATGGGCGATACTTCAATAATGGAACATTCTGTAGCCTCCAGATAATCCATTACATGTTTACGTACTTCCTGTGAGTTGAGGGTCATGTCGCAGTCTCACTTTCCTTTTTGATACCCTGAGTCAACTCACTTAGGGATTCACCGATATGATCAAGCTCATTTCGCAGCTCTTCATCGGAGCGGGATTCGAGCATGATTTTGTATAAACTTTTCTCCAGCGATTCTTTCTTCTCAAAACGCTCCAGAATCACATCCAGCCCGCCAATGACCATTTCGAACATATTGATCTTCTCGTGTAGCAGATGAAGGATATGTTCTTCAATCGTACCTTGTGTGGATAAATTATAGATAACCACGTCATTTTCCTGACCTAACCGGTGCACCCGCCCAATCCGTTGTTCTACTCTCATGGGATTCCAAGGCAGATCGAAGTTGATCATATGGTGACAGAACTGCAGGTTAATGCCCTCACCACCAGCCTCAGTAGCGATCATGACTTGAGCACGACCGCGGAAGAGGTCCATCATCCAGTCCTTTTTACCACGATTCATCCCGCCGGAATAAGAAACACACATTAGCCCATGTTCGCGGAAATACTGAAGCAAATATTCTTGAGTCGCGCGATACTCCGTAAAAACGATGACCTTTTCATTCATTTCTTGAATGAGAGATAGTGTTGTTTCGGCTTTGGTATTGGTCTTAACCGTACGAAGTGTCTGCAATAGCTCCATCATCCGATCGCGTTTCGGCGAATCAGCGGGCAGCTTCTTGATCAGATTAACTAAAGTGATGAAGACGGCATCCCTACTGCTGCACACCTCACGCTGAAGCGTTACCAAGGAAAGCATGCTGCTAAGATTGCCGCCTGATTCCTGATACTGATCTTTAACAAAAGAAGTGACAGCGTCATATAATACTCTCTCTTCCTGTGAAAGAACTAGCGGGATATTACGGACTTTTCGTTTCGTAAAGTTAACTGGACCTTCGCCACGCCGATTACGGATCATCACCTTCGATAGCTCGTCCCTTAGCTGACCTTCATTCTTAGGTTGACGTTTATCAACGACGAAATTCGAAGCAAAATCACCCTGATTTCCTAATTGCCCCGGTTTCAGTAAAGTGATCAAATTAAATAGCTCGCCCAGATCATTCTGAACGGGAGTAGCGGTTAGGAGCAGGCAATATTTTTTGCGTAATTGCTGCACAAATAGATAATTGGTCGATTTCTTATTCTTCAGCTTATGGGCCTCATCAATAATCAACATGTCATATTCATTTTCCAGCAGCATTTCTTTATGAGGATCGCGCTTCGCGGTATCCATAGATGCGACGACAATCGCATTCCCCCAGGAATATGCTTTTTTCTGTGCAACAGCAGAGATGCCAAACTTGGCATTCAGCTCGCGGACCCACTGCAATACGAGGGAAGCGGGTACCAGAATAAGTACTTTAGAGACTAGACCGCGGACAAGATATTCCTTGAGTACAAGTCCTGCTTCAATCGTCTTTCCTAGTCCAACCTCGTCTGCAAGAATCGCGCGGCCCGACATCTCAAACAGAACCTTATGCGCGGTATCGAGCTGATGAGGAAGCGGGGATAATCCGGATAAATGCTTCATGCATTGCAGCTCATCGAAGCTTGTTACTAGACCCGTTTGTTCACCCTGCAAGGCAAGCTTGGACAGACGGTAGTCTCCCCACGGACCACCTTTATCTAGTTTAAGTTCTAGATCCTGCAGCCAATTCCGGTCAAAAGAAAGAGGAACAGGCAGTATAGGCGCTGACTTTCCACCTTTGTGAGGTAGAGAATTACGGAATAATTGCGTCATGGTACAGCCTCCTCAGATGCTAATTTATATCATCATTCGTAGGAGTAGTATGCTCTTAAACAAGAGAATTCATAACCTTCTATTTTTCTTGATAGCCTTTAAAAAAGAGAGTAAAAGCGAGAAAACGCGGCAAGGTTTGCGATATTTCGGCTGCTTGACTCTATTTTCGAAAAAGACCTTCGATACAATATGTGGTATAGTTTAAAAGCTGACGCACACAATATATTGTGACAAAAGCATGAAAATGTGATTTTTTTAAAGTGCATAGCTGCTATTTGTTATTGACAAGATGAACTTCCTACATACACCCGTAAGACGGAAGATAAGTGTAAGGAAGTTTTTGTTGTGGGTCACAAAATGTACGCCCACACCTGAACTGGAACTAATATTTACTACATTGCGGGAGGTTTTTCTATTGGGTAAAGTGGAACGTAAGCAACGCCTTGAAGGGCTAAGTGAAAAAATATTTTTGGATCGTTATGCTTGGAAGGATGCCGACAGCAATAATGCTAAAGTGGGCGATGTTGTACTCGTTCTGACAAAAGATGATCCGAAGTTTCCCACGAAGGAAGTCGGAGAGATCGTAGAACGTAACGAGAGAATCGTAACCGTGAAGACACGGAGCGGCGAACTTGTAAAATCAGATGTTGAAAAGCTGACGCTTAATATAGAAAAAACACCAGAGGAAATGTGGGATCGTCTATCTACAGCTATGGCTTCTGTGGAGAAGACGCCTGAGCTTCAAGAAGAATGGGCGGGTAAATTCCGCTCGATTCTGGATGATTGGAAGCTCGTACCGGGTGGGCGGATTGCGGCTGGTGCAGGCGCTAGTGAAGAATTAACATTGTTCAACTGTTATGTAATCCCTTCTCCAAAAGATAGCCGTGGCGGCATTATGGAGACGTTGGCTGAAATGACGGAGATTATGGCGCGAGGTGGCGGTGTAGGAATTAACCTATCCTCACTTCGTCCACGCCGTGCAATTGTGCGAGGTGTCAATGGCTCATCTAGTGGTTCTGTATCTTGGGGCGGTCTGTTCAGCTATACCACTGGACTAATTGAACAAGGCGGCAGCCGCCGTGGTGCACTCATGCTAATGATTAATGACTGGCATCCAGATGTAGAGGATTTCATTACCGTGAAGCAAACGATGGGTCAAGTGACGAACGCCAACCTTTCGGTATGTGTGAGTAATAGCTTTATGAAGGCTGTAAAAGAAGATCTAGATTGGGATTTAGTGTTCCCGGATACCACAGACCCAGATTACAACGATGTGTGGGACGGCGATCTAGACAAGTGGAAGGCTGCGGGCAAAAATGTTATTCATTATCGCACCGTTAAAGCGCGTGATGTGTGGCGCACTATTATTGAATCCGCTTGGAAATCCGCTGAGCCAGGCGTTGTGTTCATGGAATACTATAATCAGATGTCCAACAGCTGGTATTTTAATCCGATCATTTGTACGAACCCGTGCGGGGAGCAAGGACTGCCAGGCTGGGGAGTTTGCAATTTGTCCGCTGTGAACCTGTCCAAATTCTACGATGAGAAGAATCATGATGTAGACTGGGAAGATCTCGCGACTACAACGCGTTATTCTGTACGTTTCTTGGACAATGTTATTGATAAGACCCCTTATCATTTCCCGGAAAATGAAGCGAATCAGAAAAACGAACGCCGTGTGGGTCTCGGAACGATGGGTCTTGCTGAGCTGATGATCAAATTGAACATCCGTTACGGTAGTCCGGAATCTTTGGCGTTTCTGGACAAGCTTTACGGCTTTATGGCTCGTGAAGCATACCTTGCTTCTGCAGAGATTGCTGGTGAGAAGGGAGCTTTCCTAGCTTTTGACACAGAGAAATATTTAATGAGCGGGTTTATGAAAAATATGCTCAAAACGTATCCAGAGGTTGGTGAAGCGATTCGTAAACATGGCATGCGTAACGTTACAGTGATAACACAAGCACCTACAGGCAGCACAGGTACAATGGTAGGTACTTCGACAGGTATTGAGCCTTATTTCGCCTTCAAATATTTCCGTCAAAGCCGCCTTGGATACGATGAGCAGTTCGTTCCAATCGCTCAAGAATGGCTTGAAGCTCATCCAGGTGAAGAGCTGCCAGATTACTTCGTGACCTCGATGGATTTGTCAGCTAAGGATCATATCCGTGCGCAAGCAGCGATTCAACGCTGGGTGGATAGCTCGATTTCCAAAACTGCAAACTGCCCGTCTGACTTCACAGTAGAAGAGACGGCTGAGCTCTATGAAATGGCCTTCGATCTGGGTTGCAAAGGCGTTACGATCTACCGTGATGGTAGCCGTGATGTGCAAGTTCTGCAAACCTCGAAGAAAGAAGACAAAAAAGAAGCCGCTCTGGTTGCGGCAGAGGAAGCTACAACTACTGTAGAAGCAAGCACAAGTGTTGTAGCAGCAAGTCCAACGTCTCAAGTGACTACAAAAGAGGCAGATAAACAATACAAAAAACGTCCGCAGGTTCTGCGCGGCGCTACCTATAAAATCAACACACCTTTCGGCATGGCATATATTACGATCAATGATCTAGATGGTACGCCGGCAGAAATCTTCCTGAATGTGGGTAAAGCAGGCTCTGACGTCTTTGCGATGGCAGAAGCACTTGGACGTGTCTGCTCATTGTTCCTCCGTTATGGAGATCATGGCGAGAAGGTAGAACTGTTGATCAAACATCTGAAAGGGATCGGTGGGTCAGGCGCTATCGGATTCGGAGCGAACCGAGTTGAATCCATTGCTGACGCTGTAGCTAAGGCACTGGAATCACATGTGCTGAACAATGCTCATGATGATCATGTGCCTGCACCTATCGCAGCGACTCTGGAGCTGGAGGATTTCCATGAAGCGTTGAACGCGGAGTTGAAGGCGAGTGTTCCTGCGGCAGCTTCTATTGAAGATGGTCAAGGCGGACATGGCGCGCATAACCATACTTCTGCTTCCCGTGACCTTTGTCCTTCTTGTGGCGGTGCTTCGCTGATTAATATTGAGGGTTGTAAGACTTGCGGAAATTGTGGGTATAGTCGTTGCGGGTAAGTAATTGACATAGAATAATTTGAATAACTTAGTGTGATTTTTTATTTTAAATGAGAAAAATTCGTTTTAAACGAGAAAAATTTTGTATTAGAACTAAGTTTTTAAGCCGGTAAGCCTTTCTGTTAAGGTTTATCGGCTTTTTTATAATAAGCCAAACAGAAACATGAGTTGTTGTTGGTTTGTCACTGAATATAAAGTACGAAACGGATAACCTGCTCTTAGTTGCAAGATTTAATACATCTAGAATAATATTTGGAGAATTGCTTTTGAAAGACCTTCTAATGGCAATCCCTTTGCCAATGGTGAAAAGGCTATGGATACTATTCCTTCCTCCTTCAATACATCCTGCAACCCATTTTCTATCCATCTATCGAGCATTTCTACATTGCTGACCGAGCCAACCTCGTCACTGCCATATTTAGCCGTACAGATGAGGATCGGAGCCGTCTTAAATTGGCCGGAGGTACCATTATTAAAGATTTTTTCTGTACGAATGTCGATAAAATGAATATCGTCCCATACGCCATTCCCTTGGTCATGATCCACGCTGTCACCCCGATAGTCCTGAATCACGTCAATATTGATAAATCAATATCGCTGACCGCAGCTCGTCCTTGTGTGCCTACCTAGCTACTCTTTCAAAAGGTCTTTGCACGAACCGCGTGACCACTACCATGAAGATTAGAGGTTATGCTTCGTGCAGCACCTACTCTTGCGGCCATTCCCGTTAGCTCCCAGCCCCCTTGCCCATTCTTCTAAACAAGCATACGGTAATCATGAAAACATCCGCCAAGTAATTGCAGTGGAATGCCCTGCTGAATGAGGAAGCTTCCTCCGATACAACATTGACGAATAATCGATTCCAGTCGTGAGGCTGAGACCTTCCGAGGGGCTATGATACGGCGATCCTGCCGACGGCCTTGGATATCAAAGACGCCTTGTTTATTCTTCATTTTCTCGATTCTAAGAAAACCACGTCCACCCGTACCGTTAGCCGGTTTGATATAGACTACTGGTGTCTGTTTTAGCGGTACTATATAGATGTGGAAAAATATTCAAAAGATTCTCACCGCAGTAATAACCAAACTATCGTGTTGTTTATTACATGTGTTTGTAACCAGCTTTACGATCTATACAGCTTTTCTAAGTAATTTGAACTCAAAAGGTCTAATGAAAAGGGTTGTACTTAACTTCTACTTTGTTCTTTGGTCATAAACTTTAAATCAGTTCAAATAAATTATCTAATCTTGACTTGGAAGAGGGGTTTTCTATTAGTTTTCGCCTTGAAATTCCCGATGATTACATTATAAGGATATTTAGTGTTTTAATTTAAATTAATCTACATAATTTCAGGGGTGGAATATAGGTGCTTGAAGTAAGAAGAAAATCTCGATGAAGGGTGATGATACCATTAGAGCATTAAGTGAACGAATGGAAAAGGGGGACGAAAGATGAAATCATTCAAGACAGGACTACAAGCCATTCTTTATGTACTACTGGTGGTTGGAATGCATCTGATCTTAATCTATTTTTTAAAGATAAGAATAGAGGGATGGGGAACGGAGTTATTAAATATCTCATTTAAGGTATACTTCATACCTCTTTTATTATGTTTAATTAATTCTTTTTTATTTATAAGGACTCAGAGGATAAAGTACAATACCATTTGGTTTTTGGTAACTATGTTATCCAGCCTCTTACTTCTTTTATTATTCAATGCAATGCAAGATGACAGTGATAGTGAAGATGGAGTTGTCGTTTCTATTGAATGGTTTCCAAAATATCAAGTGGAAATGCTCTTTCTGCTTCCTTGGAGTATTTCTATTATACAATTTATCTTAACTCTATATTATCTAATCAAAATAAGAAAAAATCTAATCGTAAGAAATAAAAAAGGGGGAATGTAATAGGAAAAGAATATTTTCATTAAGTAATCAGCTTTAACTACATTTAAACGAATGTATATTATACATAAATGATGTATGAACCACAAAAGTGCCTTTTCTCGCCTAAAATGAAATATTAGTGGTGTTCGACTAAGCTTTTAAACACAAAAACACGCGTACTTGTCTAACACAGGTACGCGTGTTTTTGATATTCCACTATGATAGGTATTATTTTTACATATCTAAATTTTTGAATGCGTAAGGCAATAAATCCCTTAAACTCAGCTCTAAGATTTCTTTTTTCTCATTGGTTAAATAGACAGGCATGTCGGGCAAACAGAATTCCGATAATACTTGTCTGCAGATACTGCATGGCGGCAGAAAATCCATTGTGTCACCTGCTACAGCTATAGCCTGAAAATCACCTTTAGTATAGCCCTTTGTAATAGCTGTGAAGATTGCTGTTCTCTCTGCACAATTAGTAGCACCAAAAGATACATTTTCTACGTTGACTCCATTAATAACATTTCCATCTTTAAGTAATAAGGCTGCTCCAACTGGAAATTTAGAATAAGGGGCATAAGCAGCTTTCATTGTGTTACGTGCGCTTTCCATTAATTCTTCTTTATTCATAATACTCACCCTTTTTAAATAAGAATGAACCTTTCGGTCCCCTTATCGCCAACTTTAAGGTTGGCAGGACTTCTAATATTATAGTCAGACCCAATGGTTGTCAACATTAAAATCTAGAAGTTTCGCCTCCATGATGTACTACTCGATAAGTACCAATAGGGAATTATAGCTTTAAAATATAACTAGATATAGTAAATATAAGTTATACATATTAAGCCTGCCATGGTAGCCTTAACTTAAAAGAGACGTGTAGAGGAGTTTTTTAATTTGGGAGCGGCAGGGAGTACATTTAAACAAAAAATATTGAGCAAGAAACCTGGTATTTTAACATATGGGATGACACCACCGAAGGCAAGCCATTCACCAGAAAAGATATCAGAAATTGCACAGAAACAGGTTGAAAGACTTCAAAACGTTGATTTAGATGCTTTAATTCTTTACGACGTCCAGGAGGAAGCAGAAAGAGTTGATCATGAAAGACCTTACCCATATTTACCAACGATTGATCCGGCTATCTATGGTGATAAATATCTAAGACAAGTAGAGGTCCCAAAAATAATTTATCGGTGCGTCGGTAATGATACAAGAGCTTCGTTCGCGGATTGGATTAAGACTAACGAAAGTGAAGACAGATTTTCCGTGTATGTGGGCGCTTCATCAAGTAAGCAAGAGGTGAAATTGAATTTACCAGATGCTTATAAGCTAAGCAAACAGTTAAATAGTAATTTGAATTTTGGAGGAGTTGTCATTCCTGAAAGACATATAAAAAAGAATGATGAGCATATACGGGTTGTCGAAAAGATTAACAATGGATGCAACTTTTTTATCACTCAGGCAACTTATAATGTAGAGGCATCAAAGAATTTATTGTCTGATTTATATTATTACTATACAAATAAGGGTTTTGAAATGGTTCCTATTTTATTTAATCTTGCACCATGTGGCACAGCGAAAACATTACAATTTATGAAATGGTTGGGGATCAGTATCCCGGGATGGTTAGAAAACGAGTTGAAATACTCGAACGACATTTTGGATAAATCCATTCAGCTATCTCAAAAAATATTTGAAGAACTATTTGAGTTCGGGCTGGAGAAGGGAATTCCAATTGGATGCAGCATTGAAAGTGTTTCAACAACTAAGTTGGAAATTGAAGCATCCATTCAGCTTGCTAAAGATGTAAAGGCATTTCTAGATAAAAAGCTGTTGAGTCCAGAGAGTAGATGATTTATTGTTTTAAGGAAATTAGAAATATTAACGTTATCGCATTGAATAAACTACTAATGAGGAGCTTACGAAGGGTTTTTAACTATTCATTGAGCCGGTAATCCTTTCTGTTAAGGGTTACCGGTTTTTTATTAGTTAATAGGGACATAATCATCATCTCAATAGCTGGTCTAGTGCCTTTCTTGCATTATTGTACTGTCGGTGGTGAGAGATTCTGTACAAGCTACTAGATTTCGGCTACGATTCTTATATAACAGACTGACTGAATGGATGGTAGAAATATGTATTATAAACTGTCAGAAGCATCACCAATCACCATCGGACTGCTAGCACATGTTGATGCCGGCAAAACCACCTTCGCAGAGCAGCTCCTATACCATGCTTCCGGAATTAAGACTCGGGGGAGAGTCGATCATCAGGATGCCTTTTTGGATAGTCATGAGATGGAGCGGGCACGGGGCATAACGATTTTTGCTGACCAGGCGGTGATGAAATATAACGAACAATCGTATCAGCTCATTGACACACCGGGGCATGTCGATTTTTCAGCTGAGATGGAGCGCGCTTTACAGGTCATGAATTATGCGGTAGTCATCTTAAGTGCTGTGGAGGGCATTGAAGGGCATACCGAGACGGTCTGGCAATTGCTACAGGAATATGGCATACCCACTTTTATATTTATTAACAAAATAGATCGTACCGGTGCTGACGTCCAGCGTGTACTAAAAGCGTTAAGGCAGCAATTTTCGCCGGATATGTTGTATTTGGCAAAAGGTCTAGAACAGAGCATGCTGCCTGAAGAGGTCATTACCGCCGTTGCTGAGCGAGATGAAGCCTTGATGGAGGCATATCTCGAAGACAACATTTATCCTGAGCAGGTATTGGCTACGCTGAAACAAATGGTTAAAGAACGGGTGGTTTTTCCCGTTATGAGTGGAGCAGCTCTATTGGATCAGGGGATTGCGGAATGGATGCAGACGATGCAACTACTAATGGAATCGACTTATGAAGTTAACGCAGTGTTCGGGGCACGAGTATATAAGGTGCGTCATGAGCTGCAAGGCACGCGACTGACTTTTATGAAGATATTAGCTGGAAAGTTACGGGTACGGGAGGATCTCTGCTATAGAACTTCAGAACATGAGGAGTTAAGCCAGAAAATCACTTCTATTCGTATCTATCATGGGGGGAAATATACTTCATGCGATGAAGCCTCCGCGGGACAGCTTGTTGCCGTTACGGGCCTAACTGATGCAGCCATTGGACTGGGTATAGGTAATCATTCAGATCAAGTAGAATCCCGTCTTGTGTCAGCGTTGAAATCCAAAGTTGTATTCAATTTGGGGATATCATCCAGAGAAGTGCTGCGCTATTTCATGATCCTGCAAGCCGAAGACCCTACGCTGCAAGTGACATGGGAGGACAAGCTGGAGGAGATTCATGTTCATGTGATGGGAATGATCCAGCTAGAGGTACTTCAGCAGGTGGTGTTAGACCGTTTCCAGTTCAAGGTATCGTTCTCCAAGCCAGAGATATTATACAAAGAGACGATCGCAGACATTGTGATTGGTTGTGGGCATTTCGAACCTCTTAAGCATTATGCAGAGGTGCATCTCCGGCTTGCGCCTGCGAAACGTGGTGAGGGAATTACCTATCGCAGTACATGCCATGTTGAGCAGCTCAGCACAGGGTATCAGCATCTCGTCGGTCAGCATTTACTTGAAAAGGACCATCGTGGAGTTCTTACCGGCTCTCCCGTCACCGATCTGCATGTAACGCTTTTAACCGGGGCAGCGCATCAGAAGCATACGCATGGCGGTGACTTTCGGGAGGCGACACTGCGGGCACTGCGGCAGGGATTGGAGCATGCGAACAAGATTCTACTGGAACCTTATTATCAATTCAAAATCAAAGTCGATGCGGAGCTTATCGGACGCGTAATGTCTGATATACAGCTGGCTCATGGTGAATTTGACCCGCCAGAAATGCTAGGTGAATCGATGTTTATTCAGGGACGTGCGCCTGTCGCGACGTTCATGCATTATGCAGTAGAGCTTGCTTCATTCACGAAGGGCAAGGGAGCAATCTCGATGAAGTTAGGCGGTTATCAGCCATGTCATAACCCAGAACAGGTCATCGCAAGAATTGGATACGACCGCAGCGCTGATCCTGAGTACACCTCCAGCTCTATGTTCTGTGCAAAGGGAGCGGGATATAGCGTTCCTTGGGATGAAGCGCCTTCGTATATGCATTTGGAGATTCAGGAATAGGAATGCGCAGTCTAGGAATTATCCTTCATCCCAATATTTCTTTGTCCCCATTCAACAACGGATTCAATTAAAGGCACTAATTCTCTTCCAGATGAAGTCAGAGAATACTCAACTCTTGGTGGCACTTCGTTATACTGCTCCCGATGAATGATTCTATATTCTATAAGATCCCTCAGTGCGTTGGTTAAGGTAGTCCCTGTTATTCCATGCAGTCTTCTTTTTAACTCGTTATAGCGTATGTTGTCGTTCTCACTAAGAATGGCTAGGATCGGGAGGTTCCACTTTCCGCTGATTACATGGAATGCGAAGGTTGCAGGACATAATTGATCAAGTCTAAATTCGTATTTCATACATAACTCCTCTCCAATAGTATTATTTAAGATACTTAGTATTAAAAATGAACGTACTTGTTTGAATTTGTATTGGTATTATAATACTCCCATACAAAGAACTTCTACAAGAGGGCACTTTCTTTGATTCTCCAGCGAAAGGTGATTGATATATGAATAATTCAAATATGATGTGTGACCTTAAAACCGGTGTCTGTGGGCCAGGGGATGAAGAGCAAATGGAAATGATCGACTTTAATCTACAGTCCCCCAAAATCACACTTTACTATGCAACAGATCCGATCTGTTCCCACTGTTGGGCACTTGAGCCGGTACTCAATCGTTTTATTCTGCAGTATGGTCAATATTTTAACGTGAAGACGATTATGGGTGGTTTGCTTTCTAGCTGGCATGGTTTTACAGATGTCTCCAATGGCATTCAACAGCCTTCAGATGTTGCGGAGCATTGGAGAGAAGTCGGTTTACATTCACGTATGCCTATCGATGGTTCTTTGTGGAAAAACAATCCGATTCTTTCTTCGTATCCGCCATCTAGAGTATACAAGGTTATACAAAATATATATCCGGGTAAAGAAAATGAGTTTTTGCGTCAGGCAAGAGAAGCTGTATTCGCCTTCAATCAGAATATTGGAGAGGAAAAAACATTAGTTGATATAGTCCACAACATTGGGCTAAATGGCGAAGAAATAGTGGCGGATGCTGCTCTTGGATCGGCACAAGATTTGTTAGAGCAGGATTTTGAGTTAGCAGGCAGACTTGGTGTACGTGGATTTCCAACCATTATCATGGTGAATGAAGAAAATAAAGGTGTTAAAATTGTGGGGGCACGATCATTAGAAGCCTATGTCGAAGGACTTCAACAAGTTTACAATGGAGATGTAAAAGCTGAAAATGTTCCATCTCTCTCTGAACTTATCAAAGAAGGAAACATTTTGTTCTATAAGGAAATTGAAGTGTTGTATGATATTGAATCTGGTGATATGGAGTCATTTATAGCCACGGAAATGATAGAGGGGTCATACAGTATTAAGCGTATTTTAGGTGAATCATACGTTGTATCTTAATGATAATGAAAGAAGCCAGTAACCCAAAGAACTTTGGATTTACTGGCTTCTTTGGCATTCGCGAGGGTGGATTTGAGATCGCGAGTGCCAAACCGAAAAATAAGCTATTAATTACAACATAAAAAATAGAATTTGATAAGCCAAGCAGGAGGATAAAATAATGGAAAATGATTAATAAAATAACGGAATTATATTGGGAAGCACCCGTCAACAAGCTAATGGGAAGGTATTCGAGATTTCTTCCGGTAATTCTGAGGCGTCAATCCAGTCTCATTACGAAAAACTGATGAAAAATAGCTCGCACTTTGAAATCCGCAGTTCATTGCAATTTCACTAATCGATCGATTAGTTCCCATCAGCATCTCGGAGCTCTTTTGAATACGATATCGCATCAGATAAGTATTAGGCGTTTGGCCAATGTACGTGCCAAACAACTCGCAACATTTGCTCCTGCAAACAGACCCAGCGGTAGCGATGTCATTCAGGGTCACTTTAAGGTCAAAATGATGATGAATAAATCCCGTCATTTTCCAAACGGCAATCCATGACTGGTCATCATTTATCTGCCCAGGAACCCTCTGTATATGATCTCCGACGTCTGCACAAAGTGAAGTAGCCAGTGAAAGAAGACGTAGTGGCTTGCAAGGAGTGCTGTTCATTTCTTCATAAATCCGATGTAAGGAATGCAGGATTTCCTTTCCCCACGTGCTTTGTGGAGTAATCATAATATAGTCTTCAGTATTAGAACCGAATTTCTCATCCCAATATACTTTGCCTACATGTGTGCTTATTCCGAGTAGTGAAGGATGGACAGCAACGACTATGAATGTACAATCCAATTTTTTAGTGGAAAAACCGTAATGCATACGCTTGCTATTAACGAATATTCCGTTACCACGTTCAATCAGCACAATTTCTCCGTTTACAAAATACTCCATCTTCCCATCTAGCACTAAAATAAATTCCAGGTCCGGATGCCAATGGCATGCTGCTGCATATTTATCGAAATGATTCAGTGCTCCTTTTCGTACGTATAGCGGAAAATCAGGAAGATTATAATTTAGTTCTTCCGATAAATCGGAGAATACTTCCAGTTCTACACTCACAATCACATCTCCCTCAAACAAAATACGATTTTAATAGAATTATATTTGATTTCGGTGGATAGGACTATATAGAAAATATACAATTTTGATATTGCTCGACAATAACACAAAATCCAATAGATTTTATAAGGAGCCAGAAACATGACAATGAGAGAACGTATTGCCTCCGGGAAACTATTTACTGATTACTGTGAAGGACTGCCTGAAGACAGATTAAAGGCAAAAAGAAAAATGCATGCCTTTAATTTAACAACGCCAGATGATCTAGATAAGCGTACACAACTCATGCAAGAGATATTTGGAAGAGAAACGAAGGCGTGGATCGAACCACCCTTTTATTTTTGCTATGGTACAAACATTGAGATTGGTGATGGAACGTACATTAATTTTAATTGTAACTTTGTGGACGACACTAAAATTATTATCGGAAAAAATGTTATGTTCGGTCCATCTGTAACGATTGCTACAGTGGGACATCCAATCCATCCAGACTACAGAGGATATATGTATGCTGATCCGGTGAAAATTGAGAATAATTGTTGGATCGGGGCGAATGTTACAATTTGTCCTGGGGTCACGATTGGAGAAAATACCGTTATTGGTGCCGGCAGTGTTGTGACAAAAGATATTCCGGCTAACTCCATTGCAGTGGGCAATCCATGCAGGGTGATGCGTACCATTAATGAACATGACCTAAAATACTATTACAAGGACAAAGAGATCACTAAAGAAGATCTGGATGAAGAAGCACGCTTGAGATGAGAGATAAGCAATTCAATCGCCAATTACTAAATTTGGTCATTCCGATTGCTTTACAAAACCTCATTTCATCGTTAGCCGTTACAATAGATATATTCATGTTAGGTTTTGTAAACCAGTCTACAATGTCTGCCGTATCGCTGGCTGGGCAAATTACATTTGTTTTAACACTGTTTTATATGGGATTGGCTGCAGGAGTGGGGATTTTGACTGCTCAGTATTGGGGAAAGAAAGATTTGATGACCATTGAACGGGTTTTTAATATCGGATGTACGATGTCTATTATTATATCCGCTATCTTTTTTGCAATATCATTGTTGGTGCCGGATCAATTAATGAGTTTTTTCACAAATGACGACATGTTAATTCGATATGGATCGAGTTTCTTGCGAGTGATCTCGTTCTCCTATCTAATAAGCGGAATATCCCAAATGTACTTTAGTGTAATTAGAAGCATGGAAAATGCCCGTGTGAGTGCCTGGATCAGTTCTATGTGCCTTATATTGAACATTCTCTTGAATGTAATAAGTATTTTCATACTTTATCCGGGTCATTCAGAAAAGGCTATAGTGGCAGTTGCTTTCTCTACAGTTTTGGCACGTATCGTTGAATTTGGTTGCTGTATCATCCACTCGATCAAATCAAATATAAAGTTTAGGTTACCTTTACGTGACATGGTTCAGCGTAATTTGATTAAGGATTTTTTGAGGTATACACTACCTGTCCAAGGAAATTATATGGTTTGGGGATGCGCATTAACTGTGACATCTGCAATTATTGGACATGTCAATGCAGATATGGTCGCTGCAAATTCAGTAGCCTCGGTCGTTAAGAATCTGGTTATTGTATTATGTGGAGGTATTGCAAGTGGTGGTTCCGTGCTTGTTGGTAAATATCTGGGCAATGGCGAAATTGAAATGGCTAAAAAAGCTGGAAAAATATTAAATGTATATGCTATCTTGTTTGGCATCGTTGCAGGTATCACTTTGCTAATACTGAAGCCTATAGTGTTTGTGCTTGTCAATTTGGATGATCAAGCACAAATTTATTTAAGTGGAATGCTTCTTGTCTGTGCTTATTGTTGTCTTCCGAAATCGATAAACTCCACGACAATTGGAGGAATATTTGTTGCTGGAGGGGATTCTAGATTTGGCTTTTGGTGTGACACGATTGTAATGTGGGGCATCATATTACCATTAGGATATATGAGTGCGTTTGTGTGGCATCTCTCCCCTATAACGATATTTATTATCCTCAATTTAGACGAGGTTATTAAAGCCCCGATTGCCTTAATGCGTTATTTTAAATTTAAATGGCTTAACGATATTACGAGGGATTATGTTCGAAACTAAAACATATAGTGACGGAAGGGAGATTTATATGAAAATTGAACATATTGCTATGTATGTTCAAGATTTAGAGAGCTGTAGACAATTTTATAGTCAATTTTTTAATGCTGAGTCAAATAGACAATACCATAATCCCAAAACGGGATTAAGAACCTATTTCCTCACGTTTGAGGGCGGCGCGAGATTGGAGATTATGAGCAGACCGGATATGGTAGAAGGAGTTCATGATCTCTTGCGGACGGGCTTAACTCATTTAGCTTTCAGCTTAGGCAGTAAGGAACAAGTCGATCTGCTAACCAAAGAATTGGCAGAGGCGGGCTTTAGAACGTTAAGTGGGCCACGCACCACAGGTGACGGATATTATGAAAGCAGTATTTTAGGGCCGGAAAACATTCAAATTGAACTTACTCTCTAAAAACTAAAAGAGGTGAACCTTTTGACAGAAGAAGAGCGAATATTCAAAGGGATATTATACAATCCAGGTAACACAGAACTAAAGCGTATAAAGCTTCTCGCCCACAATTTGAGCAGCCAATATAGTCGAACATTTGAGGATGAGACAGAGGAGCGGGAAGCGATATTGTCACGGTTACTTGATAGCATAGGTGAACATAGTTTTATCCAGGGTCCCATTTTTTTTCATTATGGTGTTCATACAAAAATTGGTGATCATTTTTTTGGAAACTATAACCTTACAGTCCAGGATGATGCACAGGTTACAATAGGTGATCATGTGAGTTTTGGACCTAATGTAACCATCGTTACACCTGTTCACCCATTCGTTGCCTCCGAGCGCAGGCAAATGCTTGATCAAAATGGTGATGCTGCGTCTTTATGCTATGCTAAGCCTGTTAGCATTGGTAACGATGTTTGGCTCTCAGCAAATGTAACGGTATGTGGAGGTGTTACGATTGGTGATCGATGCGTAATCGGTGCAGGTAGTGTCGTGACCCAGGACATCCCAGAAAATTCTTTTGCTGCAGGTGTACCGTGTAAAGTAATCCGTAAAATAACCAATTTGGATAGCATGCGCCATAAACCGGAAATACTTTCAGATTGCGATATAATCGAGTAGAAATGTAACATCCTGAACCATAGACCAGATTTTTGATTATTTGTAACAAGACATGTGACAGGTTATAATTTAATTGGTATGACTAAGTAATCGTTGCTTAACGACTAATAAAGGAGTTTTAAAATGTACAGAACAGTTCAAGATTTTCTAGGAGATTGGGCAAGTGCTTCTGCAGGGACAATTCGTGTTCTTGAATCGCTTACCGATGATAAATTAGATCAGGTAATTGTGGAAGGTCACAGCTCATTGGGATGGTTAGGTTGGCATTTGGCAACCTGTCCGATGTTCTTTGGGGGTCAGGTAGGATTAACACTTACTCCAGTAGGCAATCCGAAGGAAGTTCCAGCTCAAGCGAGTGTGATTGTTGAGGCTTATAAGAATATTGCGGCTAATATTGCTTCTGAAGTAGAGAAATTAACGGACGAACAAATGGTTGAGAGTGTGCAGACCTTTGCTGGATTAACGCCTCGTGGTGCTATGCTTAGATCGCTGATTGATCATCAGACACATCATCGTGGTCAAATGACAGTTCTCTTACGTCAAGCAGGTCTTCCTGTACCAGGCGTAATTGGTCCTACTAGAGAAGAACAAGCTCAAATGAAATAATTACGGGTACTTGCCTCTGGTGATAGCTTACCGAATAGGGCTGGTATTACGAACAAAAAATCTCGTTCCCCAGACCTTTGTCTCGGAAACGAGATTTTTTGTTGCCGGATGGAGTCGTATCTATTATTGCGTAGGATTGCAGCTTCCTTTGCTGGGTTCGGTGATCACTTAGTGACCTGTTTCAATTTGTTGCATGTATTCTCTGGGAGAACTCCCCGTCACTTTCTTGAAGACCTTACTGAAATAGAAGGCACTTTCATAACCAAGTTTTTGTGAAATTTCGTAAATACGCCCATCTCCTCGTGCCATCATTTCCTTGGCTGCAGTGATTTTGGTTTCCGTGATATATTCCACATAGTTGACCTTAGCGACTTTGGAGAACAGATGGCTCAAATAGTTGGGACTGAAATTAAAGACATCTGCCACTTGGTTCAGTGAAAGCTTAGTGCCGAGATTTCTTTTGATGTATTCCTGGACATTTTTGACGATTTGTTCTTTATAGCTTTGTCTTCGAGTAGAGAGAATTTCCGAGCAGCCGTCACGGAACTTAACCAACCAGCCGGCGATTTCTTCAATTGTATGCATCTGATAGATGGACCGGTAACCTTCCGGCTCATTTTCGAAGATATGCTCGACAATGTTTTCTCCATCCGCAAGAAGCGAAGTAGCCATATATAGAATATTGCAGGCAGCATCGGTAGCGGGTACCAATAAGTCAGGCCGGTCTTCGAAGATTTCGATCATTTTGGAGATGATGGTGTACAAAGCAAGGGTATCTAGTTCTTCAAAAGCACGGCGGATCTCCGAACGAGATTCGGAGAAATCAAAGAGTGAATGCTCCTGCTCAAGTGATTCACCTTCTGCAAAGAAAACAAAAGACCGTTCTTTCACGGCAATCGGCAATGCCTTTCGGGCTGCTAGATAGCTCTCCCGCAGCAAATAAGGGTCTTCGACTGCAAACCCTATTGCACCAATAATCGTTACATTGAAATAGTTATGTAGTACAGATGCCATGTCTTTAAGTTGCTTCTCAATGTCAGACATCCAGTTACGGGGATCTACTCCGGGGACAGGCAGAGCAACGGCAAAATTGCGCAAGTCCAGACTGGTTACATAGCAGGGCTTTATAGAAGCCAGTGTGTCCTTTGCCATTTGTACTGTACTTGAACATAAGGCGACCAGCTTATCCCCACGGGGTGGGACAGTGTCCGGTCCTAGAATCCGGCAAGTGCATACGAGGTAGGCGGGCTCGGACAAATCTAACGCCAAATCCTCAATCTGCAGAAGGTACTGGTTCTTATTCTCGAACAGGTTGTTGAATAGACGAATGAAGAATTTATCACGTTGCGCCTGAAGATTGCTGCGGTGAACAAGTTTAGGGTAGCTTTCCATCGTCTGGTAGCTTTCAAGAAAGGAGATCGCCTTTCGAATGGATTCGGCCAGTGCTTCCGGTGTGAGTTCCAGCTTTACCAGATAATCGGTGGCCTGTACCTCTATGGCTGCGCGCGCGTATGGAAATTCTTCATAACTGGTCAACATAATGAACAATGGAAGACGACCATATTTTTGGCGTACTGAAGCGGCAACCTCCAAACCGCTTTTTATTGGCATTTTAATATCGCTGATTACAATGTCCGGGCGGAGGGTGTCAATCATTTCTTCTTCTTGGGCACCATTGTGCGCGATGCCTACAATCTCTATATGATATTGCTCCCATTTCAGCATAGACTGCAAGCCGATACAGACTAGAGCTTCGTCGTCGGCGATTAATAATTTGATCAATATGACCACATCCTTGCTAGATTTGCCAATCTACTCTTTTTGCATATAGGGTAGAAGGATTTTCATTCGGGTATATCGGCCCAACGCACTCTCAATCGAAAGACCGTAATTCTCCCCAAAGGCTAGCCGTAAACGCTCATTTACACTACGGAGTCCAACGTTCTCGAACACACCCTTAGCTTCATCCTCCGCATCACACAGAATGGTAGAGATTTGTTCTTCTTTCATGCCAATACCGTTGTCTTCAATTGTGACCAGGATATCGGCAAAACCGCTTTTCTTCACCGTGATCAGTATATCTCCTCTACCTTTGGGCTCGATGCCATGGAAGATAGCATTCTCAACCAGGGGCTGTAGCGTGAAACGGGGAATCAGGCCGGAGAGCAGTCCCTCATTCTCAATTTCCATCACCATCGAGACCGTACTGCCATACCGGTATTTTTGAATCAGAAAATAGTCATCAAGAAGGCTTAGCTCATCTTTTAACGGCATTAGCCTCCGGTTGTCTTTGGCAATGCTGCGCAGCAATCTGGAGAGTGAGGTAGTCATTTCTGCAATGCCGGTTGCATTCTGAATCGTAGCCATCCATTTGATCGAATTCAGTGTATTGTATAAAAAGTGGGGATTAATCTGACTCTGTAACATCCGGTATTCCAACTCCTGTTTCTGCTTCTCGTCTGCAAGTTGACTATCCATGAGTGCAACAATGTCCTGAGACAGTCGGTTGATCCCCCGTCCGACATCACCGAGCTCACTATTCCATTCAATATTGCGGTCCAGTAGGAAATTGCCCTGGGCAATCTTATCAATTCGCTTCTTTAATTTCTCTACCGGGAGACTGATGGTACGGGTTAAGTACAAGGTAATAATGCCGCTTAAGACGATAACCAATAAACAAACGCCGAGCATGACTAGAATCCATATATTTGTTTTGGGTGCGAACAAGTCATTAGGTAATGTCTGAGACAGAATCACACCGCTGCGTACGGGATAAGAGACCAGGATTTGGCTTTCTTCCTCCTCCAGCTTAATCATGGACAGCTCGGTTTGTGGTCCAACAGGTTTCTCATTGGTATAGGATACCGGTTCATAAGGTTGTGTAATGGAAATTACTTTATCGCCAATGATCTGATAATGATGGTTGCCGAGCGTTAGCAGCATTCGGGAATTCTCTGGCAGGGAATAACCCTTCAGTTTGTCGGTAATTAAGGAAGTATTAGCGAGTAAATAAACCGTTCCAATCCGGGCAGCACCATCTCCGTAAATCGGTAGAATAAATGGGATTCCGTTCGTGGTGGAGAGCGGGTCCTTGATCACTTGTTCCCACTGCTCCACAGCATCTTTGTTAAGACCGGGAATTTGACCGATATTGTGAACAGTAAGTGGAATAGAAGTACTGACGGAATTATCCAACTGGAGGAACTTTCCATTGTTACCCGTCACAATCAAGCGGCGGACATAGCTATTGGAGCGGTTGATCCGAAAATCCTCCTGCATGGCGTTAAAGACATTAACAGCATCCTTGGCACTTGCCTTTGGAGATACAAAATAATCAGTAAGTAATGTATTGGTGGACGAGTTGGTGCTGCTGGTCATCGCCAAAGAGGACAGATTAATCAAATCTTGTTCAATAATATGGGAAACCAGCTGAAGGTTGAACTCGGTCGCCTGAATGGTTGTTTTACGCTGATAATAGGTGATCAATTCATAGCTGAAAAAAGACAGCAGAGCGGCGATTAGTAGCGCGAATAGAGTCATGATGAGAATAATACGGCTTTTAATAGTGGATTTTCTTACCGTTGTGAACACTCCTCTACGAAATGCGGAAATATATAAAGCGGTTTCAAAAATATCCTTGAATAAATGCATGTGTAAAGTGAATCTTCTATTTATAATTTATAATATGCTTAACTAGTTTACCGATATCCATATTAACAACATAGCATATTCCTGCAATTCCATACAGTGGACGGCAGAGGAGCTGAGAAATTTACATGTTTTAAATAGGATTTTACAGGTTTGAAGCAAGGAGGAAAAGAAGAACAAAGAAAAGTGAATGAACTGAGTTTGAAAATACATGCCATTCTAGATGGGAAAGTCTTAAACTTTGAAATAGATCGGATGAGCCGATCAGTGTAAACAATCAGAAGGAAAAGGGGATTTTTATATGAAATTGAAAAGATTCTATGGCATGACTTTCGCCACAATACTCTCCCTAAGTGCGCTGGCCGGATGTTCCGGTAATAACAACACCGAAGGTAGTGCTGCAACAGCTGCTCCACAAACGAGCAATTCTGCAAACGCTTCCGCTGAACCGAAACAGGATCCTGTGACCTTGAAATGGGCATTGTGGGATTGGGAAGCCACAGCATACTACCAGCCGTTGATCGAAGCCTATAAAGCTGAGCATCCGAATGTAACAATCGAATATGTCGATCTTGGTTCCACGGACTATATGACCATGCTAAGTACACAGTTGTCCGGCGGTGCCGATCTGGATGTTCTTACGATTAAGGATATTCCTGGATACTCAAACCTCGTGAAACAAAATCACTTGGAGCCGCTCAAGGGTTTTATGGGCGACAAAAGCATTGATCCATCCGTTTACGGCGGTACCGTAGAACAGATCGAAGTGAACGACGAAGTGTATGCGCTTCCTTTCCGTAGTGATTTCTGGGTCATTTACTACAATAAGGATTTGTTCGACAAAGCAGGAGTGGAGTACCCGAGCAACGATATGACATTTGACCAATATGATGAACTAGCTAGAAAAATGACCTCCGGCAGTGGTGCTGAAAAAGTATATGGAGCCCACTACCATACTTGGCGGAGTGCAGTTCAATTGTTCGGTATTCTAGACGGCAAGAACAACGTTGTTGGTGGCAACTATGATTTCCTGAAGCCAACCTATGAACGGATCTTGAAAGAACAGGAAGATGGAATCGTTATGGATTACGCCACACTGAAGACTTCAAGTACGCATTATTCTGGTGTATTCTACAACAATTCCGTTGCGATGATGAACATGGGCAGCTGGTTTATAGCGACTCAAATTGAAAAGGTGAAGAGCGGCGAGTCTCAATCAACCCACTGGGGGATTGTGAAATATCCTCACCCGGATGGTGTAGAAGCAGGCACAACCCTAGGTACAATTACTTCCCTGGCTGTAAATCAGAAATCTAAAAATAAAGAAGCTGCCCTTGATTTCATGAACTTTGTGACGGGTGAAGAAGGTGCCAAAGTCATTGCTTCCACCGGAACCATTCCAGCGATTAAGAACGATGAAGTTATCCAATCCATCACATCCATTGACGGTTTCCCTGCGGATGAGAACAGTAAAGCAGCACTGACTACGGTTCAGACGTATCTGGAAATGCCAATGCATGAAAAGAGTGCAGATATTGAAGTCATCCTGAACGAAGCCCACGATAACATTATGACCAAGAACGCTTCGATCGACGAAGGTTTAAAGGATATGAATACTCGCGTACAGCAGCTCTTGAACAATTAACCTGAAGAGAGTTGGTGAATTCTAAGGGCGGGTGTATGCCCGCCTTTTATAGAAGGTTTGGAGGAGAAAGCATGCAGAACGAAACCATATTGGGTACAAAAAAGATCCCTAAACGACATTTGTCTAAAGGTGTCCGGGAAAACCTGGTAGCTTACAGCTTCATTGCGCCAAACTTTATCGGATTTGCCGTGTTTACGCTGGTACCCATGTTCTTTGCCTTTATTCTTGCTTTTGTGAAATGGGACGGGGCCAATCCAATGAAGTATATCGGACTGGACAATTTCACCCGGCTTATCAAAGATACAACATTTCACAAAGCATTATGGAATACCATTGTTTACACTATTGGCGTAGTACCGTTCACTATGATTGTGGCGCTCGCGCTGGCCATTCTGCTTAATCAGAAGATAATGGCCCGTAATTTCATGAGAACCGTATTCTTTTTCCCATATGTAGCTTCATTGGTAGCTGTTGCTGCCGTATGGAACTTTATCTTTAGCCCTACGATGGGTCCGATCAACAATATTCTGCATACCCTTACCGGCATCCCACTGGAGGAGCTTCCCCGCTGGGCAGCGGATAAACACTGGGCGATGTTCACCGTAATACTGTTTACGGTATGGAAAAACATGGGGTATTACATGGTCATTTACTTGGCAGGTCTTCAGGGGATCAACCCTGAATTGTACGAGGCTGCTGAACTTGATGGAGCCAATGCATGGAGAAGATTCCGCAATGTGACGGTCCCTCAGCTGGCGCCTACCTCCTTCTTTGTGCTGATGATTCTAGTCATCAATTCATTCAAAGTCTACGATATCTTTATCAACCTATTTGCCGGCGCTGATAACCAGCTGAACGATTCTACAAGGGTTATGGTTTATCAAATCTACAATACGGCGTTCCGTTCGCTTGATTACGGATATGCCAGCGCCATGGCCATTGTATTGTTTCTGCTGGTACTTGGCATCACCATCGTCCAGTTCCGCGGCGAGAAGAAATACGGACAATAGGAGGATTCAAAAGATATGGTGGGTACAAATAAAGGAATTAGAATCGGCACAATGGTGCTAGTGTATATTTTGTTATTTGCGACAGTGCTCTGTATGCTTGTTCCATATATATGGATGTTGTCTTCTTCACTCAAGCTGAACAAGGATGTGTTCTCGTTTCCGATGCAATGGATTCCGGCAAATCCGCGCTGGGAGAATTTCGTGGATATCTGGACCCGAATTCCGCTGGACCGCTTCATTTATAACACAGCGAAATTATCAATTATCGTAACGATATTGCAGCTACTGACTTCAAGCTTTGCTGCTTATGCGTTCTCCAAACTGCAATTCAGAGGGAAAAATGTATTATTCCTTGGATATATCGCTACGATTGCGATTCCTTGGCAGGCATATATGGTGCCGCAATTTATCTTGATGCGTTACATGGGACTTAATAATACCCATCTGGCAATCATTCTATTGCAGGCATTCTCGGCTTTCGGAGTATTTCTGATGCGCCAGTTCTATCAGGGAGTCCCAGATGAATTATGCGAGGCGGCCCGAATCGATGGCTTGAGCGAATATGGGATTTGGGCGAGAATCATGCTGCCGTTATCTAAGCCAGCCTTGTCCACATTGACGATCTTCACCTTTGTTGCCACATGGAATGACTTTTTGGGACCAATGATTTATTTGACGGATACAAAGCTTAAGACCATTCAAATTGGACTCCGAATGTTTATTTCGCAATATTCCGCCGAATACGGTCTAATTATGGCTGCAAGTGTGGTTTCCATTATTCCGGTTGTGATTGTTTTCTTGGCACTTCAGAAGTATTTCGTGCAAGGCGTCGCAGCATCTGGTATTAAAGGCTAGATAGGTTGAACCTGGCAGTTGCAGTCTTCGCATGCTGCCAGTTTTTTTAGCTTACCTATGAAATGAATGCGCTTTCTCGTTGTCTTTGCCGTTGACAAATTCCAGCATGGAGTATACCGAAAAGCTATTTGCAGCAAAAAGGAGGATTAGAGAATGAACAGAAAGTACGCCATTGGAAAAAAGTTAATCTCAATAATGATGACCACTGCGCTCGTAGTAGGAATGTTTCCGGCATTCCATATGCCAACTGTATTTGCGGCAACAATGGATCCGATCTTCGCAGCTGCCCATATGGGCGTGCAGACATCTGCAGAAACTACTTTGCCTGCTAGCATTGATATTGGAGGCCAGTCTGCAACTGTGAAATGGAATATTGGCGAAGATACCTTTGCCGTACCTTATGACACAGTGTCAGTAACTGGTACAGCGAACGGAGAACCGGTTGTTGCCAGCGTAGAAGTTATCCCATCTTCAAACCATCCATTGGTTTACTTTGTGGATAGCGGCAGGGGGGGAGATTCCGTAGGAAATGTCCCTACTGCTTCGCCGCTGTACGAAGCAGTCAAAACGCTGACAGGTAGCTTGCTAATCAACCAGTCACCGGATCAGAAATATGTCAGCGGAACGACAATCTGGGGATTTGATGATTCCATAAACAAAGTGAAAAACTCCAAAGACGGGGGACTTGCCGATCCTGCAACTGATCCATCTATATGGACAGTAGGACTTCGTGCCGACCCTACTAGCAATCATATTGTATATAAATTAATGGCTCCAGAAGCTGGAACCTATACACTCAGTAGTGGTTTTCATGATTGGTATGGCAGCCGCACTCGAGTAATACAGCCTCAGATCGAATATAAGGATACAAATGGGGTAACAAAGACGATATCGTTTGCACCATTCAATACTAATGTCACTCAGCTTATTTCCGGCGAATTCACTATTCCCGGTGATATCGACGCTAGCAGTCCTATGACATTAACCTATGCCTATGTTTCCGGTGAGAAATCTATCTTGAGCTGGTTCGCCATTGCTAAGGGCGGGATTCAGAAAGAGATCGAAGAGGCTCGGCAGACCGCAGCTTCTATGGTCAAGGTTCTGCTCGACGGCAACGATATTAAAGCAGACAATGTCAACGGCCTCACGTTCAAGGGATTTGGCGTACTGAGTGCCAACAGCACCAGTGCCCTATTGATGGATTATAAGGCAGAGCATCCGGATGCATACATGGAGATGCTGCGGATTCTGTTCGGTGGAGATCATCCCATTATGACGCATGTAAAAATCGAGATGGGCAATGACCGCAACAATTCTACCGGTCCGGACCCGGCTACCATGCGTACGGCCGATGAAGAAGCCAATGTCACCCGGCATCCCGGATTCCAGCTTGCGGCAGACGCCAAGGCTACTAATCCGAGTCTCAAGGTCAGCATTCTGCGATGGAGTGCTCCGGCCTGGGCAAGCAACAACGATAAAATCTATACCTGGTATAAAAAGACGATTCTTGCCGCTTACCGAGAGTATGGTTATATGGTCGACTACGTGAATCCTCATATCAACGAGCATTCGCCGGATTTGACATGGACCAAACAGTACGCTGAGCGAGTTAAAACAGATAACGAAGGTTTTGCAAGTCCAGAGGAGCAAGCGCTCTATAACCAGATCAAGGTTGTGATCTCTGATGAAGTAGGGATCGGTTCCTTTGGCGGCAGTATGGTAAGCGACGCTTCACTAAGGGATGCGGCTCCGATCGCCGGATATCACTATAACACTGACGACGACAGCGCAGGGAATTTCAAAAAGCTCGCGGAACAATATGATATTGAAGTATGGAACAGTGAGGCGCAGTCAACCTTCAGTAACTCTGCTTTCCGTCCCAACAATAATGTGAAAGACCCTACAGTGGAAGGAACCGGCATCGGCGGTGTTGGCAGTCCGCTGGAGATGAGCAATACGATTATTAAAGGATTCGTCAATTCCCGCCGGACGCATTTTATTTATCAGCCAGCCATCGGTTCATTCTACGAGGGTGGACAATATTCATTTAAGGAACTAGTTAGCGCACGTGATCCGTGGTCGGGCTGGATTCACTATGATGCAGGTCTTGTTACACTGCAGCATTACAGCTGGTTCGCAAATCTGGGCTGGGAGAACGAGAATAATACGGCAGGGATTTGGAGAGCGGTTCCTAAGGCTAGCTCTACGGGGGCAACAGGCACTAACCCTGTCAGCGGCCGCAACGGTTCTCCTAGCTATATGACTCTTGCTGCACCTGATAAGAGTGATTTCTCGACCGTTATCGTAAATGACAGCGAGTATGCTAAAACCTACAAGCTACAGACAGTCAATATGGGTTATACGGACAATCCATCACTGGAAGTGTGGGAGACTCGTGCGGCAGACGCGGGAAAAGCTTTTAACAGCAATTATATGAAATATCTCGGGGATATCGTTGCTGATGGCAGCGGGGTTTATACCATTCATGTCAAACCATATTCGACAGTGACTGTGACCACTTTGGAGAATAAGGATAATGAGGCATTTCAGACGCCGATACCTGTAGAAGGCGACCGCACCGTGCTTGATACCGATGCAACGGGCAGGGTGCAAAATACCACAGACAATATCCTGTATGCGGATGATTTTGACTATTCCAATCAATCCGTTGTGAAAATCGGGGCAGGCGGGCAGAGTGTGGGCACCCAAAGTTATATAGAATCCCGTGGCGGCTCTAAAAGTGTGATACCGCGCTATACGCATGACCGTAACGGCGCCTTCGAGGCTTATCTTCCGGACGGGACGGACAACTATGTTCTGCGCCAACAGCTGGATACCGAAATGATGGGGCTAGGTGGCACTTGGAACGGTGGAGACCCCGTAACAGCTATCGGTGATAACCGATGGACGAATTACAAGGCCAGTGTAGATGTTTCATTCGAGACGAACAATACGCAGGGCGGAGCCAATTATGCTGCGATTGGTGCACGGTATCAAGGAGGTGGGAGTTCTCACACTATAAACGGCACACCTTATGTGCTGAAATTCTGGTTTGACGGAGGCTGGCAGCTGCTGGTCAATAATAGTGCAGTAGCGAGTGGCAATGTAGTGAGCGGTTCCGGTGGAGTTAAGCTGGCTGGATTCAACGCCGCACATGATGCCTGGCATAACATTGCCGTTCAAGTTGCAGGCGATAAAGTGACTGCTTATCTGGATGATGTGAAACTGGCCGCTTATGCAGATCCAAATCCAGAATTGTCTGGACGGGTAGATTTAGCCAGCGGATATTATCATGTTCGCTTCGACAATTTGAAAGTTGAGACGGTTGACGGCTATGCGCCGTACTATTCCGAACTACTGGATAATCTTGAAATGTATGACCTGGCAGCTACACCTAACCCTAAATTGCAATACAACGGAGTGTGGAGTCATCAAAATGGTGCCGGTATGTATATTTACCAACGTTCCTTATCCACTAGTCAAGATGCGGATGCAACGATGGAATATTCTTTTGAAGGCACTGGGCTAGATATTCTGGGACCGAATAATGGCTCGGCTAAGTTAGAAGTGACTGTTGATGATGAAATTGTCATGCTGTCAGCCGATACGATGGCCTCTAAAGAACTTTACCAAACGTACACGCTTCACGGACTTAAATATGGACAGCATAACGTTCAGATAAGGGTATTAAGCGGCACTTTGCTTGTGGACGCGGTGGCAGTTGTTTCCGGTGAAGTAAAAGGTGCTGTAGATACAGCAACGCTGCAAGCCGCAGTAACCGCTGCAAAAGAAATTAACAAGCTGGATGAGTATCCTGAGAGAGATTGGCTGCTTTTTGCCACCGCACAGCGTGCCGCAGAGGAAGCGCTGGAGAATGCGGTTGACTACAGATTGGATCAAGAAGGAGCCATTCATCTTGCGGGACGTCTCACTTCCGCTCAGAACCAGTTGACTACAGGGGATGTAAGGGAGCTTGCGGCTCCTCAGGATACTGCCACTTCTGTCGGTAAACTGCCGACTCTTCCTGATAAGCTGGAGGCTACCCGTGAAGACGGATCTAAATTACTTGTGCCAGTGAAGTGGAATGTAGGTGCAGTTAGCTTCAACACGCCGTATGAAAGGGTAGCTGTAACTGGTACTTATGGCAATCTAAAAACCACTGCTTATGTAGAAGTGGTGCCAGAAGGTCTCGTATACTTTTTGGATGTTGGTGTTTCGGCGGATGGTGTCACACCACCCTATACGGTGATCAAAAATTTCGTGGGTGACAGCCTCCTGAATAGCACTGCGGATCAACTATCAACAGGTGCTATGTGGGGTCATACCAATACAGGAGCAAATTATAATCTCAAGGGGCTCGGAGGTGCCGTGGTTATTACGGATAAAACTCAGACAGGTGTCTACAGCTCGAATACAAAGAATACACCTCTGATCTACACCCTCCCACTAAACGCAGGGAAGTACACGATTACATCATTCCATCGGGACTGGTGGAATATGAGCAACCGCACGATGGATATTACGCTTAGCTATATGGATGCTGAAGGGAAGACAGTGAACGAAACGGTTAAGACCGGTGTACTCGCAGGTCCTAACGGTGTCAAGGTCAATCATGACTTCACACTACCCGTGAGCGGTGTCGTGAAATATGCGATAAACAACACGAACAGTCAGGCATCTGTGATCAGTTACTTAGCTGTGGCGAAGGACAGGGTCAGCATTGCCAATGAGCAAGCTGTGAACGAGGCCAAGAGTATTATAGAAGGCGCTGCATACAGCGTGCAGAAGACAACTGCTATCAGCGAGGACAAAGTCCGGACTTGGCTGCTCCAAACGATGAACGGCTTGATCGGGTTCAGTGATACAGGGGTTACGATAGGTGACATCACCCTATCTTCGTTCCAGGAAGCCACGGATGATACAGCCGGCAGCTTCAGCTTCACAGTATCGCTGGGCAAGGGCGAGGCGAAGGCGGAAGCTGCTGCCAGCGGAACGATTAAGCTGCCGGAGCCGGATCGTCTTCAACCGGTGATTACCCTGAATGGTGAGACTACTGTTAATCTGCCGATAGGATCTGAATATACAGATGCCGGAGCCTCAGCGTATGACGACGAGGACGGTGACATCACAGACCGCATCACTACAACGGTCAGCAGTGAAGTGTATGGTCTAACTGAATTAGATACGGCGAAAGCGGATATCTACACTTTCCATTACAATGTCAGCGATGCTGCAGGCAACGCGGCTACTGAAGTTACCCGAAAAGTAATCGTATCGGAAGATCCGGATGTATTGAAGCCGATCATTACCCTGCTTGGTGAACCATCTGTTCAACTGGATAATGGTGCTAGCTATACAGATGCTGGAGCCACAGCAGTAGATGACCGCGATGGCGACATCACAGAACGTATTACAGCTACGATTACGAAGGATGGAAACAGTATCGAAACGCTAGATACTACAGTGGAGGGTACTTACATTTATCATTATAATGTGAGCAATTCCGTAGGCAACGCGGCAGCAGAAGTCACTAGAACAGTTACAATTGCCGAAGCTCAGCAACCGCCGACTTCAACACCAACGGCAGAACCAACACCGACAGTTGAACCCACAGCAAGTCCGGCGCCAACACCTGCACCTGCAGTGACCCCGGGCCCAGTGTCAACAACAGCGCCGACGATATTACCAACATCAACACCGCTGACGCAAACCACACGGATTCTTGACAGAGATGATTTTACCGCTCCGGTTGGAGGGGTTATAACGGTTCAGCTTAACGAAACTACAGATTCCGTACTGCTTCCTGAGGGGTTATCAGAACTCATCGGGGTAAATACGCTACGTCTCGTATGGCCTACGTTAACTATTCAGCTGACTCCGGAAGCGCTGAAGAGCATCCAAGAGAAAGCTGGGGGAGATCAAGCAGATGGGGCACGCCTCAAGCTCTCGGCCGGGAAGGTATCAAGAGCTGTCGTGGAACAGCTTATGAATAACCCGGCTGTCAACCGTTCGGTTCAGTTAACTGCTACAAGCGATGTAATTAACTTCAGCTTGGAAGGTATAGGTGTGGACGGTACTGCCATTCCGATCCCCCGTTTTGACAAGCCATTGACGATTACCTTCACCGTCGATTCGGATGCCAATACCGATTTGCTCGGCCTCTACTATATCGCCGGGGACGGAGCTCTTGAGTTTATGGGAGGAACGCTAACTACTGGAATATGGAATGCGGAAATACAGCATTTTAGCCAGTTTGCGGTCCTGGAATATGACAAGGTTTTCTCGGATGTCAGTGCAGATAGTTGGGCTAGTAATGTTATTAAGACCATGGCTGCCAAACATATTATGCAAGGCATTTCTAATACCGAATTTAATCCACAGGGGAAAGTGACAAGAGCACAATTCGCGACCATGATTGCAAGAGCGTTAGGGTTAGAGGCAGGAGGTCATTCGACGTTCGTTGACGTGGACTCCAAAGCCTGGTATGCCGAAGCCGTTGCAGCTGTAAGCGAAGCGGGCATTGTATTTGGCCGCAGTTCGGATACTTTCGCACCGGATCACAGCATCACCCGTGAGGAAATGGCTGTGATGATCGTCAGGGCTTATGAATATTTACATGGCAGCAAGGTAGAAGAAGTTTCTGCGGGCTCGTTCAGTGATTATTCCCAGATTCATGATTGGGCACAGAAGTCAGCAAGGATTGCTGAGCAGACGGAGCTCATTAAGGGACGCGGCAATAAGCAATTCGCGCCTCAAGAGCTGATGACCCGTGCCGAAAGTGCACAAGTCATTGCCAATCTGCTGGGGCATTTGTAAGGCCCATACTTCTATGAACCTGGCAGCTGCTGTAGCGGGCTGTCAGGTTCTTTATAGTTTCAGATTACAATTGCGGAGCGTTGATAAGTGGCAAGATCAGCTTTTTTTGCCGTATTTTCCAGGTGGAATGCCCGTGATGTTCTTGAAGGTACGAATGAAATTGGCATAGTCATTGAAGCCGGATAGATAACAGGTATCGGAAACGGAGTTTCCAGCGGTTAAGAGCTGTTTGGATAACGCGATCTTTTTCAGCAGGACGTAACGGTAGATTGTTCCTCCGGTCTGTTGCTTGAACAGGTGACTAAGATAATATTTATCGACGTTCAACTCCCCGGCGATCTGCTCAAGCGATAGATTTAGATGGAGATGGTTATCAATATAGCTCATGGCTGTTTGAATATGTGAGGAAATAATGCTAGGTATAGTGGGAACGTTACGGCTATATAGCTCATTAATGAGGACAAGGATCTGAATCAGATATGTAAGGGCCAAAACCTCGCTGCCGTATTGAGGGTTCTCCAAGGATGCAATCAGGCAGGAAGCAAGCGCCATATACTCTGCAAGCAGCGCTTCATCCATTTGAGCCAGATTATACTCTCCGTTCTGACGGTTCTGGAAGCAGGCGAGCAGATTTGTAGTTGCGGTACAGAAGGGATATACAAGTGGAGCTTTGAAATGAATAGTTAAACGTTCGTAAGGCTCCGGAGATAGATTAATGATTTTATGAATCTCGTGATTGTTGAATAAGAGCACATTGCCCCGCTGAAGCGGATAGCTATATTGATCCACAAATCCGTTCACCGTGCCGCCTAAAAATAGGAAGATTTCAAAGTGATCATGAATATGAAAATCTTTGGTGGGTGAGATCGGTGAATTGCCGATGCCCGCCAGTATGTCGCCTTCGAACGGCTGATAATACTGGGCATGTTTCATCGAGAGAGCCCCTTTCAAATTGATCGCAAGATACGCAATAAATGATCATAAATCGCAAAGACATTGCAATAACATAACACTAAACTATAGAAGAAGATTACGCAATCAACCAAGTATATAGCTGGTCAGAACAAGAGTAACGGGAACCTGCATCTGCTGAATAGACGCAACTGGAAGGGCGGTATTGTGTATGAATGGTACGAAACAGCGTAAATATTGGCTGGACACGATGCTAAAGATCGGGGACCCAGTGCTTGACGCTTTGTCGCAGAGAAAATTAAAGGAACGGCTACCTACGGAGTTTAACAGTGACAGGAGTTCATTTGCGCACTTGGAAGCATTCTCTAGGTTATCCTGTGGAATGGCTCCCTGGCTAGAGCTTAAAGGGCTGGAGGGTGAAGAAGAAGTGCTCAGGGCTCGTTATGTCATATTGATGCTGGAATGCATCGATGCTGCTGTTGATCCATCATCGCCTGACTATATGGATTTTAAGTCCGAAGGCCAACCGTTGGTCGATGCGGCATTCCTCGCTCATGCTTTGGTGCGTGCACCGAAGCGGCTTGCAGGGCAGCTGAATGAGCGGGTGAAAGGTAATTTAATAACAGCTTTGAAGCAAACGCGCCGGACAGCGCCTAGCGGCAGCAACTGGCTGTTATTTAGCGCAATGGTCGAAGCAGCTTTATATATCCTCGGCGATTCAGAATATGACCGGATGCGCGTGGGATATGCGATCCATATGTTTATGGATTGGTACAAAGGGGATGGCATATACGGGGACGGTAAGGATTTCCACTGGGATTATTACAATAGCTTTGTCATTCAGCCGATGCTTGTGGATTTGGTTACACTCTTTGAACGGGAATCGGAGCAATATTCAGAATTGAAGCTCTTGATTGTAGAGCGGGCACAACGATACGCAACGGTTCTGGAACGAATGATTGCGCCAGACGGTACGTATCCGTTCATCGGGCGTTCCATCGTTTACCGTTTTGGTGCATTTCAACTGCTATCCCAAGCGGCGCTGCAGCATTTTCTGGAGGATGCGCTATTCCCCTCACAGGTACGCTGCGCCTTGACTGCTGTAATTACACGGACTATGGGGTTTACGGGGACATTGGATGAGGCCGGATGGCTACGTCCAGGGGTATACGGCTACCAGCCGGAGCTTGCTGAGAGCTACATCAATACGGGAAGTCTTTATTTATGCGCTTCGGTATTCCTTCCACTGGGGCTACTGCCTGCAGATCCTTTCTGGGCAGGGACAGAATTGAAATGGACCGCACAAAGAATTGCAGCCGGTGAGGATGTTATGAGAGATCATGCCTTGAGTAGATAGAGGTGGATCTGATCTAACTGGGCAAAGGGAGGAAGAAAGCATGAACAGACAGGAGCTTTTCGAAATTGTCCAAGTGCTGAAGCCGGCAAATCTGAGCTTGTATTATCCGAATGGAGCTTCGGATGCTTTTTGGAAACAGGCAGCCTCTTCAGAGACGTTAAAGGAAGATATCAGCGAAATCCGTGCAGAGGCTCTAAGAATAGACGGGCAGCCTATAGCGGAGCTGACGGATACGCTATTTTCAATTTTTGCGCGCACGGGTTCGAGGTTGGAGTATGAACGGGTATATTTTGAACGGAGAAGAAGGCTGAACACATATGTGTTTATGAGCTTGCTTGAGCCGGATGATCTCAGACTTCTGGAGAATCTGGAAAACATCCTGTGGTCTATATGCGAAGAGTACACATGGTGCCTGCCAGCCCATCTTCCTTTAGATCATCATTCAGTGAATATCAATCAGTTTATTGATCTGTTCTCCTCAGAGACCGCTTTTACCCTTAGTGAAGTTTTACTTCTACTGGGAGAACGACTTCCGCTGCTTCTTCAATCCCGAATCAGACATGAAGTAGAGCAGAGAATACTTCGACCTTTTATAGTACATGGTCCTTATGAATGGGAGACCGCACGTCATAACTGGGCAGCAGTGTGCGCAGGGTCGATCGGGGCAGCCGCCTTATTGATGTTGGATGATCCTGCTGCGCTGACGAATATCCTGCTGAAGACAGAGCGCAGCATGAGCTACTATCTGGAAGGCTTCGGGGAAGATGGGGCCTGCCTTGAAGGTCTGAGTTACTGGAACTACGGATTTGGCTATTTCACGTATTACAGCGATCTTCTCCGGGGTAGAAGTGAGGGAAGAGTAGACTGGTTTGCAACGGACAAAGTGCGGAGCATTGCTCAATTCCAGCAGAAATGTTTTCTTGGGAGCAGCTTTGTCGCTAATTTCTCTGACTCTGAGCCTCAAATTCACATTCATATGGGACTGTCTCATTATTTAGCTGATATCTATCCAGATGTCGAATGTCCACCTTCTGAGCTGCGTGCTCCTTTCACAGAGGATCACTGTAGTCGCTGGGCCCCGGCCTTTCGAAATCTGATTTGGAGAAAGACCAGTGATCTGGAAGAGAACCAGGATTGGAAAGCGGCCAGCTATTATCTTCCTGATGCGGCATGGCTCGTTTCACGATATATATCCGGAGGAAGCTCGTTCGGCTTCGCGGCGAAGGGAGGGCATAACGCTGAACCTCATAATCATAATGATCTGGGACAGTTCATTCTGTTAGGTGGAGGCGAAATCTATGCAGCTGATCTCGGCAGTGGAGAGTATACGGCTGAATATTTTGGAGCTGGCCGTTATCAATATGATTGTAACGGCTCGCAGGGACATTCGGTTCCGATCATCGACGGCCAGTATCAACTGGCTGGCAGGAAGCATAGTGCTACAGTTCTGTATGCCTCGGCTGGGGTGGAGCGGGACGAGTTGAAGCTAGAGCTGTCTCAGGCATACGAAGCGGAAGATCTTCAATCCCTGATCCGCTCTATGGTTTGGTATAAAGAGCAGCGTCCTCGTTTAGAGTTAATGGACGAGTATCGGTATAACGGTAGGCCGGAGAGCTTTACGGAGCGGTTCGTAACCTGGCGTCGTCCAAAGATACTTCGATCTGGTGTCGTACTGCTGCCCGGAACTGAAGTAGGCGGTGTGGAAGTGACTTATGATATCCAGGTCGTAGAGCCAGAAATTACCGTACGTGAGTACCAGGATCATTTTGGCAGGAATACGGTCTGGCATACGCTCGACTTTCATGCTCTTCAACCTGATTCTGAAGGGAAATTAACATTTACCTTTCAATTTATATAAAAGCGAACCATTCGAAGAAGGCGGTGTTTGAAATGAATATAACGGAAAAACAAACTTGGGTGGATGAAGCTTGGAACAAGGCACTTGAAAAGACAAGATGTAACAGTCGAAAGATCGGTGCAGAATTTCCACACGCGAGTCAAGGTGGTAAATACTTGCTTGAGGCACCGAACTGGTGGACAGCAGGGTTCTGGCCGGGAATGCTCTGGCAGTTTTATTCTGAGAGCGGGGACGAAAGTCTTAAAATGATCGCGGAACGCTGCGAAGAGAGACTCGACGAGGTACTGGACGGCTACGTTAAGCTGGATCACGATTTAGGCTTCATGTGGATTCTTACCAGTGTGGCAAATTATAAGTTAACGGGTAGTGAAGCGTCACAAATTCGGGCATTAAAGGCGGCCAACTACCTGGCAGCCCGCTTCAATCTGAAAGGACATTATATTCGGGCTTGGAATCCATGGAGTGAAGGGGAGGACAACAGCGGAGTTGCTATTATCGACTGCTGTATGAACACCAGCCTGTTATTCTGGGCTTCCGAGACAACAGGTGATCCCCGCTATCGTCATATCGCAGAGGCGCATATGGATACTGTACTGGAGCATTTTATCCGGCCGGACGGCTCCGTGTACCACATCGTTAAATTCAACCCGGAGACGGGTGGAGTGGTAAAGAAGCTTGGAGGACAAGGCTTTGCGCCTGAATCGGCTTGGTCACGGGGCACGGCTTGGGCTATTTACGGCCTAGCGCTTGCCTATCATCATACGGGAAAGCAAAGCTACTTGGATGCAGCCAAGCAGGTAGCGCATTTCTTCTTGACCCGACTGCCGGATGATCACGTTCCACATTGGGATTTCCGTGCTCCCGTTGAAGTAGGCGAGCTGCGTGATAGCTCCGCCGGTTCCTGCGCGGCAAGTGGTTTGCTGCTGCTTGCCGACCAGGTGGATGATTCGGAGTCTCATGTGTACCGGAACGGGGCTATAAGAATAGTGGAATCTCTCTACAAAAATTATGGCAGTTGGGACAATGCGGACGAGGAAGGGTTGCTGCTTCATGGTACAAGTAACTACCCTGAGGACCGGAATATAGATGTTCCGCTTATCTATGGTGATTTTTTCTATGTCGAAGCATTAGCCCGGATTAAATCCGCAGGGCCGTTCTTTTGGGAGTAGGGGTGATTATGATGAACAATGAGAAATCACTTTCTCGGATCGGCGGTAACCCGCTGAAGACCCGTGAGGATCTGGTGATCGCCCTTGAGCAGCTTACGGATCCGCTTCGGCCGCACTACAGCAGAGGCAGCGCACGACTTGAAATCGGTAGAACCGGGGCGAGCTATTCGGCAGCAACTGCTGAAATGGAAGGTTTCTCACGGGTGTTATGGGGGTTGGTACCCCTGCTCATTGGTGGTGGAGACAGCGAACTCTGGGACATCGTGCTGGATGGTATTCGGCATGGCACCGATCCTTCTCATGAAGAATATTGGGGAGAGGTAAAGGATTACGACCAGCGTTTGGTCGAAATGGCGGTCTTCGGCTTCGCATTGGCAGCCATTCCGGAACGGATTTGGTTGCCGCTTGCTCCGAAGGAGCAGGATCAATTATACCGCTGGCTGAATCAAATAAATGCCCATCCTTGCTATGACTGTAATTGGCTGTTCTTCAACGTTCTAGTCAATGTCGGATTCCGTAAAATCGGCCGTTCCTACGACGCAGAGCAGCTGGAAAACAATTTGAAGCGCATGGATGATTTCTATTTGGGAGAGGGCTGGTACAGCGACGGAATTAATGGCCACAGCGATTATTATGTACCTTTTGCTATACATTACTATGCGCTGCTGTACGCAAAGCTGATGAAGCAGGAAGACCCCGAACGTTCCCGTGTGTTCAAAGAACGGGCTCGATTGTTTGCTGTCGATTTCATCGGCTGGTTCGCACCCGACGGCTCCACACTTCCTTATGGACGTAGCTTGACTTACCGCTTTGCCCAGTCGGCATTTTGGAGCGCCGTTGCCTATGCAGATGTTGAAGGATTTCCGGCTGGCGTGGTGAAAGGTCTGGTGCTGCGAAATCTGCGTTGGTGGTTCAGCCAGCCGATTGTTGACGCCGATGGCGTACTGACCATCGGATATACTTACCCGAATCTGGTCATGGCGGAGAATTACAATGCTCCCGGTTCTCCGTATTGGGCGTTAAAGACTTTCCTGCCGCTGGCTCTAGGGGCGGATCATCCGTTCTGGAAGGAAGAGGAACTGCCGCTACCGGCCATTCCGGCTGTCATGGTTCAGAAGCCTGCACATCTTGTCATCGTCCGCGAGCCCGCTTCCGGTCATGTGGCAGCCTTCAACAGCGGACATTTATACACGAATGAACATACCCATACCTCGGCCAAATACGAAAAATTCGTGTATTCAACAGGCTTCGGCTTCAGCGTGCCCCGCTCCGAATGGGGGCTCTCCCAAGGAGCGTTCGACTCTATGCTTGCGCTGAGCGAGCGCGGAGACAACTTATACCGGGTACGACGCCAGAATATAGAGTCTGAGATTATAGACAACGTCCTTCGTTCCGTCTGGAAACCGTGGGCCAATGTCGAGGTTCAGACTTGGGTTATCGCCGGACTCCCTTGGCATATTCGGATTCATCGAGTCGAAAATGGACGGTCGCTGGATACCGCGGAGGGTGGATTCGCACTTGGCCAAGAGAATGAAATGATATCGAAGATTGATGGGGCTGTTGCGATGGCCTCCACTGCTTGGGGAACTAGTGGAATCAAGGATTTGCTAGGCTGCCGGAAGGGTGAGCTGGTTTGGCCGAATGCCAATACGAATCTCCTTCGCCCTCGGACGGTCCTGCCGATGCTGACGACCACCCTTCTGCCGGGCATTCATTGGCTCGCGTCGGCTATATTTGGTTCACCTTCAGAGGAGGCTTTGGATATTCAGGCTGATCAAGCTAATGACGTCTTCAAGCATTCACCTGAGCAAGATTTGAAAGTTAAGCTCAGCGAGGGAGCGTTAACCATTGTCACTCTTTCTGGGAGAGAAATTGTCCTTAATTTACAATAAATTGTTTAAATATTTCTCACATTAATTAAAAAGTCACAACAGCTCTGATGCAGAACTACTGCATTAGGGCTGTTGTTTTTATGTGAATTTTCATGATTTTATCTTTTAATTTTTGAGTTTTTTATCAAATGTTTTCTTAGATGGACAATTATGCTATAGTACTCTATCTAGTCATTTACAGAAGTATTGATTTATCAGACGATGGATAAACTGTCTTTTGGCAAAACTAGAAATACCGGCATCTATAGAAAGATAAGAAAGGCAGGAACTCCAAATGGACAACAGCAGTCTGGTCACGTGGATACTTTCTTTTGTTATGATTATAAACATATTGCTTTCTGCAGGTTTTTTATTTTTCGAGAGGAGAGATATTGGTTATACGTGGGCGTGGCTTATGGTATTTTATTTCATTCCCATTTTGGGCTTTATTGTTTATCTGTTTCTTGGCCGTAATTTAGCAAAAAAGAATTTCTTTGGCCTTTCAGTGGAAGAAAGGAATTATCTACAATCAACTGTAGACCATCAATTGGCTACATTAAAGGATCAACGCAAGGATCAGAGCTCTTTGTTAACGAAGTATGCTGATTTAATTCATATGAACCTTGTTTCATCGAATGCGCTAATGACAACAGATAACGAGATAGCTATTTTTAACGATGGTAAACAAAAGTTTGATTCTTTATTTAATGATATTAGAAATGCCAAAAAAGAGGTCAACATTCAATATTACATCATCCAGCCTGACGATTTAGGAACAAAATTAAGAGATGAATTAACTAAAAAAGCCAAAGAAGGCGTAAAAGTGAGGGTTCTCTATGACGAAATCGGCTCCAAGAGACTTTCTCTTAAGTTCTTTAGAGAACTACTTTCTGCGGGTGGAGAAGTAGAGGTGTTTTTCCCATCACTGCTTAGACCGATAAATTTTCGAATGAATAATCGAAATCATAGAAAACTATGTATTATTGATGGAGAAATTGCTTATATTGGTGGATTTAATGTGGGAAATGAGTATTTAGGGATAGTTAAAAAGTTTGGCTATTGGCGGGATACGCATTTTAGAATGAAGGGAAATTCTGTTAATCAAATTCAAGGCAGATTTATTCTGGATTGGAAGCATGCCCGGAAACAGCATCAGGTAAGCTTCGATCAATTTTCCTTTACCACTGAAGGAAGTGTCGGATCAAGTCCTGTTCAAATTGTGTCTAGTGGTCCCAACTCGCTAGTTGAACATCTTAAAAACATGTATATTAAGCTTATTTTAAATGCCAAACGGAGTGTATATATTCAGACGCCATATTTCATTCCGGATAGCAGTTTTATGGATGCATGTAAAATTGCACTCCTATCCGGTGTGGATGTACGGATTATGATTCCAAATAAGCCTGACCACCCTTTTGTTTACTGGGCAACTTGGGCGTATGCAGGTGAATTATTGAATTATGGGGCAAAAATTCTTTTATATGAAAATGGTTTTTTGCATGCTAAGACGATTGTAGTTGATGAAGAATTAGCATCTGTTGGGACAATGAATATTGATTCCCGGAGCTTTAGACTTAATTTCGAAGTTAATGCGATTGTATATGATGAGCAAGTGGCTAAACAGCTTCAAGAATTATTTGTTGAAGATAGCCAGTTAAGTACAGAACTTACCCCTGAACGTTATAAAGAAAGATCCTTAATGATCAAATTTAAAGAGGGCGTTTCTCGTCTATTCTCATCTATCTTATAAACTCCCGAAACATACCTCTGTACAAAAAGGCGAATTGTAGTTTTGAGGATTCACAGTTCGCCGCGGCATATGGATTCTCTAATCTCTATGCTTCACACGACACCCTGTTTTGATTTCATGCACTTTAGATTGTATGTGCGACCGTATACTTTTGCATATCTGACAATTCGGTCAATCATACGGGTGTCTTTCAGCTTAGTAAACGGGCATGGATCAGGAGCGGTATTCACTTCCAAGATCCATGGCTTGAGACGTTGATCTAAGGCAATATCTACACCGATTTCCTGAAGGCCAGGATAGACAGTGCTAAGCTGTCTGGCCGATTTCACTCCAATTTGCTTCAGGGATCGGATCAATATTGTACAATTCTCTGCGCTTGTGTAGGCTTTCGATAATTCCTCAACCGGATAAATCGTTCCTCCTTGACTCCCGTTTGTAACTACTTTGCGAGGATGCGCCACGCGTCCTGCAACCCCTGTTGCTTCCCACCCACCCTTAGAATTTCGTTGCACCATTACCCGGATATCGAAGGGGCGGCCATCGTACACCAACAGCCTGATCCCCTTTTGAACTAAATAGGACTTCCCTTGGGCTTCTCGTAAGATGGCTCTATATGCCGTGTCATAATTAGAATATTTGTGTACGTGGGTACCGGACTGGTAGCTGTATAGTGCACGAGTGAGTTCAACCCGTATCACGCCCTGTCCTAATGATCCGCAGCAAGGCTTAATATACACCATCTTATATTTGTGTAGCATTTCATAGAGAGTGTTCTTATCCATTTTTCTTGTAAGCGGGACATGTTTATTTAACGCTTGATTTCTAACCAGCACCCTTGTCTTCGTCAGCTTATTGGATATTCGACTGATCTGATTCATCATTCTGCCCCTCCGTCTTAAAAGATCCATAGGCTATATTACGGAAATGCCTTAGCTTTTGATTGGGCAACTACCAAATCGTAGAACACACTGAAAGAATTCGACATATGATTATGGTAGGTATTTATCTATGGGCTGCGGCATGCGGTCAACAGGAGGCGGCCATCATGCTGCTCGACAAAGAAAAATTACAGGATAAGTTGCTTAAAGTAATTGAGGCATTTCCCTGGTATAGGGGGCTGATCGGCGGCGAAAGAACGAATTATAGCTTAGAGACACTTCCGCTTATGACGTCGACAACGCTAGATACCTATTATTATAATCAACCCTTTGATCCTTCTTTGACCGTATATAGGACGTCGGGTACAAGCACTGGCCGTCGAAAAGCCATTCTTTACTCTAAGGAAGACGATAAGCACTATATAGATATTAAAACGAAGCTGTACGGTGATCTTATTGCGGGAAGTGGATGCGTTAGCGCTTTGGCGGACATGGGTACTGGGCATGCGGCGAACACTGCGTTGTCCATTTTTGAGCGGTTAGGATTGCAACATTGTTCAATTGCCTTTGAATTGCCAATCGAGCAGCATATTGAACAACTTCAAACCTTCAAGCCTGACCTGCTTTACACTATGCCTTCCATCCTTGATCATATCGTTCATGCTACTAAAGATCTGCAGGCTTTTGGAATCCGTAAGATTATTTTGGTTGGGGAAATCGCCTCATTAGGGTGGCAGCGGAATATGGCCCGTCTGTTCGGTCTTGAACCGCGCGACATCATTGATACGTATGGCTCTATTGAAATAGGCACGATTGCTTATTATTCACATGATCTTGGCAGGTATATTTTTGCTGATGGGATTTTTGCAGAAGCGATCGGGGCGCAGGAGATTGGCGAAGAACTAAGTCCGCTTAGTAATGATGAAAGTGTTCTTGTTCTTACTTCTATGGTTCGCACAATGCTGCCAGCTATTCGTTTTGTTACCTATGACGTTGTAAGGGACTTTAGGTCTGTGATGGTAGATGGTGTGGAGAAACAGAGCTTTAGTTCCATCGTCAAACGGGTGGGTCGGGAGCTGAAGCATGGGGAGAAAATCAGCCTGTACGATATCGAACAGGTCGTATACCGACATATCGAAGATGCGATCATTCGGGTCAAAGTGAGGAAGAACGCGCTGAGCGTTTATATCAAAAGTAAATCTGCGGATAACACCATTGTCCCGAAGATCAAAGAGGAAATTAGGGAATGCATTCCGGAAATCGGCATGATGATTCGAAACCATCTGCTGGATGATATTGAGGTCATTATAGTAGGGAAAGACGAGCCGATGGACAGTGGAAAGGTTAAGAACAAAAAGCTATATTACCAGAAAGATAAAGATCGCGCAGAGATGGACGTCACTGACGGTATTTTGTCGACGATCGGAAATACACCCTTAATCAAGCTGAAGAGCTTGTTCTATAAAAGTGAGTTTGACGTCTATGCAAAAATGGAGCTGATGAACCCGGGAGGAAGCGCCAAAGATCGTCCCGCCCTGCGGATGATCCAAGAGGCGTGGAAGGAAGGAACAATAGGTCCGGGAACCACGATCATTGAATCGAGCTCTGGAAATATGGCGATCAGCCTGGCCATGATTTGTAAGTATTTGGGGATGCGTTTTATCAGCGTTATTGATCCTAGAACCACGGAAACGAATCTACAAATTCTGAAGGCGTTGGATGCCAAAATCGACTATGTCACTGATCCCGATCCCGTAACAGGGGAGTTTCTTCCTGCTAGATTGAAACGTGTGCAGCAGCTTTTGGCGGAAATATCAGGCAGCTACTGGCCGAATCAGTATGCGAACGTAAATAATTTTTTAGCCCACTACCATACGACAATGAAAGAAATCGTGACTGATCTTGAACAAGTGGATTATTTATTTTGCAGCGTTAGTACATGCGGAACCATACGGGGTCTTGCGGAATACGCAAGGGATAGCGGACTTCGGACCAAGATCGTGGCTGTCGATGCAGAGGGAAGCGCGATTTTTGGAGGGAATAAGAGTACACGGCGCTTTCCGGGACTAGGTGCCGGCATCGTGCCACCTTTCTGCAGAACAGATCTAATCGACCATATCGTGCATGTCTCGGATTCAGATATCGTAAAGGGTTGCCGGATGTTGGCGCAGAACGAATCCATCCTGGCTGGCGCATCGTCCGGGGGAGTCATTGCCGCCGTTAAGCAAATGGAGCCAGAATTGACTCCGGGAGCTGTCTGCGCAGTCATTCTGCATGATAAGGGAGAGCGTTACCTCGATACCGTATATTCTGACTCATGGATTCTGAACCAATTCGGTCAGGAGCTTTTGGCTGAATGTGGCGATTGCCCAGAGATGTAAGAAAGGATATGTTTCATAAGGAGGTCACGGTATGCTGTACTTAAATGATCGAGATATACGGGCAGTAGGTGTTGATTGGCTTATTCTTGTGGAGGCGATAGAAACTGCTGTGGGTATCATCGATTCAGGTGATTATGTGCAGCCGATAAAGCCTTACCTAAGGTATAAGAGTCCACAAAACCGGATTATTGCAATGCCCGCTTACGTAGGGGGAGAGGTGAACGCAGCAGGGATAAAGTGGATTTCCAGTTTCCCGGATAATATTCAGGCTGATCTTCCTCGCGCGCATAGCATCATTGTATTGAATGAACCAAGTACAGGCCAGCCTTCAGCCGCCTTGAACTCTCCGCTTCCCAGTATCATTAGGACGGCTTCCATCAGCGGACTGATGATTCGTTCCTTTTTGCTGGCGCGTTCAGTGGAGCGGATTCATCTAGGCATTATCGGCTGGGGACCAATTGGGCAGTATCATTGTCAAATGGTTACGGCTTTGTACGGGGATCGAGTCGAACGTATCCGGATTTTCGATATCAAGGGAGTAGACTTATCAGGAATCTCATCTCTCTTTAGAGATAGGATGGAAGTGGCTAAGACGTGGGCGGACGTTTATCAGCATTCGAATATCTTTATTACTTGTACTGTATCCGAACATCGGTATATCGATCTGTATCCTGAAAAAGGTAGTCTTCTGTTAAATGTTTCACTGCGTGATTATAAGCCGGAGGCGTTAGCTTCGTTAAAAGCCATTATCGTCGACGATTGGGATGAAGTGTGCCGTGAGAATACGGATATTGAGCAGCTTCATTTGGAGCAGGGGCTCACTCGTGCTGACACCCAGATGATTACCGATGTCGTCTTACGCCACAGCCTAGCTGAATTCGGCGAAGATGAACCGATCTTCTTTTGCCCGATGGGGATGGCCGTCTTTGATATCGCTACAGCGGTGTATTACGTAAACAAGGCGAGGGAAAAAGGGATAGGGACCGAGCTGGAGTAAGGAGAGCAAGAATGAGAGCAATTCTGTCCATATAACAGCGATAACCCGCATATTGAGCGGGTTTTTCATTATGTTATGCACTAGTATATTGGTTTCATATGGATATGTTTGCAACATGGAATGCAGTCTATTGTGATTTGTTGATTAAAGGTTATAACCGAAGCCTAGAATAGTAAAGCACTTATCCTGATCTTCGGGCACCATTTTGATTTCTATTTGATGCTCACTGCTAGCTTCGTTTTGATATAGAATTACCGGATTGCAATGTGTCCAGTTGTTCACGTGAGGATCAGCAGTAACTGCAAGGCTGCCGTCTACGAAGATATCCGCCTTGCCGAATTCGCTGCTGCCGGAATCCTTGTATACGAGGATGAGATTTTTACTCGTTATTGTCAGCTTGAAGCTTTCTTCTCCAGACGCTCTTGAATGCATCCAATTATGAGGGAATTCCGGAGTACTGTGAGAGTCAGCATTCATTTCTACCCGCTGCAAATCGGTATCGATCCCCGAAAATCCACCTACTTCGATCTTACCTGCGTCAATATAGTTTTTTCGATCCAGCAGGAGGGTTCCTGCAAAATCATTCCCGATAACCGGTCGTTGATCCAATAAGATCTCATCTTCATTCATTAGTGATTTATGGGTTTCGGTGAATAAATAAGCGAGACAATCAGCCATTACCCGGTGACCCTCATTTGTCGGATGATAGATATCATAGAAAAATTGCCGTTTAGAGATGATGTTGCCTTCAGCTTTACTCAGGCGGAACTGCTCGGATACGGCATCCTTTACACTAACCATAGGAAGATTATAATGGCGGCCAATGGGGGAGAGTCGATCCTGCAGGTTCCAGTCATTCATAAACACACTGAACAGAAGGATTACGGCAGGCTGATGATCGGCGGAAAGTATTTTTAAGCATAAGCTTTCAAAACAATTTCCTTTCGTTTCATCTCCTTCATCGTTTACCGCAAATTCCACTACCACGATATCTGGTGTTACGGAACCGTCTCTAAGAATATCTCTTTCATAACGGATGACGCCAAGCTCGGAGGGTGTCCCGCCGACCCCAGCCTTCACAAAGTGGATGTTCTCACCACCATTTGTGCCGAATAAGTCTTTAAAGCTTAAATACGACTGATAGGCATAACATTCTGTGGGTATCGGCTTAGCACCGGCTCCTTGAGTAATGGAACCTCCAATATAAGCGATCGTGACTTCCTCGCCCTTTATAGCCTTATTTATGGCAGCTTTTAATCTTTTATTATTGCCAGCGTGCAACAAGGATTGCGTAATGATCTTTTGGTACTCATTCGATTCAAAAGCAACCGGCGGTTCAAGGATTAGCTCTGGAACAGAATAACCGTCATGCAAATAAAAAATAACACTCGCAATCGCCAGTTCGCCTGCATTATTAAATTCAAACGCAAATTTTCCGAGCACATCATCCTCTTCAGAACCCGGACAATCTGCTAACCTCAAAATAACCTCTGAACCATCGGAGGGGCAGGGTACACGTAAATGACTGCCGGATTCATATTTACTGGTTTTTCCCCAGTGCTGCAATAAAAAAATTACAGGATCTTCCTGAGCGTTAGCCCTTCTGACGGATATTCCGATACTATGGACTAATTTGCGAAATCCTGTACTGCTCCCCAGAAGCTCCAGAATTGCTGCATCTGTGACGCCGCCTATAAATTTGGTCTTGTCGATCAGATAGCTGCCTTCCAGATAAACTTCTTGTGACGGTTTCCCTTCGGCTCTTGCTGTTGCTTCAATGGCTGCTTCATACAGCACAAAAAAGCCGTTTCTACGATCAGCCGGGTCCTTTGGAGCCTTCGGACCTTCAATCTGTTCGCCTGCAATGAATTCGTTATTCTTTTCCATATGGATCATCCTCGCTTTGTAAGGTTCTCTTATTATGGATGCGCTTGCAAATGAAATGATTCTGCTACAGGGAATACCTGTTAACAGTAACATCAAATATCTAGATTGTTCAACCAATAAACAAAGTTTCATTTAATAATTACAAAAACTTGCTAGTTTGCACATGGAAGTTGAAATCGCTTACTTATATAATGTGCCTAGTCATACGAAAATAGGATGCTTAAGGGGAGAATAATCATGCCTACGCAGGAAATAAACCTTGTGAAGCAGGGCAAAGCTGTCAAGATTTACGTGGATCCCAAAGGGAAGGATTATGCCGGTTTGCGGCGCGTGGCTCAATCTTTTGCAGCAGATATTAAACAGGTAACTGAGGTAGAACCTGAGATATATACAGAATTGCAGGAATTGGATGGAACAGTCATAATCGCTGGATCGATCGGCAGTAATGAGCTTATCGATCGTTTAATTGCGGAGGGAACTGTGGATGTGTCCGCTATCCATGGGAAAAGGGAATGTTATCAAATTCAGGTAGTTGAACGTCCGACAGTAGGAGTGGACAAGGCGCTCGTCATTGTGGGGAGCGATAAACGCGGGACGATGTACGGGATCTATTCCATTTCTGAAAAAATTGGCGTTAGTCCGTGGGAATATTGGGCAGATGTTGTACCAGAGAAGAAAGCAACCTTGATCCTGTCTGATAGCCAGCTACATAGGATCTCCAAAGAACCTTCGGTTAAATACAGAGGGATTTTTTTGAATGACGACTGGCCGTCCTTAGGCTCTTGGGTAACTCAAAGATTTGGTGATTTTAATGAAGATTTCTATGACAAGGTGTTTGAACTAATTCTTCGATTAAAGGGGAATTATTTATGGCCAGCGATGTGGAGTGCCGAATTCAGCCTTAACGGTAAAAGCAATCCAATCGCCAACGCCCAGCACGCACAGGAATACGGCATTATAATGGGAACCTCCCATCATGAACCTTTATTTCGGGCAGGCAGTGAATGGCAGAAGGTATATAACCAATATGGAACAAGTAACTTATGGGATTTTGCCCGAAACAAACAGGCCATTACGGATTTCTGGGAAGATGGAATCAAACGGAATCGGGACTTTGACAATTTAATTACATTAGGGATGCGGGGAGAAAGTGATTCTGCGCTGGAAGGCTCCGACCAGGAGAATATTGACCTGCTGAAGGATATCATCCTTACACAAAAAGACTTATTAAAGAAATATAATCTTGAGCACGCGCCCCAAATTCTAGCCGTATACAAGGAAGTAGAGAAGTATTGGTATGGCACTGCTGAGGTTGAAGGCTTGAAGGACTGGGAAGTCCTGAATGAGGTTACGATCCTGCTGGCTGATGATAACTTTGGCAATCTCCGCAAAATCCCAACGGAACACGAACGTGATCGGAGTGCAGGGTGGGGGATGTATTATCATTTTGACTATCATGGTGGTCCGCATTCCTATGAATGGTTAAATACGATTCCGCTGGAAAAGGTTTGGGAGCAAATGTGTATGGCATTCGACTATGGCATCCGTGAGGTATGGATTGTGAACGTCGGGGATTTGAAGCCTATGGAATTGCCCATTTCCTACTTTATGGATTTGGCCTATGACTTTGAAGCTTGGGGTACTGGAGCGATTAACCGGACTGAGGAATATACCAAACGATGGGTAGAGCAGCAGTTCGGATATGCACTGGAACAAGAGACATGCCTGGGCATCGCGCAATTGCTGAGTGATTATACCCGAATAAATGGGCGCCGCAAGCCGGAGATTATTTATCCGTCAACCTTCAGTCCAATCCATTACAATGAGGCACAGAGAGTGCTAAAGCAGGCGATTAGGATGGAGAATGCCGCTGACCAATACTATGCTCTTATTCCTGAATCATTAAAAGATGCGTACTACCAGCTTGTATATTTCCCTGCTGCTGCCTCAGCCAATGTGCTCAAGATGCAAATATATGCTGGACTTAACGAGCTATATGCTGGACGAGGCAGTGTATTGGCAAATACTTACGCTACTCTGACTCATGAAGCCATCGAAAGGGATAAACAGCTGGAAAAGGTTTATAATAGCGGAATTTCAGAAGGGAAATGGAAAGGGATGATGAGTTCCCCTCATGTCGGGTATATTCACTGGAATGCAGAAGGGTGGAAATATCCAGAGGTGAGCACGTTGATTCCCGCTAAAGGCTCTATATTGATTGTTGATATTGAAGGTACGGAGCAAGCGTATGTTGCGGGTACAGCGAATCTTCCGGTTTTTACAAATCTTCAAAAGGAAAATTATTGCATTACAATCAGCAACGGTGGAGAAGCGGGTTTTGAATATCAGGCAAAAAGCAGTGTAGCTTGGATCAAGCTTGAGAAAACATCGGGGTGGATCAAGGCTGGGGAGTCTTTACAGGTTTTTGTAGATTGGGAAAAGGTTCGCGAGACATCGACGGGTGAAATTACGATCTGTGGTGCCGGGGGCACCATTAAGGTGAATGTAGCTGTGGACTGGACTGACATTCAGGGTGTGCCAGCGATGACCTTTATCGAGGCGCATAATAGAGTGGCCATTGAAGCGGAGCATACCTCAAGCCGTGTTGCACAATCAGGGGTGGAATGGAAGACCATTGCTAATTATGGGCGTTCTTTATCCTCGGTTAAAATGTTTCCGGATGCTGTATCGTTTGAACAACCGGAGTGTGCACCTTATCTGGAATATCAGGTTTTAGTACAGCAGGCTGCAGATTACAGCTTAACCGCGTATATTGCTCCAACGAACAACCTGTCACAGTCCAGTGGATTAAAATATGCGATAGGCTTCGATGCGCAGACGCCAGTGATTATGGATGCTCTACCTACGGATTTTGCGGGCGGTAATCATGATAATGAACCGTGGTGCCGCGGGGTTATGAATAATATCCATACCGTGACCACCATTCATGCTTTAACGAAGGGTATCCATACCCTCCGCTTTTACGGATTGGATGCGGGCCTGGTCCTGCAAAAGCTTGTGTTGTCCGCTGCGGAGCTTCCGTATTCCTATTTGGGTCCAGAGGAGAGCTTCTATAGTAGGGGGACGCACTAATTCATAGTTAGAGCTAATTGAAGGGCAGAATCCACGAATGGTTCAGGGTCCTCCGTTATTTCAAGGCAGATGACGGAGGATAACCCTTGATATTTTTGAAAACATTACTGAAGTAGGCGACATCTTGATAACCACAGTGCTCTGCTACTTCGGACACATTGAAGCCACCTGCGGACAGAATCATCTCGGCATTGTTCACCCGTACTTTATTTATGAATTCCTTATAGGTGGAACCGGTGTTTTGCTTGAACAGCTTGCCAAGATATACAGAATTTAAGGCAACCAAATCAGCTAGTTCCTTGATCGTAACTTCCTCCGAATAATGATCCATAATATAGGTCATTACTTTTTGGATTCTCAGATCGATCAGAGGTGTCTCCTGATGGTGGGTTATGCTTAACAGGCGATATACGATCAGTTGAAAAATGGCTCTAGCCTTCATTTTATAAAAAGGCTGTTTGCCCATCCATACATGCGAGAAATCTTTGATGTCCGCTAGGATCTCTTTAGTTCTCCAATTTTTGGTTACAGTCTCAAAAGGGAGCTGCACATGATTGTCCTCCCCCTCCCAGAAGAAATTAAACGCAAAAGAACGCATGGGTGCCTCCTTAAAGGTCTGCGCTTCCCGAATACTTCCGGAAGGTGCATAGAGCATATCACCAGCTTCAACCGTAAATTTCTCCCCATTAATAAAATAGTTCGATTTCCCTTCCACAATGAAGGTAAGGTCATGGAAATCTATTTTGCTCCTCGTTATCTCCCAATCCGGGAAGGATCTGCGGTCGACGAACAAAAAAACATTCGGAACTAGATTCTCATATTTGCCAATGTCCATTTCAGCCATTGCTCCTTCCATATAACTAGAGCCGCACCAATACCGTTTGTATATTATACCGAAATGAAACCTATAACGAAAAGACTCTTTTAATCATTGGGAATGCCGTACGCCATGCATAATGAAATCCTTGAATTGTCGGTCCGTTGCCCGGTCTTCCTCCGTAACCATACCGCCCCGCTGATGCGTAATAATAACGGCTTTTTGTAAATACATGAAATACAGGTGGGTAGACTTCTGCAGAATGTTCAGCCACTTATTTTTTTCCTCTGGAGCCACTGTTATTGTGTCAAGCAGTATAAGTCGCGAATACCAGCCTTCCATAGCCTTCTTAAAGTCAGGCAGTTCTGCAGGATTCTTAGAAAGCGTGCTGTAGTAAACTCCAAAAATGGCATCATAGTAAATCAGTGACTCCTGATGATCTCTTAGCGCCAAATATTTATCCAGAATGTTCTCTAGTGATTGTACCGGCTGTTCAAAATCAAAATCAAACAGCAGCTGGCCAAACATCCGCTCCAGGTTAAGGACATAGATTTGAGCGGCTAATTCTTCTTTGTCCTTATAATGATGATACAAAGTGCGCCGGGAGACCCCGGCTTGTTCTGCAATTTGAGCCATATCCGTACGTTCAATACCTTGAGCACAGAACAAGCTGAGCGCTGTATCCTTAATGATCTCCCTCGTCATTTGCATCTGCTTTTCACGCAAATTCATTAATTTTCTCTCCTGCCTTGTGCGAATATTTCGCTAATTCTGTGCTATTTCTGAGCTGGCTTCGACGTCATGAGGAACTTGCTGCCCACGGAATAGGGTTTCTGATGGTTGACCGCATCACCTAGCCATTTCAGAAGCTTCACACCATCTTGTTCAGCCTGAAAGAAGGTCTCTCTGGTTGCGAAAGTGTGCGGGGTTGTACCCGTCTTTACATTTAACCCATAGTCGGTCAGATAGTAATAATAATTAGGTAAAGTGGCAGCCAAAGAAGATACCGATTGCCGCATTTCCTGTGACCATTCATTAATAATGCGTTGATCTCTGGGCCCCTTGTAATCGTTGATGTTATTCTGAAAGTGGATCAGAATCTCGTCAAATACCGAGTAGGATTGCAATATTACCGCATTCGCAGGCAGTAGATGACCGTTCGCTTTAAATGCTGCCCCGATGATATCCGCTTCAGGGGTATACCCAAAGTTCTTAACGAAGTCTGCCTGCCATTCCTTATTCACAACATTTGGCCACTTGTCTGATTTCAGGAAGGAACTGTCTGAATATTGGAAGATCTCGGAGTCTTTGTAATGAGAGGCGATCTCCGGAGCCCAGAAGGCGGACCCGAATCCACCAGCACTTTCACCTGCAATTAGCAGTTTTCCGGGCTTTTCCACGTTGGCATATATCCAATCAAGGCTGCTTCGCACATTATTGCTGCCGTTATAACGCATTGTAAAGGTGCTGTCATCCTCTCTTTTATATTCAACCGTGCGGTTACCGATATGGAAATCACCCGTCGAATAGGGAAGGTAGACCACATTCCATCCATGAAAAGGATTGCCAGGGTTATCCGTATCCATCATGCCTCTCAGCAATGTCAGCATATAGAAGGGGATATTGGGGAAATAGTTGCCCGTATCTCCACCTTTAATGAAGTTCATGAGCTTGATTGGGTGCGCAGCGCTTTGGGCATCCCAGCTGGCCCCTCCACCGGAAAAGAAGATGATCCAGTTATTAGTCTCACCCTTTTTATTCCACATAAAATACTCTGATCCATCACTTGAAATGACATTTCCGTCCAGCTTGACTTTATTCCACTCATAAGGCTTCACTTCCGTGATTACGGGGGTGGCGGTGGCCGGTCTCTTGATCACAAAAGCGCTAATCGCAAGAATAGCAATCAAAGCAAGGCTCAATAATCCAATGCATGTGAATATCGTAATTTTCCCCATTCTTCTCATATACATCTCTCCCTTAAATGGAGTATACGCTACGTTAACTCATTGCGCAATGTGTATACTTAAATTCAAAATAAACAATCATAATCGAAAAACGGGGTGTCCTCGCAGCCTTTTATACATGGCTACAGGGACACCCCGATGTTGTATGTTACTTCATTTAATTAGATTCTACACTTCGATTTCAAATGTTCTAATCTCGTAAGGATCAAGTACAAAGGTAATGACAGGTTCAGTGTGAACCTCACCTTCAGGACGTTCCATTAAATTACACTCTTGCCATGAAATAATGTTCAAGTCGCTCATCATATCAATCTGCTGGCGGCTTCCGGAATAGTCGTGAACACGTACGACTAATTTTTGGCCATCTTCAGATTTCTTAAGGGCAGATACCATAACTGTATTCGTAGAAAGACGAATCATGGACTTTGTTTCCACTTCAGCTTGCCCCATGGTGCTCCGCAGTGGATTGTTGATAGACCAGGCTTGACGGACGGTATCACCTTGTAGCCAATCCCCAGTATGAGGCAGGATAGAGTAGGTGAATGAATGTTCGCCTTGATCCGCATCAGGGTCAGGGTGTGTTGCCGATTTGATTAGGGATAAACGCATCACATTATCCTTGATATCGTAGCCATATTTGCAGTCGTTCAGCAAGCTGACGCCATAACCACGATCTGATAAATCTGCCCACTGATGACCCACAGTCTCGAATCTAGCGTAATCCCAGCTAGTGTTCCAATGTGTTGGCCGCTTAACATTACCGAACTGGATATCATAAGTGGCTTCGGTAGCTCGTATCGCAACAGGGAAGGCTACTTTCATTAGCTGTTTTTTCTCATGCCAGTCTACGTTCGTCACGAAGTCGATACGACGATGCCCAGCGTGTAAGATCATTTGCTGTTTAATCGTGGAATCCATATAGCTCCATGTGAATTGCACAATACAACGCAATGAACCATTTTCTATGACTTCAATGCTAGTGCAGTCGATCACTTCGCGCATTTTTTGCTGATAGTAGATGTCAATGTCCCAAGCTTCATGTGCTAATGGTTTATCCTCAAACACTTGGAACACATTACCGTGACTTCCATTAGCTAATACTTGACGCTGTTCGTATTTATCATAGATGGATGACAATTGACCTTTCTCGTTCCACACTATTTCAAGATGAGGCGTTGAAATTCCTGATTCACTTAGCTTGAATGGAGTGCTTAGTGGCTCAGAATTCACATCTGTCACGAAGGAGATGGTGGTGTATCCGAGAGAAGGAATGTCGGACACTTCAATGATCCAACGGTCACCTTCACGTTGAGCTTGAAGTTGTTTACCTTCTGAACTTACCCAATGTCCTGCTTCCATCCCAGTCTCTACTGCGATTTCTACAAGCTCAGTGACTTCCCAAGAAGCATTGTTCCAGATGGTATATTTACCGGCTTCACTTCCGTTCACTAGTGCCTTCGTAGATTGTTCCCATACAGATTGACCAATGGCTTCGGCTTGAGCATATTCAATCGTACTGTCTTCATACACTTCACGGATCGAAGAGCCAGGGATAATATCATGGAATTGGTTACGCAAAATAATTCTCCAGCCCTCGTCTAAGTCGGTCTGACGATAGTTCGACCAATCTTCAGACACCACACTTTGCAGTGCGTTTAGCCATTCCGCCTCGCGGTATAGCAGTTCAAGCTTGCGGTTCATCCGCTTATTGTAGGCTTGGCTAGTGTACGTGCCGCGGTGATATTCTAAGTAAAGCTCACCATCCCATACATGGACATAACGATCTGTATTAGCAACGGTTTCTTGCAGATTACGGAAGTAATCTCCTGCTGTTCCTGTTTCAATCTTCGGTAGTCCTGGGAGATCGCTCAGTCTACGGCGCATCTCTAGCATTTCACGGTTAACCCCTCCGCCGCCATCACCATATCCGTAAGACAGTAATAAATTGCGATTCACTTCTTTGTCCCGGTACGTATCCCAAATCCCTTTTACAGTCTTAGGAATGATGCGGCCATTATAGGTGTAGAACCAAGAATCTTCTTCAGACCAAGGCTCAGGTGTTGTAATGAAGTGTGTTAATACTTCAGTGCCGTCAATACCACGCCATTGGAAGGTATCATGTGGCATGCGGTTGTATTGATTCCAGCTAATTTTCGTGGTCATAAACGTATTAATTCCTGATTTTTTTAGAATTTGTGGCAAGGACCAGCTGTAGCCAAATACGTCCGGCAGCCATAAATAATCACATTCAACACCAAATTCATTTCGCAAGAAGCGAGTCCCATATAGCAATTGACGGACAAGAGACTCACCTGAGGTTAAGTTACAATCCGCCTCTAGCCACATGCCACCGCCAGCTTCCCAGCGTCCTTCAGCTACACGTTCACGAATCTTCTCGTAGATTTCTGGATAATCGTTTTTGATGTATTCATAGAGCTGAGGTTGAGTCTGTAAAAAAGTATAGTCAGGGAACATTTCCATCAGACGGAGTACGGTCGAGAAGGAACGCGCACATTTCTCACGGGTATGCTTCAATTGCCATAACCAAGCTACATCAATATGGGTATGACCAATACAGGTAACAGTAACTGGCGAAGACTTTTCCATTTTATTAATTTCATCACGCAAATAATTACGAGCTTCCTCGATCGAAGCGTAGAAGACCTCTGAACCTGGACGAGACCAGTCAATCAGAAGAAACGAGCGGTCTACTGTACTTAGCAGCTGTGTATATTCTGGTGTTTTTGAATCGAGTACGTTCAGCGTCTCAACTACAGCAAGTGCAGTAAAGTAGAAATCATCCGTTGCATCGTCCAGCCAACAAATTTCTGCCATACGAATGCCATGGGTTTGATCTTTTTTAGGACCGCCACCTTCAAGTCCCGACCATAAACGGAAGGTAAGTGGAAGCTTCGTACCTACCGTTTCATCCGGCAAGAACACTTCTGTATGATTGGAATCTACGCCTTGATAGGGTTTACCATTGTAAAAGAATAAAGATTCAAAGCCGGAGTTGTTTCCGGCACCCGTCTCGCCAAAATCAAATCGACCCAGTACCCTGCGTCCTGCCCAAGAGGCGGGTACGTCTATCTGTGTCGTTAGCCATAAATACAAATCGCGGCCTTTCCAGGTATCGCCAACCTGTAGTTTAGACCATTCTCCATCCACTGGTGGCTCCGCTGCAATTTCACCTTGTTCGTCAATCATAGAATTGAAAAAAGGAATGTGTATTCGATCCCGGTAACGATATTCGGAAATCTCGTTTAGTTGGGAGTTGAGTTTACGTTTGGTTAGAAACATGAGTAATAGCCCTCCATTATCTTGATGGGGGACGAGGATTATAAGACTTATAGGGTAATTACAGGTTTGTTTGGGGGGTAGAAACCAACTATAGACGATTTTAAGCGAGATGTAAACTCATGATAAAGAAAAAGTATGCGGGGAAGAAAGATTTACATCTAAAAATGAATGCGCTCCCATTGCACAAAAAGAAAGGTGGTGTTAAGCTTCTAATCCTAAAGGTCTAGATTTTGAAGGAAGGTGAATTTGTTGAATATAAAGAAATTTTATCAAAATCATTTACGAAAAAAACTGTTTAATAAAATTTTAGCTATATATTCATCCATCATCATTATTACGCTCATTGCCTCTTCCATTACCGTTTATAAATACTATGAACAGACGATCACGCGTCAACATGTTGATGCTAATCGAGAGGTATTGGATTACGTGAGTTTATATATGAATCAGCAGTACGAAGGGATCCAATTGGCCATCCAGCAAATTTATAGTGATGCTTCTGTAAGTGAGGATTTGTCCTACTTTTTGCAACATGATTATGGAGATTATCTAAAATATCGTTTAGATCAGTTTGCTGAGATTGGGAGCTTCGTACCCCATACATTCGATACTTACTTCAAAACATATTTGAATCAGAAAAGTGGTATTTCTGACGTTATCTTATACAGCACTGAGAAAGAATTTTATTATTTATATAAAAATAATACACGACAGCTCTACAAAAGAGATATAGATATTTCAGAGCAAAAATCACCCATACCCAAGAATGGTTGGGTTTCGCATGAGAAAAAATTATTACTTAAGGAAATAAGGGAAGACAATAACAATTTGTATACGATGACTAGGGAGCTTAAAGATCCGATTTCATTGAAAACGATCGGTATGCTCATTATAGATTTTGATGCTGAACTTATTTCAAAATGGCTTGGTACGAAAGGTACAGAGAATAATGGTCAAGTGTTGGTTCTAACACCAAGCGGTGATGTCATATATGATTCCTTAGGAAGGTATATGGGACAGCAGTATCCGCATATCGCTGGTCTTTATTCAGACAACTGGACTGCACTGGATGGATTATCCAAAGTTAACTTAAATACAACGAATAGCTCAGGTCTTATTGTGGCAGGGATCATTCAGAAGTCGCAGGTCAATAAAGAAATGGTGGTAGTACGAAATTGGATTATCGGGATAACGGCAGCACTTATTGTTGCGGCAATGTCCATTACATACGGAATCATTTTACGTTTCTCTAAAAAAGTGAAGATCATTGTCAAATCTATGAAGCGCTTACAGGAAGGCGACTTAAGTACACGCATTCACCTTAACCGAGAGGATGAATTGCAGCTCATTGCCAACAATTTTAACTATATGTGTGAAAGACTAGAGCTGTATATTAATAAAGTTTACATTTCAGAAATTACGCAAAAAAATGCAGAACTCGTTGCTCTTCAATCGCAGATTAATCCGCATTTTTTATATAACACGCTTGAAGCTATAAGGATGCGGGCTATTTCGCAAGGTGCGAAGGATGTAGGTCAGATGATTTACATTTTATCTACGTTATTCCGAACGATGATTAAGAAAAGTATGGTTGTTACCATCGCTGATGAGATTGAATATTGCAATCTATATCTTGAGCTGTTTCAGATTAGGCATAAAGATAAGCTTCAAATCGAGTCGCGAATAAGTCCAGTGGCTATGAATTGTTCTATTGTTAAACTGCTGATTCAGCCGGTCATTGAAAATTATATTGTTCACGGATTCAGGCCCGAACGCTCCGATAACCTAATCCGCATTGAAGTCACTGAATCTGACGGCAGCATTCAAATTGCTATTAGAGATAACGGGAATGGGATTATTCCCAGCAAGCTAACGGAACTTCAAAAAACACTTCAAGTCAGTATGCGAATGGATGCACCACCTTCCTCGCTTGGACTATGTAATGTGAATGAGCGAATTAAGCTTTATTATGGGGTTGAATATGGATTATCGATTGCTAGTGAGATAGGTGTAGGAACATCAGTCATCATGAATATACCAGTGGTAAGGGAGAGTACTAAATAATGCACAACATACTTATTGTGGATGATGAACCTCTTATTCTTGAAGGATTACGTTCAGTGATCGAATGGGAAGATTATGGACTAAGAATCGCTGGGCAAGCGAGTAATGGGGAAGAAGCTTTAGAATTTTTGCATAGCCATAACGAAGCCATTGACATATTAATTACAGATATTACGATGCCAAAGCTTACGGGACTTGAACTCATTCAACAAATTAAATCTTTTGATTCAAAAATGAGATTTATCATCTTAAGCGGCTATGAACAATTTGAGTATTTAAAAGCTGGAATGAGTCTTGGCATTGAGAATTATATTCTTAAACCCATTAACATAAAAGAATTGGAATCGACCATTGAGCAAATTGTTGAGGTCCTCAATCATGAGGATGTTGAACAATTTCATGCGAAGGAGGATCAGCAAGTTTTACGTAACAATATTCTAAATCGTTGGGTCACAGGAAATATAGACAGACAGGAGCTATTGCATCGTTCAAACGTCTTAAATATTTCTCTGGACTGTTCATGTTTTACGGTGGCTGCGATTCGGCTTATTACGGAACATGAAGAGGATGAGGGTCAACTGCACCCTAATCAACTTATGGAAGAATGTTATCGTATCGCTGTGCAGTCCGTAGCAGAGCGCGGAACAGTTATTGTTTTTATAGATATGGAAGGTGATCTTGTTCTTATTGTTGCGGAGTCGGCTGAAGATGAGAACAAAGAAGAAATGTATTGCATGCTGCAACAAGTGCAATGTGAGATTATGCTTGAATTAGGAAAGTCTGTCTGGATTACGATAGGAAGTAAGGAATATACTTTTCAAGAAGTACCACAAAGCTATAAAAAAGCGAAAAGTTTATATGTGGATCATCTCATGCTGCCGGGCTACCCGATTATAGATGTGGACCAACTGTCGAAGATGGTGTTACATGAGGAAAAGCTCGAAATTGATTATGAAGCATTTACTAAACTATTATTATCTGGAGAGCGTGAGGCGGCAAATCAATTTATTGCAGAAACGTTCCAAAAGCTGTTCGGATGTGGCGTAATTACACGCATTGATAATTACAACGTGGCGATTGAATTAATGTTGATCGCTAAGAATATGGAGAAGAACTGTAATTTCAGTGCGGTGTTTAATCCTTTGCTACGCATCCATACCATTGAGCAGTTACTTCATCATGTACAGGAAAGTGTGAATGAAACACTGGACCAATTATCGCTAGTGAGTGATGAACTCAGTCCGAATATGAGATATATGGTGGATCAAGTGAGCAAACATTATAGAGAAGAACTATCTCTGAAGACGCTCAGTCAGCGAATGAATATGCATCCTACTTACTTGGGACAGCTATTTCAGAAGGAGATGGGGCGAAGCTTCTCTGATTATGTGAATCAATTCCGAATTGAAAAAGCAAGACAATTGCTGCTTCAAACTACGTTATTAACCAATGAAATTGCAGCTGAAGTAGGGTATCTAGATCCAGCGTATTTTTATCGCCAGTTCAAAAAATCAGTAGGCATATCTCCAACAGAACTTCGAAAGATGTATAAAAAAGAAAAGGCGTAGGATTTAGGAAATGTTCCCGGGTGTCACGTTCAAGTGGAGGGTTCACGAACGTTGGTCACGAGAATGTTTCCTTTTTTTTGTTCAAATCATAAGTCGATCTTTAATTTTTACATATCATTCTGGAGTTTTTCAACTTTATGAAACCGCTTTTATAGCCCAGAATAAAAGATAGTTAAAGGGGCAAGGAAATAAGATCGAAAGGGTATTACGGGGATTGTTTGGGGATAGAGAAGGGGGATGTAGAATAGTGTCTGCATTTTTCAAAAGCTTAAATAAGGATAAAGTACTGTGGTTTATGGTATTACCAGGGACAATATGGTTCCTAATTTTTTGTTACTTACCGATGTTCGGAACCATTATTGCATTTAAGGATTTCAAGATTCATCGGGACGGTTTCTTTGCAAGCGTTTTAAATAGTAAATGGGTTGGCATTGAAAATTTCAACTTTTTGTTCTCGACGGAGGACGCCTATATTATTACAAGAAACACGATACTGTATAACTTGGCGTTGATCTCTCTCGGTTTAGTTCTTGCGGTGGGCATTGCGATCACCTTGAATGAACTTGTGAACAAACGGACGGCCAAAGTTTATCAAACGGCGATGTTTATGCCTTATTTCCTTTCTTGGGTAATTATTAGTTTCTTTACATTCAGCTTCCTAAGTGTAGATAAAGGGATCTTGAATCAAGTGATTACGTACTTTGGAGGCGATCCTGTTTCCTGGTATGGGGATACTCGCTTTTGGCCATATATCCTAATTTTCATGGGGATTTGGAAATCAATTGGTTATTCAAGTGTTGTTTACTTAGCGGCTATTGCGGGTATCGACAAGTCCTATTATGAAGCGGCTATGATTGATGGGGCCAGCAAATGGCAGCAAATTAAGTTTATTACACTTCCCTTGCTTAAACCTTTAATGGTAACGCTAACTATTCTTGCGATTGGTGGTATTTTCAGATCTGACTTCGGTCTATTCTATCAAATTCCTCGGGATTCCGGTGTTCTATATTCCGTAACGAATGTTATCGATACTTATATCTATCGAAGCATGAGTACGACAGGAAACCTAGGGATGAGTACAGCAGCGGGTCTATATCAATCAATCGTCGGATTTATCATGGTAATTGTAACGAATTCTATTGTGAAAAAAATCAGCAAAGAAAACGCGATATTCTAGGAAGGAGTCAATTGACGTTATGGAAGTATTCAAACGTAAGCCGAAAGAAGTCGACAACAACGCCATTACTCCTTTTTGGAATGTGGTACTCAATATTGTGATAGGAATTTTCGCTTTTACCTGTGTGTTTCCGTTCTTGTTTGTCATAGCCATTTCTTTTACAGATGAGAAAGTCCTCGCTTTAAATGGATTTAGCTTAATTCCAGAAAAATTTAGTATGGCGGCATATCAGTTTGTTTTTAACACAGGAGATCAGTTATTTCGTTCCTTTGGAGTCACCTTACTTGTTACTGTACTAGGTACGCTCATTAGCTTATTTCTAATTACAACTTACGCCTATGTTCTTTCTCGAAGATCATTCCGCTATCGTAATTTTTTCAGCTTCTTCGCCTTTTTTACGATGTTATTCTCAGGCGGTATGGTTCCAAACTATATCGTAGCAACGCAGTTTTTACATTTGTACAACACGATCTGGGCTTTGATATTGCCAATAGCGATGAATGCATTCTTTATTCTAGTAATGCGGACCTTCTTCCAGACTTCAGTGCCTGATGCACTTATTGAGGCAGCTAAAATTGACGGTTCAGGGGAGTTTCGGACGTTCCTGCAAATTGTACTTCCGATCTCTTTACCAGGGATTGCAACGATTGGATTGTTCTGTACGCTGGGCTATTGGAATGATTGGTTTAATGCGCTGCTGTATATAGATGATGCGAGTCTTGTACCGCTCCAAGCGATGCTGATGCGAATCCAGAATAATATGGAGTTCGTCATTCAGAACAGTATGCAGATGGGATCAAGCTTTGAGATTGCTGCGACCTTGCCGACAGAAACCGTTCGTATGGCGATGGTTGTACTGGCGACCTTGCCTATAGCACTAGCGTATCCTTTCTTCCAAAAATATTTTGTACAAGGCTTAACCGTAGGCTCTTTAAAAGAGTAACGTTATTATGATGTATTTATTCGAATCGCTAGTACTAGGAAACGATATAAATAAAAAGTTAATTAATCTAAAGGGGGAAAATAGAAATGAAAGCGAAAAAAAGTTTAACGCTGGCTCTTGTAGGAACAATGCTTTTGTCTGGCCTTCTTGCTGGATGTGGTTCGAATAATAATACAAATGCTGCTAAAGAAACAAACAATTCAGCGGCTGCAGGGAATTCAGCAGAGAATACATCGGGATTAAAGCCATATGAGCTGAAGATGTATTTAATTGGTGGACCTCAAAAGGATTTGGATCTTGTACTAAAAGAAGTTAATAAATATACCCAAGAAAAAATTAATGCGACGTTGAACATTACGATGTTCGATTGGGGCGATTACGATAAGAAGATGCAAGTCATCACCGCTTCTGGTGAGCCTTATGACATTGCCTTTACCTCTTCTTGGACAAATGATTTCCGCCGTAACGCAGCTAATGGTACCTTCTTGGGTCTGAACGATTTGCTAGATAAGTATGGAAAGGAAACGAAAGAAGTTTTGGACCCTCGTTTCTTAGAAGGAACTAAGATTAAAGGTGAGATCTACGGTGTTCCTGTAAATAAGGAGCTTGGGCAGCAATGGGTATGGCGCTTCAATAAGAAATATGTTGATAAATACAACATGGACATTTCCAATATTCGTACATTGGATGATCTAGAGCCACTTCTTAAAACAATTAAAGAGAATGAGCCTGCGGATATTACACCGCTAGCTGTTCCTAAAGGCTTTAAACCATTCATGCCATTTGACTATGTACTAGGTGATGAGTTACCTATCGGGGTCTATATGGATTCCACAGATGGCAAGGTTGTTAATATTCTGGAGACACCTGAACTTGCAACATCGTTAGATACGATGCGTAGACTTTACACAGCAGGTTACTTACGTCCAGACGTTGCAACGCTTGAAGGCATTGATAACATTAAGACAGGTAAATGGTTTGCCGATCGCGAAATCACACAGCCTTATGCAGAAAAAGGTTGGTCTCGTTCAGCAGGTTATGAAATTGTAACTTCGCCTATGCATGAGCCTTATGTATATACACAATCCGCCGCAGGTTCGATGCACGCTATTTCCGTAACCTCAGGTGATCCTGAACGGGCTATGATGTTCTTGAATCTTTTGAACACAGATAAGTACTTACGCAACTTGCTCAACTATGGTATTGAAGGCACTCATTATAAGAAAATCTCCGAAAATGTCATTGAAGATCTGCCAGCTATGCAAGATAGCTATGCAATGCCAGGCTTCACGCTTGGAAATATGTTACTGACTTATCTGCATGCAGATGACCCTGCTGATAAATGGGATGCTTTCAAGAAGTTTAATGATTCTTCAAAAGAAGCCCCTACCTTCGGTTTTGCATTTGACCCTACACCTGTAAAAACAGAAGTAGCAGCCATCAACAACGTAACTAAAGAATTTATGCCAGCGCTATACACAGGTTCTGTTGATCCTAAAACATATCTGCCAAAAGCAACCAAGAAATTTAAAGAAGCTGGACTGGAAAAAGTCATTGCTGAAGTTCAAAAGCAACTTGATGAGTGGAACCAGACAAAGAAATAAGCTTTGAACGTAACAAAACGCCTACGATTAATCTAAAGGTAACACAAATAGGATTAGTGGAGACGGGCAGCTATGCTGCCCGTCTCTCTATCTATACTCATTTTTATCAAGAGGAGTGGGAATATGGAACAATTTAGACTGCCAACGATCTCAATGCCGAAGCTTCCGCTTCCACAAGCGATTCAAGAGGTGTTGAACGAAGCAGAGGAGAAATTAGCTCATCGGCCTAAACTACTGCAGCTCTTCAAGAACTGCTTCCCGAATACACTTGAGACAACGACTAAGCTCATGGATGATGGAACAACATTCATCATTACTGGTGATATCCCTGCTTCCTGGTTGCGGGATTCTGTAGAGCAGGTTATGCATTATGTGCCATTTGCGAAGAATGACCCGGATCTTCAACGTATCATTAGCGGTCTAATTAAACGACATATTCAGTATATACATATTGATCCGTACGCCAATGCGTTTAACGAAACAGCAAATGACTGGCATTGGAGCACTAGCGATATTACGGAAATGTCCCCTTGGGTGTGGGAACGTAAATTCGAGATCGATTCTCTCTGTTTTTCTATGCGTCTGGCTTATGCCTATTGGAAAGAAACGGGGAAGACTGATATATTCGACGCCGGATTTAAGGCAGCAATGGTCAAAATATTCAACTTATTTAAAACTGAACAGCGCCATAACGAATTATCTCCATACCGTTTTACGCGTAATAACGGAATTCCTGAAGATACGCTGCGCAACAACGGCCTTGGTATGCCTGTAAATTACACGGGTATGGTCTGGTCAGGGTTCCGATCAAGCGATGATGCTTGCGACTTCCATTACAATATCCCGGGGAATATGTTCGCCGTTGTTGCCTTACGTCATATGCAGGAATTCGCAGAATGGGTATTCCGTGATCTTGAATTTCTAAAAGAGCTTAAAGCATTAGAAGCGGACATTGATCATGGCATCAAGCTGTATGGGATTTACCGTCATCCTAAGTTTGGTCCAATCTACGCCTACGAGACCGATGGGTATGGCAACTACTGCTTGATGGATGATGCGGGAACACCGGGACTCATGTCGATTCCTTATCTCGGCTATGTTACGGCAGAGGATGAGATTTATCAGAACACACGCCGATTTGCGCTGAGCAAGGAGAATCCTTTTTACTTTGAAGGAACCGCAGCGAAAGGGATTGGCAGTCCACATACTCCGAAAGATTATATCTGGCATATGGCATTGTCTATGCAAGGTTTGACGGCTTCTACGAAGGAAGAGAAGCTGGACATGCTTGCGATGCTAGAGTCAACAGATGCGGGGACTGGTTTTATGCATGAAGGATTTCATGTCGATGACCCGAATATATTCACTAGGAAATGGTTCGCTTGGTCTAATAGTCTGTTCTCCCAACTCGTCTATAAAGCGATGAAGGAAGGACTACTATGAGCAGCCCTAACAGACCTGTAATTATATTCTATGATTCTGATTTTCCGATTTCGAATTCGATTCCTAGCGATGCGATTAAATTCATGCGTGAGTTCGGTACGATTGTGAATGGAGATCAGCTTGCAGCAGCGCTTAGGGAAACCGAAGGCGGCTGTTTCATTAATCTGCATGCACCCTATTTCCCAAAAGCGGCATGGATAGACATTCTTGGATATTTGCAGAGAGGTGGCGGGCTGATCAGCATTGGAGGCGCCCCCTTCAAACAACCCGTTCGCTGGAGAAATGAACAATGGCATGTGGAAGCGGAGCAGACTTCATATCATCAAGAGCTGTATATTCATGAGGCATTACGTGTTGATTGTTCTCGTAATCAATCCTTGCTAGCATCAGATGTCATTCCTTTGCTTAAGGGTCAAGAAGCTCTCTTTTCAGCGAGTGAAGAGACATGGAACCTTGTGCCACATACGACGAAGACGAGTGATTTGCCCCATCAAATGGGGTCGGCAGGTCCGATGAGCACACGCATTTACCCGCTTTTGAAGGGAATTACGCATGAGGGCCGGGAAACTGCCGCTCCAGTAGTTCTTTGGGAGAATACGATTGGTTTATTTGCAGGCTCACGCTGGTTGTTCGTAAATACGGCTGCAACGTCTTCTTTATGGAAGGAAAAAGGGCTGTCCGCGATGTCTGAGTGGGTTCGTTTCTGCAGTAAGGGTGTAACGGAAATGTGGGTTAAGCCAAATTACGCATCATATGAGCCAGGAGAACGCGCTTCTCTGACACTTCAGATTCAGCAGCTTGAGCGGGTAAAATCTTCTTTGCGAAATGAAGACAAATGGAAGTTAACAATGTATGTTGAGCATGAATCCGATCCCTCCTTGCGTTGGTCCCACAGTTTGGAGATGAAGGCTAATGCTGAGCTTAACATCGTTCGGGTGCCTATTCCTCTGGAAATTAGGAGCGGTCTGTTCCAAGTGATCTGCGAAGCGGAAGCCAGTGATGGTGAGGTCCGTATTCTTCGTCAAGGGTTCTGGGGGCATGCCCCTGAACTTCTTGCAGCAGGTCAACCGGTAACGAGTGGAAGAGATTATTTCATAAAAGATGGGCGTCCGCTACCTGTTGTGGGGATGACATATATGACGAGTGATGTGGCACGGAAATTTCTATTTCTGCCGAACGTCGGGGTATGGGATCGCGATATGGATCAAATGCGGAAGGCAGGGATTAACTGGATCCGAACAGGAATCTGGACGGCTTATCGCAATGTGATGCAAGACGATGGTCATGTTTCAGAAGAGGTACTGCGAGCGATTGATGCCTTTATCATGACGGCGAAGAAGCATGATCTTCAGGTGACTTTCACGTTCTTCTCCTTCACACCGGAAACGTGGGGTGGTGTAAATCCTTACTTGGACCCCCAAAGTGTTGAGGCTCAGAAGCGGTTCATTCGTTCTATTGTATCTCGTCATAAAGCGTCTTCGAATGTAGATTGGGATCTTATTAATGAACCGTCGATGTTTGATCCGGCACGGATTTTCTCGGAGGGTCCGAGTTCATGTCATGATCGCTTCGAGCAACAAGCTTTCATAGAATGGCTTCGGCATAGACATGGGGAAATCGAAGTGCTACAGGAACGTTGGAATATGACACCCGCACAGCTTCCAGACTTTGCATCGGCAGGGCTGCCAGAAGCGAAAGAGATGAACTTCGATGTACAGGATATGCACAGCGCAAAAAGAGGGACACGTTGGCTTGATTATTGCTTGTTCTCTATGGATATGCATAACCGGTGGGTGAAGCAGTTATATGACACCATTAAGGAGCAATGTCCAGATCAGATAGTTACGGTTGGGCAGGATGAAGGGCTAGGGGCACAGCGACCTTCGCCGTTCTTCTACGAGGAGGCGGTGGATTACACCACTGTACATTCCTGGTGGTTTAATGATTATCTGGTGTGGGATGGCATCTTTGCCAAGACGCCTAATAAGCCAAACCTGATTCAAGAAACCGGCGTCATGTATGTAGAAACTCCTGATGGACGAGCCAAACGTTCGGAGCTAGAGCTGCGAAATCTGCTCGAACGCAAATATGCCTATGCGTTTGGAACTGCTGGTGCGGGGGCCATACACTGGATTTGGAATACGAACTTCTATATGGATAATGCGAATGAGTCCCATATCGGAGCATTGAGAGCAGATGGAACCGAAAAGCCAGAGGCGGATGTCTCTTATGACTTCGGGAAGTTTATAGAGGGCATTCGTGACGTATTTGGAGATCGGAAACTGGAAGAGATCGCTGTGGTGTTTCCGTATTCGAATGATTTCTCTAACCGGAAGCTGGCTTTCGCTGCTACAACAGAGCTTACCCGTATTCTTTCATATGATCTGAAGATGCCTTTCAGAGGGGCTTCTGAATACCACCTAGATGATTTGGAGAACCATCCTGTGAAGCTTATTATACTGCCAAGCGCGCATAACTTCGATGATGCAGCGATGGAAAGGCTGTTACACATCGTTGAAGAGACTGGTGCGGTATTGCTTGCTACAGGCCCGCTCGACATTGATGCTTACTGGCGTTCTTCAGAGCGCTTAAGTGATATTCTCGGCAAGCGTGAATTGCGTAATGTGCGCCGTGAAGAAGTGCTTAGCCTTCAAGGTCAAGAACTACCCGTCTCCTTCGGTCACCGGCGGATTGCTGAGGTATCGAAGGAAACGATGATTCACGAATCCGGCGGAAGTGGAAGTTCTGCCATAGATACTGTCGTGAATATTCCACTCGGCAAAGGCCGGCTCCTATGGAGTCCACTGCCCGTTGAATTGAGCGACCGAAGTGACACTACAGCTGCACTGTACAGCTACGCGATGACTTCTGCTCGTGTGGAGTGTGATTTGGAATGGATTAGTGGTGGGAACTTAGCAGGCATCTATGGACGGAAATTGAACTTTGATACGGGGGCACTGTTCACCTTCGTGTCGGAATATGCTCAAGATGCGAAGATCGAGGTGAAGGATTCAGCCACTGGCCGAACCTACGCGTTCTTGTTGGAACAGGAACGTTCAGTCCTGTTTGCTACGGACTATAAAGGTGATCTTCTTGGCGTGTATCGCCAGCAGGAAGTCGAAATCCATATAACTTATCCACAGCTACTACATTAAGCATCTTAGTAGAGAAAACGTATTGCATATAAGGAGGTCTTCACTTTGGAAAGCTCAGATAAATCTATTAAACCTCAGACTGCTCATATCATTTCTCATACCCACTGGGACCGGGAATGGTATCTTCCATATGAGAAGCATCACGTGCGTCTTATTAAACTGGTCGATGAATTGCTGGATCGATTGGACGCGAATGGTGAATTTAAGAGTTTCTTTCTGGATGGACAGACCATTATTCTGGAGGATTATCTTCAAGTTCGTCCCGAAAATCAAGAGCGTCTACAAAAATATATTACGGAAGGTCGTCTTCTGATCGGACCTTGGTATATTCTGCAGGATGCTTTCCTTACCAGCGGAGAGGCAAACGTACGTAATATGCAGATTGGTCATCAGGATTCGAAGCGTTACGGAGAACCTTCCAAGATCGGTTATTTTCCGGACACCTTTGGACTAGTTGGCCAGACTCCACAATTAATGAAGCAATCGGGCATTAATAATGCCTTTTTTGGAAGAGGTGTAAAGCCGACTGGATTCAACAATACAGTATCGGACGGTGGATATGAATCTTCGTTCTCGGAGCTGGTATGGGAAGGTCCGGATGGATCGAAAGTGCTTGGCATTTTATTTGCAAACTGGTATTCGAACGGAAACGAAGTGCCAGTGAATGAAGCAGAGGCAAAAGAGTTCTGGGAGAAGAAGTTAGCAGATGCGCGGAAATTTGCCTCTACAGGCGAGCTACTATTCATGAACGGCTGCGATCATCAGCCGGCTCAGCTGGATTTGCCGGAGGCGATCGAAACTGCGAAGCGGCTATATCCAGATATGGAGTTTGTCCATTCTAACTTCCCTGATTACCTTAAGGCTGTAGAGGATGTAATGGATCACAACAAATTATCGACCGTAAAGGGCGAACTGCGAAGCCAGCACACTGACGGATGGGGGACGCTAGTGAATACCGCATCTGCTCGTGTTTATTTGAAACAGATGAATCAGGAAGGTCAGGTCTTGCTTGAAAAAGTGGCCGAGCCACTTGCTTCGTTCGCGCATTTACTGGGCAAAGATTATCCCCATCATCTGTTCACCTATGCCTGGAAGACGCTGATGCAGAATCACCCGCATGACAGCATTTGCGGCTGCAGCGTGGATGAGGTGCATCGAGAAATGGTCACCCGTTTTGATAAAAGCCGCCATGTAGCAGAGACCATTGTTGATGATAGTAAGCGTGTGATCGCAGATGCGGTTGATACGTCTGGTTTTACAGCATATGGTGAAGAAGTGCTTCCACTCGTAGTTATGAATACGACCGGATGGAGTCGCACGGGTACAGTGAGCATAGAAATTGATGCGGCACGTCTATATTTGCGAGAGGGTTTCTCTTTAGAAGAAACAGCCAGCCGTATGAAAGATATTGATTTAAACGGCCGTGAATTAGTAGACGATCAAGGGAATACCATTACATGCCAGATGGAGGATTTGGGTCTTCAGTTTGGTTATGATTTGCCTGACGATAAATTCCGCCAGCCCTATATGTGCCGCCGAGTAAGACTTACCTTTGAAGCTGTGCAAGTTCCGGCGCTGGGTCTTCGTGCATATGCGTGGGTTCGCCGTGCTAACGCAGGGTTGCCTATAGCTCCTGAATCTTTGCTTCAAGGGGATCGGGTGTTGGAGAATGAGACCATCAAAGTAGTGATCCATGATAATGGTTCATTTACGCTGAGTGACAAAGCCAGTGGCATGACCTACCGGGATCTTGGTATGTATGAGAACACAGGTGATATCGGGAATGAATACATGTATAAACAGCCAGAGGGTGAACAAGCTTTAACGACTAAGGGACTACAGGCGAACATTTGTGTTCTGGAAAACACACCTTATCGAGCATCTGTGGAAATTAAGCATGACTGGGAGATTCCAGTCTCAGCAGATGATAAGCTGGACGAGGAACAGCGTGCTCTTGTGTACTACCCAGAGCGGAAAGCACAGCGCAGTAATGACACAGTCATTCTTAAACTTCGTACCGTAATTAGCTTGGAGCGGGGCGGGAAGGGGCTGCATATCGAAACGAAGATAGACAATAAAGCCAAAGATCACCGGATTCGGGCGCTATTTCCGACAGATTTATGCACCGCCACACATCATGTGGATTCGATGTTTGAGGTTGCGGAGCGGAATATTGAGCCAGCTGCAGAATGGATGAATCCGAGTAATACGCAGCATCAGCAAGCCTTTGTTGATATCAGTAATGACACAGCCGGTCTAACCGTCGCTAACTTTGGATTAAATGAATATGAAGTGCTAAGAGACGGTCGTAACACCATTGCGATTACACTACTCCGTAGCGTGGGTGAACTGGGAGACTGGGGGTTGTTCCCGACTCCAGAAGCGCAGTGTCTCGGAGAGCACGTTGTACGTATGGAGCTCATCCCACACACAGGAGATGGTATAGCCTCAGGTGCTTTTGCTGAAGCCTATCAATTCCAGATTCCTTGGATCGTATGTCAGACTGATGTACATGAAGGAGCAATTGCTCCGGTGTATACTCCATTCGAATGGGAGAGTCATGAGCTCGCATTTTCCTCTCTAAAAATGAACGAGCAGACTGGAGACCTACTGCTTCGCTGGTACAACATGAGTCAGCAGAGTACCGACCTGACCATCCGTTCAACGATACCGCAGCAGTATTTCTATAAGACGTCGATCCTGGAAGAGGAGAGCCACCCACTCTCTAGTGAAGAGAAAGGCAGTTCGCTCTTACAGATCGGTCCATGTGAAATTATAACGATTGGTATTCGGAGATAATATGAATATAAAGACGATAGTTAACCTAGGCATCAGCTTGGGAGCTATCGTCTTTTTTTAAAAAAAAAGATTGCCAAATATAACTAATAAAATTAAAATTAGTTTGTATAGAAAACTTGGTTTTGTATAATGTTCGAAGGAGGTGCTCACATGGAGAAAAAATATTGGGTGCCTGCTTTGGAGAAAGCAGACGGGATTCTACGCCTTGTATCCGAGGAACCCTATAAGCATCGATTAATTGATTTATCCAATCAGCTTGGTATCCATAAGAGTTCTATGTATTCTATTTTGCAGACTATGGAAGTACTTGATTGGGTGAATAGAGATACTAACGATACTTATGCCATTGGCTCCGCTACGGGAAGGTGGGGAGATTCCTACTTGCAAGGTCAGGACTTAATCTCATCATTCCACCGAGAAGCTGCCGCCACAAGAGAACGCCTGCAAGAGACGGTTCAGTTGGCCAGACTTGAAGGTAATGAAGTGTTGTATCTGGCTAAGGAGGAAGCGCCGACTATGGTCAGGCTAGCATCCGGCCCCGGTATGAAGTTCCCGGCTCATGTGACTGCACTTGGGAAATTGCTTCTGTCGTTCATTGATGATAAAGATCTGGATTCATTATACCCGATTCAAGAATTAACGAGCGCTACAGAGTATTCATTGAAAACTAAGGCCGATCTGGTTAAGCAACTACGAATCATCCGCGATAAGGGGATTGCTTTCGATGAGCAGGAAGTTATCGTTGGGTTCAGCTGTGTTTCAGCCCCGATCCTATCTAAATCAGGTGAGGCTATCGCAGCAGTGAGCTGTACCATGCAGCAGCATATCTGGGAGAAAAAGAAGGATGTTGCGGAGGCTGAAATTCGTCATTTGGCGAATCGGTTATCGCTATACCAAGGAGGCAATCATTAATGAGATTAGCCAATAAAGTCATCTTAATTACGGGATCAGGTTCAGGGATCGGAAGAAGCACGGCATTGCTGTTTGCTCGTGAAGGCGCAACTGTAATTGTGAACGATTTAGATGAAGCAAAAGGTATAGAGACTTTGAAGAATATTCATGAAGATGGAGGAAAAGGTCATTTCATCCATGCGGATGTGACCCATGCTGAATCTGTAGAGCAGATGGTAGATCAAATCATTGAACACTACGGTCATATAGATGTGCTTTTTAACAACGCAGGAATTAGCGGAGTAGGCGCTTTACATGAAGTTGAACCGGATGCATGGGAACGGGTAATTCAGGTTAATATTCGGGGTGTATATTTGCCATCCAAATATGTGCTACCTCATATGATGAAACGAAAATCCGGCAACATCATTAATATGTCCTCTTGCGTCGCAGAAATCGGGCTCGCCAGAAGAGCTTCTTATTCAGCTACCAAAGGAGCGGTATTGGCCCTGACGAAATCCATGCAAGTAGATTACGCAGCATACAATATTCGTGTAAATGCCCTTTTACCAGGCACAATCTTAACGCCGTTCGTTGAGAATTACTTAAAAACCTCTTACGATAATCCGGAAACTGCGATTGCGTCAATTAAGAAACGTCAGCTTAGTGAAGAGCTCGGCTTACCTGAGGATGTTGCCCAAGCCGCCTTATTTCTTGCTTCGGATGAATCAAAATTTATGATGGGTTCTCCTCTCTATATTGATGGAGGCGCAACTTTTGGGAAAAACGCCTGAACAGCATGAAACGATAAAAGGAAGGGGAACTAATAATGAAGTTATTAACATTCCTTAACAATGGCGATTACCAATTAGGGGTCGTAACAGAAAAGGGAATATTGGATGTTGCAAGCGCTTTAATAGATTTGCCTAGACAGTATGGGTATTCCGTACCTATGACCGTTCACGAAGTCATTGACGGTGGTGAGGCAGCGGTTTCGAGGCTGGATCAATTCACAACTCAAGCACTGGATATAGCTGGAGAAGACTGTTCATACCTATTAGATGAAGCGAAGTTGACACTCGGTCCATGCGTGACTCATCCAAATAAAATTATCTGTGTCGGTCTTAACTATCGCAAGCATGCGGTTGAAACGAACGCAGCGATCCCTGAGTTCCCGATATTGTTCAATAAATTTAATAACACGTTGGCGGGACATGGCGGCGATATTCCGCTTCCAAGAGTGACAAAAAAAGTTGATTACGAAGCAGAGCTTGTGATCGTTATCGGTAAATCAGCTAAGTACGTTACGAAAGAGGACGCGCTTAACCACGTATTTGGTTATTGCAACGTAAATGATTTGTCCGCACGTGACTTGCAGCTAAGGACTCCGCAATGGCTGTTAGGCAAGTCATGTGATAAATTCTCTCCTCTTGGACCTTATTTAGTTACAACGGATGAAATAGAAAACCCGAATGATTTAGAGATTAAATGTACAGTCAACGGAGAAATCCGCCAGCATTCGAATACGTCAGATATGATTTTCCAATGCGATGAGATCGTAAGTTATATTTCGCAACATATGACGCTTGTGCCTGGAGACATCATTTTGACTGGAACACCAGAAGGCGTCGTCCTCGGTTATCCGGTAGATCAGCAGATTTACCTGAAGGCTGGTGATATCGTCACGATTGAGATTGAGAAGCTCGGCAAGCTGACGAATCGGCTCGTTAAGGAAGACTGAGAATGTACTCATTTTGTGAGGTGAAAGCATGAGAGTTGATGCACATCAGCATTATTGGCGATTAAGTCGAGGCGATTACGTATGGCCTACACTAGAATTTCCATTACTATATAAAGATTTTATGCCTGATGACCTGACAGAATCATTACTACGACATGGAATCATGAAAACCATTGTTGTTCAAGCAGCAGCTACTGTTGAAGAAACTGAATTTCTACTAAGTTTATGCGAGATCCATGATTCAATAGCTGGTGTTGTGGGGTGGCTAGATTTAGAGCAGGACAATTTTACGGAAACCTTTGAACTTTTGCGTAAAAATCCTTATTTTATTGGCCTCCGATTAATGCTTCAAAGTATTGATGCTGATGAATACTTGCAACGTCCTCAAGTTATTCATCATTTAAAATGGTTAGAGACCATGGGATTCCCTGTTGATTTATTGATCCATGCTGCACAATTCCCAGCCGTATTGAAATTGCTCAAGCTTGTGCCAAATCTACATGCGGTCATTGACCATATAGGTAAGCCACAAATTTCCCAGCAGGAAACCTCACCTTGGCAAGAGTGGGTTACGGAGGTCGCGCAATATCCCCAGACGTATTGCAAACTTTCAGGTATGGTTACCGAAGCAAATTTGGCGGCCTGGGTAGAGTCTGACTTTAACTTTTATATCAAACACGTCATACATGCATTTGGATTAAACCGTGTCATATTCGGCAGTGACTGGCCAGTGTGCCTGCTTGCAGCAAGCTATGATCAAACAGTAAGCATTTTGTTAAACAATTTACCTGAAGCGCTTACAGAGCGAGAATTAGACGATGTTTTTGGCAAAAATGCGATCCGCTTTTATCAATTGGAGACATCACATTTTATTGAAACTGGAGTGTAGCCTATGCAATTACAAGGGAAAGTCGTTATTGTTACAGGCGGTGGCTCTGGGATTGGCGAAGCGACTGCCAAATTATTTGTTAGTGAGGGTGCCAAGGTGATCATTGCGGACTGGAATGAGGCTGAAGCTAAACGAGTAGTCGAGGAAATTCATTCAGTTCATTGTGGGGATTCTGTTGCTTACGCTGTGAAAACAGATGTTTCATCGGAGCTAGAGGTTAAACAATTGGTAGAATGGGTCCTAAATAAGATTGGCAAGATTGACATTCTATTCAATAACGCAGCTGTTGTATTGCCGAAGTCCTTGGAGGATATTTCTGAATCAGAATGGACTCGTACCTTAGATATCAATTTGAAGAGTGTCTATTTGATGATTAAATTCTGCATTCCTTCGATTAGAGAAAACCGTGGCTGCATCGTGAATATGGCATCATTAAGCGGATTGGTAGGCCAAAAGCAAAATCCGGTATACTCTGCTTCAAAAGGCGCAATTATTGCAATGACTAAAGCATTAGCGTTGGATTATGCGAACGATGGAGTCCGTGTCAATTGCATATGTCCAGCAGGTGTAATGACGCCTTTATTAGAAGAGTGGATCGGTCAACAGCCCAATCCGGCAACTACAGTACAAGATTTGATCGATATGCATCCATTGGGAAGATGTGCTTCAACGGAAGAGATAGCTAGAGCCGTGTTGTATTTAGCGAGTGATTTATCCGGATTTGTTACGGGTGTAGCGCTCCCTGTTGATGGTGGAGCAGCCTTAGGTTATTAATGAGTTATTGGAAAGGGAGGGGCGGAATGACTCGATATGGGAGTGTTATTCATGTCAAGGATGAGAAGCTGGAAGAATACAAAGCGTTACATGCATCTGTATGGCCTGAAGTGTTGGATAGATTAAGGAAATGCAACATTAAGAACTATTCCATTTTTTATAGAGACGGCTATTTGTTCAGTTATTTTGAATATACAGGGGCTGACTATACGGCTGATATGGCCATCATGGCTGAAGATCCTCGTACACAAGAATGGTGGAGCTTAACAGATCCTTGTCAGTATCCTGTGAAGTCTGCATTAGAGGGTGAATGGTGGGCGAGTATGGATGAGGTTTTCCATTTGGATTGAGTAATTATTTCATTTAAAGCTAGGGAGATGAAAAAAATGAAAATTACAAAAGTAGAAAGCTTCGTCTTACACGTTCCGATTACGCCACCAATTACGGATGCAATTAATGTTGCTACGCATTGGGGACTTGCAGGCATTCGGATTTTTACAGATGAGGGTTTTGTGGGGTATGGGTATACAGGAACTTGTGCACATGGTGATGATATGATCGTTGATACGATTGACCGTTATTACGCTCCTTTATTAATTGGCAAAGATCCGTTTATGGTTAAAGAAATTTGGGATGAGCTGCGTTTTGGGAAAATGCATTGGATTGGTAGAGCGGGAGTAACTCATATGGCATTGGCTGCAGTAGATATTGCACTTTGGGATATTATGGCGAAAGCTTCCAATAAACCGTTGTGGCAATATCTTGGCGGACATAAATCCAAACAAATAAAAGCTTATAATACAAACGGCGGCTGGTTGAACTGGTCTAAAGAACGTTTAATAAGGGACGTTACTGAAATAGTAGAGCAGGGCTTCACTGGAGTCAAAATTAAAGTGGGTAAAGCAGATTCACATGAGGATTATGATCGTTGCAAAGCGGTTCGTAAGGCGATAGGAGATCAAACCATCTTCATGATCGATGTGAACCAACAGTGGAATATCAATACAGCGATGACATGGGGGAGGAAGTTAGAGGAATTTGATTTGTTCTGGTTAGAGGAACCCTTAAATCCAGATGACATCATGGGACATAAGAAGCTGGCCGATGCATTAAATGTACCTATTGCGTTAGGTGAACATGTCTATACGAAATATGCATTCCGGGATTATATCCATCATGGGGCACTCGAATATTGCCAAGTAGATGTAACGCGTGTTGGTGGGATTACGGAATGGCAACAGATTGCAGGTTTAGCCGCTTCATACGATATTCCGATTTGTCCGCATGTTGGTGATATGGGGCAAATTCATCAGCATTTGGTTGCAGCAACACCGGGTGCGATCATGCTGGAATACATTCCTTGGATCCGTCATATTTTTGTGGAGCCGGCCACTGTAGTCAACGGGCACTATATACTTCCTCAAATGCCGGGTGCATCAACAGAGATTATACCAGCGCTGTTTGATCTGTATCGAGTGAGATAATGAAGAAGATGATGCTTTAAGCCTACACTCATAAGTGGAACATGAACAAGAAACCCGCTTTATGCATGGTCAAGACCCCATTTTATAGGCACTGAAAAAAGACCCTAGGCTATAAGCTGCTCCCGGTACCGAACCGGAGGCAGCTTATTTAGCTTTCGTTGTGGTCGATGCTTGTTGTAAAAGTGGATATATTCTTCAATTTTCCTTTGTACCTCGTCCATATTTCGGATATCATAAGGGTAGAGTCCTTCCGTTTTGAGATGCGAGAAGAAGCTCTCCATCGAGGCATTGTCATAACAATTTCCTCGACGAGACATGCTGATTTGGGCGCTAACCTTTGGCAGCATGTCGTGGTATGCATGAGACGTGTACTGGAATCCCTGGTCGCTATGAACGATCAGCCCGGTCACGTCTTTTGTCTTGCTAAAGGCTTTCTCAAAGGTCTGTAGAACCAGTGGATTGTCATTTCTCTGACTCATGTGGTAGGCTACAATCTCATTTTTAAACAAGTCTTTCACCGCTGAGAGGTAAATCCACGACTCCCCCACCCGGTATGGTGTGACATCTGTGACCCACTTTTGGTTGGGCGTATCCGCCTGGAAATCCCGTTTCAATAGGTTTTTAGCTACACGACCTTCAGTAGAAGAAGCGTAGTTGCAGCGATGTTTCCGCCGAATCCGTGAGCGGATGCCCAGCATCTGCATAAGCCGAAGTACCTTCTTATGATTCATCCAGACCCCATGATCCTGTAGCAAGAACAGTTGAAGCTGACGGTAGCCGTAGACTCCATTGTAGTGCTCATAGACCTTCTTCACGAGTGCCTCATCTTCTCGGTCCCGATGGAATTCTTTGCGCTTTAGAAAAGCGTAGTAACCGCTTCGGGAGACCCCAAAAACTTTACAAAGATGACTAACCGGATATTCGTTTGCGGCTCTCTCAATCGTTACATACCGTTTGGCTTCATCTCCTGCATCCAGATTTCCAAGCACTTTTTTAGCATTTCGTTCTCCCGTTTTAGCCGCTCTACTTGCCTGTCTCGATCGACGTACTCCTCGCGCCTTCCCCGTTGATCCACAAGTCCGAACTCTCCGAGTTCCCGATATTTCCTCATCCATGCTTTCAGTCGATGTCTGTCTGTGATTCCAAACTTCTCCATGATTTTACGATAGGTCCAACCTTCCACGACGTGAAGGCGTATCGCCTCTATCTTGGTCTCATACGAATACTCTTTAAACTTCTGACCTTTTATCGCTGGCATAAAAAATGCACCCCCTAGAATTTCATCGGACAAACCAGGGGTTTTATCCAATGTCTATTCTAAGGGGTGCACTTCATGCAATAAGCGGACGTTCTTGTTTTTAGCATTTGAGTCAAGAAGAAGACTTACTGCGTGTTCCGGAACTGAGATGATCAATTTGCTCGTCTAAAACGGTGCTGGCTTTGCCTAAAAATTGTGAAATGAGGGCAAGTTCTTCATCGGTATAGGAAGCAGCCAATTTAACCATAGCAGTATGAAGCGGCAGGTAGGTGTCAATAACATCTTCTTTATTTTCATACAACGGGACAATAATTACTTTACGGCGATCATTAGGGTCGTTTTGTCTGCGAACGTATCCGTTTTTTTCGAGACGATCTATTAATGCAGTAACGCTGCCAGTGGCAAGTCCAGTTAGTTTGGACAGCTCTCCAGCGGTAATGGGGCCTTTTTCACGCAGGATATCCACAGATAAAAAATCATTATTGTATAACCCAAGAGAGGCGGCTACGTTTTGCTGGTATACCACCGTTCGGGTTCCCAGACCACGCATGAGTAAGGTGAATTGTTCTTGCTCTGGTGTAGGTTGAGCTTGTTCATGGCTTGACAAAGGATAACGCCCCTTTTAAAATCTTTATATCTTGTTAATCAAGATATTTGATTGTGAAGTTATTTTAAAATGTGTTATTTTACAAATTCATTCTATCGAAATAAGCATACTTTTGCAAAAGAAGTAGTATGACAGCATTCGTAATCGGTTATGGATAAGAGATATATCTATGTGTGATTGCTTTAATTGAGAGGGGAATCATGATGAAAGAAGCTATTGTTATTAAAGGCGCACGAGAGAACAATCTGAAGAATGTCTCGCTCACGATTGTACCGTTATGATTGGCAACAATCTTAGCCGTGACATGAAGGGGGCCAATGCGCTAGGCATCACCAGCATTTTTCAGAGCTGGACGCCCCGTTATCCCCATGAGCCGGCAGATGAGTCTGAACGTCCGATGTATACAGTTAGTGAGCCGCTGCAATTGCTAGAGTTGATTGAGAGGCTGAACGCTGAGGTCAAGTAAGCTGGAAGTCGTTCATTATGCTATTTTTCCATAATTAAATACAAAAAAGAGAAACCCGAGGTCATGAGAATGACTGGGTTTCTCATCTTTCTTAATCAATCAGCAAGAGTTACAAAGCAATTTTATGATCCAGCAGCTTAATAATCTAGAAGCCGTCCATGATCATGCCATTGACCGTATATTTTATTTTCTTTAGTGTTTATTATAAATTTATCTAACTTACGCTTAAATAAATCTGGTTGATGTGTATAGCTTTGTATCGTGTCGATCCGGACTCTTGTATAAAGAGCTGGAAAGGTTAAGAGGTTCTCATATACCTGCTGCTCCTCTTTTAACCTTTGTTCTATAACCCTATCGACTTTAAAAGAAGCGAGATTCATATCCGGAAGTACCTTTCTTCCTTCGTCACTCATTAGCCCCAGTTTATCGAGGCGGCGGACACGTTCTTTATTTAATTCTGTCCAAGAGCTTCGTTTGCTTCTGGGAGACAGTCGCTGTGCCAGTTGCGTTTCAGAAACTTTCTTTTTCACTCCATCGATCCATCCAAAGCACAAACATTCCTCAACCACATCCAAATACAGCAATGTTTCTGAATTTGGCGTCATACTTACGAGTACCCAACAAAACTTTTCAGTCGTATGATTCTGCTGCAGCCAAACCCGTAAATCTTCTCTCGATTTTACTGTGATTAGATTTTCTATCTCCATCATTAAATTCCAATTTCCTTTCTAGCTAGGGAAAGCATTGCCCATCATAGATTAAATAGCTTTCGCTGGCATCTGATACCAAAAAAAGGAATAGTCATTCATGGTAGAAGCGTGCCCTAACTGACGTAACATAGTAGATATATTACCTCTATGATAAGTCCCGTGATTGGCGGCATGCAGCACAATTTCTGATAGGCGTGTTTGCCGGATTCCAGCAAATGGGTTATCAAGTAGAATAGTCTGCTCTAAATCGGGTTGGTTTTGTAACCATTCTTTGTATTGTTCAGATAGCTGGGCAAAAAGATTAGCGTATTCATCAACCGAATCTAAAATGCTCATATTTAGCGGGATACTTTTTTGAAAAGCCTCAGGCATACCAGTGCCTGTTAAAACCAGATACCACATCGTATCAACCGCATAGATATGGCTAAGGGCATGAGCGATAGTAGGAAAAGAGCTATTCACTTCTTGATTTAGCACAGAGGGAGAGAGTTCCTTGATTCTTCCCAAGATCGTTTGGTTCGCCCAAATGTGATAATTAAACATTTCTACTGGATGATTGGTCATTGTATGATCTCCTTTTGAGTTGTGATAGATTTTTTTGTAGCTGTTGTTAATATAAAAGAAGAAGTATGACAGCAGACTGTCATACTTCTTCATAAAGATTTAGGGTATTAAGCAGCTGCTTTTTTAAGATACCCCGCAGTGCAAGAGGCTCGAGGACTTCAGCGCCGCTGCCGAAGCTCAGCAGAATTGACCATAGCCAGCGGGCTTCCAGTGGCTTATACACAGGAATTCGCATCGTCATGCTCTCATCGGTATGAAATTCCTTATCCATCTGGTGAAATTGATCCAGCGCTTCTGCCAAAGCCTCAGGTCCTACCCGGATTACGACTTCCTCAACCTGATCGGCCCTATTTGAACAACCGGCCTCTATGGGAACCTCATGTTGGGAATGAAAGATATTCTGTGTCAGAAGCAAATTCATCATCCGGGATAGCCGGAACTCTCGATAATCCTGTCGTTCCCGGCAATAACCATATATGTACCAGTTGCTATATTTAAAATGAAGCTTTACGGGTTCCATATCACGGGTTGTGCGTTCGTTTTTTACATTGATGTAATCAAAACGGACGATATTTCGTTCCGTAATAGCTGTACGTAAAAGAGAAAGTGCATCGGGATCCATACGGCGAGTTTCAAAATTCACCGCTAGACTAGAAGTCTGTTGTTCTGCTCCAATCGTTTGCAGCCGCTCAATGGTTCCTTGCGCCTGCGCGTCTTCAAACACAGAGGAGAGACTGTTCAGCACGGTAATCAAAGAAGTGACATCATAAGAACGGAGCAGGCTTTTATCCATTTTATATCCGTCCATGATGCCATATCCGCCTTTAGTTCCCTGATACGATACAACCGGGATGCCTGCGGCACAAATGACATCGATATCCCTATAGATAGTTCTCTGAGAAACCTGAAACTCTTCAGCCAGCTTGGAGGCAGATAAAACTTCGTGGTTCAACAGCTTGTAGATCATAGAAATCAAACGTTCCAATTTCATTTGTGTATCCCACCCATTAGTCCATTTCGTGTTACTGCATGATTATAGCATAGATTTTTCAAGCTAATTTTGGGGAGGATTGTGGTGGTGATGCACAAGAATACTAATTGTACCTCACAGAGGAAAAAGATTGACAAAATATGGTTAGTTGGTTTATCTTGTGAATATAAAATAAAAATATTCATAAAACCATAAAAAGCGAGTGAACTTATATGCCTAAAAAATTCTCTGAACAAGAAAAAGAATGGATAAAACATAAATTGTTGACAGAAGGGCGTCGCTGCTTTGAAATACATGGCATTAAAAAAACTAGTGTTGAAGAATTAACAAAAGCCGCCGGGATTGCGCAAGGTTCGTTTTACATGTTCTTTGGGTCGAAAGAGGAATTGTTCTATCACATATTGCTTGAAGAGGAACAACGAATTCGTAGTACAATGTTCAATTCATTTAGCGTAGGCGTGCCTGTAAACAAGGAAGAAATCCAATTATTTTTACTGAAATCTTTCCGGATGATGGAAGAGAGTCCGATCGTCCGCCAGATGTTCGTAAGAAGCGAAATGGAGCAGTTATTAAGAAAGTTGCCTAATGAGTTGTTGGAACAAAATTTTACAGAGGATAAAGACTTTTTTATTCCTTTCATTCAATCATGGCAAGCCGAAGGTATCATGGTTGGGATTGACCCGGAATTAATCGTAAGCATGATTCGCTCTGTAGTCCTCCTGTCTTTGCATAAGGAAGAGATCGGTGATGAACGCTATCAGGCAACAATAGAGCTTTTGATTGGGGTTCTGGCTGAAGGGATGACTTCTTTGAAAGATAATAAGACTGGGGGAGAATGATATGATCGAAGTAAAGGAGCTTCATTTTACCTATCCAAAAATAAAAGAGCCAACCCTTAGTGGACTTAACTTTTCCATACCTCAAGGTGAAGTGTTTGGTTTTCTCGGTCCTTCGGGAGCGGGTAAAAGCACAACACAAAAAATACTAATTGGAGTCTTAAAAAATTATCTCGGCAGCGTTAACGTAATGGGCAAGGAAATAAGAAATACCGGACCGGAGTATTTTGAGGGGATAGGGGTAGCTTTTGAGTTTCCAAATTTCTATTCAAAGTTTACTGCGCTGGAAAATTTGCAGCTATTTAGGACTCTGTATTCAGGGAGAACGGTGGAACCGAGGTTTCTCCTGGAGCAAGTAAATCTCACTGAAGCTGCAAATTTGAAGGTCTCCCAGTTATCGAAGGGGATGAAGATGAGGCTGAATTTCTGCAGAGCACTCTTAAATAACCCACAAATTCTATTTCTGGATGAACCCACTTCCGGGCTCGACCCTGTTAATGCGAAACGAATGAAGGATTTAATCCTGGAAAAAAAGGCGAATGGGACAACTGTAATTATTACAACACATAATATGCAAGCCGCGGAGGAACTCTGCGACAGGGTCGCTTTTATCGTAGACGGTCAAATTAAGTTGATTGATTCTCCTCGGGAGCTTAAGCTTCATAATGGAAAAAAACGAGTGCGGCTGGAATATCGCCATCATAATGAAGTTAGAAATGAGGAATTCTCACTTGATGATATAGGGGAGAATGAATATTTCTTAAAGCTTGTTCGTGAGCATCCAATAGAAACCATTCATTCGCTGGAGGCGTCTTTGGAACAAATATTTATTGACGTAACTGGGAGGCAGTTAACATGAGATTCAGATCTGCGTTTGCCTTTGACATCCGGTTTCAATGGCGGCATGGGTTTTATTGGGTCTACGTCATTATCTGTGCGTTTTATTTGGTATTGCTGCATCTTATTCCTGATCATTATCGAGAACAAACGATGTTGTTATTGACCTTTAGCGATCCGAGTGCTTTGGGACTTATTCTCGCAGGGGGGATTGTGCTGCTGGAAAGAGACCAGGGGATCCATGATGCTTTATTTGTTACTCCGATTCGTGTTAGGGAATATTTACTTTCAAAAGCTGGCTCATTATCTGTACTCTCCCTGTTTGCCGCTTGGGTTATTCATGTAGCAGCTAGCGGGATTCCGCATTCCCCGTTTGGCTTTTCTACTGGAATCATTTTAACTTCAAGCTTCATGACGCTATTGTCGATTGGTGTTGTGGCTCGTTGCCAGACAATTAATGGCTTCATTCTACTCTCACAAGTATTCGCATTGCCTTTTATCCTTCCATTGCTTGGTTATTTTAAGGTGTGGAACTCCAAACTTTTCTTATGGCTTCCTACGGAAGGAACGCTTCGCTTGTTGAATTCGGGAACCTCGGCTATGTCACTTGGCAGTTACATGTACTCCATATCGATATTACTCCTATGGAATGTAGTGATATACGTATGGGCAAAAATGTCCTTCGAAAATCATGTAATGATGCGCATAGGTAAGGGAGGAGCAGGAAAATGAAAAAGTATCGTATGCTTTTTATAAGCGATATCCGGCATACTGGTTTGGACCCAGTGCTTATGGTCGGCATCTTTGCTCCATTAGCCCTTCTAGTCGTCTCAAGGTTTGGATTTCCAATGATAGCCGATTGGCTTACGAATGGTTATGCTTTTGATTTATATCAATATAGCAGCTTTGCTGCGATTTTCTTAGTCATGACCTTTCCCATGCTAACCGGTATGATGACAGGTCTTTTAATGCTTGATGAAAGAGATGAGAATGTCATCTCTTATTACGCGGTTACACCATTAATGCGCAGAGGGTACATGGTGTATCGTCTAGTTCTTCCATCTCTACTCTGTGCATTTCTTTCATCGCTATTTTTTATAGTCTCCGGCTTATCTAGCTTCCAATTAGAGCATGTATATATCCTTTTACTATTAGCATTTGAAGCCCCTTGTTTTGCATTATTCCTAGCTTCTTTCGCTGCAAATAAGGTAGAGGGATTAGCTTTAGCAAAGGTCGGTGGTCTGTTTATAGCAGGACCAATCCTAGCATACTTTGTTCCATCACCCTGGCAATTTATCGGTGCGTGGATTCCTACGTATTGGCCTGCTAAGTTATTTTTTGTTGTAGAAATGGCTAGTGGTTTTAGTGTACTTGCATACTTTATGGTGGGACTTCTATTCCACTTGAGCCTTTTGGGCATCATGATCAGGATTTTTATTAAAAGAGCCGATTGATTAACCTCCTCCAAGCAGCTTAGGCAACAGCATAAGTAGCTTCTCTCGGGTTAGCGCATCTCCATAGTTCCATTTGCTTCCGTCAAGTAGATAAGCTTGCCCCTTACGTACTGCAGATAGATTTTTCCAAAGTGAGCTGTCTAGTAGTTTCTCCATAGCCACTCGAGAGTCTTGACGTTCTGGAATAAGCATAAAAATATAATCTCCGGCGTAAGAAGGCAGCCTTGCTGGATCAACCTCTGCAAACCCTAACTCTTCATCGAGAATCGCTTGGATCTCATCTGTGGGTTGTAAACCGTTAGGGGCATAGAGAGCAGTAGACAAACCTGACATTCCCATTGCATATAGATGATTTCCATGGTCATAAATCAATGCAGAAGCTGTTTCTCCAGGTCGAAGAGTATTCATATAAAGCTGCTGCCACATGGCAGCATTTTTTGCTGCGAACGAATCCAGCCATGCTTCAGCTTCGTGCTGCTTACCCAACCAGCTTCCAAGTGTCCGCATACGGTGTTCAAGTGGAGCAAATGAATCAAAGGTAAGTGTCGGGGCGATGTCGACGACTGCTCGATAAGCCTTATCATCTGAATTAGCTATAATAATTAGGTCAGGATTTAATGAAGAGGCAAGCTTCGGATCCAGAGGAAAGCCAACGTTAGAGAGCTTCTTAAGTCGATGTTTATAGACTCTGTTCCATGCAAAGACTTCATCTCCTCCAATAGGTTTTATACCTAATGCGAGAAGGTCACCAAGCGTCTCACCATGGTAGACAATGCGCCTTGGACGCTCCGGAATATCCACCTCATGGCCAGTCCAGTCTTTCACAGTAAGCTTCCGGCCTTGCTGATGCGCATATTGTCCGGGTGTAATTCCAGTCTTTTGACGAAACCGGCGACTAAAATAATATTCATCGGAGAAGCCAACCAGACGAGCAATCTCACGCAGCGGTTCAGCGGATTCCAGAAGGAAACGCTTCGAATGGTTAATACGCAGTTCGGTCAGGTAATCGAGCGGTCTTTTGCCGGTAAGCTTTTGAAAGATCGGAGTATATTGCCACAGCGTAATACCCGCGAGCTCAACCAGTTGCTTCACGGTGATACTCTCCGTATAGTGTTCTTGCATATATTGGATGGTCTTTTCCACGGAATCCGCGGGACTTGGCACCTGCTCGGAAGGATAATTATGCTCAAAAAGTAAGAGCAGCAATTCTTGGAATTTCAATTGCCGCTTAAAAAACTGCACATCATCTGCATTTTTTTTGCTCATAAGCAGATCTTCCGCAAGGCGGATTACCCTAGTGAACGGGTGGACAATTAGCTCCTGCCTACCCGGAAGGAGTTCCTCTGAATAATATTCGGGATACTCGGAGTTATTAATTGCTGTAAAAGTGATGAGATAATAATAAAGAGTCGTCTCTGGATTGTCCGTGCTATAGGATGTTCCAGGAGATAGGAGATAACACGTATCTGTAGTCAGTGTTATGGTTTGACCGCTAAGGATCAGCTGTCCACTTCCGCCAGTGAAGATTAGAAGTCTATAAAAGTGAGTGGTAAGAGTCTTAGAGCAAGAGCCTGCCGGTTGAATATGTAGTTCCGCATCAGTCAGCTGAAACAGCAACGAGCGGAGCGGTGCAGCGACGGGTAATGTTTGCAGCAAGAGGAAGCCTCCGTTCATTTGGTGAGAATCATTATCAATTAATTCATTGTATATAAAATAAAGAAGCATATCAACAGCTGTTGACATGCTTCTTGCAGTTTTCTATCAGCTAAGTGCCAAATGCTTCATGAAGGTGAAGATTATTTCATATTCAAAAGCTGTGGGAGTTCACGGAGCAGCCATTCTCTTGTTGTTGCATCACTTGAAGTCTTCATAATATCTTGTGTATAAACATATCCGTTCTTGACGGCAGGGAGACCTTTCCAAATCGGACTCTTTAATAGAGTAGAAGTGGATTGCTTGGCTTCATCGGCCACAGGAGTTAGGATGAAAATCCGATCTCCGGCATATTCTTTTAGCACTTCCATGGATACTTCCTGGAATCCCATACCTTCATCGAGAACCTTCTGAATCGCTGGGGTTGGCTTGAAGCCATTCTCTCCATATAGGACTTGCGAAAGTCCGGTCGTCGCCATAACAAATAGTCTGTCACCAGGATAATAAGTAAAGACTGAAGCTGTTTCTCCTTCTTTTATGCCTGCTGCCTTTAATTGTTCCCACAAGGCATCTTCACTCGTTTTATACTTAGCGAGCCATGCCTCTGCTTCGGTCGTTCTCCCAAGAATTCCGCCAATATCCAGCATTCGTTCTTTTAGCGGGGCAAAGGTATCAAAGATTATTGTTGGTGCAATTTTGGACAGCTGCTCGAAATCAGCTTCATCTGTTCCTGCATAGATAATCAAATCAGGCTGAAGTTCCAGGGTCTTTTCCAGATTGATAGGGAACCCTACATCTTCGACACCTTGAAGCTGATCTTCAAAAACCTGTCCCTCACCCATAGATAGTGGATAGCCTACCGCTTGCACACCAAGTGCGAGCAAATCGCCATAAGTTTCTCCTGAATAAATTACGCGCTTAGGGTTAACAGGAATTTCTACAGTATGGCCTATGTAGTCCGTGTAGGTGCGAGTAGTCGCCGCAGCTGCATTAGTGCCATTATCGGATGTTTCTGGAGAAGGTGCAGGGGTAGCAGAAGTATTATTTCCGGCTGCGTTAGACGCAGTGTTCTTGGCTGGTTGTTCCTCTGAGTTTCCGCACGCGAGTAGTAATGTGGTCATCAGAAAGAGTACACATAACACGGCGAAGGGTTGTCTTACCTTGTTCATATAATATTGCCTCCCTAAAATATGTAACGATCACCAATAATGATAATCATTCTCGACGAAAACTATCATAATTTAAAGTCTCCTTTTACTCAATGGACAAAACACATTATGGCGATTTGATTTGTACAATCTATTGTTAATGGAGTTGGTAGCCAGAGAAAAGATTGATAAGGCTAAGGAGGTATTGAGGAGCACGCAAAACTCTGTCGTGGGATTGAAATAAATAGAACAAGGCCGTCTTGTTTGGTAGAAACCAACCAGAGACGGCCTTTTTTAATAGATGAGATTAAAGAAGAGAGAGGGTGAAACGGAATGCATATGGGCGATTAGCTGGTAGAGTAAACTCTTCATGTGTCCGTGCGCCCCAACTGTCGTCACCGCCAACACCCATTTGCTTGTAGTTCACTCTCAGCACGCTTTTGTTCGAGACAGGCAATTTATACACATGATCACTTGCTTCCAGCTCGTCAGGCATCCAAGGCAGGGCATTAATCTCCAAAGGGATGGCACTATCAAAATAAAGTCCTGATCCATCGTTGGCTTCCGTTATTGAAGCAAATCTCACATCAGTCTTATTGCCACACTCCTGCGGTCTGAGGTAAGGGACGAACTGGTCACTGACTTTGCCAGAATAACGGCCCAGTGGTGCTCCAGTCTGTCTATCCCAATAATTCTCATGGGGTCCACGGCCGTACCATGACAGGGTATCGAGTCTTCCAGCAAGCACGAACATCATTCCGAACTCAGGAATTTCTGGCAGATCACTGCTACCCGGATTCAGTTCTTGCAGGAACTCTATAGATCCGTCAGGGCGAATCTCATACTGAACCAGAAGGGTGGAATACGGATTCGTTGGCAGAAGGTAAGTGGTGGAAACGAAACAGAGATTTCCTTCGGTTCTATAAACCATGCTCAACAGATTCCGCTCATTAGAAGCCTGCTTCCACACTGCACAGCGCTTTGGCAATCCATTGCCAAGATCATTATCCGTGACTGCTCTCCAGAAGTTAGGTCTTACGGGCTCAAGCAGATGTTCTTTACCGGCAGCATGGTATGAGTTTAGCTCACCAGTTGCTTTATTAAAGCTTAGAGTGAAATTCTCACCCTGTACGCTCAATGCATCTTCATGTTCGTGCACATGTAACGTTCCATCCGTTGTTTTTGGAGCCTTTGTCACGATACGCGGGGACAGAATAAACTGTTCCCAAGCGATTTCGTGGTCAGCATCAGACCAAGAAGTTTCTGAACGCTGAATGAAGGAGAGATTTAGAATAGCTTCGTGATCGCCTTTATGTGAAATCAGTTCATAAGGGATGGTGCATTCAACGATTTCTCCTGGTACAGCAGAGATTTGCAGCAAACCCTCTTGCGCAGCTACTCCGTCTAAAGTAACTTCCCATTTAAGTTCGTACTGTTTAATGTCGGTAAATAAAAAGTTATTATGAATCTGAAAGAGACCTTCACGGATATTTAAAGCAGTTACTTTAATATTTTGATAGCATTTTTTGACCTCAAATAGCTTTGGAGTAACCGAACGATCGGCAAAAAGTAATCCGTTTCCGCTAAAGTTTCCATCATGTGGCGACTCACCAAAGTCACCGCCATATGCTAAATAGGGGACACCTTCGGATGTTTTGGTTCGGATAGCCTGATCCACCCAATCCCAAATAAATGCACCTTGAAAAATATCGTACTTGTCAAACAAGTCCGTGTATAGGTGTAGCCCACCGCAGGAATTGCCCATAGCATGACTGTATTCGCAGATGATATAAGGCTTCTGAGGATGACTCAGCGCATATTTTTCAACATCGTGCGGTTTAGCATACATAGTCGACTCTATATCACTAGCTGCTTCCGACTCTCTGCAATGGAAGATCCCTTCATAATGAACAGGCCGTGTTGGGTCCGCTTCTCTGAGATAGTCATGCATGGCGATAAAATTATCACCACCGTAGGACTCATTCCCCAGTGACCAGATGATAACCGAAGGATGGTTCTTATCTCTTTGCATCATGGAGTTGCAACGGTCAATCACATTGGCCCGCCATTCCGGTTTGCTGGCAGGTACATTTCCCTCATGTATTCCTTGTTGCCCGTACTGCCAAGTGCCGTGCGTCTCCAGATTGGTTTCATCGATAACGTAAAGTCCGTATTCATCACAAAGCTCATACCAAATAGACTGATTCGGGTAGTGAGAGGTCCGAACCGCGTTAATATTATGTGTTTTCATCAGTTGGATATCTCGGATCATGTCGTCTTTGGATGGCGCACGTCCTGTGTCACAAGAGAACTCGTGCCGGTTAACGCCTTTAAGTACAATTCTTTTGCCGTTGATCTTCATAAGTCCGTCTTTGATCTCAAAGGTGCGGAATCCGACCTTACAGCTGACCGTTTCAATAGTGTTTCCTTTATCGTCAATAATGGAGAGAACCAATGTATACAGATACGGTGTCTCAGCACTCCACTTATAAGGATCTTTTACATGCTCAGAAAGCTTGAAATGATGAACGCCCTCTTGATCCATGGAAGTAACTGTAGATACTGGTGCCTCCCAGACAGGCTGATCCTCTTTATTGTATAGCTGCATTTGGAGTGTATAAGGGCTTAGCTTCTGATCAAAGTATTTCTCCATTTTGATGTCTACGTTTAAATCCGCATGAACGAAATCCTCATCCAGCTCGGTTTTAACGAAAAAATCAGCAACATGGACAGAAGGGGCCGTGTACAGATAGACCTCCCGAAAAATACCGCTAAGCCGCCAAAAATCTTGATCCTCCAGCCAACTGGCATCACACCAGCGATAGACCTCAACAGCTAGTTTATTATCACCAGTAACTAGATAAGGGGTAATATCGAACTCTGAAGGCGTAAAGGTGTCTTCACAGTATCCGACCTGTTCTCCGTTTACCCACACATAGAAAGCGGATTCAACCCCCTGAAAGCTAAGGTATACAGGCTGACCGTTCCAAGATTCTGGTACAGTAAAGGTTCTGATGTACGAGCCCACGGGATTATATTTTGTCGGAGCAAAAGGTGGCTTGAGATCAGGTTCGGATTCCGCCCAAGGATAGCGCACATTCGTATATTGCGGGTAATCATAGCCATGGAACTGCCAGTGAGAAGGTACAGGAATCGTAGCCCAATTGCTGCAATCGAAATGAGCTTTATAGAAATCCACGACTCGTAGATCCGGTGTTTCAAAAAAAGAGAACTTCCAAATGCCATTAAGCGTTTTGTAGTATGGCGAGGCTTCTTTATCTCCCACCAGGGCTTGCGTTAGATTGCTATATGGGATCATGGAAGCATGTGCATCCAAGCGATTTAATTCGAAGATCTCCGGATTATTATTCCATTCTGGATAACCGTTTGCAGGAGGCTGGTAAACAAATTTTGCTCGCATGAGTAAATCTCCTTTATAATAGTGATGTTATTATATTCATATTATAGATTGGAGTAATGGTAAGAGATATAAAAGATTTTTCATCAAATATAACAAAATATGAAACGAGTGATCAGATGGAGAGCAAAATAATCTTTTGCCAAACGGAAGAGACGAATATGCTGCCGCTGTATGCTACAACCATTGGATTTTGGGAGCATCAGGCAGAAACCTTACGTCCTACCGGATTTCCGGACTATCAAATGCATCAGATTCATGAAGGCAAAGGCGAGCTTATCATCCAGGAGAAACGATATATTGTCGGCTCAGGGGATGTTTTCTTTTTGTTCCCGAATATTACGCATTCGTATGCGCCAATCAGCAGTAAGTGGAAGCTGTCATGGATTTCATTCAATGGTAGAGAGGCCGGTCAAATGCTGCTGTACGCAGGAATTCGCGAATCAGGCCCTGCTAGGTTGAAGGAGGATAAATGGCTAAATCCTTTAAAAGAAATGCTCAACTTGTCAGATAACAATGATTTGGAAACGAATCTGGAACGATCCAAACAATTATATGCGCTGCTACTGGATTTAAAAAGCAACCTAGTTTCTCCTTTAAATGAAGCTCTTGAATTGGAGCGAATTAATCCGGTGTTGCGTCATATAGAAAGAAATCTTCATAGGTCCCTCCCATTAAAGGAACTTGCGGAGGTTATTGCAGTGTCGCCACAGTATTTATGTAGGCTTTTTCAAAAAACAATTCATGATCGACCTGTAACCTATATCAACAAGCAACGTATAAACTTGAGTAAACAACTAATGTCCAATGAACGAGATAAAAAAATGTATGAGATTGCTCAGTTAGTGGGCTTCGAAAATGCCAGCTACTTTTGTCTAGTGTTTAAGCGGTTGACTGGAATGAGTCCAGAGCAATTTAAACAGCTGCATGGTTTGGACTAAGGGCAATAGAGAATGCCTCTAAGCCCTATGATAAACGCTTACTTGTTAGCATCTAGCACTCCATGATATAGTTTAATTGAGTTCATATGTTGTATTTTTCACGAATTCGCTCATTTTTTTGCAATATGTGTATGTTCAATCTAATTCAATACATAGAACCAAATTTACGATCAGATATTTAGTTAAGCATCAGGAAGGAGTCATCAATTTGAATGAGAAGTTAAAAGAGGCATATGAACGTTTGGACTTGCCTGTAGACATTAGCCGGGAGGAACTGAATAAAAAGTTTGATTTGCACTTGAAACGCCGTAAATCAAATTCCTCAGAAACTGAGGCTACAGCCTATGAAGAAGAATTTCTTGCTTTCAAAACGATCCTAGACGGCTTGGATCAGCAGGAAATTCAGGAGGCAGAGGACAAGCGGCTAGAGAAATGGGGAGCATTTTCCGGCATAGCGCGTAAATCAGAGAATTTTTTTAGGCTATACAAAGTCCATACTTTTGTATCTATCATTGTGCTGTTAGTGCTAATCTTTGGAGGTAACGCTCTTTATAATCAATATCAAGCCAAAAAATATGAAGCTTCACTCCCGCCAGTGGATGTACATATCATGTTCTTAGGCAATTATGAATCCCAAGATCCATCAGGTAAGGATGAAGAGCTTAAACAAGAGATAGTCAATCGCTATCCGACTTGGAAGCGGGTAAAGACGGATGTAGTGTACCTTCCCTCAACAGGTGGAACGGGTGGAGGAACATTAGACATGACTTATATTCAGCGCGCAATGGCGATGCTGGCAGCGGAAAGACCTGATATCCTCATTTTGGATGATGCTACTTTTGATTGGATTGGACAACAGCAGGGACTTAAAAATCTGGAGCCGTTTGTTAAATCAGCGGGACTTCCTTTAGATGATATTCGTTTGAAACGTATAAAAAATACGGAGAACGGTGAAGAATGGATCACTGGCGTAGATATCACAGATACGAAATTTGCTACAGATCTTCCAATTCATTCACGGAAGATGATTATCGGGGTGTTTGGAGAAGGTGGAGATAAGAACAAATCAACTGATTTTGTTGAGTTCTTAGTAGGGCAAATGACTGCCAAATAAATGAGTATTATAAATGGACCTGTGTTATAAAGACCGATGTTGTATGGATTCTCATACGATATCGGTTTTTTTGATATACATTCAAAGCATCTGAATTGACGAATGTGAAGTGAACTCACTATAATAATTCATATAGATATGAACTAAGTAATATAAATATAAACTAAACTGAATATTACAAGGGAGTGATGAAAGAATGAAGACAGAAGGAACTCTGACAATACATACACAGAAGCGTGGTGCAGCATTAGGTGATTTATTTGGAATCTTCTTTGAGGATTTAAATCATGCGGCAGATGGTGGACTTTATGCTGAGCTAGTTCAGAATCGATCCTTTGAATTTGATCCGATTGATCGGGCCGATTATCATGCGTTAATGGCTTGGGAGCCTGTAGAACGTGGGGAGGGGAAATCCGTAATCACCGTGGAAGATAGCGAGCCCTTGAATGATCGTAATCCACATTATGTAGCTATTGATATTGTGGCTGAAGGTGACGGCGTTGGGTTGATGAATCTGGGATTCAATCGTGGTATTCCGGTAAAAGAGGGCGAGAACTATAAGTTCTCCGTTTATGCTCGTCGCGAGACAAGCTTTGATGTCCCCCTTACTGTAACCATCGAAAGTACAAATGGCATCATTCATGGTGAAGCGGAAATAGCTGTGAATCACTCCGAATGGACTCGATACGAAGCAGTTATTAAGTCTAAGGCTACGGATACTAGTTCACGTCTTGTAATCGTTACCAAAGGGAGCGGGAGGGTATATCTGGACATGATTTCTCTATTTCCGGAGAAGACCTTTATGAACAGACCAGGGGGCATGCGTGAAGATATTTCACTGTTACTCGCCGGCTTAAAGCCTAAATTCATGCGGTTTCCGGGTGGTTGTCTGGTACATGACGGTTCCTTAAATCCAGATGACAGAGATTCTATGTACAGATGGAAGAATACAATTGGGGATGTTGCACAAAGACCGGCAAGGCGGAATAACTGGTCCTATAATCAGACGCTTGGGTTAGGTTACTTTGAATATTTTCAGTTCTGTGAGGATATTGGAGCTAAGCCGATTCCCGTTCTTCCGGGCGGCTACGATCCGCATCATAAACGATTGGTCCCACTGGATGAATTAACGCCCTGGGTTGAGGATGCACTGGATTTGATTGAATTTGCTAAAGGGGACATTTCTTCGGAGTGGGGAAGTATACGTGCGAGGCTGGGTCATCCAGAGCCTTTTAACCTAGAGTATATCGGTATCGGCAATGAGGAGGTAGGTGCACCTTTTTTCGAGAGATATCCATACTTTCATCAAGCCATAAAAGAGAAATATCCGGATATTAAAGTCATTAATTCGAGCGGTCCATTCTCTGCAGGTAAAGAATATGATCGGGGCTGGACATCGGCAAAAGAGAATAAGTCTGATCTCGTAGATGAGCATTACTACTGTACACCAGAATGGTTCCTGGCGAATCATCATCGTTATGATGACTTTAAGGCTGACGAACCGAAAGTGTTCTTAGGTGAATATGCTTCATGGGGCAATACCTATTATAACGCGTTGGTGGAAGCGGCTTTTATGACGGGACTTCAGAACAACGCTCATGCGGTTGGCTTGGCATGTTATGCGCCTATGCTCTGCAATGTGGATTATATCAACTGGAAGCCGGATCTAATCTGGTTTAATAATCATGAAGTGTACGGAACTGCGAACTACTATGTTCAAAAGCTATTCATGAATCATCAGGGAGATCAGCTCCTAGAAATAAAAGCGAACGGCTTCACAGTACCTGAGGAACGCAAAATTGAAGCAATCACAGGTGCCATTAGCTTGGGCGTCGATGCATCCGCTGCTCGTTTCTCCGAAATCCATCTTGTCAACAATGTCACAGGAGAATACAAGACATTTTCTGATCTATCGGAAGAAGTATCGAATCTGCTTGACCCCGATCAGAATGGAACGGCTAAACATATGTTAGAGCTTGGAGAGACGGAGTGGGAGAGCTATTCCTTGAATTTTAAGGCTACACGAACCGCAGGGAATAAAGGATTTAAGTTCTATTTTGGCAAAGCGGATGATCAGAATCATTTGTACTGGGAGCTGGGTGGCTGGCAGAATCAGGATTCGATTGTCGCCTCCATCATTAACGGAAGAAACTCTGTTCTGACACATTCGATGTTTACTGTTGAAACAGACGTAGAATATGATCTAAAGCTAAAAGTATCAGGCAGACATATTCATACATACATTAACGGAGAGTTGATCAATGAAACAGAGGATAAACTTCCGGTCACCGAACCGCTGTATTACACAGCAAGTGTGGAGGATTGCACAGGGGATATCATACTTAAGACAGTGAATGTACAAGAGAATAGCGTTTCTGCTGAGATTATATTAAAAGAGTTGGCAAAAAAGGACTTGTCCGTCGAAGGATATGAACTGTCGGGATACCAGCTTGAGGATGAAAATAATTTCGAGAATAAAGAGCTTGTCTCCCCGAAGCAAAAAAACTTTACGACAGTGGGCAGTTGCTTTTCTTATGAGTTTCCGAAGCAATCCGTAACGATTTTTAGAATAAAATAAAAACTAAAAGCGCCCCTTTTGAATCTTAGAATTACAGAGATTCAAGGGGGCGTTTATGGTGGTCTTCTACACTAATGACAGGTGCAATATTATTAATAAGCTGGGGAATGCAAACCATCTTTACACGGTCTGCATGTTCTAGTAATGTAGTGAGACAGCAGCCCACGACCAGCGCATCTTCCAATCGTCCAGCGAAAGATTAATTTTCTACTTGCTCTTTTTTTTAGCTTGAATATAATCACAGGTAACAGCTATACTGCATCAATATATATCTCGCTTGTTAAATTAATAATTAATATTATTGTTAACTAAGAAATAGTTTTGAGATTACATAGTTAGAATTCTTTAAAATACTAATTCAAAGACATAGGAGATCATAAAATGCACTTAAATACAGATACAGAATCGCTTCGGGTCTACGAAGCATTAGCAAGTGAAGTCAGGCTAAGGATTATCGAACTACTGGACCGAAAAGAGATGCATATTAAAGAACTGGCTGCCGAGCTCTATCTAAGTAGTGCTATGGTTAGCACACATGTTGCCAAGCTGCAAAAGGCAGGTCTGATTAGCTCTAAAATGAGACGTGTAGATGGAGGGACTTATAAGTACTGCTCCCTGTCTACGAACTGCCTGCAGATTAAATTATCAGGATCCCGGGGAATCTGCTAATCGGATATTATGAATGATGGGAAATAGATAATTTATAAAAATAAAAAAACATATTGTAATGAAAACGGTTTTATGATAATTTAAATCTATAAAAACGTTTTTATTTGTAAAGGAAGATTGAATCATTATGGAAAAGGTAACCATCAAAGACGTTGCAAGAGAGGCTGGAGTGTCCATTTCTACAGTTTCTAACGCACTAAATGACGTTGATGTATTAAATCCGGAGACCAAATCACATGTGCTTAAGATCGCGAAGCAATTAAATTATGTTCCAAACCTAAATGGCAAGCTCCTAAGGAACGGAAAAACTAAAATGCTAGGTTTTTTCACGACAAGTGTAGCAGGCCCGTACTTCTATAAGCTGGTGGAGTCCATGTCTCGTGAATGTGATCGGTTAGGTTATGGATTAAATGTATTTGTTACAAAGGATAAACAAGTCATTATGAGCAATATTCTAGGCCGACGTGTGGATGGTGTCATTATCTACGAAGAGCTGAGAATAGATGAAGAAGAAATTGCTGCAATGGTGAAAGACAAGATCAAGGCTGTGTTTCTGGATCGACCACTTCAGAATGAAACGATGGGAAGTGTGATTTTTAATTCGTTTGAATCTGCTTACGAAGCAACTAAATATTTAATCAGTCTGGGACACAAGAAAATTGCTTACATATCTGGTGTAGATGAGATGTATGACAGTGTTCAGCGGAAAGAAGGATACTTGGCCGCCTTGCGTCAATATCAGCTTCCGACGAACGAAGAGTATATTATACAAGGATATTTTGAGGAAGAGAGCACCTATAACGCTATAAAGTCTCTAGTTCATTTAAGTCCTGAAAAAATGCCTGATGCTTTTTTAGCAGGGAATGATTTGAGCGCCATTGGATGTATTCAAGCTTTGAAATCGCATGGATATGAAGTCCCGTTGGATATAAGTGTAATGGGGTTTGATGATATTGATATCGCGCAGTATTTCTCACCGCCATTAACGACGGTAAGAAATCAAATTGCCAGACAAGGTATTCTATCCATAAATCACCTGGTTCGCATGATTCAGAAGAAGGAACAGGGCGAAATGATGAAATTGCCGGGTGAGCTAATTGTACGTGGTTCTACTCAAGTGAAGATTGATCGGTACTAACGCTTTCAAGAAGGGCAACAAGATAGTATCCGATCATTTTTTTATAATTTTATTGCTTTTAGGAGGTTTTTTTTAAAAAGAAATAAAAACGTTTTTATTGTTTTGGGGATCATGATTTGGAGGGGAGAAGAAAAACGTGGATAAATTAGCCGTAGTGCCAGTGAACGGGAAGAATCCAATGAACAGTAAGAAGCCTATAGGACAGAGGGTCAAAGAGTTCGTGATTGATTATAAGAGACAATGGGAAATCCAGTCCATGATCATTCCAGGAATTATTTTTATGATTATCTTTTGTTTTATTCCGATTTATGGATTAACAATTGCTTTTAAAAGCTACACCGTAATTGATACGCTCGATTCGGCCCCATGGGTAGGGCTCGATAATTTTAGAATTATTTTATCAGATAAATACTTTTGGGACGCTGTAGTCAATACATTAGGGATCAGCTTTCTGAAATTAGCCATAGGATTTGTTATTCCTATTATTTTATCCGTCATGATTTATGAATTAAGCGGTGGACGTTTCAAAAAAATAGTACAAACGATCTCTTATTTACCTCACTTTTTGTCCTGGATTGTTCTGGGCGGGATGCTGATTGCTTGGTTCTCTTCCTCCGGTATGATTAATGAAATCCTGCTCAATTTGGGAATCATTTCGAAACCGGTAAATATCTTGCTTGATGCGAACAAGTATTGGTGGATTGCAACGTTATCGGATATTTGGAAAGAGGCGGGCTGGGGAACGATTTTATACCTAGCGATCATGTCGAAAATTGACCCTACTTATTATGAAGCTGCAAAAATAGATGGGGCCAGTCGTATGAGACAAATTTGGAATATTACCCTGCCTAACATGAAACCGATTATCAGTTTAAATCTGATTCTGACTGTAAGCGGTTTATTAGGATCGAATTTAGATCAAACCTTGGTCTTGATGAATTCACAGAACCGTGAAAAAGCAGAAGTAATCAATTCTTATGTGTATCGTATGGGTATGACGCAAGGTGACTTCTCTTATGCAACCGCTGTTGGTTTAGGTGTCTCCATCGTATCAGTTATCCTATTGATTAGTGCCAACAAAGTATCCAGCAAATTAAATGATAATCAATCCGTTCTGTAGAAGGAGGCATTTCTGTGAATCGTACGGTAGCTAAAGAAGATCTCGACAGTCGAATCTTTAATACCATAAATATTATTTTACTCTGTATTTGTACTGTAATTATCGTTGTACCTTTATGGAATGTGGTCATCTCATCTTTAAGTTCAGGCAAGGCGCTCGCGGAAGGCGGATTTATATTTTGGTCTCCGGAGTTCTCCTTAGAAAATTATCGGGCTGTATTAAAAGATGAGACGATTGGACTAGCGTTCCTGGTCTCGCTTGCCAAAACTTTCATCGGTGTCATTACCCACGTATTCTTTTGCGCGATGATTGGTTATGGTTTGAGTAAAAAATACATACGTGGCCGCAAGCTGTACGTTGCCATGGGTGTAATCACCATGTTCTTCTCGGGTGGTATGATCCCCACGTATTTATTGATTAAGTCACTGGGTCTATTGAATAGCTTTTGGGTTTATATTATCCCGGCCTTGTTCAGTTACTATGATGTAGTTATTTTAATGAATTTCTTCAGAAACGTTCCGGATTCACTTGAAGAGTCAGCCAAAATCGATGGTGCAGGTGACTGGCGTATTTTCCTGAAAATCTTTATCCCTCTTTCCATGCCAGCTATGGCTACGATTGCGTTATTCAACGGGGTAGGGCAATGGAATGACTTCATGACCACCAAGTTATATATTACCGATCAAGCACTCTATCCGCTGCAAATGAAACTCTATGAAATTATCGTGCAGTCGCAAACGCAATCCATGCAAAATGTCGGTGGATCTGCCATTATCGAAACTACGACTAAAGGGGTTCAACTAGCAACAATTGTCATTACAACTTTGCCGATTGTTGTGATGTATCCAATATTACAGAGGTACTTTATTTCGGGAATGATGATGGGGGCGGTGAAAGAATAGAAAGTTAGGAGGGATTTCATAGAACGCATTGGTGTACGAAGTGTCCATCGGAAGTGTAGCTAGCCCAATCAGATCTGCACTTCCGTTACTTACAAAACTTTTTAGGGGGAAACAAGGATGAATAAAGCATTTGGGAAAAAAGGACTCAAGCTTTGTACAGCGCTTATGGCTGTTGTACTGGTATTTACGGGTTGTGGATCGAAGGGGAGTTCTGATAACTCCAGCAAAGAATTGAGCTCCATTGAAGGTCGCTATACGATAGATCCGGAAACACCGGCATGGAAGCTGGATACAAAAAAAGAGATTACAGATCTTACTTGGTACGTGAATGCAGACTGGTGGAATACTGATTTCGGTAAGGATCTTGTTACAAAGAAAATTAAAGAGGATTTAAACATCAATATTAAATTTATTACTGGGGACGACACGAAGTTAAATACTATTTTTGCCGGTGGCGAAATGCCGGACTTGCTGACTGTATTTGATTCTAACTCTCCGGTGGTACAAAAAGCCTCCACATGGGCGCTGCCTTTGAATGATCTGGCGGATAAATATGATCCTTATTTCAATAAAGTTGCAGAAAAAGATACTATGAATTGGTTCCAGCAAGCAGATGGCAAGACTTATGGCTATCCTAACTATTCAAATACTCAGAACGATTATGACAGCGGTAACATTCCTGCAAAAACGGCATTTATCATCCGTAAGGATGTTTATGAAGCCATTGGAAAACCAACGATGGGTACTCCAGAAGAATTCAAGAGCGTTATGCAACAAATCAAAAAGCAGTTTCCAGCAATGATTCCTTTTGGTTTTAACTCCATTGGTACAGGTACGGGTTCTTTGGGAGATGTACTACAGGACTTTATCGGTGTACCGCTGGAAACTGAAAATGGTGAATTCTACAACCGTAACCTGGATGAGGATTACTTGACTTGGTTGAAAACGTTAAATGAAGTCTACAGAAATGGTGACATCAGTGATGACAGTTTTGCTGATGACGGCACAGGCTTTGAAGAAAAATTAAAATCAGGCAAATACGCTACATTGCTACTTGATGGAACGCCTCAACAAAGTGGTAACCTGCAAATCTTCATGACTGGAAATCCAGGCAAAGAATATATCGCTATTGATGGACCGCAAAGCACGGTTGGTCATGAACCAACATTAAATCAATCAGGAATTACAGGCTGGATGATCAGTTTCATTACTAAAAAGGCTAAAGACCCTGCTAAAGCCATTCAAGTCTACACGTATTTGCTAAGTGAAGAAGGACAGAAGCTTATGAACTACGGTATTGAAGGAGAGACCTATAAAGTTAACGATGCTGGTAAAATTGAATTCTTGCCTGAAATCAAAGATCTTCAATTGAATAATGCAGATAAATTTAAAAAAGATTACCGGATGGGCGAATTTATGTTCTTCGGACATGACCGTGATAAAGCATTGAGTAATGATGCATTCGCAGAGTCGATCAAACAAATGCAAGAATGGGGCAAAGGAAAGATGAAACCTCACTTCATTCTAGAAAATATCAACCCTGCTCAAGGAACGCCTGAAGCGCGCAGTCTAACTGCAATTGATGCTACTTGGAATACTACGCTTGTAAGTTTGATTCGTTCAAAGGATGAAGCAACTTTTGAAAGTACTTTGGCTGCTTACAAAACCTTCTTGAACGAAAACAACTGGGATAAGATCGTAGAAGTTCGTTCTGAAAAAATGAAGAACAACAAAGAAAAACTAGGTCTTAAATAAGTAGGATTGTGGAGCAAGGGCCCCTTCATTGGGGCCTCTTCATTACAGAACCAAACTAATATATATATAGAAAAGTGGAGGGAAACAACATGACAAAGCTTAAAATTTACCAATCTACAGGGGAAAATGAATTGTTCATAGAGCAGACGCTAGAGCAATTGACTCCGATCGCTTCAGATGAGTCTGTTACTACTGTAAACCTTGACGAGAATCAAACCTTTCAGGAAATGGATGGCTTTGGGGCATCCTTTACGGATTCATCCGCATATTTGATTAACCAAGTCCTTGACAATGAACAGAAAAAAGAGGTCATGAGCAAGCTTTTTGATTCCCAAGATGGAATTGGCTTGTCTGTATTAAGAAATCCAATGGGCGCATCCGATTATGCTAGAGATATTTATAGCTATGACGATATGCCTGCTCAGGAAACCGACACAGAATTAACTCATTTCTCCATCGCACATGATGAAGCTGATATTATCCCTTTGTTACAAAAAGCGCTGGAACTTAATCCTGAGATCAAGCTGATGGCTTCACCTTGGAGTGCACCAGGCTGGATGAAGACCAGCGGATCTATGATCGCCGGTGAACTTAAACATGAACATTACCAGGCTTATGCCGATTATTTTGTACGATACATTCAAGCTTTTGAAGAGCACGGTCTGCCAACTTATGCGGTAACCCCGCAGAACGAGCCTCTTTTTGAACCCAAGCACTATCCAAGTATGTTAATGCTGCCTGAGGCGCAAAGAGATTTCATTAAAAATTATCTGAAGCCTAGCTTTGTGAAACACAACATTCATACAAAAATTCTCTGCTATGATCACAACTGGGATCGTCCGGATTATCCACTCACAGTGCTCGATTATGCGAAAGATGAAGTGGACGGTGTTGCCTGGCACTGGTATGGAGGGAATGCGTCAGCACAGTCAGAGGTTCTGAAAGCTTTCGCGGATAAAGAAGTGCATTTCACAGAAGGTTCCGGTGGGGAATGGATTCCTCCGTTTGAACAAGCTTTCTCGAATGTTATGAGAACAGGAATTGATATTCTCAGAAATCATAGTAAATCCTTCGTCTTGTGGAATATGGCCTTAGATGAGAAGAACGGTCCAACGGTGCCGGGCTTTGGCAAAAGCACTTGTCGGGGTATTGTAACGGTCAACCAAGAGACTAAAGAACTTACGTATACGCTCGACTACTATGCACTTGCACATTTCAGCAAATTTATTCGTCCGAAGGCTGTACGTATTGACGCTTCCTCTAATCAAGAAGTGATCCGTTCCGTAGCTTTTAAGAATACAGATGATTCTATAGCGGTTGTTCTGTTCAACGATAGTGAAAAGGACGAGAATGTAGCTGTGAAATTGCAGGGCAAGGATGATCTATCGTTCCGTTTGGCTTCTAAAAGCGCCTTATCTATTTTAATAAAATAATTGAAAAATGTATCTCTAAAGTGCTCGAATCTCGCTTCGGGCGCTTTTTTTTGCGAAAATACGCATAAAAAATCAGTGTTCGTGAATCTTAAATGTATCCCTATAGCGAGGAGACATGAGCATTGAATAGAAAGTTTGTGCTAACGCTGCTAGTTCTGTGTTTGATGATTACTGGTGGCTCTAGTATTTTTGCTGTTAAAAATGTGTTGCCTGCAAAGCGTGAAACACCCAAATGGGCGATGGAGCTTCATAAAAGTAAACTGCCTTCGCCACAACCGGAAAAATATAAGAGCTACGAGCTATTAGTCACTAACTTAAGTGAAGATGCCATAGATGTAACGTTTGAGTTGTACCGACCCGTGCAGGATCCTAATCAGGAGCAAATCATCTTAATAGATACATTCAGCGATGATATGAGACCCAATGAGACGGTGAACTTTAGTCATTTTTTTATAAAAAATGGGGCTAAAGAGTTGGAAGTCGTTCTCTCGTGGAATGATCATAATAAACGTAAGCATAAGCAAAGTTTTCGATTTGCGGATTTTGAATAATAAATCATAGAAACGCCAAATATTACAGGGCATATTCCTTCGGGATGTGTCCTTTTTGGTTTGCTCCACCCCTTGTTTTACTCTATAATGTGCTTTATATAATTGCAGTTGAAAGGGGAGATGGGGCATGAGTACAGCTAATCGCGGAGTGAACATCGGACCTCCCCGTTTTAAAATAGCGGTACATTCGATTGTTTGGCTGGCTAAAAGCGGAAGCATTTTATCTAGTGCAATGATTGCAAGCCAAGTCAATTCACACGCGACCTTTATGCGTAGAGTGATGCAGTCATTGGCAACTGCGGGAATCGTAGAGTCCAAAGGTGGACGTGAGGGTGGGTACGTTCTCCGAAAATCTGCGGATGAGGTTACACTGGGCGAAATTTATGAGGCAGTAAGTAGTACGATTGAGGAGCCAGAAGTGGATCTGGCGTGTGGAGCAAGTGCTTTGCTCGATGTCGAACTAGAGAGAATTCTCCAAGAGACCGAACAACGAACCATTGAGTATTTACGTCAATATACGATTACTAATGTGATGGAACGGGTAGATTTCTTTTCTTAAGGATTTAAGGTATAAAAAAAGTGCTAGTCAAGGGTTTCTCCGGCTATTATAATGTGCTTATCAGAGTTGCAGTTTCCACTGTAACTTTATTTTTAGAGGTATTGTGCTTGAGGTGAGCACATATAGTAACAAGGGGGAGTGAACGAAGAGGATTATTGAAAGTATCCACTGTCTTTTAGCAAGGAGTTCTTTTACTTTAATATGTGCTTGTCTTAGTTGCAAATAAAGGTGTTGGGAGTGATGATCATGAATATTGTATCCATCGTATTGCAAAGCTTGTTGGTACTTGCTTTCGTTATGGCAGGGTTGGGAAAGGTAGCGGGTTCATCGATGCACGTGGATAACTTTAACAAATGGCGGTTACCACAGTGGTTTCGCGTAGTAACAGGACTCGTTGAGCTTGTCGCCGCAGCAGCTTTGGTTGTTGGCTACTGGGAGCCTAGCTGGGCAGCGGCAGGTGCGCTTTTACTTGGTGTTACGGCCATTGGCGGAGTTCTGGTTCATATTCGTGAACAGGATTCGTTTAAACATACGTTTCCAATTATACTGCTCGGTGTATTAGCTGTTATCGTATTTTTCATTCGCTTCTCTGATTTAGCTGATTTTCCAGGGTTTAATTAATTTATACTCGCAAAATAAAAATGGCAGTTCAGAGCTGAATTTCAGCATCTGGACTGCCATTTATGTTTTTGGATCTTTAGCTTAGGGGTTTAACGTTCTAAACGATAGCCACCATGAAATACAGGACCTACATATTCATTAAACGCAAAGCCATTACGAATGGCTGCGGAGACGAAATCCTTAGCTTTTGCTACAGCTTCATGAACGGATAGACCGTTAGCTAAACCGCCTGTAATGGCAGCGGCAAAGGTACATCCAGCCCCATGATTGTGAGCAGGCTCGATTTTGGCTTTTTGAAATACGGTGTACTCAGAACCGTCGAAGAAGACATCAATTGCTTGATCGCCGCCGAGTGCTTTGCCGCCTTTAACCACGACATTACGTGCACCAAGCTTATGAATCAGACGAGCAGCTTCTTTCATATCCTCTAGGGTAGAAAGTTTGCCAAGACCTGAAAGAACGCCAGCTTCAAACAGATTTGGTGTAACCACGGTGGCTAATGGCAGCAGTAAATCGCGAATAGCTTCTGCGCTGTCTGGGTTCAAGACTTCATCTTCACCCTTGCAGACCATGACCGGATCAATCACTACATTGGTCTGTAGATTTTCTTTGATCGCTTGCTCAGCAACACGCACAATTTCAACACTTCCCAGCATACCCGTCTTCATGGCATTAACTGGACCGCCTGCGAAAATAGTTTTTAGCTGCTCAGCAACAATGGATGCATCAATTGGATACACATTGTGGTGCCATCCATTGTCAGGGTCCATGGTAACGATAGTGGTTAAGGCACTGAAGCCGTAGGTTCCATATTCTTCAAAGGTTTTTAAATCCGCTTGGATCCCTGCACCACCACTGGAGTCGCTGCCTGCAATAGTTAGTGTTTTAATAATTTGAGTCATGGTAACGTCCCCTTTATATAACTGAATTCAAAAACAACGCACTGCAATGATTATAACAAAAATTAGCACATCCGTCTTTTAAAAAGCAAGAGTAGAGGTTGAAAATACCTTCTTCTAAAAATTCCCACGCTTAGTCCGACTTCTCTCTATTGGGGTCAGCAATAAAGAGGGGGCCATGATTATCTGTAAAAAACTTCATGAGGGTTTCCACTACTTCCTGATGCTGGGTTATTTGTGATAGATGTATTTTAATGCTACGGAATAAATAACCCCATTCTCCTTCATCGTAATAGGCAGCTCCCTCGTCCTGATAGCCATTTGAGTCTGCTGACAGCGTATATCTGACGGTTCTTGCTTCAGCTCCTGCAGCACCTAAAATATGCCGTTCGCTGAACTTAAGGGGATTATAAATTGTAAATCCCATCGCGTCAGCCCATTCGGCTTTGTCCGGGAAATAGGCCCCGATTGAAGTGATAGCACAGCCTGTGCAGCTCCAAGCCGTATCTGAATAGTTCATGTTTTGTTCTGGATTGTTTGGATCTTGAAAGGTAACCCCATACGAACCATTAGCACCAACAACAGCGGTGGCTAGCCATCCAGCAGGTGCAAGTATAACATAACCCCCACCGATATCAGGTCTATAGACAAGCGTTGCTTCAACTTGATTTTTCATTTCTTGAGATAAGGCAAAGGTCATTTCAGGAATGGGAGGAACCACTGTATTTACGGTTTCGTCACCGCTATCGATATTTAACTGTGCCAGCGTGGTGTGCAGTGGAATGAGAACCGGTCCATTGTTGAGATCGCTGTTAGGAAATTCAAGCACTTCTTGAGTGAACCTGGGTTCTGATTCGTTATTTGCTGCAAGATTAGTTGGTGCGTTGGTGGATGTAGGTGGAGGGGTGGACTTTCCCCAGTTGAGGCCTTTATAGCCAATCAGCAGTACTAGTGCCATTACGACACATACTATTGAAGTTAAGATCGAGCCGTTTCTAACGCTTCTTCGTTTTGATTTCATATATGCTGTACCTCCTTTGAACTTACTTATATCTTATATAGACATCAGAATGGAGTGGGAAGTTTCTTATGAAAATTAGAAAGTATAAGTCTCATAATATATATAACCTTTATATTTCGGAAGTTCTTCATTATCGGTCGGGTTAGTGAAGGATTCCATTTCACCAACCCTGCATATCAATATAGAAAGTAATTTTAACAAAGCTTATAGGAGGGCGAGTATGGTCACGATTAGTTTATGTATGATTGTACGAAATGAAGAAAAAAGCCTGCATAGATGTTTGTCTAGCATTGCAAGTCTTGTAGATGAAGTGGTTATCGTGGATACAGGCTCGACGGATAAGACGAAAGAGATTGCATTGTCCTTCGGAGCTGTGATTTATGATTTCGAATGGATCGATAATTTTAGTGCCGCACGTAATTTTGCCTTTAGTAAAGCTACTCAGGAGTACATTTTGTGGCTGGATGCGGATGACTATATAAAGGAATCGGATCAGATTCTGTTTAAAAAGCTAAAAGAGATTTTGCCAAAACATATCCACAGCGTGAGTATGCAGTATAATCTGGCTTTTGACGAGGCGGGAAAAGTCACAGCTAGCTTACGTCGGAATCGGCTTGTTCGCCGGAGCTGTAATTTTAAATGGATTGGCCCAGTACATGAATATTTAGAGGTAAGTGGTCCTTCATTCAGTAGTGATGTTTGTGTTACCCATGAGAAGGATAAGGAGTATACAGACCGTAATTTGCGGATTTATCAAAAAAGAGTGGCCGAGGGAGAAACATTCTCTCCAAGAGATCAGTACTATTATGCAAATGAATTACGGGATCATGCCTTAAATGAAGAGGCTTGCAAATACTACGAGCTGTTTTTGACGGGTGGGCAGGGCTGGATAGAAGATAATTTTCAAGCTTGCTTAAGGCTTGCCGAATGCCGGGAACGGCTGGGGGATAAAGAGGGTTCATTTGAAGCGTTATGCAGAACCTTACAATACGATAAGCCACGTTCAGAGTTCTGCTGCCGAATTGGAGCCTTTCTTCTGGAAAAAAGTCAATTGCAACCCGCGGCATACTGGTATGAGCTTGCGATACAGCTGCCGCGGGATGTTGATTCGATGGGGATGAAGAATGGGATCTTTTATACCTGGCTCCCGCATCTTCAATTGGCTCTCTGTTACGATCGGCTCGGCCAACATGAGTTAGCAAACCAGCATAATGAAACGGCGCTGAGCTTTTACCCATCCCATCCTAGCATGTTATATAATCGCACGTATTTCAAAAATCTGCTGGGTGACAAATATGTAGCGTCTCAAGCTTAACCAAAGAGCCCCCAAAGTCATGATTATGACATTGGGGGTTTTGCTGTTCAGATGTATGCGTACAACGCCGGTGGCATAATCCCTCTTTTAAATATGCTGGATTATATTGTTGTTCTTTTTTGTAATCGTTGGGAGGGAGTCCGACCTCTTGCTTAAACAGCTTAGAGAAGTAGGAGTAGTTGTTATAGCCAACCTTGTTTGCGACAGTATAAACAGACATATTTGTGGATTCCAAAAGATGCTTTGCAGCCGCGATTCTGACTTGGATGACGTAGCTGCCTAATGAAACACCAGTTTCTCGTTTGAATATTCTTGCCAGATAATCAGGATTGAGGTAGACAATTTCGGCCAAATCATTTCGCGATAGATCGTCACCGTAATGCGAATGAATGTATTGTTTGATTTCCTCTGCGACGGATTTGGTCTGTGCGGCAAACTCACGGTATTTCATGGCTGTAGTCACTAGATATTTAAGATATTCTTCCATATCCTCAATCGAGTTCAGAGAGTGCAAGGATAATTTATCGTTAGTTTTGCCGGAGTAAAGTTTGTGTGACCGTATCCCTTTGAGGTTGAGAAATGAATAGACCAGCTGAACAATATCTAAGCGGAACAAGCTAAGGACAGAGGTCTCCAGTGTTCTATTGTTAAGCATAACCCTTAGAGATTTCGTAACTTCCTCAAGAAAAGTAGTGAATTGATTCTGGTTCAGGAGCTCTTCCAAATAGGCAAGATCCGGTGGTGTATAGCCTGTTTTATTTTGATAGAGGTAGGCTTCCACTAAAAAAGTCTGATTTCTGCATCTCGTAATTTCCTCATCCATGCGAAGCGATTGTTTCAGAACATTTCCCACATGAGTCAGTTTATCGGATAAACCAATATTGCAGCAGACGTCGCATTTTAAATATGGAATCGCCTTTTGAATAAAGGAAGAGCATAATTCTTCAAGCAAGGGCGTGTCTGGTGTCTGGTTCCATTTTAATAAAGCGATCCAATTATAATCTTTATATTCCAGAATGCTCTCGATGGTAAAGCAAGGACTCCGTAACAATTCGTATAATACGTTCAGCAGGGCAAAATCAAAAAGATCCTTCTCTTCTTTTCCCATACTACCGTTGTATGGAAATAGGTTGAAGATTAAAGGCTGCAGAGTGTCGCTCATTTGATAGGAAAGGTTCTGTTCCTCAATGGCAAGGGTGATGTCTGCTAATTTAATCGGAAATGATGTGCTTCCACTAACCAGCTTACGCCAAAAATGTTCGAGAATCTTCGCCTGGTTTTTTTGCCAAAAGTAACCGCCTTGAATGGCTTTTTCATTTCTTTGCTGCTCTTTTGCCTGTGTGACAGCCTTGTGGATAATCAGCATCAGCTTATCAAATTCGATGGGCTTTAGAAAATATTCAAAGCTTTGCAATTCAATCGCTTTCTGCGCATAGTTGAAATCGGCATAATTAGTAAGAAGTATAGTCTGAATACTATAATTCCCTTCGCGAATCCATGCCAGTAATTCCAATCCGCTACCCTGAGGCATTTCAATATCCGAAATCAGAATTTGAATAGAATGCTTTTCTATTATTTCACGTGCCTGAGCGACATTATTTGCTGTATAGACCGTATCAATGTGTAACGATTCCCAATCAATTCTCTTTTGCAATGCAGCGATAACATAAAAATCATCATCAACAAGCAGTACATTCATAGTTAGCTCTCCATTCATTTAGATTTTTTAGGAAGCTCCGGAAGAGATAAGATTACACTAGCGCCGCCGCTCTCCAAATTGGAAAAGGTGATTGTTGCTCTTTTTAAATAGAGATATTCCAGTCGTTTAAGCGTATTCATAATGCCGATTTGCATACCGTTGCTTTGATCCAAGGGCTCACCAAGATTAAGCTTCTCTAACACTTGCGGTGGAAAACCGGGACCGGTGTCGGTGAGCTGGATAACGAGCATATCTTCCTCTTCAATCCGTAGTCGCTGGACTGTAAGCCTGATCTCTACTACATGTTCTCGTGAAATCGCATATTTAATAGAATTTTCAATGAAGGTTTGCAGCACTAATGGCGGAATTTCTACACAGCTTGCCTGATCCTCTTGCTCAATAGTGTAAATAAATGCATCCTGATAACGTTGCTTTTGAATCTCCAGATAGGTTCGGACATGCTCGATTTCATCCTCCAGCCGGACAAAATTCTCACCATTTTGAAAAATATAACGGAAATATTTCGACGTAGACAACGTCATATTCTCAATTTCTTTATACATTTCAATTTGGGCCATGCTATAGATGCTAGTCAGGCAATTCAAGAAAAAGTGGGGCTTGATCTGTAGCTTCATATAATCCAGTTGTATCCGCTGCTTCTCCAGTTCCTGCTCGTACATAGTGATTTTGAAGGTTTTGATTTGTTCAACTAAATCTTTGAACTGTGTGTTTGCTTGTTCCAGCTCTATAATCTCACTGCTTTTGAAATCTGCGGGTTGCCCAGCCTCATTAATTGAAGCAAGGTTCTCAGAGAAGCTTTGAATCGGGCCTAGTACTCTTTTCTTGAAAAACAGCAGAACGATGCATAAAGTGGACGTCACAATGAAGAAGAGTAACATTATAAGCAGCTGAGCAATGATGATTTTTTCGAATATGCCATATTTTATGACCATTTTGGTGCTGAAAGTGGTGTCCGAGAAGGCGCTGTTGATGGTTGTACGCGATTGCAAAAGATTAGAGAAGCCTCCCTTTTCCGTTATCAGCTTTCCGCTGTTCGATATGGGACTTGATAAAGGCTGTTCATTCTCATCTACTAGAGAAACATAACCATTAGCACCCAGATTAATTTGGCGTAGAGGGCGGATCAAATTATCTGCGGAGATCAGTCCAATTAAATAACGATTGTAATAGGGAACGATATTAATCACGTAGTAATGGTTGTTAACAAGGATTGGCGTCCATTTGGAATAAAACTTCTCATACATCTCCTTATCATCAATATAAGAAATAATCTTCGTTTTGAGCTGCCTGTAATCTGTATAGGTCACACTGATCGGTGCACAATTTAAAAAGTAGTTCTCATTTTTCAAATAGTAGAAAAAGTTGTACTCATGTCCGTAGTTTTTTTGCAGCTCGGTAAAGCGTTTATGCAGATTATCATTTGCTTTCAAGAACTCGATACTGTTGACCCCGTAAGTATTCATCGCAAGCAAGCTCTCATCGTTCCCAAGCGTCCAGCCCATATAGTGATTAATGTAGGCAAAATCATGATTGATGCGATTAATGTAGAGTGCCGCAGTATCCTGTAAATTTCGAGTGGACTGCTGCTTAACGATAGAAATGGAAGTAATGCTGATCGCTAAATCCAGAATGAGGACTGTGAACGAGACCGCCATCATGACTTTTATATAATGACGAATGGGGTAGGTTTTGTGTTCCGCTGTTTTTTTGTTCATAAAATCATTATAAGACCTCTGCAGGAAAAATACAGGAGAACTCACTAGCGATTTACCGCAAAGTCCGGAAAGCACATACAGAAGTCGGGATACTGTTATTAAGTCTCTTCAAGCGAGGATATTTGATTTTGTAAGCGAATTCAAAGGTCTGGATAACCGTCTTAAAGAGTCCGGAATACGAAAAAATAAGAAGCTATGATTAAGCTATTCCGATGAACTTTGATTAATTGAAATGGGGGATTAAGAGGATGAGCCAAGACAGTAAGCAAAAGACGGCAAAGAAATGGACTGTGGGTCTGCTGGCGGCTGCTATGGTATTTGGTATTGCTGGCTGCGGCGGAAAAGACGGGAATAATGCTGCAACTAGTGAGACGAGCAGTTACAACAAAGAAGGTCTGCCAATTGTTAATGAGCCTGTAACACTTAAGGTGCTGACCGTACGTTGGGGAAGCATGGGAGACACGTTTACGCAGAATCAATGGCTGAAGGATCTTGAAAAAAATACAAATGTCAAAATCGAATGGCAAGTGATGTCCTCCAATGATTGGGCCGAACAGAAGTCCATTCTGCTGGCTAGCGGTACACTTCCAGATATTATCCTCGGAAATCAAACCTTCGGAGATTCCGATATCGTTAATAATCTAAGCTTTTTCCGGCCGTTAGATGATTATATTGAAAAAAATATGCCAAATCTTAAAGCGGCCATGGAAGAAACGCCTGAGTTGAAAAAAATCAGCACTTTTCCTGACGGGAAAATCTATTCACTGCCAACAAGACTTCCATCGCGTCCAAAAAGCTCTCGTCAGCCTGTGATTAACAAAACTTGGCTCGATAAATTGGGTCTGAAGACTCCTGAAACGATTGATGAGTTATACAACGTACTTAAAGCTTTCAAGGAACAAGATCCAAACGGAAATGGCAAAAAAGATGAGATTCCTTTTATTGAAATTGGGAATGACTTGATCAGTCCTTTCGGAATTGCAGACTTGAATAACAACAATATGATTATCAAGGACGGAAAAGCGATCTATTTCCCTGTTTCGGAGGCGTTCAAAGAAGGACTCAAATGGGAAAATAAATTGTATGCGGAAGGTTTGTTAGATAAAGAAGTATTCACTCAGGATGATACGATGAGATCGGCGAAGTTCCAAAATCCGGATGCTCCGATTGTGGGCTTTACTTACCAGTGGACCCCGGACGCTGTGTTTGGTAAATGGAGCGATCAATATGTGACGATTCCACCGATTGCCGGACCGGATGGTAAGCGTTATACCATCGGGAATCCTATTGGGATGAGTCTTAACCGTAATGAACTGCTGATTACTACGTCTAGTAAGTATCCAGAGGTTGCTGCACGTTGGGCAGATCAGTTCTACACGAACGAAGCGAGCATTCAGAATTTTTGGGGTGCGATTGGAACTGTAATTAAAAAGAATGATGACAGCACCTATACATTGATGGATCCACCTGCTGGAACCAGCGCAGATGCCTGGTACTGGGATCAGTCTCTTCGAGATTTCGGACCCAAATATGTGAGCCCATCCTTTGAACAGAAAATTGTCCTTAATCCTGAAAGTGGAGATGGACTGAAGCTTCAGCTGGATAAGCTGGGCAGTGAATATGTAACAGAACCTTTCCCTAACGTTATGTATACCTCCGATGAGTTCGAGGAGCTGCCAACCTTGACCACGGATATAGACGGTTATGTGAATACAATGCGCGCTCAATTTATTAGCAAAGGCGGAATTGACGAAGGCTGGGATGATTATGTCAAACAGCTTAATAAAATGGGTCTTGAAAAATTAGTTAAAATTCGCACAGATGCTTACAGTCGTTATATGAGTGTAAAATAACCTATTCGTCTTTCGAAAAAGGTGCTGCCCTACATAAATCTGTGGGGTAGCATTCTCTATTTTTAATAAGGAGGGGATGTTATGAAATCTAATCCAATTCATTTGAGTAGGAAACTCGGACAAATCAAACAAAACTGGGGTCTGTATACGTTGCTTTTTCCTGCAGTAGTCCTTACGTTATTGTTCGCATATAAACCCATGTATGGGGTGCTCATTGCCTTTAAGGATTATAGCCCGGCATTAGGAATTGGCGGAAGTCCATGGGCCGGATTCAAATACTTCGAGAAGTTTTTTAATTCCTATCAATTTTCAGCAACGATTAAAAATACACTAATCATCAGTGTGTACAGTCTGATTACGTTTCCGATTCCGATTATACTTGCGCTGATGGTTAACCAGATGAGACCAAACCGTTTCAGACGTTTTTTTCAGACGGTGTCCTATATGCCTCACTTTATCTCAACCGTAGTTATGGTGGGCTTAATGATGATTCTGTTCTCACCTAGCACCGGACTACTGGGCAATATATATAGTCTTTTTGGGAAAGAAGCTCCTGATCTGATGGGCTCTGCCGGATTATTCAGCAGTGTGTACGTCTGGTCGGATGTGTGGCAGCATGTCGGCTGGGACAGTATTATCTTTATCGCTGCTCTCTCTGCTGTTGATCCTAGTTTGTACGAGGCTGCAACCGTGGACGGCGCAAGTCGGATGCATAAAATTCGTTACATCGATATTCCGATGCTGATGCCAACAGCGATAACATTGCTTATCCTGCGGGTCGGGGGGCTGCTTGGGGTTGGATTTGAAAAGGTGTATCTGATGCAAAATGACTTGAACATCACTTCAAGTGAAATTCTGTCTACATATGTCTACAAAATTGGTCTGCTCAGCAGTCAGTATAGCTTTTCGTCGGCGATCAACCTGTTCAACACGGTCATTAATTTTATTTTATTGATCATGGTCAATCAGATTTCTAAAAAATTAAGCGAAAATAGCTTGTGGTAGAAGGGAGGAGCATTGAAATGGGAGGTTTAGAGACAGCGACAAAAGGAAATGTAGGAAAAATAAAGAAGAATCGCTCATCAGATACTATAATGGAAATTGTGATGTACGTAATATCGGCAATTTTTCTAATCATCCTGATCTATCCGCTGTATTTTATCGTCATTGCTTCGTTCAGTGATCCTTCCGCGGTGGCAGGAGGTCAAGTTTGGCTATTTCCTAAAGGGTTTACTTTTGATGGTTATAAAGAGCTGCTTCGTCATGAGAATATTTGGATCGGATATTGGAATACCATCCTGTACACGGTGGTTGGGACTGCAATCGGTTTAGTAGTTAATATCTCAGCCGCCTATGCGTTGTCAAGAAAGGACCTTGTGGGGCGGAAATATATTTCACTGTTTTTCATCTTTACAATGTTCTTTAACGGGGGTTTGATTCCTACTTTTTTAACGGTTCGTGATTTCCATCTCTATGATACTTTCTTGGTTATGGTACTGCCTTTCGCAGTTGGAGTTTTTAATATCATAGTGGCACGAACTTTTTTCCAGACTAGTATTCCGGGCGATTTATGGGAAGCAGCGCAAATTGATGGTTGTGGAAATCTCCGTTATTTTGCACAGATCGTTCTACCGTTGTCGAAGGCTATTATTGCAGTGTTAGGTTTATGGATCGCTGTAGGGTATTGGAATTCATATTTTAATGCCTTGATTTATTTGAAGAATCCTAATATGTATCCTTTGCAGCTGATCCTGCGAAATATTCTGATTACCAATCAGATGCAGTCTGGTATGGGGACCGGAGAAGCCGCACAAATCGCGTTACGGCTCGCTAATATGATGCGGTATTCAGTTATTATCGTGGCAACTGTTCCAATTATGTGTGTATACCCATTTGTGCAAAAATACTTTAATCAAGGGGTAATGATCGGCGCAGTGAAGGAATAAGCTCTTCTGCTTTTCTACTAACATTTGTGAGGGAGCAAGACCGTAATGAAAAAGCAACCCAAAAACAGTATCAATAGAACAATCACCGTCATTCTTTTAGTGACAACGTTACTTGCTGGCCTTACAGCCTGTAAAGGGGATAAAGGGGTAAACTCTGTTGAATCTGATCCGGGTCAATTTCATAAAGAAGGTTTGCCAATCGTGGATAAGCCCATGACGCTGAAGGTTCTAACGGTTCGGTGGGGAAGCATGGGAGATAACTTTATCCAGAATCAATGGCTGAAGGATTTGGAAAAAAATACGAATGTCAAAATCGAATGGCAGGTGATGTCTGCGAATGATTGGAGTGAACGTAAGTCTATTTTGCTGGCAAGCGGGACACTTCCAGATATCATTTTAGGGAGTGAGACCTTCGGAGATTCAGATATCGTCAATAATTTAAGCTTATTCAGGCCGCTTGATGACTATATCGAAATGTATATGCCTAACCTCAAAGCAGCCATGCAGGAAGAACCTGAATTGAAAAAAATCAGTACTTTTCCGGATGGGAAAATCTACTCTTTGCCTGCAAGATTACCTTTACGCCCTAAAAGCTCGCGCCAACCCGTGATTAACAAAACCTGGCTGGATAAATTGGGATTGAAGGTTCCGGGTACGATTGATGATCTATACAACGTGCTAAAAGCTTTTAAAGAACGTGACCCTAATGGGAATGGAAGACTGGATGAGATACCTGTTATTGAAGTAAGTAATGATCTCATCAGTCCCTTTGGAATTACGGATCTGAACAATAACTTTATGGTTGTCCAAGACGGAAATGCTGTATATTACCCTGTTTCAGAGGCATACAAAGAAGGGCTCAAATGGGAGCATAAATTATTTGTTGACGGGTTGCTTGATAAAGAGTTATTCACCCAAGATGAAACGATGAGATCAGCCAAGTTTCTTAATCCGGATGCTCCTATTGTAGGATTCTCGTATCAGTGGACGCCAGATGCCGTGTTTGGTAAATGGAGTGATCAATATATCACGATTCCCCCGATTGCAGGACCGGAGGGTAAGCGCTACACCATAGGAAATCCGTATGGAATGAATCTGGAGCGCAACGAGCTGCTTATTTCTACTTCTTGTAAATATCCAGAGATTGCTGCCCGCTGGGCTGACCAGTTCTATACCAATGAAGCAAGCATTCAAAATTTCTGGGGAGCGATAGACACCGTTATTGAGAAAAATGTCAATGGTTCCTATACATTAATGGACCCACCGATGGGTACCAGTGCTGATGCCTGGTATTGGGATCAATCACTCCGGGATTTCGGGCCGAAATATGTCAGTCCAGTGTTTGAGAAATCCATCTTGCTTAACCCAAAAACCGGAGATGGACTGAAGCTGCAGCTCGACAAGCTGGGAAGTGATTATACAACGCCGCCTTTCCCTGATGTAATGTACACCGCTGAAGAGTTTCAGATGCTACCGGCTTTGACTACGGACATCGATAGTTACGTCAATACAATGCGTGCTCAGTTTATAATTACAGGTAAAATTGACGAGGGCTGGGCTGATTATGTGAAACAGCTGCGGGGAATGGGACTGGAGAAGCTGGTTAAAATTCGTACCGATGCTTACAGTCGTTATGTGAATGTAGAATAAGAACCTTTCCAAGGTCTATTTCGACTAAAACAAAACACAGCAAGTCTCCAATCCCTCAGAGACATGCTGTGTTTTTAGCTTTCGAAATTTCTATTTAATGAGCAGGGTTTGAATAGCATGAGCCGGTATCATGTTCTCAGCCAAGCTGTTATGGAAGCGCAGGCTGAAAGGAAGCTCTTGTTCCGTGCGGTTCATAACGATAACAGCAATAGTACCATCTGGATTACGGAAAGCTGTAGTTTCAAGCTTATCTGTATATTTGGAATGTCCAATTCGTTTAGCACCTGGGCGAATATATTTACTGAAATGTCCGATGTAATAGAAGGAGCTCTCAAATATTATTTCATCGTTTTTCGTATCCCCGATAATTGGAGCATCGCAGAAGTTACCCACATGGTTAGGTCCGCCTTGCTCGTCCAACACAATATTCCAGTCTGTCCAGCATGACATCCAATTGTTCAGATTGCCAATGATATCATGGCCGTAACGTTCGCCTGTGTTCCATGAGCCGAGATGAACGCCACCTTCTTGGCAGCCTTCGCTGAAGAACAACTTCTTGTCTGGGAAGCGATCATGAACGGCCGATAGGGCTTCGAAGTGATCGCCGGAGTACCAGTGGAAGCAAATTCCCCAAATGTATTTGGAAGCTTCTTGATCTTCAAAGGCAACCTTGGCACGGTCATACACGCGCTCCTTGTTATGATCCCAGATCATAACCTTTACATGAGCCAAACCGGCTTGTTCCAAGGCTGGTCCCAAGTAATCACGAACAAAATCTTTTTCTTCTTCGGCAGTATAAAGGCAAGAATCCCATATTTGTACAGCCTTTGCTTCGTTCTGAACACTAACGGCCCAAATATCGATGCCTTCCGCAGCGTAAGCCTGAATATATTTTACGAACATGTTGGCCCAAGCCTCACGGTATTCAGGCTTAAGAGCTCCACCACCGTTCATTTGACCGTTCGTTTTCATAAAAGCTGGTGGACTCCAAGGAGAAGAGAACAAACGGAAATCTTCGCCAACAGCTGCTGCAGCATTTTTGATTAGGGGGATAATTGACTCTTGATCTCTGGAAATATCGAACGAACGGAGCTCTGCATCGCCTTCTTCTACATACGCGTAGTTGCCCAGTGAGAAGTCACAGCTTTGGATATGCGAACGGCAAAGGGTAAATCCAATACCATCCTTAGGATCAAAATAAGCGTCGATGATTTCTTTCTGTTTAGCTTCACTTAGTTTAGCGATGGTAACAGCAGAAGCCTCGGTAAGTGCACCACCGAAACCTTCCATTTCCTGATACTCCAAATCATCATAAATATTGATGAGCTCTGATTCGACGCCTGACGTATCGGGGAGGAAGATCAGAGGGTCTTTTTCTGTTAGTCGGTCGGTAGTTTCTTTTGCTGTTTGAATGACGCGAACAATTTTACTCATAGTGGTTGGTAACCTCCTGTACATATAAATTCTGTCTTTATTATAGAAGGAGATTCACTGTTCTTTGAAGAAACAATATGGCTAAGAACCTCAACAATCTGGTCATCGACTACTTAGGGAAGAGGAGTGAATGCTATGGAAACTAATAGTGTCCAAATAAGCCTATGCGGCTTTATTCGCCATACTCAGCCTTTTCGGCAATTATATCGCAGTGGGCTGGATACCTATATCATAAGGCTGCAAGCAGAAGGAGAGTGTGAAGTACTGATCGATGGAGACATGGTAACCGTGGTGCCTGGTGATCTGTTATTATTTAAGCCTCAAGATATATATGATCTGAGAATCGGCGAAAAGAAGAGTAAGCTGGGACATAGTGTGGACTATTTTGTAATGTGTACAGGGGAATGGGTGGATCAGTGGTGGAACCTGCGCGAAAGACCGAAGAAGGTTAGAATTGCGGATGACGGCAAACTGCAAAGTATATGGCAACAGCTTGATCTGGAGAATAGAAGATTAGATGGGGGGAGCCCTGAAATACTTGAGGCGCTGTTTAAAGCGCTATGCCTGCTGTTAGATCGGGCTATGGAAGAAGCACCTGCATCATCATCAGCCTCACTGCTACACGGGCTTAAGATGAAGAGTTATGTAGAGGAGCATGCTACATCAGAGATCAGATTAAAGGATGTAGCTGCCCATGCAGGAATTAGTGTAACGAGGGCCGTACATGTATTCAAAATTCAATTCGGCTACTCTATTATGCAATATGCTGGGCAAATTCGGCTTGCTATGGCTCTTCGATTAATGGACAACACCAATTATACCTTAGAGCGAATAGCAGAGGAGACGGGGTTTGGAAGCTACACCTATTTCCACAGGGTATTTCGGGAACGTTATGGCGTCTCCCCAGGCAACTATCGTAAGAGAGAGTAGCCTTCACTATTTTTAAGATCGTCTAGTTTTTAACAAGAAGTCCCTAACCGCTTGCTCAAATAACCTGACACTATTTGCCCATGTCCATTTGTGGGAAGATCTTTCACCTTGTGCGGCCAATTTAGTTCTTAAGTTTGGGTCTCGGATTAGGCGGATGACATCTTCACCAAGCCGATTCTCGTACCGATAGGAGAGCAGGCAGTTCTTCTCGTGATTTGCGTATTCCATATTTCCACCTGAATAAACACAGACCAGTGCTGCGCCACACCGCATGGCTTCAAGCCCCGGCAAAGAACCCGTATCAAAAATACTAGAACTAACAAAGATATCTGCACCGTTGTAATGGTAACAGAGCTCTTCATCATTCGCTGGCGTGAAGAATCGATATTTGCCAGTAGCTTTCATTCTTTGGAGAACTTCTGAAGTATTGAACTCGTCGGGCGGACTGATAAAGTTAATATTTACATGGGGACATTGATTTTTCACATGATCCAGTTGCTCTATAAGATAGTCTTGCTCACGGTGCCATGAGAAACCACGTTCTGCTTTTCTTAATATTGCTGTTATGTTTAAAGGCTCCTGAAGACTGTAACGGATATTCATATTCTTGAAGGATGAGCTAATGCCAATGGGCACGATTTTTCCTGTGATCCCATGATTTAAACGAATCAGCTCCTGCTGCCAATGCGATAAAACAATTAGATGCTCTGTGACATGATAAGAAGGGAACGACAGCGAGCTATCTGGTAAAAAGGGGGGTTCATAACATAATGATAATCTTACATGAATTCCTTTTCCTTGATTGCTAGCTGCTTGAGAGGTAGGGACTGTTGTATGGAAATTAGAAACAATAACATCGCCTGGGGGATAGTCCTGTTCTTTAGGCGACATATGTGTGGAGCGGATTAAGGTGGAGCGGACATCATAGGAAACAACACCATCCACAGGCATGAGGATAGTAACCTGATGCCCCATAGCTGTCAGCCCATTGGTGAGTTCTACCAGCATGCGTTGAGCTCCACCATGTGATAAGGTCAGAATAGGGAATGTGAATCTCATCGGTAATCCCGTCCCTTCCAAGTTAGGGCTTAATCGTCAAACGAAGTTACTCAATCGTTCTGTTTCTTATTTTATTCAATTCGCTTAGAAAGGTACCATTTATCTAGTTTAAAAATCATTATTTTTCCATAAGAGCGATATTCTTTAGTAAAGCAACGGTCTCATTAATCTCGAGGTTCGTTATATCTTCTAAAGATACGTCGATCATGGGCTTAAATTGCTGGAGTTTGCTCAGGAAAGCTTCAGTATGGAAATGCCCTCCACCAGCCTTACCGTGGTAAGTTCTCTCTCCATCTTGATAGATGTCTTTTAAATGCGCCAAAATGATCCGATCCCCGAACAACCTGAAGGCGTCATCAACAATTTGATCCTGCATATCTACAGCGTCACCAATAAAATTGCATGGATCCAAGACTACACCAATATTGCCTGAGGGAATTTCATCTAAGATGCGGCGCATCTTGTCTGGTGTAGAAAGAGTATGTGTGCAGACACCCTCCAATCCCAGAAAAACACCCCATTTTTCAGCTTCCTCCGCAAGCTCTTGTACAGTTTCCCTTAAAATATCCCAGCCGATATCTTCGTAATGGAGCGGGTCTTGTGCTTGGAAAGTAGTCAGAGCGCCCGTCTCCGTAGCCACCATTGGGGCGCCGAATTGGCGGGCATACCGAAGATGTTCTTTGAAGCGATCTATTTCTAATCTCCGGATAACAGGATCTGGATGAATGGGATTGATGTAACAGCCTAACGCGCCGATACGTATACCTGCTCTTTCAAATTGTTCACCAATATAGTTTGCGAGGCCTGGACTTAATTTACCTGTGGAGGTGTTGATGTCCTGAATAGCTTTGGATAAAGCAAGTTGAACAAAATCGATATCATAATTCTGAAGCGTTGCTGTCAACGATTTGAGGGGTAAACAACCAAATGTATGCGCTAATGTTCCGTATCTGATGGTAATCATCTCCTTATCTAAGATAGGTATGTGTAATTACAAACATAATAGTAGCGCTTTCATCTGGATGCAAGTGATTTATCCTTATCGTTTGTCAGGAAATTGATGATCTCAGTGTTTATTCTATCCGGTTGCTCGTGATTAATGCCGTGTCCCGCATGGGGGATGACTTGGTAATAGAACTTTCCAGCTTCTAAAATATTTATGAAATCCTTCGATTGCTTTAGCGCGTGTTCTCCAACTAGAAAATAGAGCTTGTCTCTAACTGCGACTGCGGCGTTTTGATCATACGGATGAAGCTTATGCACAAACATAGCTTGCTGATTATGAGTGCGCATTAAAAGGATCAGATGAGCAGCTAATACTGGATGGTTGTCAAATAAAGGGGAGTTAGGGGCGCTTAACTTCTTCAGAACTTTCAGTAAATTGCGATCCGTTGGAATCAGAATCTCCGGGAACATCATCATTAAGGTTTGGATCATGGCTTTAATCGGTGCATTAACCATTCCACCCTCCAAACAAACGACACGGTTCACTTTGTCCGGTTGCTTGGTCGCATAATTAAAAGCAATATAGGCGCCATTGGACACACCCGCGAGATTAAAGACTTCAACCCTTAGATGTGTCGCTATTTCGTTAATCCATGCCACTTGCTCAAAATTCTGTTTGTTAAAATGCTCATTAGGTATGCTTTTACCAGGTCCGCCTAAAGTATCAATAGCAATGCAATAAAAATGCTTCGATAATTCCTCGATGTTTAAGATCCACATGACCGCCGAGTTATCGCCAACACCATGGAACAGGAGTAAAGGTGGATTACTCTTTTGACCAGCAAGGATGCAATGTGTCAGTCCATATGAGGTAGGAATATCGATTTCCTCAAGTGGAGTGGGCCACTGCTCAACAAGCTGCTGATAGGATTGCCACACTCGTTCTTGCGCCTTGGTATTCTTAAAGCTATTTACCATCACAGACCTCCATATCCAAAATAAAGAATATACATCTTATTCCAATTAGTATACTACGAGAGTTCGCAAGGGGGAGAAAGAAATAGAAACATTACTGTGAAAAAGAAGGTGGGAGGTGAGTCGGCACACAGAATTTTTGATTTTTGATGCTAACATCCATCCCGAAGCCTGATACGTGCATTTCGTACAACTAAATAGCCACTTTACGCGCATAAAAGCGATATAGATGCACTCTGTACAACTATATCTCTGGAAATTAGCGGATATTGCTAGATTGGAGGGGATTAGTTGCACAAAGTACACTTACCACTAGGCGCGAAGGTAGCGTCAAGAAGTTTGTGTAAGAGAACAGAAAGTAGCTTCTCGGGTATCTGTTAGTGGGTGTGGATGTTCTTTGGGGCGGGGAAACCCGCCC
>NZ_JARXWM010000003.1:0-553674 GCF_029893135.1 Paenibacillus sp. PastF-3 | reverse complement strand
GCAGGCCAAATGGGAGAGGTGAAAATCTCACTTTAAGAAACTGTGAAAACCTGAGATTTCAAGAGAATGACTCCATAATTAAGGGGCTGAACCGGGATCTTCATTCTGTTGTACTTTGTACACTCAAAATGAGGAAAAGCGCCTATTTCTGTGGATTTTAAGAGTATCTATTGCATGAAGTGCAACAGATACTCTCTATGGCGTTGAAAAATCAATTTCTATTGCACGAAATGCAATAGAACGCTTTTTATAGATATATCCGAGTCCGAGTAGATGAGTGGACCATTACACTCCGATTACGGGCGATAAACTTACAACGACAGCTAGAGCTAATATTTAGCTCTCCTCAATCCGACACGCGAGCACCACCGAGGACGTTTAAGCGTTCATCGGTGGTGCTTTTTAATAGACAGATATAGAGAATATACGGTTAAGTAATATATGACCTAATTATTTATTTTAAAGGGAACTTTTTCAAGTTTGGAAAGTCTTATTAGGCAAGAGGTGAGACGAAACATGCTAAGCGAAGATATGCCATATGCAGAAGCGTATGCGTCCGAAATGACCTTGCGGGAAATGATGGAGGCGTATGGATCGGATGTGTGGAATTATGCTTTTTTCTTAACTAGAAGCCGTGAGCAAGCGAATGATATTAGCCAAGAAGTATTTTTGAAGGCATATAAAAATGTGGGGAAGTACCGGGGACAATCGTCGATGAAGACTTGGCTGCTCACGATTACTAGAAATACAGCCTTCAGCTGGAGCAAAAATAGCTTTTGGCGCAGATTCATACCATTTGGAGATCAACCTGTTACTGTAAATGCTCCGTCTGCAGAAAGAGAAGCGCTCGGCAATCAGTATGCGAACCGAATCTGGGAAATTATTATGAACCTACCAGATAAGAATAGAGAGGTGCTTGTACTGGATATTCAGCAGGGGCTAACGATCGGCGAAATGTCCGATTTACTGAATGTACCACAAGGGACTGTGAAATCTCGGCTCGCGCGAGCGAGGGAGAAGGTTAAGCAAGCCATTCAGAAGGAGGAGAGAGAATGAAAGGCAAAGCTGATAATAGTAATCCAGTGATGATCGGACAGATTGATTGGTATGCGCAAGCAGGCAAAAGACCTTTTATTGAAGATGGCTTTACACCTGAGCTGAGGATGCGGATTGAGCAGGCTGCTGTGCTAAAAAATAAAAGTCGCGGACGTTATCGAATAAACAAAAGTGTGTTACTGACCAGTGTGGCTATGATTTTGTTGATAGGTGCACTTAACTTGCCTATAGGCGCATGGAAGAGTCATGGTCCAGTCCAATCTTCATCGGTGCAGTCACAAGCCGCAGCGATACTACCTTCTTCTACTCCTGTTACTAATGACAAAGCATCAGAGCCTCCGACAAGTCCAGCAGAGTTTGAGATTAGCGGTAAGAAATACTACATGCCTTTGCCAATGAGCAGAGATAAGACTAAAGCATATGCCGTTGAGACAACAGCGGGAATCCTTTGGTCGCCGCCACCCCCGATGGTTGACTACAAGAAGCCAAAGTACACACATCCTACAGAACCGTTCACCCTTTACCTGAGCTCGAAGGACCAGACGGAGCTATCGGCTTCTTCGGCTACTAGGATTTATACATTTCCTCTTTATGCGGGAGGGGCAAGTACTTATCAATATTTGAGTGGATTTTTTGGAGCGGGAGATTATATCCTGTTAACTTCTTACAAAAAGACTCTTGGTGTAGGTATGTATGAGGATGTTGAAATCTCAATGCTTAATGTTAAAAAAGCAATGGCTGGAGAAACTGTGGTACCGATCGCGCTTAAATCCTTTGATATTACATTATTAGATTACAAGTCAATCATTGCTGTTGATAAGGAGCATGAGCAACTCGTACTTAGTTACTTAGAACATGTAGGGGATAAAAAGTACAAAGAGAAAACCGTACTTTATGATATGGAGACCATGAGCATTCCAACATCTGCTACAGCAATTGGTTTTAAAGAGATTAAGGGAGAAACATTACTCATGGATTATAAAGCGGGCGGAGAACAACGTAAAGCGGATATTCTTATGAAAGCTGGATTGGGGTGGCTGGATGAGAATTGGGCTTTTTTATCGGAAGAGCAACAAAATAAGCTTTATATGGATTATTTGAATTCTACTCCTTAGTAGATAATTCACCCAATAAAAGCTATACTTTTTGATAAAGTAATTTTCTTTTGAGAAGAGTGGAGCCGAAGCGATGAAGAAGTTAACGATTGATGATGTGGCTCAAAAAGCGGGAGTGTCGAAGAGTACAGTCTCCCAATTTTTGAACAAACGTTTTAAATATATGAGTGAAGCGACGAAGAATCGGATTGAGGCTGTGATCGAGGAGCTCAATTATCAACCGAATGGACTTGCGCGCAGTCTGAAACAGAATCGGACGCATATGGTCGGAATCATCGTTGCTAATATCGATTATTCGCTGTCTATTCAATGTATCCGGGCGATCGAGAACGAGCTGCAGCAACACGGGATTCAAGTAATCATATGCAATGCCGATGAGAATGCGGAAAAAGAAAGTAAGTACGTCGAAACCTTAGTCGCCCGACAGGTGGACGGTTTAATTATTTTTCCGACGGGGAACAATCCATCTGCATACAGCCGACTAATAGAGGCGGATTTTCCGTTAGTGTTTATGGATCGTCTGGTAGATGGAATCACTACACAGAGTTTGTTGCTCGACAATGAAATGGCGGCCAAGATAGGTGTGGGACAGCTTACACAACAAGGCCATGAGCGAATTGCTCTGGTCACCCTGCCGCTAGGGGAACATGCTATTACCCCTCGTAAAGAGCGGATCAGTGGTTATAAAAAAGCGATGGAAGAAGCGGGCCTAACGCTGCGTGAGGAGTATATTTGTAGTGTGCCAAAAGAAGAATTAGCTACAGGACTGAAGCGCCTTTTAGCGTTGCCGGACCCTCCGACAGCGCTATTGGCTACGAACGATATCACGCTAGCAGAGATTTTGAAATATGCGAATCGAAATGCGATCGCTATTCCGGAACAATTGTCTGTCATCGGTATAGATGATGCGGAATTCGCGCAAATTTATAATCCAGTCATTACAACAATTCGTCAGCCTGCATACGAAATGGGTATGCAAGCCGCTAAGATTATACTCTCTTGTATTGAGGACAAGGGTGCTTCCGTTCCAATCACCTATCGATTCCCGCCGTCCTTGCAACAAGGGCAATCTGTGAAGTTATATAACTGACTACAAGCTATAGAAGCACAAAAAAATGCCGTTCCACAGATCAACTGTGAGACGGCATTTTTTAATAATAAAACTCCCAAGCTACTAGATTATAAGGCTGCAACGTTGTTGTTTCTTCTTATGGTTAATTGTACTTTCTGCAACTATTTTAGTTTGTGCTTCCTGAATTGAGAGTTTAATTGTATTTTGTGCAGTTATTTCTGCGGGAAATTGCTGACAGCGATGTTCACCTGGTTGTTAAATGTATAAAGTGCAATTAAAGGCGAGTAGAAACGATTTTGACTCGATATAGTTGTATAGAGTACAGCTATGTTGTGTAGATTTGGTTGCGTTCAGCTATTTATGAGAATTACAGAAGTTTACAGAGATTATGTTGCGAAAGCTGACTCAAATCTATGTGCTTAAACCTCCTGCTGCATAAACTTCGCAAGCTCCTCACGGGTCGGAAGTCCATCCATATCGCCAGGCGACATGACGGCTAACGCACCGATCGCATTGCCGCGTTTGACGGCCTCAACAATCGGAAGCTTTTCCAGCATTGCGCTGATTACACCAACGGCAAACCCATCACCTGCACCTACGGTATCAACGACCTGCTCTACCTTAAACCCGTCTACATAACCTTCTCCTTCCGCGGATTTATAGTAAGCGCCTTCAGGTCCGAGCTTGATGACGACTAAGCTGACGCCACGCGCCAGATAATAGTCCGCAATCTCTTCTGGCGTATTTAGACCTGTAAGAATCTTGCCTTCACCGAGTCCTGGAAGGAACCAATCACAGCGTGTAGCCAGATCATTGATCGTCTTCACCATTGTTTCTGTATCCGGCCATAAGCTAGGGCGCAGATTTGGATCGAGAGAGACCGTCTTTCCTTGTCGCTTCATAAACTCCATAGCATGAACAGAGAATTCATGACAGCTCTTGGATAAGGCGGCGGAGATACTTGTTACGTGTAAATGTCCTGCAGCATTAAAGTATGCCTCGTCAAAATCAACCAGACTAAGCTTGGAGGCCGCGGAATTTTTGCGGAAGTATTCGACTTTAGGATCGCCAGTAACAACCTTTGATTTGATTAACATACCCGTTGAATTTTCTTTAGTAAAAGTAATATTGGTGGTATCAATGTTCTCTTTCTTCATTGCTTGCGCAATGAAATGACCAAAGTTATCTTCGCCAAGCTTCGTAACATAACCTGTAGGATGATTTAAGCGCGATAAGCCTGTAGCTACATTGCTCTCGGCACCTGCCAACGCTTTGGAGAACGAAAATACTTCATGCAGGGGACCCGTTTCATTCGCATAAAACATCGCCATCGGCTCCCCGAAAGTGACGGCATCCAACTGTTTACTCATTTGAGTTCCTCCTAGGGTAATGAATTTATCCCAGTATAATGATGTATAATTTGAAATTATCACATAAATCGGTTTTGTACAATAAAAGAATGATTTTTAATCCAAAAGGTGTTTTGGATAAAAGGAAATAAATCATTAATAAATCCTTATAAAACAAGTGCTTATTGGTCATTTTGATAAATTAAAATCTCTATATCCATAAAAATGTATTGACTGTTAACCGTATTATTATTACTATCTGATTATAGATTATATCGTTTTAATTAGTAAATTTAATAAAAAAGTTTATCTAAATTAGTATTTCATATTCATCTACGATCGTACCAAGAGAAAGGGAGTCTACTGATGAAGAAAATAAAAGTATTGCAGAATGTGGCGTCCGTTGGAGTTGTAGCCGTAATTCGTGCTGATAGTGCTGAGGAAGCTTTTAAAATGTCCGTTGCTTGTATCGAAGGCGGTTTGAATAATATTGAGGTAACTTTTACTACTCCGGACGCGGATGTGGCGATTAAACGATTGGTAGCGGAGTACGGAGATCGCGCAGTGATTGGAGCAGGAACTGTACTTGATCCATTAACGGCGAGAATAGCCATTCTTGCAGGCTCGGAATTTGTGGTCAGTCCTTCTTTTGAAGCAGAGACAGCTAAAATGTGTAATCTTTATGGGATTCCGTACATGCCTGGCTGCATGACATTAAATGAAATGAAGGAAGCGTTGAAGTTTGGCGTGGATGTGCTTAAGCTGTTCCCTGGCAGTGCGTTTGGTCCGGATTATGTGAAAGCGGTTAAAGGCCCTATGCCGCATGTGAACATTATGCCAACAGGTGGCGTGGATCTGAATAATATGGAAAAGTGGATTGCCAACGGCTGTATAGCAGTAGGTATCGGGGGCAATTTGACTGCACCTGCGAAGGATGGTCGATACGATCAGATTACCGATCTTGCGGCTCAGTATGTGGCAAAATTTAAAGAGATAAAAGGTATTTGATCAGGTATGTTTCTTAATTTCGAATAAATAGATTTATTGAAGGTTGTATAGCTGACACATGTCAGCCGTACAACCTTTTTGTATACTTATTTTCCGACATTCAGATTTCCTTACGTTATATGTTTTCATAAAGTATAGAATGAGGACAAAGGCAATAAACTATAAAGTAGAAGAGTTATGATGTTTGACTGACGTCTACGAATTGGAAGGGTTTATTATCGGACCGGGAGTGAGTATATGCCTGCTTATCATGATAAAAAGCTGTATCTTGCAGCTGATGAAGAGGATGCGGAATACGTAGAAATTGCGTCGGCATTCCATGGTTGTAAGGTGACGGAGGGCCAGATCTATAGATTAGAGCGGAATTACAATAACCCTCATATTTTTGAGAATGGAGAGGCGTATGTTGTGGATGATGAAACTAGGGACAACTACGCAGTGTTCATGCTCTGCAAGATTGTGTTATATAAATAGAGTTATGTGCTCGATTCTAAGGTTATTTCTTGTTTACTGACGGCTTCTTTTCCGACAGGAGGATAAGCCGTTTCTTTTGGAAATGGGAGATATTTCTTACCTAAACGCTTGCCGGCCATATTGCGATGCCGAAGGCGTTTATACTTGTGTCATTTTTGTTATAAAGTTATTCAAAAGAGTATTTGAATGATTGAAGTTTCCCCTGTATGCTTAGTAGGAATTATTGACTGTGAAATGCTATGAAATGTGCGATAGCGCTTTATAAAAGATGGCTTAACATGACGTTCTTAGAAAAGTTTGGTATTCTAAAAATATTAATTACAGGGTTGCAACAAATTCGCAGTCTTGCGCGTCAGTAAGATTGCATAGAGAGGGGGAACCTTCGTGGTGGAGCAGGGACTCATCAGAGCCGCTCAAGCGGGCGATCGCGACGCTCTAATCACCCTATTGCGAGAAATTGAAGGGCATGTATATAAAACCGCCTTCTACATTTTGCATAATGAACAAGATGCGCTGGATGCATCTCAGGAGGCCTTGATCCGGGTTTATACCAAAATCGGTTCATATGAGGAAAAGGCCCAGTTCAAAACGTGGGTTCAGCGAATCGTTACCAATATTTGCATTGATAAATTCAGAAGAACTAAACCTACAGTTTCTATTGATGAGCATGAAATGGTGTTTCAGGATAAACACAATGTGGAACGTGAGGTTCTATCTTCTTATTTAGCTGAGGATATACGTGAAGCGATTGATCAATTGCCCGAGCATCATCGGACAGTCATCGTCCTGCGCTATTTACAAGATTTTTCTTACAACGAGATTGCAGACTGCCTGGATTTGCCTTTGAATACAGTGAAATCATATCTGTTTAGGGCCAGACAGCAGCTGCAGAATAGACTTCAGGAGTACCAGAAAGGTGGTGTATCGGGATGAAATGCGCGGAGGTGATGGAATGGATGCACCGCTATATAGACCAAGACTTGAGCCAAGATGAGATTGTTGAGATGTTCCGTCATATCGATAATTGTCCTTCCTGCGCGGAAGTCTTTGAGCGGCTGACACTTCTCTCCAAAGAATTGGAGCAGTTGCCAGACGTGAAACCCCCGTTTAGTCTGGTTGACTCTATTTTACCTCAGCTTGCAGAATTGGATCGAAGCAGCCGTGAACAAAGCGCTGTGAGAACCGAGGAACCAGTTGTAGTTCCATTTTCACGTGAAAGCTCCCGCGGTAAACCTTCCAAGGGAACCTCTATAGCAGCACGGACAGGCATTGGAGCTATCGCAGCTGCCGTAATATTAGGGATCGCTATTTTTAATATGCCGGATAAAATGCCTGGGGCAGAGGTAGAACAAATGATGCAGGATAGTAGTAAAGCGACCAGCGATAGTGCTGATAATATGGCTATTGAATCGCAAGCCTCTACTTCTGCTGATTCATATGAGGCTGCGCCTGCTAATAGCGGAATCGATTCGGGGGCTCTACCAGCTGCTCCTGATGTGAATGAGGATAACGCTGCATTAGATAGAGCGATGGGGCCGGTAGACCCTGCGTCGATGCCGACTTCTCCAACAGAAACTAATGCTGGATCTGGAGGACGATCGATACCGGAACCAACAAATAATGTGAAGCCCAAACCTACGGAGAAGATTATGACGCCGAAGCCAGATACTGTAACGAAAGTTCAAACTCCGGATACTAGTGCTGGCAGTAATAATCAGTTCAAGGCTGATAAGAAGGATCAACCTGGTTCTATAGATAAAGGAATCGCAGCTGATTCAGCGCCACCTACGGAGGAATCATTAGATAGTGCGAATGATTTTAGAAGAGAGGTTATGGGCTTTAACATTTCTAGTGATTCCAGTGATTCCAATGATTCTAATGTGCAGACTTGGACTTCCCCTGATGGGCATTATGCCGTTGAGTTTGTTGGATTACAGCTTGTTATTTATAAGAATTCACCCGAAGGTTCTGTGGAAGATAGGACAGCAGTGACTTCTTATCCATTAGAAGGAAATTGGATTTCTGGAGAATGGTCGGCGGATAGCTCGCAGTTTACGTATGTGACGGAGAAAGATGGTGTGAATACCACTAAGGTGTACACTGTACAGGAAGCGTCAGCAGCTTCTTCAACGCCGGTTACAACACCTGGGGCGACACCATCGAAGACTCCGTCTTCAATGTCAACAAATTAAATTGAGGCTGGAACATTTTTCGGAGTTTCAGAATATACTATAGCAACCGGACAGGAACTAGAAAGTATAGGATTTGAAGAACATCGGTATGACCGTCGGATGGGAAGTTTCTAGGGCTTCTCACTCCGGCGTTTATATAGATGCGCCGCTTAAACGGAGGGGCTTTGGCCATGGCTGCCAGAGTTTCTCCGTTTTTGCATGTGCATTTATGTCGTTTTTTTTGCTACAATAGGAATCTGGGCAAATTGGGCTAGATGAATGGAAAAGGAAGTGGCGGAATGGATGCCAAAACGGCGATAAAAGAAATCAAACAAGGGAAAATCTCGCCGCTGTACCTTTTGTACGGCAGTGAAAAATTTCGAATGAATGAATTTGCGGCATTGCTGGAAGACCAGCTAATTGCTAAAGAGGATCGTGATTTCGCAGTTATTCCCTTTGATCTCTCGGAGACGCCGGTGCAGGCTGTGATAGAAGAAGCAGAGACTGTACCTTTTATGGTAGAACGTAAATTATTGCTGGTGCGGGACGCATCTTTATTTACAGCGGGAAAAGAAAATGCCAAACTTGAGCATCGTATAGATATTTTAAGTGATTATTTGCAGCATCCTGTAGATTTCAGTGTGATTGTCTTTATGGTGAATAATGACAAGCTGGACGAGCGTAAGAAAATTGTGAAGACCGTTAAAACGGCGGGTACGGTATTAGCTTTCAACCCGCTAGGGGCAGAAGAGCTGCTGCGCTGGGTAGAGAAAGGGATTCGTGAGCGAGGTTGTACGATGGCATCTGGCACCGCAGAGATTCTTATCACTAATGCGGGGACAGGTTTGCAGGGCTTATCCGCGGAAATGGACAAGCTATGTTTGTTCGCTGGTAAGGGCGGAACCGTAGACGCAGAAGCAGTAGAGAGTCTGGTGCATCGCGGAACGGAACAAAATGTGTTTACGCTTGTAGAGGATATCGCTAACCTGCGTCTAGATAAGGCGCTTGATACGCTGTATGAGCTGTTGAAGCAGCGGGAAGAACCCATTAAGATTGCTGCGCTGATTGCACGGCAGTTCCGGATTATTTTGCAGGTGAAGGATTTATCAACTCATAGTTATTCGCAAGGTCAGATTGCCTCACAGATCGGACTTCATCCTTATGCAGTAAAGCTTGCAGGGGAGCAGGCCCACAAGTTCTCAAGTGAACGTCTGCGGCAAATTTTAAGTGCACTGGCTGATCTGGATTATAAAATGAAGACAGGAGCTATAGATAAAGTGCTTGGTCTGGAGTTGTTTATGTTACGGCTAGGTACTTGAGCTAAGTAGTGGATAACTTTATGACGAATCACTATTATGAAATGAAAAAAGAAAAAGTTGATCGTTCAAGAAAACTACCTTTCTAAGGTGGTTTTTTTCATTCAACTAACGTCTAAAAGGAGGAAACTATTACTTATATTTATAGAATAGTAGGCACAAAAAAACCCAACCGTATGAAACATAGCGGTCAGGTTCTTCAATTGCTCATTATGAATGTCGTCCTAGGCTTGAGCCTTAAGAGCGTTCAATTTCTTCGCCAAGCGGGATTTTTTGCGGGCAGCCGCATTTTTATGAACCAGACCTTTAGTTACGGCCTTGTCCAGCTTTTTGGAAGCAGCTTGGAAAGCAGCTTGAGCAGTTTCAACTTCCGTACCTGTCAGTGCTACATCAGCAGTTTTCACAGCTGTACGAAGCGCGGATTTTTGGGAAGCGTTCAGTGCACGGCGTTTTTCGTTCGTGTTTACGCGTTTAACCGCGGATTTAATATTTGGCATTGCATTCACCTCCTGTAAGACATTCGAAATCATTATCAAATGATTCACAACTTAAAATAGTTTAGCATGACCGGTAGTAAAAAGCAATACTTAAAGCTTTCAAATTAAACCATTTTAACCTGCATAAACAAGGGCTTTCTCTCGCACACTATCGACAAAAGAGCATAGGCAGAAGCTTGCAATTTGAGTTTTTGTTTGAAGTAACTCAAGGGAAGCGTCTGCTCACAAAACTAAGTATCGCTTACGAAGCAAGTTTTGCCCGAAGTAATTCAATGGAGCGATGCTTACAAAACTTTTAGGAGGCTGGAACAATGGAACCGGATCTGCAGCTATATTCGGTACGCACGGACTTGGCGTTAGAGGCGAAGGAAATGGCTCAAGGGCCACAAAGGACGCCAATTCCTGGTGTAAACGAAGAAGTGGAAGAGTCTGATGGGATAAAAGTTACCCGGCTTGGTGTGGCTAACGCTGCCGGATCTCAGGCGATAGGTCGCGCGATTGGGAATTATGTCACTCTTGAGGTGCCGGCATTGCGCGGTGGAGATACGGGCTTGCAGCAAAAAGTAGCTGAAGTCTTTGCTCGCGAATTCGAGGACTTCCTGACTAGGATTGGGATTGGAAAGGATGCATCTGTACTGATCGTTGGACTGGGAAACTGGAATGTGACTCCAGATTCATTGGGGCCGCTGGTGGTGGAGAATGCGCTCATTACTCGGCAATTTTATGAGCTCGTGCCGGATCAGGTCTCTCCAGGCTACCGTAAGGTAAGTGCTATTGCTCCAGGGGTGTTAGGGTTGACCGGTATCGAGTCGAGTGAAGTTGTACAGGGGATCGTGGATCGTACCAAGCCGGATCTCATCATTGCCATTGATGCGCTGGCATCCCGTTCACTGGAACGGATCAATACGACGATTCAAATTGCCGATATCGGTATTCACCCTGGTTCGGGGATTGGCAATAAACGGCGCGGATTGACACAGGAAATTCTGGGTGTTCCTTGTATTGCTATCGGTGTTCCTACCGTTTGCTATGCTTCGACCATTGTAAATAATGTGCTGGAGATGATGAAGAATCATTTTGGCAAAGGAGCGGGTCATACTAAGGAAATCATGGGGATGCTGGACGATATTTCCGAGCAAGAGCGACTGTCACTAGTGAAGGAAGTACTGGAGCCGCTTGGACATGATTTGATCGTTACCCCTAAGGAAATCGATGAATTTATTGAAGGCATCGCTAATATTGTTGCGAGTGGCCTTAATGCGGCGCTACATGATGCGGTCGATCCTGAGAATGTTGGCGCTTATACCCACTAATTGAATCATAGCTAGCACACAGTCCGGCGGGATGCTGATGTACAGTATCCTGTGCGGGCTTTAAGTCAATTCTCTCATTTACGGTTCTACTACTACTCTTTCGCTCATAGATTTGGAGTATAAGAGATTACAGAGGGCTGGAGGAGGACATAAATATAATGAATAAAAAATGGTTTCAGCTTTGGAACATCGGCCGTTTACGTGGAAGAGTGCTGGATGCTTTATCGCTGGGAAGAACGATGCTGCTGCTCGCCGGAGGTTCGCTAGTATTTTTTATGCTGCTTGGAGCTGGCGGTTTGGCCGGACAGAAGTTGAACTCTTCACCCATTCCATCTATGAAGGGGCTTGCGGCCTCGCTATCCAGTGGATTTTTCATGGAGCTGTTGGGGATGGAAGTACCGCATTTACCGCAGGGGAAAGAGCCTTCCGCTTTTTCAGGTGAAAAAGTAACTTCCTTTGTATTTCAATTGCTGACCAGTGTGAATCCAAGTGATCCGAAGAGTTTAGTCTCTCGTGAAGTGCCAGGCTTGGCAGCGGATGATCCATTTCTTTTGCGACAAGGCTCAGGCGGCTCTACAGGAGCACCTGTTGACTATCATCCGGGAACGGATGAACTTGCTGAGGGCGGGGAAGAAGTTGATCCGTCTGCTCCAAACGAAGTGGACAAGCCTGAAGATCCCCCAGCACAGCAGCCTGAAGCGACGATAGCTCCATCTCCTGAGCCATCAGCAGCTGCAGGAGGTACGGATAAGAGTGATCCGCAAAGCGAGACAGATAATCCCAAGGACACCTCGGTTAAACGGATCCTTATCTATCATTCACATCCACGGGAGGCCTTTAACCCTCTACTAGGCGTAGCGAACGAAAATCCAAGCTCGGCAGTTTCTTCTAAAAATGTAATGCTGGTAGGATCATATATTACGAAAAGATTGGAACAACGCGGAATTGGTACCGTTCATGCCAAAGATGATTTTCCAACTAAAATTGCCGACTATAACTGGAATTTTTCCTATAAGTATTCCCGAATGTTGGTTAAATCAGCGATGAGCACAAATCAAGAAATGAGTGAACTTATCGACATTCACCGCGACTCACAGCGTCACGGCAAAACAACTGCAACGATTGATGGGAAAAGTTACGCTCAGGTGTATTTTATTATTGGACATGCGAATAAAGATTGGAAGAAGAACGAAGAGTTTGCAAACAAGATTCATCAAACGATTGAAAAGAGTTACCCAGGAATATCTCGCGGAATATGGGGAAAAGCTGCGGGTAAAGGAAACAACGGGGAGTACAACCAAACCCTCTCACCTAATAGTGTCTTGATTGAAGTGGGCGGTATTGATAATACAGCAGAGGAATTAAAGCGTACGGCTGATATTTTGGCAGATGCTATTGCGGATGTGTACTGGAGCAGTCATGACTCGGAGAAGGTAAATGCTACAGCACCTCAAAAGTCGAACGGAGCTTCTTAAGTTATAGATATTTCATTAGAATAAACAACCTTATTACCAAGTATTTAAGAAGGAGTGGATTACATGTCTCGTTTCGGTAAAAAACTGGTTATGGTCGGTATTTGGGCAGGGGTTGGCATACTGTTAGGTATGCAGTTCAGTGGCAGCGGAGGCGCAACCGTCTCTAAGCTGCTGCCAGGCTGGACCGACCTATCGACTACGCCAACCAGTCAAGTGACGGGCATGCAATCTCAGCCGATTAAGAATGGGGTTACACAAGGTGGGCAGACTTATGTGTATGTTCCGATGGTGATCGACCCTATCACAGGTGCATATACACCTGTTTCTCCATTGCCTCAGAATAGCAATCCTGCGCCAACTGAAGATCTTCCTCAACAAGTGGTAGATGGGGATAATACGAAAACTCCGGAGCAGATTCTGATTCCCGAGGAACAAAAGCCGACAGTCGATGTGATAGCGGATAAAACGGCAGGCCTTTTGCAGCAGGCTTCTCAGAAGGGCATACGCTGGGTAGTCTCATTGTTCGATTCTGCGGAAGAATCACAATGATTTCAGGAGAAACAGTTATTTCACGGGTACGTGAATAGCTGTTTCTTCTGTTTTACGTAAGGGCGGGATTGATGGAGTAAGCTTGTACTGTTATAATAAGTGGATTAATATCAGGCTGTCTGTGGGGGTAAGGAATGACTGACGTTCAGAAAAGACAACAACAAATTCGCAATTTCTCGATTATTGCACATATAGACCATGGTAAATCGACACTAGCTGACCGCATTTTGGAATACACGGGGGCACTAACCACGCGTGAAATGCAGGAACAGGTACTCGATCAGATGGATCTGGAGCGCGAACGCGGTATCACAATCAAGCTGCAAGCCGTACGTTTAACCTATCGTGCAGACGATGGTGTAGAATACTATCTCAACTTGATTGATACACCGGGGCACGTCGATTTCACCTATGAGGTTTCCCGCAGTCTTGCAGCATGCGAAGGCGCGTTGCTCGTAGTAGATGCGGCACAAGGGATTGAAGCACAGACGCTTGCCAATGTGTATCTTGCGCTGGATAACAACCTGGAAATTCTGCCTGTCCTCAACAAAATTGATCTACCAAACGCTGACCCAGACCGGGTAAAGCAGGAGATTGAGGATGTTATCGGACTGGATACCAGTGAAGCGGTTATGGCCTCTGCCAAAGCCGGTATCGGGATCAAGGAAATTCTGGAGCAGGTGGTGAAGCAGGTTCCTGCGCCATCCGGTAATTCAGAAGAGCCGCTTAAAGCGTTGATCTTTGACTCTCATTACGATCCTTACAAAGGTGTTATCGTCTATGTGCGCGTAATGGACGGGAAGATCCGTGCGGGATCGAAGATTAAGATGATGGCAACGGAGAAGACCTTCGAGGTCATTGAAGTTGGTGCATTTATGCCGCGTATGACCATTGTCGATGAATTGAACATCGGGGATGTTGGATTTATCGTAGCTGGGATCAAGCATGTTGGAGATACCCGTGTCGGTGATACTGTCACTGACGCAAAGAATCCTACTGCTGAGCCGCTACCAGGCTACCGTAAGATCAACCCGATGGTATATTGCGGGTTATATCCTATTGAAACCTCCGATTATAACGATCTTCGTGAGGCACTTGAGAAGCTCCAGCTGAATGATGCTTCGCTAAGCTTTGAGCCGGAAAGCTCGAGCGCGCTTGGATTTGGTTTCCGTTGCGGATTCCTTGGACTCTTGCATATGGAGATCATTCAAGAGCGGATTGAGCGCGAGTTCAATTTGCCGCTGATTACAACTGCACCGAGTGTTATTTATCGAATCATGCTGACCAATGGCGAAATGATTCAAATTGACAACCCGTCACATTATCCGGAAATCGGAACGATTGACTACATTGAAGAGCCTTACGTTAAAGCAGCAATCATCGTGCCTAACGACTTTGTAGGTACTGTAATGGAGCTGTGTCAGAATAAACGTGGCGAGTTCGTAAATATGGAGTATCTTGATACTAACCGTGTAACGATTACTTACGAGATCCCACTGTCTGAAATCGTTTATGATTTCTTTGATCAGTTGAAATCAGGTACAAAAGGTTATGCATCCTACGACTATGAAATTTGCGGGTACCGTCGTTCGAATCTGGTCAAGATGGATATCTTGCTTAACAATGAGCAGGTTGATGCCTTGTCCTTTATCGTTCACCGTGATCGTGCATACAACCGCGGTCGTATCATCTGTGAGAAACTACGTGGGATTATCCCTCGCCAAATGTTCGAAGTGCCGATTCAAGCCTCTGTGGGTACGAAGGTCGTTGCGCGTGAAACCGTTAAGGCGATGCGCAAAAACGTACTTGCTAAATGTTACGGCGGTGATATTTCGCGTAAGCGTAAGCTGCTTGAGAAACAAAAAGAAGGTAAGAAACGCATGAAGCAAGTCGGCAGTGTCGAGGTACCACAAGAAGCATTCATGGCCGTACTGAAAATCGACGAATAACAAATCTGGAGCATCCAGGATGAAGTCTCCCCCACCGTATACCCACCGGAAAGGTGAAATGGTGGGGGAGTTTTCTTATTTGAAGGCTTGCGACAAGGCAATGTTTACGATAAAATGCAGGGGAATATCGCACTGCCGAAGGAGGAAAAGGGAATATGCAAGATCAGTCATCTATCAAGAAACAAATTAAATCCTGCCCCTCTACCTATAAGACATTCAGCTTAGCGCTTCAAGCGTTGGTGATCCTTGCCAAGGAGAATACAACGTGCACGAGTAATGATATTGCGGGATCGATTCAATCCGAGGCGACACTTCTGCGACGAATTCTATCTGTCTTAGCAGGTGCTGGCATCCTTGAAACGCGTGAAGGACGTGATGGCGGATATAAGTTAAGCCGTCCTGCGGAGACCATTTTGCTCGGGGAAGTATATCATGCACTTCAGATTGCAGAAACACGTTGTCAGATCATGTTAGATGCAACAGGGGAACATTTATTTGGAACTAAGATGAAGTCTATTATTGAAGAGCTGACTGAAGAAATGGACCAAAGTATATACAATACATTGCAGAGATATACGATTCTGGACTTGCTAGAGCGAACTTATGAGCTCTATTGACAGTTTAACTTATCAGGAATATACTGTGCGTAATATAACACAGTTAAGGTCGTAGGTCTTAACTGTGATAAATTAGACACAGTAAAGATAATATTGGAGGAGTAATTTATATGTCTACACAGGTTGAGAAACAACAGGATTTTTTCACGGTATTAGAGGATCGTCGTTCTGTACGTTATTATGATCCAGCCGTCAAAATTTCGAAAGAAGAAATTGAAGATATTCTGAAAGTAGCGATCACATCGCCATCCTCTAGCAACTTGCAGCCTTGGCGGTTCCTGGTTATTGATGAGCAGGATTTGAAGGATAAGCTACTTCCTATCGCTTATAATCAGCAGCAGATTGCAGATGCCTCTGCGGTTATTGCCGTATTCGGTGATTTGGAGTGGTTTAATGAAGGCGAAAAAATTTATTCACGCTCGGTTGAAGCGGGTTTTATGACAGATGAAGTGAAGACCATGATGATCAATTCAGTAGATAACGGCTACCGTAGTATGAGCGAGGAAACCTTGAAGAAGATCGTTCATGTTGATGGTGGATTAGTAAGTATGCAACTGATGCTTGCCGCACGTGCGAAGGGGTATGATACCGTGGCAATGGGTGGCTATGATGCAGTGAAATTAAACGAAGCCTTTAATGTACCCGTAAGCTATGAGAATATTATGTTGATAGCGCTGGGTAAGGCTGCGAAGCCTGGGCGTCCTACGGTTCGACTATCCGTGGATGAGGTAACGAAATGGAATACGTTCTAATAAAAGAATAAGATTAGGTAGAGCTGGGAGGTAATCCCGGCTCTATTTTTTTTAGCAGGAGAAGTTTAGAATAAAAGGGGAGAAGAGCCGCTTTTGGTGAAGACAAAAAGATAGCGCGAGAGCTGCGGCTTGAAAAATTATCAAACGAAGTGTATGCACAAAAAATGTAAGGGGAGTTTTCGTTTGAAGCGATTATATTTGAAACTTACGCCAAGTACCTTTAAGAATCGGATTTTGTTAGCTTTCTTACTGTTAGTACTATCACCCATTGCCATGCTCGTTCTGTATAACTTCAAAGAGACAGAACAAATGCTTCAGGATAATGCGGAAACGAAGAACATAGAGCAGCTTATTGGGATTAAGAATGGTTTTGTTGATCTCATGAGTCTCGTTATGAAAACTGGGTCATTACTTGAACAAGATACAACGATTTTATCGATAATGAAGAATCCCGAGCAATCTGATGAAATCACGAGAAAAAAGCTCGTTGAAAACAAGTTTGGAGCGATTGAAAATACATTCTTCATGAGTGGAGCGACGGTATATTATACTTTAATCGACCTTCATGGAAACGCATACACTTCCTTTATGCCAAGGGAAACCTTGAGCTACGACGAAATCCAATCGGAGGATTGGGTTCAAGCATTGAAGCGAGAAGGAGCGAATCGATATATATGGAATCCGAATGACAAGAATAATGTAGTCCGGGAAAGTACAACAAGTAAGAAAATGCTTAGTCTCTATGAGGTTATGCGTGATAATGGTTTTAACATTTATGCCTATGCAAGACTAAGTATCGATTATGAGGAGTGGTTTACTAGATCAACGTTAGGGAGTAAGCAGGAAGGGGCTTTTTTTCTGCTCGATGCCTCAGGGAGAGTGATGCTTAATCCGGATAAGGATGAGACCTTTTCACCTGATATTGCGCAGAGTATTGTGAAGAGCGCCAACCAGCGGCAGAAAGAGCGTGCGGCATCCATCATCGATCCGAAGGAGAAAAGCTTATACACATACAGCTACATCGAAGAGTTGAATGGTTATGTCGTTAAAAAGGTACAGCTAGATCAGCTATTTCTTGAGGTGTACAAGCAGAAGCAACGATTTTTTGCTGTATTTGGAGTCATACTACTGCTATTTGTTCTATTAACTTATTTTATCTCATCGACGATTACAGTGCCGCTAAAGAAGCTGCAGAAGAAGATGGAGATGACCGCTAAAACGAATCTCAAAATGAAATTACCCGAGCAAGGGCGGGGAGAGATTCTTGCGCTGACTCAGAGTTTCAATATAATGATTCATGATTTAAATGAGCTGTTGCAGCGACTTCAGCTTGAAGAAAAACAGAAGCAATTCGTTCGATTTCAGGTGTTGCTCTCGCAGATGAACCCGCATTTCCTACTAAATACATTGAATACGATAAAGAGTATCGCCTTAGATAAAGATGATGATGAAATTTATGAAATTTGTGTTGCACTAGGCAAAATATTGGAAACAACATTAAATACGGAAGTGGATTTGATTCTGTTAAAGGATGAGATCGTACTGATTGAATCTTACATGGAGATTCAGCGGCAACGCTTCGGACATGGGATTGAGATTCAATATGATATCAACGAGGAGCTGCAATACGCATTAATCCCTAAATTCTGTCTTCAGCCCTTAATTGAAAATAGCTTGATTCACGGCTTCGGTCAGTCTGTGAAACAAGGGAAAATTGATATTTCCGCTAAGGTGACTGGACAACAACTATATCTGCAGGTTAAAGATAACGGCATGGGGATAGAGAGAGCACAGCTGAATAAGGCTGCACGGAAACGAAAAGGAATCGGTGTTCAGAATATTAGGGAGAGCTTAGAGCTGTTGTTCAAGAATCAACGGACAGGCATGGATATTGTATCATCAGACACAGGAACTGAAGTGATTATCCATTTTCCACTTCTTATTTCAAAACCTTACGATGGAGGTAAGCTCACATGTGGAGAACGTTAATTGTGGATGATGAACAACCCGCGGTTAAAAGTATACGGAAGTTATTCTTAAAGGCTGGAATTCCGTTTGAAATTATAGGTGAGGCGGAGAATGGAGAAGTAGGCTTACAAATGATTCGTGAGCTTCGACCTGATGTGGTAGTGACGGATATCAATATGCCAGTGATGGATGGGGTGAAGCTCCTTCAAGTTGCGCGAGAGGAAGGCTTCGACTGCCGATTTGTAATGTTGACCGCATTGAGTGAATTTGAATACGCTCGGCAAGCAATCGTATTTGGAGCTTCGGACTACATTCTGAAGCTATCTTTAGATCTACAAGGTTTGAAGCAGACCATGGATAAGGTTCATGCCGAGCTGGAGCGAATGGTGAAGATGAAGAAGGCAGATAAATGGTTTCCTGAGAAGCAACAAACGGGACCGACAGACCATGTGGAGATGAACAAAATAATTGCTTACATTGAAGAGCATTATTCTGAGGACATCTCGCTCAAATCCATGTCAGAGCTGATACGAATGGATGCCAGCTATATAAGTGACTTATTCAAGAAAAAGACAGGGAAAACGTTGACGAATTATATCCAAGAGCGGCGTATTCAGGCTGGAAAAATGCTGCTTGCCGAGACGAAGCTAACGATTAGTGAGATTGGTCAGCAGGTGGGCTTTGAGAACGATAATTATTTTATTAAAATTTTCAAAAAGTGGTGTGGCGTCACGCCAAATGAATTTCGCAAAGAACCAAAAAACGTTCTATAGTTTCCCAAATGTAGTTCATCCCCCAGAATCCGCTCTGATGATAAAGTTATAGACGTAGAGCACAACACATAATCCTTCCAAGGGGGAAGATATCGATGAAGAAAAAGTGGGTTCCTGCAGTGCTTTCTGTCTTATTAGCAGGTACGATGCTGGCTGGTTGTGGTACTAGTGGAAGTAATGATGCGCAGGGCAGTGCAAATGGACAAACAGCAAAGGAGAAAATAAAGCTTACGATGTGGGGGGCCGTTCCTGCAGAATCCGGGCCTCAAGCTGTAATTGATAACTGGAATAAAGATCATCCAGACATTCAAGTCGAGTATATCCGTAATGTAAATGACGATGCTGGAAACTTAAAGCTGGACACTGCCTTGATGACCAATCAAAACATAGACCTTTTCATGAACTACGATCTTGCTCATTTACAGAAACGTATGGATGCAGGCGTTGCCTTGGATCTAAGCACGAAAACAGATTATGACATCGACAGCCAGATCGGCGAGGACGCAGCGATGTGGAACATCAATGATAAGTACTATGGGATTCCAACAAAGAAAAATATGGCGTTTGTATGGTTGAACAAAGATATGCTGGATGCAGCAGGATTACCGATTCCTGCGGTGGACTGGACCTGGTCAGATCTTGAGGAGTATGCGAAGAAGCTGACGAAGCCTGGTGTGTACGGATTATTGCAGGCAGATTCCTCCTTCTCAACAACGATGGACGGTACGCTTGCTGGAATGGGTGTGAAACAGGCGGATGGTACTTCAAACTTTGGAAATGATCTATGGAAAGAACACCTGGAAATATTGCATAACATGATGTTCGTGGACAAATCCACACCGGAATATGGCGAGCAACTGACCAGTAAGATGCCGGTTGATACCATGTTCCTGCAAGGCAAAGCGGCAATGCTGGCAGCAGGTGAGTTTATTTTCCGAAATGCGAACAACTTGAAAGACTATCCGCATGATTTCAAAACCGCGTTCGCTGCGATTCCAAAAGTGAATAAAGATCAAAAGGATTATAAATATTCGGGCGGTGTGGGTGACATGCTTGCTCTTAATGCGAAATCCAAGAACCTGGATGCAGCTTGGGAGTTCGCAAAATGGTATGCGGATGGCGGTATGCTGCCAATGGCAAGCGGTGGTCGTATTCCAGCCTCTAAGAGTGTAGATAGTAAGGAAGCAATGAGCCTTCTCATGAAGGGTGTGGAAGACAAATATGATACAGATTCAATGAATAAAATTGTATTCGGCAAATTCCCATCCTTCCAGCTAAATGTAACTCAACAAGCCATTGATGCACGTAAAGAAGAGTATGAAAAATACTTCTTAAATAAGCAAGATATTGAAACCACGATGAAGAATATGCAAACCCGTTCGCAAGAGTTATTGAAATAATGAAATAGTTAGCACAAAAGAGAAGGAGGAAGATTTCTTCGTTCTTCTCTTTCGTATACCCATTTTTCAGCATACGAAAGGCGGCGATACTGTGAAGCGGAGAAGCTGGATGGACAGACAAGGCTGGATCGGCATGACCTTTATTCTTCCGAATATGATTGGTATTCTCTTATTCTTTATTATTCCTGCAATCTATTCCTTTGTTCTCATGTTTACGAATTATCAATTTTCAAATCCGAATTGGCAATTTACTGGGCTGGATAATCTCAAACGGTTGTTCCATGACGATAATTTCTATGCCTCGATCAAATATACGGTGATATTCCTGATATCGGTTCCAGTATCGATGGTGCTCGCCTTTATTGTAGCGCTATTTCTAAACCGCAGTGTGTATCTTAAAGGCGTATTACGTGGAATGTTCTTCCTACCGTATATCTCCAGTGGAGTAGCCATTGCATTTGTCTGGATGCTGTTATTTCAGCCTTCACAGGGACCCATCAATGAAATGCTTCGCTGGATTGGCATAACATCGCCGCCAGGCTGGTTTGCGGATACGGAAACCGCAATGTATGCCATTGATATCGTACAAATCTGGCTGATGCTTGGCTACAATATGATCATCTATTTAGCAGCACTACAGGAAATTTCGACAGAACAGCTGGAAGCTGCTCGGATTGATGGTGCAAGCACATTCAAAACAACATGGAAAATTATATGGCCTCTTGTTAGTCCAACAACCTTCCTATTAATGATTACCGGATTAATTATGACGATGAAATCATTCTCGATTATTCAAGCCATTACGGCTGGAGGTCCTAGCGGAAGTACGACGGTCTTATCACTATTCGTTTATAAAACAGCATTCAGTTATTACGATATGGGATACGCTTCAGCCATTTCATGGTTCTTGTTCGCCGTCATTCTCGTCATTACAGTCTTTCAGTGGATCGGCCAAAAGCGCTGGGTTCATTACTAAATGACCCCATAAAGTGGGGCTTTGCGGGGGCCCTGAAACCATAAATTAAAGGAGCAGGCGGTATGAATGAAAATGCAGGAAACATGAAGGTGAAACTGCCAGTAACGATCATCATGTTTGTTCTAGGACTATTTATGATTGTGCCTTTCCTATGGATGCTCAGCACATCCTTTCAGACACCTGCCGAGGTGTTTAACAAATGGCTGCCTTCATCTCTCAACTGGAGCAATCATATCCGGGTGTGGACAGGAAGCCATGATTTTGTTCCTTATTATTTAAATTCTCTTAAGATTTCAATGATTGGAACTGTGGGGGCTGTGTTTCTATCTGCCCTTGCCGCTTACGGATTTTCACGTACGTCGTTCAAAGGGCGAGATGGACTATTTGTCATATATCTATCGATGATGATGGTCCCACCTCAGGTGCTTTTTGTTCCAAAGTTTATCATGTTTAACTGGGTGGGGATTTACAATACGCATTGGGCGCTCATCCTGCCAGCCATGTTCTCGATCTTCGGTGTATTTATGCTTCGGCAGTTCTTCATGAGCATTCCTAAGGAAATTACGGAATCTGCTTTTTTGGATGGGGCGGGGCATTACAAAATATTTTTTCGCTTAATTCTGCCATTAGCGAAGCCAGCAATAGCAACGTTTGCTATCCTCGATTTCTCCTGGCAATGGAATGATTATGAGAATGCGCTTGTATTCTTGCAAAGTCCTAAGCTATATACCATTCCGCTTGGATTGCAGAATTTTATTCTTGAGAACAATGTGGACTACAACGGGATGATGGCTGCTTCATCGGCTGCGATAATTCCAATGATTATTATCTTCTTTGTGGGTCAGAAATACATTATTCAAGGGATTTCAAGTTCGGCTGTGAAAGGCTAACTTTAGGAGGGATACTTAACATGAGAACAGAAACGGTTAAATCCGATGTAACAATAGTCGGTGGGGGACTTGCAGGGATGAACGCGGCGATCGCTGCAGCGCGCCTTGGGTTAAAAGTAGCGCTAGTGCAGAATCGTCCTGTACTTGGTGGTAACTCGAGTTCAGAGGTTCGGGTATGGGTATGTGGTGCAACAGGACATGGTGTAAATCGATATGCACGTGAGACAGGCATTATGGGTGAGTTATTCATCGAGAATCAATACCGGAACCCGGAGGGAAATCCATACTTATGGGATCTAACCTTACTCGAAGCCGTGAAGGCAGAGTCGAATATCAGCTTGTTTCTAAATACCGATGTACGCGAAGTGGAAGCGGAAGGTGAGGAAGGGGATCGTACGATTCGCAGTGTGATCGGTTGGATGATGGGATCTGAGCGGTTGATTACGTTCGAGAGTGAGGCGTTCATCGATTGTACGGGTGATGGTTTGGTAGGCTTTCTAGCAGGGGCTGATTTCCGGTTAGGACGTGAAGCCCGGCATGAATTTAATGAGGAATGGGCACCAGAAGTGCCTGATAACATCACATTAGGCAGTACATTATTGTTTTATACACAGGATACAGGAAAACCGGTACGTTATGTTGCACCATCGTTCGCGAAGGATATCACGACAACGTCGATCCCGATCCGTCGGGTCATTCGGAGTGGAGATTCAGGCTGTCACTACTGGTGGATTGAGTGGGGCGGTGAGCTTGATACGGTGGATGAGAATGAACGAATACGTGATGAGCTATCCTCAGTTATTTATGGGATTTGGGATTACATTAAAAACTCAGGTCATTTTGATGCCGAAAATATGACGCTGGAGTGGGTTGGCTCGATTCCGGGTAAACGTGAATACAGACGGTTTGTTGGTGATACGATTCTAACGCAAAATGATATTCTCGCGCAGCGTGAATTTGAAGACCGGATTGGATTCGGAGGTTGGTCAATTGATTTGCATCCACCGCAAGGGATGTACGCACAAGAGAGCGGCTCGAAGCATCTGCATGCGGATGGGATCTATCATATTCCATTTAGTTCACTCTATTCGAAGAATGTGCGGAACCTACTTTTCGCGGGTCGGAATATCAGCGCATCTCATGTGGCTTTTGGAACAACACGCGTCATGGCGACCTGTGCGATCATGGGTGAAGCGGCTGGAACAGGTGCAGCATTATCCGTCATCAAAGGTGTATCCCCTCGTGAAATTCGCAAGCAGCATATACATGAATTGCAACAGGTGATGTTAAAGCAAGATGCTTCGATTATTGGATTGCGTAACGAAGATCCTTTAGACCTCGCGAGAAATAGTGAGATTCATGCGTCCAGTACGATGAAAGGCATATTACTGGATCGTCCAGCTGAAGCTTATGAGCTTTCTCATGACGTAGGAATTTTGTTTCCGGTTGAAGGTAATATCCTGGGGTTGAAGCTGCTTGTGTCAGCAAGTTCTCAGTCAGAGCTGACCGTTGAGCTATGGACGACTGGGCGTGCGGAAAATTACGTTCCAGCAGAGTGTAGACAGGTTGAAGTTGTAATACTACAAGCTGGGGATCAGCAATGGATTGATGTTCCAGTACAAGAGGAGCAGTGGAGTTCAATCGGCGAATGTAATATCTTCGCTATTATTCGAGCTAATGAGCATATTCAATTGCATATTTCAGAAACCCCAATCACAGGTGTTATTACATTTGAGCGAGGCGTTAAACCTGTAGTCGATTCAGCGCTGGAGGATCATCAGCCAGATCAGCCGGTGATGGAGTGGAGCATGAAACAGCTTGTACGCAGGCATTTCTGCTTTGCGGTTGAAACATCCGCATATGCTGCATCCAAAGTCACTGACGGGTATGTCCGGCCTTTTGCAGGGCCACATAGCTGGGTTTCTGAGCCGATGACTGCTGGTAGAACGGAGTGGTTAGAGGCGCGTCTGCCGGATGCTGCTTCAGTATCTGAAATTCATTTTACCTTTAACGATGATGTTAATGAGGATCTTATTAACTTACATCACCATGAAACGCCATTTCTAGTGATTCCTGAACTAGTAAAGGCTTACGATGTAGAGTTGCTCATTGATGGCGTGTGGCAAGTCATGTTCCGCGTCAAAGACAATCATCGGCGGAAGAACATACAGCGTTTAGAGAAGCCTGTCCTTACGGACGCTGTTCGGATCGTTATTCATGAAACTAACGGAGGGGAACGTGCAGAACTCGTGGAAATGCGGATATATTAAGAAGAAATGGCTTAGCCGTCCCTATAGGGACGGTATCTGTTTCTGCGAGAAATACAAAATATAGGATAACGTAAAAACTTATATTTTTTGTATTTTAAAATAGTGTTCATTTATGAATGATCATCCTTAGGGGGAGCCGTCAGGCTTCCCTTTTCTTGTTTTTTAGATTACACTAATCAAACGATATTTTTATATAAAGGAGACAGCTAATGACCACGAATACTAACGGCCGTCCCCCTGAGGCCGTATACATTCATATTCCTTTTTGTACCAATAAGTGCTATTATTGTGATTTTAATTCCTACGTTCTCAAGGATCAGCCGGTGATGGATTATCTGGAGGCTTTGGATCGGGAAATGGAGCAGACCGTCAAGATCACCCCTCCGGGTGTCATCAAAACAATCTTTGTCGGTGGTGGAACCCCAACTGTACTGAAACCGGATGAGATGGCTTATTTTCTAAAATCTGTTCGAACACATTTCCCGAACTGGGATAAAGATATCGAGTTCTCCATGGAAGCGAATCCGGGAACAACGGATTTAGATAAGTTGACGGTTATGAAAGAAGGCGGCGTGAATCGGGTGAGCTTTGGTGTTCAGGCGTTTCAGAACGAACTCCTTACGGGCATTGGCCGGATTCATAATGTTGATGATGTATATCGCAGTTTAGAGAATGCTAGAGCAGTCGGACTTAACAACCTGTCGGTTGACCTTATGTTTGGTTTACCGAACCAAACAGTCGAGATGCTGAGGGAAAGTATTCGCAAGGCGCTCGAGCTAGATTTACCCCACTATTCTATTTACAGCTTGAAGGTGGAGGAGAACACTCTTTTTCACACCCTATTTAATAAGAACAAACTTCCGCTTCCTAATGAAGAAGACGAACTGCAAATGTACCTCTTGTTGATGTCATCGATGAAGGAAGCGGGCTATAACCAATACGAAATCAGTAACTTCGCAAAACCAGGCAAGGAGAGTCGTCACAATATCACTTACTGGCGTAATGAAGATTATTATGGTCTTGGAGCAGGAGCACATGGATATGTGGGGCGCCAGCGGCATATTAATGTTAAGGGCGTAAATCCTTATATTGAAGCAACACGCAAAGGCCTGCCTCGATTAGACGCATACCCCATCACTGAAGCAGAAGCGATGGAGGACTTTATGATGGTTGGCTTGCGAATGCATAATGGTGTCTCTAATGAGGCTTTTCAGGCGCAATTTGGGCGTTCGATGGAGGATGTATTTGCGAAATCCTTGCATAAGATGCTGCACGCGGGTCTGCTTGAGCACGAAGAGGGTACTTACCGACTCAGCAAGCAAGGAATCCTTTTTGGGAATGATGTTTTCGCAGAATTTGTAGGCGCACTGACAGAGGTTTAATTTTAAAATACCTCTTGAATTGTAATTCACTCTGTTGTATATTTATTCATATTATCAACAGAGGGGTGAATTTAAGTGCTTGCCAAAACGGAAATGATCCGCCATTCGTCTCCTGCAGGAGATGCACAGGTGATTTGCAGAAACGCTGTGATAGAAGATGTTGAACCGTTGTATCTGATGATAGAAGAATACGCACAGCGCGGGATCATGTTGCCCCGTTCCAGGCAGGCGCTGACTCGCCAGATCGATCAATTTGTGATTGCCGAAATCGAGGGTAGATTCGTAGGCTGTGGTTCGCTTTTTAAGCTCGGGAATGATCTCGTTGAGATTCGCTCGATCGGCTTGAATGACGAGGGTAAGGGAAAAGGTATAGGCTCTATGATTTTGGCGAAATTGGTGGAGGAAGCCAGAAACCAGAAAATCCCTAAAGTCATGGCACTAACCTACGCCGTTGATTTCTTTCTAAGAAATGGATTCGAAGTCGTGGAGAAAGAGATTTTTCCCGAAAAGGTATGGACAGATTGCGTGAATTGTAAAAAGCAGCATGCCTGCGATGAAATAGCAGTACTTAAGATGCTGAACTGAGCGTGTAGTCGCTTATTATGAATATAATGCACTTCCATTAGTCTGTTATCCGACTATTGGGGGTGTTTTTTCTGTTATTGTAGAATGGATTATATGAATGGACAGAAAGATGGTGCTACTTTATACTTTAGATTGGGATTTTTTTGAATAAATGTAATGATGAATCTTGGAATGTTGGTTACTTAATCGAATGGAGGGAATTAGGATGAGTCGTACAAACAGAACTGCGGTATATTTGCTAACTCTGTTGCTTATTTTTGTAATACCAATACAAGCTTTTGCCGCGGATAAACCTATTACCATTAATATTGATAACGAGAAAGTGGATTTTTCTGTCCAACCCCAGTATATAAACGGAGTTGTGTATGTTCCGATTAGAACGATTTTTGAAAAATTAGGGATAGCTTATGAGTGGAATAACCAAACCAAAACCGTATCAGGAGTGAAGGGCAATAAGGAGTTTGAACTAAAGTTGGGCAGCAGTGAGGTCATATATAATGGTAAGGCTAGAGCTTTACATGGTCAATCCTTTCTGCAGAACGGAACCATTCTTGTTCCACTAAGATTTGTTGCAGAATCTATACAGAATGCGGTAATATGGGACGGCTCAACTTATACTGCCAGTATTACTACAGACGGAGTATTGGAAGCACAGGAGTAATCGATTATGATTTAAAACTACAAAGTAGTACTTAAGATGCTGAACTCACTTGACAATGTCAATGTCAGTTTGGTATTTTTGTATTAGTGGTTAGCACTCATCTGAGTCGAGTGCTAACGAATCGGAGCCAACAGCCGATAGGAGGGGATAACATGTTAACTGATCGCCAGAGAATGATACTAAATGCAATTGTAGATGATTATATTTCATCCGCAGAACCGGTAGGATCTCGCAGCATTTCTAAACGGGGTGATGTAGGGTACAGCCCTGCGACCATTCGAAATGAAATGGCTGACCTAGAGGATTTGGGTTATCTCGAGCAGCCTCATACATCGGCAGGGAGAATTCCTTCCCATAAAGGATACCGATATTATGTGGATCATCTGGTACCGTGGAATTCCGCCGAAACGGCAGAGATGGGCACGATCCGCGCTTTTTTTGCCGAGAAGCTGAATGCGATGGAGCAGGTAATCCAACATGCGGCGATGATTCTTTCCAATATGACGAATTACACTTCCATCCTTCTGGGACCGGAGGTTTTTCATACATCATTGCGTCATTTTCAGTTGTTACCACTAGATGATAAAACCGCTGTAGCGATTATTGTTACAAGTACGGGTCAAGTTGAGAACCGTACGGTGAACATTCCACCGGAGATATCCGTTTCCGAGATGGAGAAAGTGGTTAACCTACTGAATAGTAAGCTGGTCAATGTACCACTCTATAAGCTGAAGACTCGGCTGTATTCCGAGCTTGGCGAGGAAATGCAGCGTCACATCTCACATTATGAAGAATTAATGCAAGTGCTGGACATTGCGCTGGAAAGTGATCAAGAGCAGCGTATCTATCTTAGTGGAGCCACGAATATGCTTACACAGCCTGAGTTCAAGGATGTTGATAAGGTGAAAAGCATTCTTGATCTGCTGGAAGAGACGCCTACATTGCTCAAAATGCTGGCCCCTACAACAGGCGGCACAGGTATCCAGGTCCGAATAGGGACGGAGAACAATCATGAAGCGTTCGCTAACTGCAGTCTGATCACCGCCACTTATTCTCTTGATGGGCAGGCACTGGGGAGCATAGGTATCCTTGGTCCGACACGAATGGAATATGCAAGAGTGATGGGGATCTTGGGCATTTTATCCCGAGATTTGACAGCGATGCTGGCACACTGGTATAAGTGAACAGAGTCAACATTGATTACGTGAATGATTTTAAGGAGGTGAAGACAACTTGAAAAAGGAACAAGTTCAAGATGCTAATGAATTCAAAGATGATTTGATAAATGAGGAACTTGAGGCTAATGTAGCTTCTGAAACCAACTCATTTACGACAGAAGAAATTAGTGAAGGTGCTTCAGGCACAGGTGCGGAGGTAAAACGTCTGCAGGATCTCGCTGACGAATATCAAGGACGTGCGCTGCGTGCGCAGGCTGATTTTGATAACTTCCGTCGTCGTACTCAGAAGGAGAAAGAAGAGTTGGCTCAATATGCCACCTCCAAGCTCGTGACTGAATTGCTTTCAGTACTGGACAATTTCGAGCGTGCGTTAGTCACTACTCCCAGTAGCCCTGAGTCCGAAGCTTTCGTTAAGGGTGTTGATATGATTTTCCGTCAGCTAGATGGGGTATTGAAGTCCGAGGGACTTACGGCTATGGAAACAGTAGGCCAGCCTTTTAATCCTGAATACCATCAGGCTATTATGCAGGTGGAGAGCGAGGAGTACGAAGAGGGTATCGTAACGGAAGAGGTCCAAAAGGGATATCTCCTGAAAGATAGAGTCCTTCGTCCTGCTATGGTCAAAGTCAGCATGTAATCTGTATATATAGGACGGGCAGTATCTGTCCGCCATCGGTACCAACCGAATTTTTAAATATTTTATTATTTTAATGAGCGAATGCTCCATATACCTTTAGAGGAGGCAAATTATTGTGAGTAAAGTTATCGGTATTGACTTAGGAACCACGAACTCTTGCGTTGCCGTAATGGAAGGCGGCGAAGCCGTTGTAATTCCAAACCCAGAGGGCGCGCGTACAACCCCTTCGGTGGTAGGTTTTAAGAAAGACGGCGAACGTATCGTCGGTGAAACAGCTAAACGCCAAGCAATTACTAACCCTGATCGTACGATCAGCTCGATTAAACGCCATATTGGTACGAACCATAAAGAAAGCATCGATGGTAAAGAATACTCTCCACAAGAAATTTCAGCAATGATTCTGCAAAAGCTGAAATCCGATGCAGAGGCATATCTTGGCCAAACCGTTACTCAAGCTGTTATCACAGTTCCTGCTTATTTCAATGACAGCCAGCGTCAAGCTACTAAAGATGCAGGCAAAATTGCAGGTTTGGAAGTTCTACGTATTGTGAACGAGCCAACTGCTGCAGCTTTGGCTTACGGTCTTGAGAAATCTGAAGATCAAACGATCCTTGTCTATGACCTTGGTGGCGGTACGTTCGACGTATCTATCCTTGAACTGGGCGATGGTTTCTTCGAAGTAAAAGCTACAAGCGGTGACAACAAACTTGGTGGCGACGACTTTGACCAAGTGGTTATGGATTACCTTGTATCCGAATTTAAGAAAGAGCAAGGCATTGATCTGAGCAAAGATAAATCGGCTGTACAACGTTTGAAAGATGCTGCTGAAAAAGCGAAAAAAGAATTGTCAGGCGTACTGACAACTACTGTATCTCTTCCGTTCATCACAGTTGTTGACGGAGTACCACAGCACTTAGAGATCAACCTTACTCGTGCTAAATTCGATGAGCTGACTACTGGTCTAGTTGAACGTACTTTGGGACCTACTCGTCAAGCCTTGTCTGATGCTGGCATGACGCCTGCAGACCTTACTAGAATCGTTCTGGTAGGCGGTTCTACTCGTATCCCTGCGGTACAAGATGCTATCAAGAAACTTACTGGTAAAGAGCCTCACAAAGGTGTGAATCCAGATGAAGTAGTAGCACTGGGTGCTGCTGTTCAAGCGGGTGTATTGACTGGTGAAGTAAAAGACGTTGTATTGCTCGACGTAACTCCGCTTTCCCTCGGTATTGAAACTGCAGGTGGCGTGTTTACGAAGATGATCGAGCGTAACACTACGATTCCTACAAGTAAATCTCAAGTATTCTCGACCTTTGCTGACAACCAACCTAGCGTAGAGATTCACGTGCTGCAAGGTGAGCGTCAAATGGCGAATGGCAACAAAACATTGGGACGCTTCATGCTGAACGAGATTCCACCAGCACCACGTGGCGTACCACAAATCGAAGTTTCTTTCGATATTGATGCCAACGGTATCGTTAATGTGTCTGCAACTGATAAAGGCACGAACAAGAGCCAAAAGATCACTATCACTTCTTCCAGCGGTCTGAGCGACGCAGAAGTAGAACAAATGATGAAGGATGCCGAGCTTCACGCTGAGGAAGACCGTAAGCGTAAAGAATTGGTAGAAGCGAAGAACAGCGCTGACCAACTCGTGTATTCCACTGAGAAAGTGATCAAAGATCTTGGTGATAAAGCAGATGCTTCTGAGGTTGAAAAAGCTAATGAAGCTAAAGATAAAGTGAAAGCAGCTCTTGAAACTGACAATCTTGAAGAAATCAATGCAGCTACAGAAGCATTGACTGAGATTGTGCAACAGTTGTCCATGAAGCTGTACGAACAAGCTGCTCAAGCAGAGCAAGGTGCTGAAGGTGGCGCTGGAGCTGCTGAAGGCGCTCCTAAGAAAGACAATGTAGTTGACGCTGATTATGAGGTTGTTGACGAAGATAAGAATCAAGGGTAACCTTAAACGATAAGTGTATAGGGCGTAACTGATAAATTCTTATATAGTTAAGAAGGGAAGGTCAAAACCGGGTCATCCCGTGTTTTGACTTTCCTTTTGTAATATCAGTTTGCACACTCTTCGCGAATGCGCCTTCTGATATTGTAAGAATAAACATCTGCTGGAACTGGATGGTCAGAGCCTGGGGTTTTATCGTATAATGGTTTCTTTGACAGAGAATTAGGAATTTGAGTATGTAACGTACGGAGGTGAAAGCAGTGGCAGATAAACGCGATTATTATGAAGTGCTTGGCCTCAGTAGAGATGCTTCAGACGACGAGGTGAAGAAAGCGTACCGGAAATTGGCGCGCCAATATCACCCAGACGTGAATAAAGCAGATGATGCTGAAGCTAAGTTTAAAGAAGTAAAAGAAGCTTACGATGTTCTTAGCGACGGACAACAGCGAGCTAGATATGACCAATATGGCCATATTGATCCTAATCAAGGTATGGGCGGCTTCGGAGGCGGCGGTGGCGGCGACTTCGGAGGACTAGGCGATATCTTTGATATGTTCTTTGGCGGCGGCGGACGTCGTGATCCTAACGCACCACAGCGCGGTGGAGATTTGCAGTACACCATGACCATTGAATTCAAGGAAGCGGTATTCGGTAAAGAAACCGATATTACTATCCCACGTACAGAAACTTGCGATACCTGCTACGGCTCCGGGGCTAAACCGGGTACTAAACCAGAGACTTGTTCCGTTTGTCATGGTAGTGGGCAACAGGAATTCGTACAGAATACACCACTTGGACAGATGCGTAATCGTCGTCCATGTTCGCATTGCAGTGGTACAGGTAAGATTATTAAAGAAAAATGTACGACTTGTAGCGGACAGGGTAAAGTTAAGAAGCAACGTAAGATTCATGTGCGTATCCCTGCCGGTGTCGATGACGGCGCGCAGCTGCGCATGACTGGTGAAGGCGAAGGCGGCTTACGTGGCGGTCCTGCTGGAGACTTGTATATTGTTATCCGTGTTAAATCGCATGATTTCTTCGTGCGTGAGAACGATGATATTATGTGCGAGGTTCCACTTACGTTTGCACAGGCCGCACTTGGCGATGAGATTGAGATTCCTACCTTAACGGAAAAAGTGAAGCTGAAGATTCCTGCAGGAACACAGACCGGTACTTTCTTCCGTCTCAAAGGCAAAGGGGTTCCACGTCTACGTGGATCTGGCCAAGGCGACCAGCATGTTAGGGTCATTGTTGTGACTCCTAGCAAGCTGAATGACGAGCAAAAAGATTTGTTGCGACAGTTCGCCGCTCTAAATGGAGAAAACACTCATGAGCATGAGCAATCCTTCTTTGATCGTGTGAAGCGTGCGTTCCGCGGGGACTGATATTTCTAATTTAATTAGTTGAGTAAATAAAAATAAAGCAGAGCAGCGATCCCCTCGTTATTTGGGGATCGCTGCTCTGCTTTTTTGGTTAGTAGAGACGACTTACCAATTTCATGTAGCGCCTTTAAGAAGGTGCTAGAAGCCGCGAAAATCTACGAGCCCGCAAACCCGGCAAACCCGACTGAACTTCAGGACCCCGCACCCCGCACCAGTAACCCGACCCCAGTAAAGCCCGGCTGTGTTCCAGGTTTTTTAACAAACTATCTACTTTGAATTATCTGCACAGGTTATCGGACCCAGACGGCGTTATTAGCGAATTTATCGTCCAGTGCAGCTATTGCCCAAAAAAGTGTTTATTATTGGTGCTTTTCAGGCGAATAGCGACTATGCAGTCCGATAGTGGCATCGGATCGGCAAGGAAGAAATGTGACCTAAAGACGAAAGAATCCCAGCAGCCAATGCCTGCTGGGATTCTTTCTTTTAAAGTGCAACTAGAGGTTGTTCGAAGAACGTAGATCCTCGAGCACACGGCTCAGAATCGTTGCTGCTTGTGCACGAGTCAGAGTACCTTGTGGATTGAAGTTATCTGTAGTAACACCTTTGAGATAACCTTTGGTTACAGCATAGGCTACAGCGTTGCGTGCTTCCGCAGCGATGCTGTCGGCATCCTTAAAGCTTAAAGGTGTTTTGGCTACTGTAAGATCTGCACCAAGGGCCTTAGCAATGATAAGAGCTGCTTCCTCGCGGGTCAGCACATCACGAGATCCGCTTTCTTTGATGCGAGTATTCCAAGTGTCACCTTTTCCAAGTAGACGGTCGAAGAGCGTTAGAAGCTCTGCCTGATTTAAGGTGTCGGCAGGCTTAAAGCTGCCATCGGCTCCTTTGCCAGCAATGATACTATGGGCAGCAAGGACCTCGATATCGGTTTGAGCCCAGTGTGTACCAATATCTTTAAAGCTTATATTTCTGGATGCTGCGCTGTAAGTACCATCACCAGTAACGTTAAACTGTAGAATCCCATCTTTATTGATAGAACCAGGTTGCAGGTAGGACCATTTACGATCTTTTGATTCTACATAAGCAGCAGTCTTTCGAGCATCATGTAGACTGGCGGCTTTTAGATTAAGCTGAAGGATGATCGGCTTTCCGGTTGTCCAACCATTTTTGATGGTGAGAATAGAAGAACCGATATTTATTGCTGCTGAGCTACCTGCTAAAACTGCTGTATTGCCCGCATCTGTCAGGCTAATCGTAAGGGTCAAGCCGTTGCTGTTGATGAAATCCGGAAGAGTCGCCGCTGGAATAAGTACATTGAACCCACTACCGTTTAGGCGGAGTGCATTCTCCGATTTCTTTAACTGCTCGGCTTGGGCCGGAGTAAGAGAAATAACAACTTGGCTATATTTATTGAAGCTTACATCGCTAAGATCAAGTACAGAAGTTTTATCTTTTGCATTCTGGATCGAATTTGCAAGTGCAGTGTCTAAAATGTTGAACACCGCAGAAGGCTTGCCACCTACTGGATCTGCAGTCTCTACTAGCTTCCCAGATTTCAATGCGATTCCAGAAGCGGGAGCACTGGTTGCTGTAGGGACATACGAATCAGTTGATGGTGTTGATGTTGATGTCGGAGTTGGTGTTGGTGACTCTGTTGGTGTAGGTGTAGGTGTAGGCGTCGGCGTTTCAGCTGTCTTAACAGTTACGCTTACCGTTCTCAAACCAGATGGGATCGTTGATGTTGTAGCATCATTCCAGACCTGTACATCGTACAGCTCCAAGTCGTATTTTCCCGCTTTAGATGGTTTGAAGGTTATTTTGCCTAGTGAGCCTGAGCCATGATAAGCACCACCTGACAGATTAACACTATACTGTGTCAGTTTGCGGCCGTCTCCTAGCTTATAGGTTTCTGAGAATTCTGTAAGTGGAACACCATAGAAATTCTCCTCTTGATACGTTGCCAGTTGTACGCTTGGCTGGATCGCTGGTGTTTCGAGAGAACCATCGTAGATGACAGCGAATGAAGCCCCATAGAAGCCATAAACCTCATCTGTCACGGAATACCCAAGATCAATGGTTACCGGTTGCCCCTCATCAATGGTAGCTGCAGATAGAGACGGAGTTACATTGAAAATACCATCTCCTGTGCTATAAAGCAGTCGCTGAGCATAATCATCGTCGTCCGCGCCGTTACCTACTTTATCAACCACATAGATTTTGTACTCATTAAGTCCCTCGTTAACAGGAACGTCAATGGAAAAAGCACCGTTATTTGCAATCACACCGCCAAATTTATAAGTATTCCCATCATAATGTTTACCTTCGGCGTACACGGTAAACCAGTTTCCAATAGGTTGTGTATTAGAAATATAATAGGCCATGAGGTCATCATCAATAAAACCGCTGATTTGAGCTGCACCAGGATCGGTTGGCGCCTCACGTTCATACTCCTCAAGTGTGATGCCGGAAACGATTGGCTTCTCCGTATCAATTGTGAACTTGATCTTTTGATTCTTGAGCAGTTGCCCATTAGGAAGCACAGGCGTGATGTAGTAGTGACCATCTGCTAAAGTAGACTTGGCGGAAGTCTCCAGGTCTGTTAAAGTTCCATTCCAATTTGGAATCTCGTATACGCCACGATAAACCTTTTCATCAATAGAATAAACTTCACCTAAAACTGTTGCAGGAGCATCTATTGGAGAGGCTACGAAACTTATGCCATCCAGTTCTTCATTGACAGAGAAGGTAAGGGTGGTGTCGTCTGAGCGTCCATCCCCATTAGGAGAAATCTGTGGATCTTCAAAAGAAAGTTGATTAACAGGCTCTAAATTGAATTTATCGCCGACAAGTGCATTAAAGGGAAGGCGAAGAGTTTCTGTATCAGAGGTTAGGAACAGGATACCTTCATATGCTCCCTCTTTTGCAGTATCAGATACCTTCAGTGTAAATTGTGCATAATGATCTACACCTGAGGTAATACTTTTTGGTGCAATATTAATACTAATGTCACCAGGCGCTTTTGTAAGCCATTCGGTGGACAGCGTGTAGGTTGATCCAATCCCTTTAAAGTCCTCTACATAAACTGATTTCGTTACGCTAGCCCCTTTTGGGAGCAGGCCAAAGGACAAGGAACCTGTGTAATAAGGGATTTCTACAGTACCTGGAAGACCACTAATTAAGCTCTCCCCGACTTTAGCAATAGATTCAGCTTTTGCTGATTTCTCCAAATTAATTAATCCGGCACCTTGTTGATACAAAGAGTAAGCATCTCCATTACGCTTGAAGATAGGATCCGCATTGTTCATCAGCAGTGCTTTAATTTCATTTGGCTTAAGGTTAGAGTTTTCACTCAATAGCAAAGCGACAGCTCCTACAACATGTGGGGTTGCCATACTGGTTCCGCTTTTTAAGCCATAAGCATGTTCGTAATCCCCAGTCCAGCTAGGTATCGTCGAGTTGATATTGACCCCTGGCGCAACAACATCAGGTTTGATTAGATAATCCGGCATCCCAGGACCCATAGAGCTAAAATTAGCTAACTGATTTACTTCAAGCGCTATATAGTAACTGATTATATCTTTAGCAGCCTTCATCTGAGTTTTTATCTCTTTGCCATCTTCTTGAGTAATTCCGTAGGTAGGAATGTAATTCCCGGGCGCACCGAGGGTGGGACTGAGTTCACCTCCAGCATTATTAGCAATTAGGACAAGCTTGGCTCCAGCTGCTTTGGCATTTAGAGATTTATCTCCGAAGCTCAGCTCACCTCGATCGACAAGGACTACCTTATCTTTGACATCCAAATTTGTGTAATCGGAAGTAGCTCCAAGACCAGCGTAAACGATCTTACTACCGGCGATATTATCAACTAAATCTGGGGAATAAGTGGCTAATGTCCCTGGAATTTTTTTAACATCGCCAATATCAAAGAATGGGGTATTCACTGGGGTAGTAGAAGCACCTACACTAAGTGCAAGTTGAGATCCAGCAGGTTCGCCTAATGTTCCTACATCCGGTCCAGCGTTACCGGCGGCAACAACAACATTTACGCCCGATTTTATGGCGTTGTCTATCGCGATTGAACTTGCGGAATAACTTTGGTTGACATCAGAGCCCAGGGAAAGGTTAATGATATCGGCTCCATCAGCGACCGCTTTCTCAATACCCGCGATTACAACCGCTGTTGGACCGGAACCGTAAGGGCCAAGTACGCGATACGCGTACAAATCCACTTCAGGTGCAACATCCAATATTGTACCGGCTACATGAGTGCCATGCGAGGTTTCATATGGGCTACCATTTTTTGGAGGGAAGTTAGCATCAGGAGCTGTTTCTGACGGATCATTATCCTGATCATAGGCATCGTAACCGCCCTTATAATTACCCTTTAATAAAGGGTGATTTTTATCGATGCCGGTATCGACAACCGCTACCTGTACCCCTTCTCCTGTGAAACCTAATGCATGTAGTTTATCCGCGCCTATAAGATTGCCACTGTCTGAATAGGAACGTGTAACAGGCAAAGTTGCTACCTCAACACTGTCTGCTAACGCATGTACTTCATCATTTGGATAAACAGCCGCAACGCCCGGAAGCTCTAGCAGCTTGTTTACTTGATTGGCTGGTAACGTAATGGAATACCCGTTAAAAATTTCACTGTATTCAAAACCGATGTCGGCATCGATTTTCTGCGCTGAGGAAATAAAGCTTTTATGCTCTGAGATAATTTTACTGCGTTGTAAGGAGACTGAGGATCGTAAAGAAGAAGTCTTTGCCTCATTTTCATACACACTGACTGGTTTATTAGTTAATTCCACGATCACGGATACTGGTGCTGAACCTTTGAGCACACCCGCGTAGTTATGAGGGGTCACGCTTTGAGATTGTACATTATTAGCTAGGTTAGTTGATGTTTCAAGGGATGAGTTCGCAAATGCAGCGGATGGAAAAAGGACAGAAACAGCCAGTCCGAAGCTCGCCGCCCCAATACCAAATTTTTGAATAGAGTGTTTAAAGGTACGTTTCAAATAAGTTCATCCTCCCAAATGAATTTTTATATTGCAGTGTGTATCTGTAGTTCTCCTCCTCAGCGTAAAATGTAAAAAATTATGAAAATTAAATTTATTCTACAGCTATAACTTCAAATCGAATATACAACTTTAGTACTATATTGCAGGGAAGCGTCGAGGAAAATGTCGAATTCCCAGTAAATAAGTGGAGTATGAGAAAAAAAGGGCATAAAAGAAGTGAAATGAAGACAATATAAAGGAATGCAACAGATATCTGAATTTCAAGCGAGAGCGGGGATAAGATGTCGGAAAGATCTATTTTGGCTTATTTTAAAAGTCCTGAAGAAGCGGAGGGTGTTGCTCGTAAGCTCCGTGCACTTCGGGCCATTGAAATTTCCGTTGATCGCTTCAGTAGATATGGAGGCACGAGCTTTAGCTCAGGGGTAAACCCAGTGACAGGCAATGTTGCCAGAATGGACTCCATGACTGCTGAGCGTGCACACACAGGCATACTAGCTGCTGCTGATACCAGCGCCAGTGGGATGAGTCATGGCGGAGATGGAGGACCGACGGGTAGAGATATTTTACTTACGGTGATCTTGAATTCGGAGTCCCATGATCAAGCATTACGCATAATTGAAGAAGCAGGCGGGATGATTTGAATAATAATTTTCTTAATAAGAAGGGAGACGATCGATACTATGGATAGAGAGAACTCGCAAATATTCTCAAAGACCGAGAAGATGAAAATGCTGTACGAGGCGAAGGCAGAGGACGTAGAGTTTTCAGCAGCGGAGGCAGATCTGGAGGATATCGAAGCCCAGGCCCGGGCTCTAGAAGCAGACAAACGTCAGCTGCATGAAATTATGAAAAAAGAATAGATGCTAAAGTTAGGGCAGATACCTCACATTGTGGGGTATTTTTGCGTACTGGTGTGTATAATTAAGAGAATAGCCCAAGCAGGGGGGAGAATATGGACAACGTTATTTTATGGATAGGTTTAGCACTGCTTATCGCATTCTTAACTTTTATGAATCAGAAGCAACTGTACTCTTCAAAAGTAAAACAGGCCTACCGTGAGCTGCGGGAGCTAACTGAAAAAGTTCGGCTGGAACGATCTGAGGCAAGCGATTTATACCGTTGGGAAGTAGAATTAGCGGAGATGGAGAAACACCCGAACGAACTTAATAAACTGGATGCTGAGATTGGGCTTCGCCAGGCCTTTGTGATGTATTTGGAACGGCATTCTCCTCTGGATGTAAGACTTCCAAGTTTAAAGGAGGCTGCTGCCCATCAGAAGGATTCGGTGTGGGGCATCAAAATGGGAGATTACGGACCCAAGAAATAAATAAGGAAATGTACATAAAAAGAATAGGCACTGGTTCGAACCCTGGCTGGAATTACGGCTGGGGTTTTTGTTATTACATCTAAATCTCTAATATCTAGAAAAAGGCTTAATTTAGTAGAAATTATAGGGAGGTTTTCCCTGCGTATCATCACTTAGGATTATTTCAGGGATCAAACTATTAGAAAGGAGTAATACCCACTCGTCATTGGTCTATTTTAATTACGAATTAATTTCAGCTTAATAAAAATGATGTATTACTCTCTGCGTAATAAGCGCGTATAATTGATCAAATATACTTCAAGATGACGCGAATAACTTATTGATATTCAGGAGGAATTATTATATGGGAATGGTACACTCTCAAGGAGTTACCGATGAGCTTGTTGTCCGATCTTTAGAAAAAAATTTAGCGATTATCAGGTTTGATCTTAATCGACGAGTGGCTTATGTGAATGAAGTTTTTGCTAGTTCGATGGGGTATAGCAAAGAAGAGATGTATGGGATGCACCACAAAGAGTTTTGCTTTTCTCATTTTGTAAATAGCCCGGGCTATGAGTTGTTCTGGCAAGATCTTTTTTTAGGGAAAAGTTTTCAGGATAAAATCGAACGGATGGATGCAAAAGGAAATGCGGTATGGTTGGAAGCTACATATATGCCAGTCTTTGATGAAAACAATGAACAGGTCATTGGCGTATCCAAGATAGCGGCTAATATCACGGAGCGTCAAAATAACATGAGTGTTGTGGTGCAGCGGATGCAAGAGATGTCGGACAACCTGAATCAAAGAGCTGAGAAAGGGATTGAACGCAGTCAAGAACTACTACTGAGTGTCGACAAAATTGCCGAAGTATCGATCGAAAATACACAGACGTTAGCGAATCTGGAGAAACAAGCGGTATCGATTCAGGGTATTGTACAAACGATTCGTAATATTGCTTCGCAAACGCAACTCTTAGCGCTTAATGCAGCAATTGAAGCGGCACATGCCGGGGAGTTTGGGCGAGGTTTTGATGTGGTGGCAAAAGAAGTTAGGAAGCTATCTTCCATGGTGCAGGATTCGATCATTCAAGTGAAAGATAGTGTGGATGCGATCACGCTGGAAATCGAAAAGATCTCCAAAGGAACAAACCAGGTACAAGAAAATATAGAAGATAGTCAACAGCAGATTCAAATCGCATTAGATGATTTCAAGAATATTTCCTCTTCAGCCCAGGATTTAGATACACAAGCACGAGAGGTTATGAATATTGTTTAGTCTGTTGTATGTAATTTGTGAGATATAAGAAAAAGGGTCAATCTCCCACTTACGGGAGACTGACCCTATTTTTTGTTGGAGTTAGCCGATTTTGTTAACATTCAATACAGGAATCATGTATCGATGATTGGTGATGTCTCCGGTAGCGCCAGTCGCCCCAACATACCCTGATAATTCTGATGATACCAGTCGATGGGGAGCTACTAGTTTCTCCGTGCTATCCTTTCCCCAGAATGATATTTGGATGGGATTGGTTGGCAAATCTTCGGTTGTGAAAAAAAACTCGAAGGCATCAAAGTCAGCAAAATAGTTTCTAGTTATCACTTGATGGGGCATCACTTTTAGAAGATCACAGACATATTGAACTCTTTCTTCATTCATGTAATAGCCTTCAATTAAAACTGTAGATGCATCCTGACCGCTCCAATTGTCAATTTTGACTGTGGCCTGTTGTGTTAGTCTGGTGTTGTTTTCTGAATTGACATTGTTTTCTATGGGGCCAGTAGTTAAAAGAGTCATTATCTTTCCTCCATTTAATATGTTTTTTGTTGTAAGAAGGATGTGCGAATCTCGCAATAAGTGACTATAAAATGTCACTGTAATATTTATATTCAAGATTAAATTAATAGCTTGTATGTATTTCCTATTTTTTATGGACAGCTTCTAGCTTCTAACATCTAACTTTTTGAGATGAGGGTTTATAATCTTATCTAATTCCTTTATGTCAAAAAAGGTAGCCATAGTTTATGCTCGGAAAAACGAACCTTTTCCAAAGATTGGTTGTCATATAGATATCACAGAACAGAAAGGAGGGCGCATGAGTTGGAGACTAACCGGGAGTTATTCGAAACCTACAACAAGGATGTATATCGAACCTGCTACTATATGCTGCATGACGCGGCGGATGCAGAGGACTTGACGCAGGATGTGTTCATTACCGTATTTCGCACGAATCGTGAGAACGTGGAGCATTTGAAAGCTTGGATTATGAAAATAACGGTTAACCATTGCCTCAATCATTTGAAACGAAAACGAACTTTGCAGCAAAAGATAACGGACAATCTGCATTTCTTTAACAAAACGGTAGTAACAACTGTGGAGCAGCAGATTGAGCAGCGTGAGACGGAAATCGAGTGGGCGCAATATATGAGTCAGCTTCCTATCAAACTTAGAATGGTGATCACGCTCAGGTATATGCATGATTTCACTCTGGCTGAAGTTTCGGATATGCTGTCCATTCCACTTGGAACGACCAAATCAAGGCTGCATAAAGGGTTAACGGTAATGAGGAGAATCCTGCAAGAGGCTGGGGTTGAAGTTGAACTAAAGGAGGGCGAATCTTTTGAAAAAGTTGGAAAATATGCTGGAGCATCGATTAAATGAAGATAAAGGCGTGCCTTATCCGGATTTTGAAAGCATGTGGGGACGCTTAGAGCAAGAAGGGAGTACAATGACTCCCATACAAGCTCGGATGATCAATGGTAGCGAGAATAGAGGGAGAAACTGGAGTAAAATAGCGGTGGTTGCTTCATTTTCAGTGCTTATTGCAGCGGCACCTGTATATGCGGCAGTACATTATAATTGGGATAATATGCTCCATGGGAGAGGTGGCGTTCAAGCTGCACTGGCCCAAAATCTCGGACAACAACTGGATCAATCGGTGACGCTGGATGGAGTAACGCTGAAGCTACATACAGCTATTGTGGATGAGAATCGGACGGTCATCTTATTCACTATGGATGTAGGAAAACGCTTGGAAAATGAAATTTGGAATGTAAAAGGAATGACCTTGAAGGACGCAGATGGGGCGAGTAATCCTAGTGAATTCAGTTATGTGCTTTGGGATGAAAAAAATCAACTTTACAACGGATATTTTGAAAGTGATTGGACGCCGAAGCAGAACAACGTGAATGTCCAATTAGTTGCAGATAATCTGCAAGCCTTTAGCACACAGGAGTTAGATTTAGCGTTGGATATCCGATCGCAGGAGACACAGAATTTTCCGATTGGGCAGGAAGGAATGCGCAGCATAGAGGTGAAACCTTTTACCCAAGGACAAGAAAAAATGTTATTCTCTTCAGCGATTATTTTTGATCAGCCAGAAGCAAAAGAATGGACAAATCCAACTATTGTCGGGTACAAAAACGGAACGCTAATTAATTCGCTGCCCGGAGGTACTTTCGGTGCACCAGGAGAAAATGGGGAATATACCGCACAGCAATATTTTAAAGCCGAAGATGTTTCCAGTGGTCAGCTCACTTATAAACTTCAGTACATGAAGCAAGAGAAAAATGTTGAGGGGCCGTTGGCTTTCGATCTTCAATTAAGTAAAAAGCAGATGGAGAGCGGAACCATAAATACCTCATTGAATCTGCCACTAGAAGAGGGCGAAACTGACTACACGCTGGAGAAAATGGTACTGACACCTACTCAAATTCGAATCACAATTCGAAGTAAAGAGAAAGGCGACAATTTCCCTTACAAAAAGTCTGCTCTTGAAGTAGAAGGCAAGTCGCTGGAGGGTGATTTCTGGAGATCTCCAGAAGGAGAGCCAGAATTGACAGTGCTTCGTTTTGAGCGGCCAGTTGATCTTGAAATTACGAAAGAGACGCCGATTACCTTTGTTGCTAAATATAAGGTGACCCAGCATGGCAGCTATAAAATTACCAAAAATAATGATGATAAAATACCACTTCTTTTAACAAACATCTCTCAAAAGAAACAGACAATTATCCAGCAACTTGGCGGATACCCTGTGAAGTGGACGTATTATATGCAGGGAGCCGATCTTTATGTAGAAACTGGAAGTGATGATACTCGCTTTGGTGGTATTAATCAGACCCATATCGGACTGGGGAAAGAACGTATTCTAGGTAAGCCCGTGACCGTTAATTTCACTGGCGATGGAAACAACAAGGCGATTGATGTTTATAAGGATTTTAAAGGTACAGAAGCTTCTATTTATAACTTCTACTACACCACTGATGATCCGGAAAAAGAGACGAGAGTGCAGATCCAGCCTTAAGAGGTTGGCAATACGTAAGCTTATAGAAAATAGTAACTTTTTTAGGGATGAACCTTGTGTTCTTCCCTTTTTTTCGTTTACAGTGAATAGATGATGTAAAGGTTCAGCTATGCATAAGCATAATTAAAGGAGAGAAACAGGATGGAAGTCACTCGCTGTGCTTGGGTCAATGATGATCCTCTATATATCGCCTATCATGATGAGGAGTGGGGCAAACCTCTGTACGATGACCGCAAGCTGTTTGAATTACTTATGCTGGAAGGGATGCAAGCAGGGCTAAGCTGGTACACGGTATTAAAAAAACGAGCGCGTTTCAGAGAGGTTTTTGACGGATTTGATCCGGAAAAGATTGTCCATTACGATGAGGCAAAAATTGCTGAGCTAATGAGTGACCCCGGGATTATTAGAAATCGATTGAAAATTGATTCTATCATTCGTAATGCGGGTGTATACTTGCAAATTTGCGAGGAAAATGGAAGCTTTGCGGATTATCTCTGGAGCTTTGTCGGAGGTATGCCAACTATTAATCATTGGAAGACTCGTGCAGATGTACCTGCTTCGACGTCTCGGTCTGATGAGATGAGTAAGGTGTTAAAGAAGAAAGGCATGAAGTTTGTGGGTACTACAATATGCTATGCTTTTATGCAGGCATCGGGGATGGTGGATGATCATTCGCTCAACTGCTTTTGTAGGTGTAAAGAGGACATCGCAGATCGTTGAGCTGTAGTTTGGCGTTACACCAAGAAGAAATGTTATACTATGAAGCGAATGCTTTCGAAGTCAGTTTTGCACGAAGTAAATCAATGAAGCAAATGCTCACAAAACTAAGCCTATGCTTTCGAAGTCAGTTTTGCACGAAGTAAATCAATGAAGCAAATGCTCACAAAACTTTTAGGAGGATTACATAAAGATGTTATGGCATGAAGTGACGATACATACAACAGAAGAAGCACAGGAAATGATTTCAAATTTTTTATATGAAGCTGGTGCAGGTGGAGTTTCTATCGAGGAATCCGGCACACTGAATAAAGAACGGGATACACGTTACGGTGAATTGTACGACCAACCTTTGAATGATATTCCAGAAGGGGAAGCGGTCATAAAGGGTTATTATGCCGATTCCACAGATATGGATGCTGTTATAGAAGAATTGACTCCACGGGTAGCCGAATTACATGAGTACGGGATTGATCCAGGCAAAGCGTTGATTTCTTGGAAGACTGTGGATGAAGACGAATGGGCGCATGCTTGGAAGCAATATTTCAAACCGCTGCGGGTATCGGAGCGTCTCACCATTAAACCAACCTGGGAGGAATATACGCCTGAGAGTCCGGATGAAGCCATCATTGAGATCGACCCTGGCATGGCATTTGGTACTGGGACTCACCCTACAACAGCTCTGTGCCTCCGTGCACTTGAAAAGAATATTAGCGGCGGTGAAGAAGTTATCGATGTCGGTACAGGTTCAGGAATTCTGGCTGTAGGTGCGATGCTGCTAGGTGCAAAATCTGTATTGGCCTTAGATTTAGATCCGGTGGCTGTGGAAAGTGCACGGGAGAATGTAGCCCTTAACAAGCTTGAATCGTCCATAACGGTAAAAGAGAGCGATCTTCTGTCGCTGCTGGGCGGGGAAGGTGTAGCTGATACAGCGGCTGGAGAGATGTGGCCATCCGCTAGACCTGGTCACTCACTAGAAGGAGCCGTTCCTGCTAAGCAAGAGCAAGAAGGCAGCCTTGGCGTGACATTACCTGTACAAATTGTAGTTGCGAATATTTTGGCGGAAATCATCGTATTGTTTACGGATGATGTATACCGCGCGCTTCAGCCTGGAGGCCTCTACATTACCTCAGGTATATATAAAGATAAAGAAGGACTTGTGGCGAACGCGCTGAAAGCGTCTGGCTTTGAGATTATTGAAATATCCCGTGAAGAAGATTGGGTGGCATTTACAGCCGGAAAGAGGTAAAAATGGATATATTGCAAAGTATAATTCGAGTAGATTTAGATCAGCTTCCTTTCCTGCTCATTACAATTTTAATTGCTTTTACAGTACATGAATTCAGTCATGCTTATTTCGCGAATAAGTTCGGGGACCCAACAGCAAGATTACTTGGCCGCATGACGCTTAACCCTGCTGTTCATTTCGATTTCTTTGGTATTTTGCTGCTGCTAGTTGCTGGCTTCGGTTGGGCGCGTCCGGTTCCGGTAAACCGCGATAACTTTAGTCGTCCTCGTCTCATGGGAGTCATCGTGTCGGCTGCGGGACCAATCAGTAACCTGCTCTTAGGAATTATTGGTGCTATAATATACGGTGCACTTGCGGCAACTGGAGTTCTGGATAATATCTCGAATGATCGCATGCTCGAGGCTGTATACTTATTCTTTGGTACCTTCATTCAATGGAACTTCTTTCTGTTTCTGTTCAATCTTATTCCGCTGCCGCCACTGGATGGCTATCGGATTGTGGAAGATATTGCCCCACGTTCGATCCGCGGCAAATTACAGCAATTTGAACAATGGGCTGTATTCCTCTTTTTATTAATTCTGTTTATTCCTGGGCTACGGACGTTTACAATTGATCCGCTTGCAGGCTGGGCTAGTGAAATGTCGAGAACATTTGTACAGCTGTCTCTAAGAATTTTTGGCAGCTAAGGCAAGGAATGAAGTCTGTTCAACCTTTGTCAAACATTGTATTATGTAATTTGATCAAAATTTGATCATTAATTTTCGCTTGACCGAACCTTATATTTCTTGAAGAAACGGGTGACGTCCTTATAAGGGCGACTAAGCCGTTTCTTCAAATATAAGAAAGTATAAGATTCACACTATACATTATGACTTATATTTCTCGTTTAAACGCTTACAGTCCTTATAGGGACGCCGAAGGCGTTTATACTTGTTACTGAATTTATGAACAGGATGATGATGAGATGCAGCGATATTTCGTTACACCGGAGCAGTTTGGTGCGGATACCGTGAGAATTGATGGGGAAGACGCCCGTCATATCGCTAAAGTGATGCGTGGTAAGGCAGGGGACAAGCTTATTGTTAGCGATGGTGTTTCGCGTGAGGCATTAGTAGAGATTGCGCAGATTGAAATTGGGGAAGTCACTGTGAACATTCTGGAGTCCCTGGAGATGACGCATGAACCTCGAATTAAAATTACAGTCGCACAGAGCTTGCCTAAAGCCGATAAGATGGAAACTGTCATTCAGAAGTGTACAGAGATTGGTGCTGTAGGCTTTGTTCCTTTTCTGTCAGAACGCACAATAGTGCAATACGACGAGCGTAAAGAAAGCAAACGACTGGATCGCTGGCGTAAAATTTGTAAGGAAGCTGCCGAACAGGCTCATCGGAACATCGTTCCGTCTGTAGGATCACCTTTGTCCTGGAAGCAGCTTTTACAGACTTTTAGTGAATATGATGCTGTTTATTTCTGTTATGAAAAAGAGGAAGGCTTGCAGCTTCGAAGCAGCGTTGCTCCATGGTTAGCATCGCTTTCACCGCAATCTGGCGGGAAAGTTATGGTTGTGGTTGGTCCTGAAGGAGGTTTTACTCCGGAGGAATGCCTCAAGGCAGAAGAAGCCGGGGCAGTATCCGTAGGACTGGGACGGCGAATTCTGCGCTGTGAGACAGCGGGCATGGTTGCCGCTGCTTGTATATTATATGAATCTGGAGAAATGGGAGGAGCTTAAGAGATGCCATCCGTAGCGTTTTATACTTTAGGTTGTAAAGTGAATTTCTATGATACCGAAGCCATTTGGCAGCTATTTAAAAATGAAGGTTACGAGCAGGTTGATTTCGAGGGTCCCGCCGATGTATATCTGATTAATACTTGTACGGTAACTAACACAGGTGACAAAAAAAGCCGGCAAATGATCCGCCGTGCCGTGCGCCGTAATCCAGAGGCCATCGTAGCCGTAACAGGCTGTTACGCACAAACCTCTCCTGGGGAGATTCTAGATATTCCTGGAGTTGACCTTGTCATCGGTAACCAGGACCGCGATCAGATCATGACACATGTGAAGAATATTGAAGCCTCACGTCAGCCGGTCAATGCTGTGCGTAATATTATGAAGACACGTGAGTTCGAAGAGATGGATGTGCCAGGCTTTGCGGATCGGACGCGTGCCTTTATGAAGATTCAGGATGGTTGTAACAACTTCTGCACCTTCTGCATCATTCCATGGTCGCGTGGACTTTCTCGCAGCCGTGATCCAAAAAGCATCGTAGCTCAAGCGCATCAATTGGTAGAAGCAGGGTATAAGGAGTTTGTGCTAACGGGTATTCATACCGGAGGTTACGGTGATGATCTTGATAATTACCGACTTTCCGATTTACTGTGGGATCTAGATAAGGTAGATGGTCTGGAACGGGTGCGTATCAGTTCTATTGAAGCTAGTCAGATTGATGAGAAGCTGCTTGAGGTGCTGAACCGCTCCTCCAAAATGTGCCGTCATCTGCATATTCCGTTACAAGCCGGTCATAATGATGTGCTGAAAGCGATGCGCCGTAAATATACGACAGAAGAGTATTACACCAAAATGCAATTGATCCGCCAGGCGATGCCAGATGTCGGGATTACCACTGACGTTATCGTTGGATTCCCGGGTGAGACCGATGAGATGTTCCGTGCCGGATACGATTTCATGAAGGCTGTAAATTACTCGGAGATGCATGTATTCCCGTATTCCAAGCGGACAGGTACTCCTGCAGCGCGGATGGACAATCAGATTGATGAAGAGATCAAAAATGTACGTGTACAGGAGCTGATTGATCTATCCGAAGAAATGCAATTAGCATATGCCCGTAAGTTTGTAGGACAGACGCTTAGTGTGATTCCGGAAAGATCCGCTAAAGGAGCTCCGGGCCGTAATATCCAGCATGGATTCAGTGACAACTATTTGCAGGTCTTCTTTGATGGAGTGGATTCACTTCAAGGAGAACTTTGTGAGGTGAAGATCACTGAAGCTGGTGTGAACGAATGCCGAGGCGAATTGGTCGGGGTTAGTCAGAGCGGTCTTAAGCAGGCTGTCCTTTAAGTAATAGACAGAAGTAAGTAGACAACAGAGCAGCCAATTTCCGTTAGTGGAGAATGGCTGCTCTGTGTTTTTGTTGCTGGGTATGGAGTAGATCAAAAAAACATCCGCAGGATCATAATCGAAACAATCCCCGCCAGCACAGTTCCTAGCAAACTCCGGGTCTTTATAGCGATCCAAAAAGTAGGGATTGCCGCAAAAAGCTCAACGTTATTAGCTATAGGTGAGAATTTTCCATCATTTAAGAGGATCTCCTGACCTATTAGTGCCGCCATAACAGAGATAGGAACATAATTTAACCAGCGCATTCCCCATTCAGGCAATTCGAATCGGCTTAGAATCATTAATGGAACTACCCTTGGAATGAAGGTTACCAAAGCCGCCCCTAGAATAATCAAAAATACATCCCATCTCACTTCCATTTTTCAAGCACCATCCCTACTGTTGACGCAATGACCGTTGCAATAATGACACCTACACTACTGGAGAATACGAAGGAGCTAGCTACAGCGATGATTACTGCTAGGATTGCGACAACTAAATCAAGTTTTATTTTATTACGATCAATCATGGAAATAACAAGGATGCCAATGAACATGGCAGGTAAAGCAAACTGTAGACCGAATTGATCTGGATCAGAAATCCACTGTGCCAAAAAAGCTCCTGCTATATTCGCAATAAACCAATTTAAATAGGCAGTGAGATTAAGGCCATGCATCCATTTTTCACTGATTTGTTGCTTATTTACTGTTTGATTAATAGCAACTCCAAAGGTCTCATCTGTCAGCAGGGTTCCAACCAGCATGTTTCTCAGTGGGGTAAGATGCCGGAAATAAGGTGAAAGAGCTGCACTAAGCAAAATGTGACGAAGATTCACGATAAATATCGTAACGATAATAGCAACAGACGAGCTGCTTACAGCTATCATTCCAGCAGCTATAAACTGTGCTGAACCGGCATAAAGCATCAGACTTATCAAGGCAATCTCAGCAATGCTCAGCCCGGCGGTCTTTTGAACAACACCTGCTGCAAGTCCAATGCTCAAATAACCGAGTAGTGTGGGAATGCAATCTTTTACCCCTTTAAGGAAGCTATCTTCCTCTTTTGGAGTAGGGATTGTCTCTAGTTGAAAGTTCTCTATACTCATCGTAGCCCCCTTGGTTCAAAAAAAGAATGTAGTAGCTAGCATATTACTTCCTAATATATTGATCAACCCTACACCTGATTATCTAGTCTGAAAGTCCTGAATTTGGCTTTATGGAGTTATAGGGTAAACACTTGGTGTACAATTGTCGATATAAGTAAAAGAGTGTGGGGATAAACCACCAAACGACATTATAACCTAAGGGAGAGAACAAATGACTGTGTACAGGAAAATGACGAAAATGCTCCTCATCATGATATTGTTAGCTACTGCGGTTTTTCCGGTAAGTGTCTTTGCAGCTGCCGGCGATATCAACTCGATTGAGTTTGAAAGCTCAGCCAAACTGCAGCTTACGGTTGGACAAACGCCAAAGCAACTGAAGATATATGCGAATGTAGAAGGGTCCTCCTCCAAAAGAGATGTGACGGGTGCAGTGGTATGGAATTCTTCTAACACTAACGCTGTAAAAGTAGTAAATGGCTTATTGACTCCGATAGATAGCGGAAAGGCTATTATTACAGCTACTTATAATCATGCACTCGCTACTATAGAAGTAGAGGTATCACATCCGATCAAAGAATTGAAGCTCGAATATAGCTCAGAAGGGAACTATAAATTGGGTGACGAAGAGGATAAACTGTTGGTCAAAGCCAATGCGATTGGTGGCGAAACAGCGACTTCTGCCAAGGATGTAACGGCTGATACCACTTGGAGCAGCTCCAATACAAGCGTATTGACGATTGCAGAAGGTAAGATCACACTAGCGGGTGAAGGTACTTCAACCATTACTGCCAAATATAAGGACTTAACAGCAACCTTTAAAGCGGTAGTGAAATTGCCTTATTCTGAAATTGAGCTTAAAAATGATAAGGGCATCGTAATTAAGGAAATTGAAATGCTCGTTGGTGATAATCCGGTGAAAGTAACTGCGTTTACCAAAGAGACTACAAAGACGACCCCAAATGATATTTCAGAGAAAGCGGAATGGTCTTCTTCTAATACAAGTGTCGCTACTGTAGACAAGGGAGAAATCAAAGTACTGTCCGCAGGAAAAGCTGTAATTACAGTAACTTATCTGGGGATTACACAAACTGTGGATGTATATGTACGTGCTCCTTACGAGGCGTTATTGCTTACTCCATCAGGCGATCAATTCTTGTTTATGGGTGAGAGCTTGAATGTTAAAGCAGAAGTTCGAGATGCTGCGAATTCCACTCCGAATGTATCCAGTAGTGCAGTATGGAGTTCGGACAACCAACTCGCGGCGACGGTTACTGCGGGTACTGATGCTGCAGCGATCACCGCAAAAGCAGTGGGAACATCGGTTATTAAAGCAGAATACAGAGGGATTAGTAAAAGCTTTAAGTTGACGGTATATCCTACGATTACAGAGTTGGAAGCTGATAAAACGGAACTGGACATGTACACAGAGGATTCCGTAAGTTTGCCAAAGGTAAACGGAACTAAGCTAGACGGCACGAAGCTGGATCTCAGTCAAGAAATTGAGTGGACTTCTGCCAATGATGATATTGCCACCATCAAAGATGGCAAGCTCGTTGCTGAAAAGGCTGGTACTGTTAATATTGTCGGCAAAATAAAATCAGAGAATCCTACCTCCTCCAAAGCGGCTATCCGGGAAAAAAGTGTTGTAGTGAGTGTTACAGTTAAAGATAAGGTTCATATTTTGCTCGGACCAGAGGAAAACGTTGTGATTGTTACTGGTGAAGAGAAGGCTGTTCCTGAAGTCAAAGCTGTGATGGAAAATGGGAATGAACTCGATGCTACAGGTACTATGGAGTGGGAGATTACCGGTACGAATGCAATTATCAAGACAACCTCTTCAGGCAAGGTAATCAAAGGACTGGTGAAGGGTTCTGCCACTTTAAAGGGAACCTACGCTAATAAGACTATTAGTATCCCGGTTACTATTGAACAAAAAGTTACTAAAATTGTTGTAGAACCGAATGCGATTGAATTGAATATTAAAGGTTCTAAATCCATAAAGGTAACGGCTTACTACTCTAATGGTAAGACGGGGAATATCTCCAGCAGCATGAATTGGGAGTCCTCGAATGAAGCTGTTGCCACGGTTAAAAGTACATCTGTTAAAGCCATAACAGAAGGAACTGCGACGTTATCAGGTTCTTACCAAGGGCTCGCTGCTAGTGTCAAAATTAATGTAGTTCCTAAGCTAATGAAGTTGACTGTCAACGAGACTAGACTGAAGATGGCTCCGGGAGCTGTTCAGAATGCAGTTGTGATTGCGCAGTATGATACGGGGAAGACCGCTATTGTTACTGGAAGTGCGGCGTGGACTAGCTCTAAGCCTTCTGTAGCTAGAGTATCTGCTAGCGGTCAGATTGTAGCTGTGAGCAAAGGAACGGCATCCATTAAAGGAAAGATTGGTACCAAGACAGTGACGGTTACCGTTACTGTGAAATAGATGAAGTAAATCATATAATAACTCTATAAGTGGTCTGGGTCTGCAAAGCCAACATTAATGTTGCTTTGCAGATTTTTTTATTTTAATCTATATTAATTCCGACTATTCCGATGTATAATTAAATAAAATAAAAAGAAGCGTTGGGGGAGATGAAAATATGGCAAAACAAAAGGTGTTATCGATTAAGACGATTGTTGCGATTGGTATCGGTTCTGCTTTATTCGTTATTTTGGGCAGGTTCGGTTCGATTCCATCCGGAATTCCAAACACTAACATTGAGACTACATACGCTTTACTGGCATTGTTTGCACTATTATACGGTCCGTTTGCCGGATTACTCATTGGCCTGATCGGACATACACTGAAGGATGCGATTTTTTATGGTTCCCCTTGGTTCAGTTGGGTGATCGCTTCTGGAATTGTTGGGCTCGTTGTTGGGCTGCTTGTGGCTAGAATTGGGATTCATGATGGGGAGTTCGGACGAAAGGAACTGATTCGTTTTAATCTGGCCCAGATTGTCGCTAACGCAATCGCCTGGTTCTTAGTAGCACCTGTACTGGATATTCTAATCTATGCGGAACCGGCGAATAAAGTATTCACACAAGGACTTATCGCCGGAGCATCCAATATAGTCACTGTGGCAGTGATTGGTTCTCTACTGGCAATAGCATATGCAAAGACAAGAACGAAGCAAGGCAGCTTGACCAGAGAAGCCTGAGTAGCATATAATCCAAACCAAAAGCCGGTGGAGATCACCGGCTTTTTTATGGCTGTAAAACATATAATGAAAGTGAAATTCTTCAAACGAAGCTAAGAGGAAGGTCAAGGATGAAAAAAGCAGTGATTGAATTTAAGGATTTTAGTTTTCAATATCGAGCACAGCAGGAGCCTACACTCACAGATATTAACTTAACGATTGCCGAAGGGGAGAAGGTACTTATTGTGGGACCCTCTGGTTCTGGGAAAAGTACACTGGCTCATTGTATAAACGGACTCATCCCTTTTGCTTATAAAGGTGAAATGTCTGGATCATTGCGAATTATGGGTCTGGAGCAGAAAGAACTTAGTATTGCAGCATTGTCGGATCAGGTAGGGACTGTACTGCAAGACCCGGATGGACAATTTGTTGGATTAACGGTTGGAGAGGATATCGCCTTCAGTCTGGAGAATCACGCGGTCCAACAGGCCGAAATGATAGAAAAGGTAGTGGCTGCAGCAACAGCCGTGGATATCCACGAATATTTAGGAGCGTCACCTCAGGAATTGTCAGGTGGTCAGAAGCAAAAAACGACCTTAGCTGGCGTTCTAGTTGGTGATGTGGACATCCTGTTGTTTGATGAGCCTTTGGCAAACTTAGATCCATATACCGGCACAAAAGCAATTGAGCTTATTGACCGAGTGCAAAAAGAGACCGGTAAAACGGTTATTATTATCGAGCACAGGCTCGAGGAAGTACTTCACCGTGCGGTGGACCGCATTATTGTGATCCATGACGGACGCCTTGCGGCGGATATGCCAGCCGCTGAGCTATTAAGCACGGGCTTACTTTCAGAAGCAGGCATTCGGGAACCTCTCTATTTAACGGCTTTAAAGTATGCAGGATGTACGATTGCATCAGATATGAATCCGCAGCATATAGATGAAATTCAGCTGGACTCTTGCTCCAGCAAGCTTGAGTACTGGTATGATAACAATAATTCGCAGCAGGATAAACGTGAGAGTCTACCTATCCTTGAGCTACGTGATGTTTCATTCGGTTATGAGAAGAGCAGACCAGTACTTCATAAACTTAACCTTCTTATTCATAAAGGAGAAATGGTCTGTATAGCTGGGAGAAATGGGGCTGGGAAATCCACGGTATCTAAGCTTATCTGTGGCTTTTATAAGCCCACTTCCGGTTCGATATTGATGAACGGAAGGGATATTGCCAAGGATACGATTAAGGAGCGGGCAGAGCGGATCGGTTTCGTGATGCAGAATCCTAATCATATGATTTCTAAGACGCTTTTATATGATGAGGTTGCGCTAGGCCTTAAATTACGAGGGGTGTCTGAGGAGCTTATTCGTGAGCGAGTGCATCATGTTTTAAAAATATGCGGTCTATACGCTTTTCGTAGCTGGCCCATCTCTGCGCTCAGCTACGGTCAGAAGAAACGTGTGACTATTGCTTCTATTATGATCCTGGAGCCGGAAGTGATCATATTAGATGAGCCGACTGCAGCACAGGATTATAGGCACTATAACGAAATGATGGAATTTCTTTTGACGCTTCGTGAACAGGGAATGACGGTCATTATGATTACGCATGATATGCATCTTATGCTGGAGTATGCCGATAGAGCTGTAGTGTTGTCTGATGGTGTTAAGCTTGCTGATGATAGTCCTGAACGAGTGCTAACCAATTTAGAAGTAGTGAGGAATGCTAATTTGAAAGAGACCTCACTATTTACATTGGCTATGAAGGTCCAATTGGATCAGCCAGAAGAGTTTGTAAGAAGATTTATTGCATACGACAGGAGGAGCCGGGGCGGATGAAGGCCACAATGTTAACTTTTACGAAGCAGGATTCACCTGTTCACCGTCTTACAGGCGCCACTAAGCTGATTTTATTTATAGTGTGGTCGTTGACAGGCATGATTACATACGATACAAGATGTCTAATAGTGATGCTGCTCTTTAGTTTGATCGCCTTTAGAGTCTCTAAAGTTCAGTTTCAGGATTATGCCTTCGTCCTATATTTTATATTACTCTTCTTTGTGCTTAATCATATAGCTATCTTTATTTTTTCTCCATTGGAAGGTGTAAAGGTATACGGTTCACGGCATGATATTGTTCATCTTGTAGGTCGGTATACCGTAACATATGAGCAGCTATTCTATCAATTAAATATTGCCCTTAAGTATGCAGTGGTCATTCCCATGGCACTGTTGTTCCTTCTAACGACAAATCCTAGTGAATTCGCAGCGTCTTTAAACCGGATTGGTGTGAATTATAAAATTGCATATTCTGTATCGCTTGCGCTGCGGTACATTCCGGATATCCAAAGAGATTATGAGAATATTTCGTTCTCCGCTCAGGCACGGGGAATAGACATCTCTCGAAAAGAAAAGCTGCCTAAACGGCTTAAAAATATTATTTCAATTCTTATGCCTTTGATTCTGACCAGCATTGAACGCATTGAAAATATTAGTACGGCTATGGAATTACGTGGCTTTGGAACACAGAATAAACGGACTTGGTACAGCAGTCGTCCTTTCTCAAGAAATGATTATATTGCTTTGATCTTATTCGCTCTGATTGCAATCACTACGACGATAATCACTTTTTATGATGGATCGCGGTTTTATAATATTTTCGATTGAAGTATAATAGTACAGTTGTGGAAAGTTTGGGTTCAGGCGTTACAGTAACTCGTTACGATAGAAGACGTTTCTCCAGTCTTGACCATACAGGCAGGTAACATAATGGCAGTGCGATTATCGAGCAGATTATATTAAAAATAGTCTGGGCATGGGCGATCTGTGAAGAGGGGCCTCCGCCGATCCAAGCAGCGGTTGCTTGCAGGGGTCCGAGAAGTGGCAGGAACAATAGTGCACCGCCAACATTGAGTGCAACATGCGACCATGCGACGAAGACGCCAGAAGACGAGCCGCCGATGGAAGCGATGACTGCCGTGAGGCAGGTGCCGACGTTGGCGCCGAGCACGATGGCTATGCCAAGCTCTGTGGGCATGGCACCCGACGCAGCAATGCTCATAGCCATGGCAATGACCGCAGCGCTGCTATGTAGCAGGGCTGTTAAGCAGGCACCAGCGGCGATTCCCCACAAGGCACTTGTGGCCGCATGATCCAAGAACCAAAGGAATAGGCCGCTCTCCTGAAGTGTCCCGCCGATGGACTGCATAACTGCGATTCCCCATAAGACTAAGGCGAATCCTGATATAGCCAGGCTGATGAATTGCAGCGGCTCTGATATTTTCAGGCACAGTGCTGCTGCCCGTGACGTATGAGGTAACTCGCCTGCTATAACAGCTGCTGCCCACAAACTCAGCGAGGCAGCCAGCAATGGTGTAGCCATAGTATTGATCTGAAGTCCGATGAGTTCGGTGGTCAAAGTGGTGCCGATGTTGCTACCTAAGATAATGCCAAGCGTACGAGCATAGGTGAGCAGACCGGCATTTACCATGCCGATCGTTAGTACAGTTACAGCCGTGCTGCTCTGAAGCAGGGCTGACAGTACACTGCTTGCGATCAAGCCTTTGATAGGTGTAGAGGTTGCCTTATTCAGACTTGTTGTTAACAGAGGGCCTGCAAGCTTGGACAATGCTGTCTCCATTAGCTTCATGCCAGCCAGAAAGATAACCAAACCATATATAATAGGAAAAAGCAGATCACGGAACATAGGGCATACTCCTTTGAACGAGGGTTGTACACCAATATATGAAAGTAACGAGTAGGACATGTATAAAATCATTTTTAGAAAAACAGGGAGTTGAAGTCATTGGCATCGGTTAGATTAGAACGCAATCGCAAAAAAAGATTGGAACAGGGCCATCCATGGGTCTATGCAGGTGAAGTTGCATCAGTAGAAGGAAACCCGGAAGCAGGGGGATTAGTTGATGTTCTTAATCATCAAGGCCGTTTTCTGGCGGTAGGATATTACAATCCAGCGTCGCAGATTCGGGTAAGAATTGTATCGCAGGGACCTTTGGCTATCATGGACACCGCCTTTTTCGCAGAACGGTTTACGAATTGTCTGCAACATAGAGAACGTTTCCTGCCTGGGGCGGATGCTTATCGTTTGGTTTATGGTGAAGCGGACTTTTTGCCAGGTCTGATTGTGGATCGGTTCGGCGATATTCTGGTTGTGCAGCTACTTACACTCGGAATGGACAAGTGTCGTACAGAGATTGTTGAAGCACTTGTACAGGTTATGGCACCGCGTGGTATTTATGAACGCAGTGATGTTAGTGTACGTGAACTGGAAGGGCTGGAGCAGACTACAGGTGTGCTGTACGGGGAATGCCCAAGACATGTTACTGTAAGTGAAAATGATCTGAAGCTGGTAGTAGATATCGAAGAGGGCCAGAAGACCGGTTATTTCTTTGATCAGCGTGAGAATAGAGCATCCATTGCGCCTCTCATGAAAGGCTGGGGTGGACGAAGCGGAATTACACTGCAAGAAATAGAAGCAGAAGATGGCTCGTTACAAGCTTTGCCGGTAAATAAGAGTGGTAAACACGTAACCTTCCCTTATTGGGATGGTGCTACAGTGCTGGAGTGCTTTTCGCATACAGGCAGCTTCACTCTGCATGCTTGCAAGTATGGCGCGAAAAAAGTAACCTGCCTTGACGTTTCCGCTCATGCTATAGAGAGTGCTAAGGTTAATGTGGAGCTAAATGGCTTTACTGATCGAGTGGAATTTGTAGTGGACGATGCTTTTGCCTACCTTCGCAATCAGGTCAAGGGGCTGGAGGAACGTTCGGAGCGGGCGACGGTTGCCAGCGGAACGGAATCAACAGTAACGACTACAAATGCTAAATCCGGAGGCAAAGCCGCCAAAACGGACACCTCCAAGCCTATGACAGCAGGTGGAGGTAGAACTTGGGATGTAGTTATCCTAGACCCTCCAGCGTTTGCGAAAACTAAAAGTGCAGTAGCAGGCGCTTGCCGTGGTTACAAGGACATCAATCTACACGGCATGAAACTGGTGAACGAAGGCGGATATTTGGTTACTGCAAGTTGTTCTTACCACATGCAGCCGGATCTATTCCTTGAGACGATTGCCGACGCAGCTAAAGATGCAGGTAAAGTATTGAGACTTGTGGAATGGCGTGCCGCAGGTAAAGACCATCCGCAGATTCTAGGTGTTAACGAAGGACACTATCTGAAGTTTGCGATTTTTGAAGTGCGGAGTAAGAAATAAGCTGGCTGTTTATATAAGTAATGGATTTTAATCCGTAAAAGGAGTCTTCGATCGAGGCCTCTTTTTACGGGTTTTTTGCTATGTTCTCAAAAGAGCTGAATTCGGGATTTACAAGATTATGATTGTAAATCATTAGAAAATACTAGCAAACGCATGTTCTGATTTGTGCAGTTATGCTATACTGAGGGGACGAGGAACGACTGAGCTTTTTCATTTGAACATTATCAAACGGTGAGTATTTCACCTTGTTTCATATACATTTTCTACGCTACGGAAGGAGTCTATCATTTATGTCGGTAGCCTTTTTACTAGGCCGCTCTGGTAGTGGCAAGACAACAAAAATATGGGAGTCTATTTCTTCTTCATTAGAGAAGGAGCCTCTTGGTGCGCCAATCATTATTCTTGTACCGGAACAAGGCTCCTTTGGAGCAGAACGGGGGCTTCTGACCGTAGGGAATGTGAAGGGAAGCATTCGGGCGCAGACACTGAGCTTTTCTCGGCTTGCCTATCGAGTGAAACAGGAAACTGGAGGTAGCGCTAGTCTGCCGATCAGTGAAGAAGGTAAAAAGATGTTGATTTACAAAATCATCAGTCGCCGTAAAGAGGAACTGAAGTTGTTCGGTGCCTCTGCAGACAGACCGGGTTTTGTGGAACGGCTCAATCAGCTGCATACGGAGATGAAGCGTTGCTGTTTGGCTTCCTCTGATTTAGAGGAGCAGCTATCCGCAATGCGAGGCGCTATTGCAAGAAGTCCAATTCTTGAAGGCAAGCTGGATGATTTACAGCTGGTATTCAGTGAATTAGAGAAGGAGATGTCACGCCTCTATATCGATGAAGAGGATCGTTTAGCGGAACTAGCTGAGCATATTCCTGATTCCTCTTACATTCGCGGGGCGCAGATTTGGGTAGATGGGTTCCACGGCTTTACCCCGCAGGAATTCGTAGTGCTTCGAGAATTAATGCAGCAAGCATCGAAGCTGACCGTGTCCCTTACTCTTGATCGTTCGTATCCCTATGGAGATCAATTAAATGAGCTTGAATTGTTTCACCCAACTGCGGTCACTTACATTAAACTGCGTGGAATAGCTGAAGAGCTGGGCATTGATGTGTGGGACGAGCTGCTGGAGCCAGCGGTTCTTCCGCGTTTTGAAGAAAGTCCTGTTCTTGCTCATCTCGAAAGAGGATATGACCGCCGAAAGGTCTGGATGGGTGCAGATGATCTGGCAAATGAAGCGATATCTATAGGCGCAGCAGTTTCACACAGAGCAGAGGTTGAGGGAGCACTGCGTGAAATGATTAGACTGGCGCGAGATGAAGGTGCAAAATATGGTGATATGGCCGTATTGATGCGTAATATTGGAGATTACGAGCAGCTGATTAAACCGTTGTTCCAGGATTACGGAGTCCCTTTTTTTCTGGACCAGAAGGTAAATGAGCTGCACCATCCATTGGTAGAGTTTGTACGTTCCGCATTGGATGTGGTGCGTCGACGCTGGCGCTTTGAGGATGTATTCCGCTGTGTAAAGACGGAGCTTTTGCTACCGCTGGACGGTAGTATTACGCGTGAGGATATGGATGCCTTAGAAAATTATGTGCTGGCTTGTGGGATTCAAGGGTATCGCTGGACGGATGGCCGTTCATGGAAAGGGATTCCTAGCTTGTCGCTGGAAGGCGGCAGACAGATGGATGAAGAACTGCTTGCTACAATGGAGCGATGCCGTGCTAGTATAACGGGTCCTCTATTTGCTTTTGAGAAACGGATACAGAAGAGTAAAAGCGGCCTTGAACTATGTACTGCAGTGTACAAGCTGCTGGATGAAACGGATGTTGCTCGAAAGCTGGAGAAACTTAGTGTCGGTTCTATGGAGAAGGGGCAACCCGAGAAGGCTAGAGAACATAGTCAGCTGTGGGGTGCAGTGCTTGATCTGCTAGATCAGATCGTCGAGATGATGGGCAACGAGAGACTTGAATTTGATGTGTTCACCGGAGTCCTAGAGACAGGACTTGCTGAGCTGAAGATGGGACTTGTTCCTCCCGCGCTCGATCAAGTACTGGTTGGTAACATGGATCGGACTCGACCAACGGGAGTTAAATACGCATTTTTGCTTGGATTTAATGAAGGTGTTGTGCCTGCGCAGTTTAAGGAAGATGGAATTCTCTCGGAAGGCGAACGCTCCGTGCTTGAGAACGCCGGTATGGAGCTTGCTCCTGGTGCTTCTCGTAAACTGCTGGACGAGCGGTTTTTGATCTATAATGCGCTAACGACAGGAAGCCGAAAGCTCTGGATTAGCTACGCCACTGCTGATGATGAGGGCAAGGCGCTTCTTCCCTCTGAGGTAATCCGTCATTTGCATAGAATGTTCCCAAGGGTGCAAGAGCATAGCTTGGCAGCACTTCCCCCAGTAGGACTACCAGAAGAAGTCAGAAATTCCATTCACCTCGGTTACATTGGTCATCCAGAACAAAGTCTTCGTGCATTGATTATGCAGCTTCGCCAGTGGCGCCAGGGGACGGAGATACCTGAATTATGGTGGGATGTGTATAACTGGTTCGCTGCTGATGATATTCGTAGTCTCGAATTGAAACGTCTGCTCAGTTCCTTGTTCTATCGTAACGTGGGAACGAAGCTAAAGCGTGGAACAAGCCTTAGATTGTACGGTGGATCGACACTGCGAGGCAGTGTGTCCCGGATGGAGAAGTTTGTTGCTTGCTCCTTCTCCCATTTTGCATCTTACGGACTTAGACTGAAGGAACGCCAGCTATATAAGCTGCAAGCACCTGATATTGGACAACTGTTCCATGCTGCGTTAAGTGACATGGCTGTAAGACTGAAAGAAGAGGGCCGCGGCTGGGGAAGCTTGTCTCCAGAGGAATGTAGGCGTGAGGCAAGTGAGACTGTAGAACGTTTATCACCGATGCTGCAGGGTGAAATTCTGATGAGCTCTAAACGTTACGGATACATCTCACGCAAGCTAAAAAATATTGTTGGACGTGCTTCTGTAATTCTGGGCGAGCATGCCCGCCGAGGCAGCTTTGAGCCGGTAGGGCTAGAGCTGGATTTTGGACCGGATAAGGAGTTGCCACCTTTAAGAATTACGCTGCCGAATGGCTGTGTGATGGAGGTTGTAGGACGGATCGACCGTGTAGACATGGCCCGTGGAGAGAATGGAATTCTTCTGCGAGTCATTGATTATAAATCGAGTCAAAAAGATCTCAAGCTGCACGAGGTGTACTATGGATTATCGCTACAGATGCTGACCTATCTGGATGTACTGCTAACGTATTCGGAGCAATGGCTCGGGCAACCGGCGCTTCCAGCAGGGACACTGTATTTCCATGTACATGACCCACTGTTAACCTCATCTAACGGGATGAACAAGGAACAAGCAGAACAAGAATTGCTGAAACGCTTCAAGATGAAGGGACTGCTTACAGCAGACCGCGAGGTTGTATCCCTGATGGATACGACTTTAGATAAAGGGTATTCTTCTATCGTGCCTGTAGCAGTAAAAGCTGATGGGAGTTTTTATAGTAGTGCTTCTGTAGCTACACCAGAGCAATGGGGGCACTTATTATCATCCGTTCGGGGAACGATCTCAGATATCGGGACACGCATTACGGAAGGTGATGTGGCGATTGAGCCATACCGGATTGGGCAAGAGACAGCCTGCACATTCTGTTCCTTTAGACCCGTCTGCCAGTTCGATGAAGCCGTGGAAGGCAATGGCTACAATAATCTGAGTAAGCCAGGGAAGGACGTTATCTGGGATCTGCTGTCCCGCAAAGGAGGAACTACACCGTGAGTATGAAGCCTGAAATAGAAGCGAAACCGGAAGGGAGCATATGGAGTGATGACCAGTGGCGCGCCATCGCTGAGAGCGGTGATGATATCCTCGTTGCTGCGGCGGCAGGTTCCGGTAAGACAGCGGTACTTGTAGAACGTATTATTCGCAAGATCAGCAAGGAAGAGAATGGCTTTAGCGTAGATAGATTGCTGGTAGCTACGTTTACCAAAGCTGCTGCTGCCGAGATGCGCCAGCGGATTAGGGAAGCACTAGACCGGGAGCTTGAGGAGAATGGAGAGAATGACCATTTACGCCGTCAGCTGTCGTTGCTCGGGAAAGCCTCGATTACAACACTACACTCCTTCTGTCTGGAAGTGATCCGGCGTTATTATCAGATCATTCCGATAGACCCCGGCTTCCGTATCCTGAACGAACATGAAGCAGAGATGATGCGGCAGGAGCTGCTTCAAGAGCTATTGGAGGAAAAATACGGTGAAGCAGGTGAAGATGGCGCGGATAGCGTATTTGTTCAGCTTGCTGACTGGTTCAGTGGTGAACGCAGCGATGATGCGGTACATGCGCTCATACAGCGACTGCATGACTATGCCCGCAGCCATCCTTGGCCAGAGCAGTGGCTTCGGGATACCGCAGCTGATTTCTCATTACCAGACACAGATAGCTTAGGTCGAACTCCTTGGGTGCTAAGTATTCTTGAAGAAGCGAAGCTGACCCTTGCGGGTGCAGCCAGTCAGCTTATCCAAGGCAGGGAGATCGCGCTACAGCCGGGTGGTCCGGCGCCTTATGCCGAGAATTTGACGACTGACCTTGAGATGGTAAGTGCATTGCAGGAGGCTGTGAATGAACGGCCATGGGCAGAATTATATGATATTTTCATGGAAGTATACTTTGGAAAATTGAAAGCTTGTAAGAAGGATTCGACAGATCCTGGACTGCAGGAAATGGTTAAAGAACTGCGCGATAGTGTGAAGAAGAGTGTTTTAGATCTTCAGAAGGCGCTGTTTGGCCGTCCAGCAGATGTTTTTTTGAGAGAACTGAACGAGGCGGCTCCGCTTATGGCAGAGCTTGCGGAGACGGTGATAGCGTTCGGTGAACGTTATCGAATGGAAAAAGCAGGACGGGGTCTCGTCGACTTTAGTGATTTGGAGCATTATTGTCTGCAAATTTTGCGCCATCCTGATTCTCTACCAGGCCTTTCCCTGCCTTCTGATGCAGCGATGGAGTACCGCGCCCAATTCGATGAGGTTCTGCTAGATGAATATCAGGATACGAATAGTGTACAAGAAGAGATTGTGCGGCTGATCTCCCGCGAAACACCTGGTAACCGATTTATGGTCGGAGATATGAAGCAAAGTATTTATCGGTTCCGTTTGGCAGAGCCGGGGCTGTTCCTGGATAAATACCGTAGCTTTGGCTCTAAGAATGCCGGAGGTGGCAGTAATATAATAGGCGAATCCGAGTTAAGTGAGTTATCTGAGAAGTCTAATGAATCTTCCGGCGGTTCGGTTATCGATCTAGCCCGTAATTTCCGTAGTCGTATGGAGGTTGTAAATGCCGTAAATATGATTTTTCGGCAGATTATGAATGAGACGGTGGCTGAGATTAATTATGACGAACGCGCTGAGCTTGTGTATGGTGCGAATTTCCCGGGTGCAGCAGAGAAGGGGCCAGATACTTTTTTTGCACCAGAGCTATTATTGATCGATCGCGGAGCGGCATCGGGTAAAGTAGAAGAGACTTCTGAGGACGGTGAGCTGCCACTTCAGGAAAGCGAAGCTATTGAGAGTGAGACCGCGCAGCTGGAAGCAAGGGCGATTGCCCGGCGTATATTACAGATGACTGGCCTGAACGGCGGATCGCCGTTGTTGATTTATGATAAAGGGCTTAAGATTATGCGCCCAGTGATTTATGGGGACATCGTGATTTTGCTTCGTTCGGCGAGAATATGGACCCCTTTGATTATCGAGGAGCTTCGGATGGAGGGAATCCCTGCTTACGGAGATTTGAATAAAGGATATTTTGAAGCCACTGAAGTAGAAATTGCACTCTCACTTTTAAAAGTAGTCGATAATCCTCAGCAGGACATTCCACTCGCCGGCGTGCTCCGCTCTCCTGTCGTTGGTTTAACGGAAGAGGAACTGGCTACAGTTCGGATGTACAGCCATGGTTCTTTCTATCATGCTGTACAAGTGGCAGCGAGCTTGCAAGATATAAAGGAAGCTGAGGAAGAATACGATCTTTTCTCGGCTCATGTGATAGAAACAGCAAGTGCAGCGGAAGAGAAAGTCACCTCAGATAATAATAATGATGAAATCATTAATGAGGTGGAATCTGAAAGTGGAGCTTTACCGCAAATCAGCCTAAAGCTGAAGCATAAGCTTAAGAATTTTCTGGAACGGCTTGAAAGCTGGAGAGATGCGGCTAGACAAGGCAGTCTCAGTGAGCTGATTTGGCGTATTTATGGTGAGAGCGGCTATCTGGAATGGGTTGGAGGCTTGCCTGGAGGCTCACAGCGACAGAACAATCTTAAAGCTTTGTATGATCGGGCTGTTCAATTTGAGAATGATACTGCGGCGCGTGGGTTGTTCCGTTTTCTGGTGTTCATTTCACGGCTTCGTGAGAATGGCGGAGATCTTGGTGTAGCTGGTGGTGGCGGCGAAGAGGGCAATGGGGTCAGAATTATGACCATCCATAAATCCAAAGGCTTAGAGTTTCCTGTTGTTTTTATAGCGGGTATGGCGAAGCAGTTTAATCGACAGGATTTGCATTCTCCTTTCCTGATGCACAAAGAGCTTGGCTTCGGGCCACGTTTTGTGGAGCGGGAAACACGGGTCAGCTACCCGACGCTTCCTTATTTGGCTATTAATCGTCGTACACGACTTGAATTATTGGCTGAGGAAATGCGGGTATTATATGTAGCTTTAACTCGTCCGAGAGATAAGATGATTCTAGTCGGTACCGTAAGAGATTTACCACGGAAAATTGCGGGCTGGAGCAGTGTACAGAATCGGGATGAGCTACTGCTTGCTGATCATTTACTAGCCCGCGGTCGCAGCTATCTGGACTGGGTTGGACCGGCATTGATCCGGCATCCGGCGGCGGCTGTTCTTCGTAAGCTAGGCGGCTCTGAAGGTACCGTCTCGACAGTGCTGCACAGCGACGTCTCGAACTGGAGCATCAGTGTGCAGCATGCTTCCGAACTGAATTCCGGGGCGTTCCTTCCTTCGGATAACTCAGAGGACAAAGCAGAAGAACGTCAATCTGTACTCAAGGCGCTGCAAAAAGGTGAATCTGTAAGTGTCTATGGATCTGTGGATGGCGATGAAATTGCTAGAAGACTAGAATGGCCTTATCCGTTTGCGGCTGCCTCTGGTATTCCTGCCAAAACCTCTGTTACAGAGTTAAAATCTTTGTTGTCGATGCAGGATCAGCCTTCTTATGATCTTTTAGAGGAAGGTGGTTATCCTGTCACCTCAACCGAAAACAATAAGCGTACAGATGTGGCAGGAGCAGACAGTCTGCATTTGCGGCGTCCGAAATTTATGGAAAAGCGCAGTCTAACCCCAGCGGAGCGCGGGACAGCTTACCATACGGTTATGCAGCATATTCCGCTGGAGGGTTCTGTTGATTCTAAAGTTGTGGAAGAAACATTAGCCCGTTTGCAGAGATTGGCTATTCTAACTGCTGAGCAGGTGGAGGCGGTTGCCCCCGATCAGATAGAGACTTTTTATACGAATGAACTGGGTCGTAGATTAATAGATTCTTCTTGGAAGCTTAGAGAAATGCCGTTCAGTTATATGCTTCCCGCAGGCGAGGCTTATGGAGGGCTCGATTATATGAATAAAGCCGTCTCAGAGCTAAGCCATGGAAATAATAATGAAGGCTTTAGTGAAGGAGTGCTGATCCAAGGGGTCATTGACTGCCTGTTCCGCGAAGAGGACCGGATGATTCTGTTAGACTATAAGACGGACTCTGTTTTAGAACATCAGGGTGGGTTAGAAGCGCTTAAGGAAAAATATCGTTTTCAGCTAGAGTTATACAGCAAGGCATTACATGATATTTTGGGAGAACCGATCAGCGAGATTTGGCTGTACTTTTTTGACGGCGGACATGCTGTGAAATTATAAATCTATTCATTACCGCATAGGAGCGGGGAAAGAGGACGAAGATGCGGATATTGCATACGGGAGATTGGCACCTCGGCCGAACGCTGGAAGGAAGAAGCCGGCAGAAGGAGCAGGAGCAGTTCATAGATGAATTGGTGGAAATCGCCGATTTTCATAAGGTGGATTTGATAATGATGGCGGGAGATGTGTACGATTCCGTTAATCCACCAGCGGCTTCAGAACAACTATTCTATGAGGCTGCCGCAAGGCTGACTGCAGGGGGCAGGCCCTTTGTTGTGATCGCCGGAAACCATGATCAACCGGAGCGCGTATCTTCAGTTTCACCGCTTGTATTAAGGCAGGGGATTACATTAGTGGGGCTTCCTACCTCAGAGCCAGTGACTGTTCATGCTGCACGAACGGGTGAGATCGCCAAAATCGCAGCTCTTCCTTATCCCTCCGAAGCGCGTCTCGGTGAACTACTTGCAGGAGATAGCGGAGAAGAGGAGCTTCGACTGGCTTATAGCGCACGGGTAGGCAAGCTCATGCAGCTGTTGGGACGGGAATTTACGCCGCAGACCGTAAATTTAGCGATGAGCCATATTTATGTGCTTGGTGGTGTGGAAAGTGATTCGGAACGTCCGATTCAGGTAGGAGGAGCGTATACCGTTGATCCTTCTGCTTTGACTTGTGGAGCGCAATATACTGCACTAGGACATCTTCATCGCGCTCAGCGTGTCAAAGGGGAAGGAATGATCCGTTACAGTGGATCCCCGTTGGCATACAGTTTTTCTGAAGCGGGACAGGCCAAATCGGTGACGCTGATTGATGTTGCGCCGGGCGGTGAGCCAATCTTCGAAGAGATTTACCTTCGCTGTGGGCGTCCGCTTGTAAGATGGAGCTCCACAGGTGGATTGCAGGAGGTATATAACTGGCTGGATGAAGGCAGAGATGCTTCTGCTTTTATAGATTTGGAGATTCGGCTTAGTGAAGCCATGTCGATGAATGATATACAGCGCCTGCGCAAGTCGCGCGAGGGAATTATTCATATTCGTCCCATTTACCCGCAAATGGAGATGGAGCTTGAACAGACTTCCCGTTCACGTATGCCGGTGCAAGAATTATTCCGTAAATTCTATCAGCGTCAGACAGGTGGAGCGGAACCGGAAGATAGCTTGATAGAGCTGTTCTTACAGCTAACTGAAGAAGAACGGCGTCAGCCAGAGGAAGGAGAGGAGAACTAAGGTGAAACCTATTCTATTAAAAGTTGCAGGATTACAGAGTTATAGAGAAATGCAAGAAATAGATTTTGAAAGTCTGTGTGAGACGGGTCTGTTTGGGATTTTTGGACCTACGGGCAGCGGCAAGTCTAGCTTGCTGGATGCTATTACTTTGGCGATGTACGGGAAAGTGGAACGTGCCGTTAATGGAACACAGGGGATTATGAACCACTCTGAAGATTCACTCAGCGTAGCGTTTACCTTTGAGCTCACTTCTTCCGCGGGGGCACGTCGTTATCGGGTTGAACGTAAATTCAAACGTACGGGAGAGCAAACCGTCAGCAACACGATTAGCCGTTTCATCGAAATTACAGCTGACGGAGATAACGTTATGGCGGATAAGCTCGCAGATGTTACGCGCTGTGTGGAGGAGCATATCGGTCTAAAAATGGATGACTTCACGAGAGCGGTTGTATTGCCGCAGGGGAAATTTGCAGAATTCTTATCACTTCGTGGCGTAGATCGTCGGCAAATGCTGCAGCGCCTGTTCCATCTGGAACAGTATGGCGATCAGCTGGCAATCAAGCTTAGCCGCCGGGTGAAGGAGAATGAGGCTGCGCTCCGCGCGCTGATTGCTGAGCAGCAGGGTCTTGGCAGCGCAGGCAAAGGGGATGTAGAGGCAGCGGCGGAGCGCCTCGAGCAGGCCACCCTTTATGCTGCGGAATGCCGCCAGAAGCTGGAGGCGGCGCTGCAGGTCTCGGAGCGTTTCGCGCGTATACGCGAGCTCCAAGAGGAACGGACCCGCCGCGAGCTACAGCGGCAGGGACTGCTCGCCAAGGAGGAGGAGATTCTCCTCCTTGAACGGAAGCTCGGCCAAGCTGACGAGGCCGAGGCTAGGCTTCCTGCGCTGAAAGCATGGCGAAGCGCGGAAGAAGCCTTTAAGAGCCGATTGGCCCGCGCGGAGGGCCAAGAGGTGCTGGCCGCCGCCGCCGAGCAGGAGGCGGCGCATGCCGCTGCCGCCGGGGCTGCTGCGCAGGCCGCGCTTGCAGCGGAAGAGCCGGCCCTCCGGGAGGGGGCCGGCACCTACCGCCGCGCGCTGGAGCTCGAGTCCGAGCTCAGCGCGCTAAGGCGCGAACTCGCGGCTCTGCGCGAGCGCCGCGAAGAGGCCTCCCGCAAGCTAGCGGAGCTGCGGGAGGCCATGGCCCGGGAGCGTGAGCTTTTGGCCAAGGGCCAAAAGCGCCAGCAAGAGCTGCAGCAGAGCTTGCAGCCGCTCGGTGTCCGCTCCCAGGAGCGGCAGTCTCTGCAAGAAGCGATGCAGAGACTGCAAGGGCTGCACTCCGCCGAATCCCAGTGGGATAAGGCGGAGAAGGAGCGCCGCGAGCGTGCCGCTGCTCTCGCGGCTGCGCAGGCGCGACTCGCGGAGGCCGAGGGCCGTCGCGAACTGCAGGAAGCTGCTCGCGGGCAACTGATCCGCGAGGCGGCGGTACATCAAGAGAAGCTGCTGGCGACAGAAGAAGCTGCGCGTGCCGCAGCGGAGCACCTGGAGCAACATGTCAGTGCTTTGGAAGCAGCTATGAAGGATCAAGAGCTTCACAGACTGTCTTTAGCGCTAGCTAAGGAGCTGGAAGAAGGACATCCCTGCCCGGTATGCGGCAGCGAGCATCATCCTGCACCTGCATTATTGCAGGATAGCTTAGAGCAACAGGAACTGGAAATGAAGCTTCAGCAAGTTCGCGCATTGTCCAGACGGGCTTTGGAAGCTCGTCATTTGTTCCGCGGTCTTCGTGAACAGGATCAAATATGGCTGGAGCAGGTATTTGGAAATGAAGTCATCGAAGCGGCAAATCACCCTGCAGCTGCTGGTACAGAAGTCAGCATTACTGAGGTTTCCTCAACCGATGTGTCCGTTCCAGATGAAAAAGCCTTGGCAGAACTTGAAGCTGCACTTTTGGCATTAAAAGGACAGTCAGGCGAGCTACGCCGAATTGCGGTACAGTGGCAGCAATCGATGCAGGAGGTCCAGCAGTTGTGCCTCAAAGAAGCGGCAGGTGTCACAGGTGAACGGAGCTGGGTAGAAGGAATCGCTGCCAAAGCTGAGGAACTAAGCGCCCAGCTAACGGCTATGCGGCAGAACTGGACACAGCAGTTCCCGGATCTGGCACCTGGAGAAGTGGAACAAGCTTATCGTGATCTGTTAGCGAAGGATGCACAAGCTGAAGAAATTAGATCTCGTCTTGATATCAGTGTCAAGTTTCTGGAGGAGAAAAGTGCTTCAGTGCAGAACCTTCAAGAGACCCTAACGGGGCTGGATAAAGAGCTGGCTCAATCGATCACACAGATCGAAGGCAAGGAAGAATTGCAGCGTGAAAAAGATCAGCGTTTACTGGAGTGGACGAATGGCCGTGCTGCTGCTGCTCTTCTAGCGGAATGTGAAGGACGTCTGCAGGAATTGTTAACTGCTCTGGAGACAAGCAAGCAGTTACATCTCGCGGCGGCGGAGAAGGCTCAGCATGAGGTTAAGGAAGCAGCAATTACACGCCAGGCTGCAGAATCTGCGCGTGAACATTACGTAGCAGCTTCCAGTCATTGGGAACAAAGCTTGGCTTCTTCAATGTTTAGTTCAGCCGCTGAGGTTGAAGGAGCAGCGCTCACTTCTGAAGAACGGGAAATGGCATCTTCCCGCGTACGTGCTCATCGTGCCGAAGAAACTGAGGTCTCGTTGCAACTGCGTAACATTGAAGAGAAGCTTGACGGGGCCAGCTTAAGTGAAGAAGAATGGCAAGAAAGTCAAAGGACCTTAAGAGAAAGCAAGGCGGAGGATGAAATATCTCTTCAGGCAAGAGCACGTGCAGAGCGTGATCTGGAGGACCTGCGGCATCGGCATATCCGCTGGATGGAGCTTGAAGCAGAGCGGATTGAGCACGCTTCTATGCAAGATCAACTCTCCAAACTACAGACGGTCTTACGCGGGAACGCCTTTGTTGAGTACATTGCTGAGGAACAATTGATGCAGGTGTGTCAGTCCGCTTCTCAGCGGCTTCGATTCCTGAGTAAGCAGCGTTATGCATTGGAGGTTGATTCGGGTGGCGGCTTTGTGATCCGTGATGACGGGAACGGCGGGGTGAGAAGACCTGTCTCCACCCTGTCTGGTGGAGAGACCTTCCTAACATCCCTTTCGCTGGCACTTGCTCTTTCAGCTCAGATCCAGCTGCGTGGGCAATATCCGTTGCAATTTTTCTTCCTGGATGAAGGCTTTGGTACTCTCGACCCAGAGCTGCTGGATACAGTGATTACTTCACTTGAAAGGTTGCATAATGACCAGCTGTCTGTCGGTATTATCAGCCATGTTCCAGAGCTTCGTGCAAGGTTGCCACGCAAGCTGGTGGTAGTTCCTGCTGAACAAGGTGGAGGGGGATCTCGTATCCTTTTGGAAAAAATGTGAAGTGTTTTAAACCGTGTGATCGATATCACAGATACAGCATCAACGCACTGTTATAATACAGCTAAGCCGACATTACTTTAGAAACACCTCGGCGGACGTATGACCGGGAATTTAATCCTTTTCATACGTCCGCCGCCGAATCAGCTTTATAAGCTGTGAAGGGTGTTTCTCTTTTTTTTGCCATTTTTAACCCTACGGGTGTATATATAGCTCCACTTCAATGGTTAATGGATTTCATTCTGTAATAGATACAGCTCTAGCGTGCGGATGTTGAATCTTCTAGCGTCTTTCGTAATTGGTGATTATCCTGTATGATTATCTTATGATGAAGTGAAATTTCACCAATTTTTAGGAGGCAAGCACTCTATGGAGACCGTGTTTAGCAAAATTATTGAGGGTACTATTCCTTCCAAAAAAGTATTTGAGAACGAACGTATTCTTGCATTCTACGACATCGAGCCGGCTGCACCGGTACATGTGTTGATCATTCCAAAGAAGTTCATTGCTTCCATGAATGATGTCACACCTGAGGATCTTCCGTTAATTGCGGAAATTCACAGTGTAGCGCAACAGATCGCTATCGACCTTGGGATTGCCGAGTCTGGTTATCGTTTGATCAATAATTGTGGTCCTGATAGTGGACAAGCTGTGCCTCATCTTCATTATCACTTGCTTGGTGGGGCCAAGCTGGGAGCTCTCACAGGAAACTCAGCTTCTCACGCATAGTACAATCATTAAATGTTGAAGAACTTGCCAGAAAAAAAGAATAACACGAAGGTTGACACCCTATTTCCGTTTGACCTATAATGGAATTTGATAAACCGTGTTATGCTCTTGGACGGTATGGTCGGAGGGAGGGGAAACTGTGTCTGAAACGAAAGTTCGCAAAAACGAGACAATTGATGCTGCACTTCGTCGCTTTAAACGTTCCATCGCAAAAGATGGTGTCTTGGCTGAGGTGAAGAAACGCAAACATTACGAAAAGCCAAGCGTTAAGAAAAAGCTGAAGTCTGAGGCTGCTCGTAAGAGAAAGTTTTAGGAGGATTACCCACGCATGAATCTTAGCGAGAGATTGAACGAAGATATGAAGCAAGCGATGAAGAGTAAGGACAAGTTCACGCTCTCCACGATTCGAATGGTTCGTTCTACAATAAAGTATCTTGAAATAGATTTGAAGAGAACATTGGACGACAACGAAGTGCTTGATATCCTTAGTCGTGAAATCAAACAGCGCAAAGATGCCCTCCAAGAATTTGAATCAGCGGGTCGCGATGAGCTTGCCGCGAGTACGAAGGCAGAAATCGAGATTATTATTAAGTATCTTCCCGAGCAACTTTCCGAAGAAGAAATTAAAGCAATTGTACAGCAGACCATCCAGGAAACCGGTGCTTCTTCGAAAAGTGAAATGGGTAAGGTCATGAGCGCACTGATGCCTAAGGTCAAAGGTCGCGCCGATGGTAAACTCGTGAACCAAGCGGTTCAGCAATTTCTGCAATAATATAGCGCCAGCACCCCTTGCAAAAGGGGTGCTTTTCTTTGTTTTGAAACGTAATTACGCTTACAACGTAATAAAGTGTATGTGTCCCGGGTCAAATTGAAGAAGGGAGGTAAAAACATTGAAAAGATTACGGAAAATTATGTTATCCAGCATTCCGGTTGTTTTACTGCTACTGCTCTTAACGCCGTTTATCCCGAATGTAAGCGCTGATGTAACCGTGCCAAAAGCACCAAAGGCTGCGAATGGTGAGATGAAGAAAGGCCCGGTGTTTATTATTCCGGTTGATCAAAAAATTGAAAGAGGTCTGCAAAGCTTTTTGGAAAGAGGGTTCGCAGAAGCTGCTAATTATGGAGCGGTTCTAATTGTACTGGAGGTGGATACACCGGGGGGACTGGTGAGTTCAGCAGAACAGATTGGGACGATGGTAAGAGATAGTGACATACCTACCGCAGCTTTTATTAAAGGTGATGCCGCTTCCGCAGGCAGTTACATAGCACTTAACGCAGGTGCAATCATCATGAAGCCGGGCAGCATGATCGGTTCTGCATCTCTAGTAGATAGTGGCGGCCAGAAAGTAGAAGACGCGAAGATGGTGTCCTACTGGAAATCAAAAATGATTGGAGCCGCTGCTTTAAATGAGCGTGATCCTGATATTGCTGCGGGAATGGTCGATAGTAATTTGGTTGTGGATAAGCCAGATCTAGGCGTATCTAAAGCGCAGGGCGAAATTATTGCCTTGTCTAGTGACGAAGCTTTAAAAGCTGGTTATGCTGATCAAATTACAACCACTCCAGAAGAGGCAATTACTTGGTTAGGTTATACTACAGATGATATTTTTCGTGTGGAGCATACGGGTGCCGAGAAAATGTCGCAATTTCTGACAAATCCGATTATTATGACGATTCTGCTATTCATCGGGATTACAGGCATTGTGATTGAGTTGATCGTTCCGGGCTTCGGTGCACCTGGGATTATTGGGACATTAGCCTTTGTTTTATATTTTTTCGGAAATTCTGTAGCAGGGTTTGCCGGATCAGAGACTTGGCTTTTGTTCATCATCGGACTTGTCATGCTTGTGCTGGAGCTGTTCGTGCCGAGCTTTGGGATATTGGGGATACTAGGTTCCGTCAGCCTTGTGGCAGGTGTCGTACGCGCAGCATACAGCTTCACACATGCATTGTTTAGTCTCGGTATCGCATTCGCGGCTGCAACAGTAGTCATTGTGATTGTGGCTGTCGCATTTAAAGAACGTGGAATTTGGAATAGGTTTATTTTGAAGGATACGCTCTCCAAAGATCAGGGATTTGTACCTGTTGAAGAGAAGTTAAGCTTAGTTGGAGCTATAGGAAACAGTATTACACCACTTCGTCCATCCGGAACGGCTATGATTGGTGGCGAGCGGGTAGATGTCGTTACTGAAGGCAGCTTTATTAGCGTTAATGCACCGGTCTCTGTTGTAAAAGTTGAGGGCGGACGGATTGTGGTGAAGGAAATTAAGGAATAAGGTAAAAGATAAAAGGTATGGCGAATAGTAGCTCCACAATAATTTACTGGAGGTTGTAAAGTTATGGAAGCATCTTTAATTACTTTTTTGTTGATTGCGGTAGTCGTAGTCATTTTGTTGAGTGTCTTTTTAAGCTTCTTCCCGGTCATGCTCTGGATTTCTGCATTGGCGTCAGGGGTTAGAATTAGTATTATTACGTTAGTAGCGATGAGACTGCGTCGTGTAACACCAAGTCGGATTGTTAATCCTATGATTAAAGCGACAAAAGCTGGTCTTGGACTTAACATTAATCAACTGGAGAGTCACTATCTCGCTGGTGGTAATGTAGACCGGGTGGTTAATGCCCTGATTGCCGCTCAGCGTGCAGACATTCCTTTGGAATTCACTCGCGCAGCAGCAATTGACCTCGCAGGACGTGACGTACTTCTGGCCGTTCAGATGAGTGTAAATCCACGTGTGATCGAAACACCTATTGTAGCGGCTGTAGCTAAGAATGGTATTGAGGTTAAAGTAAAAGCAAGGGTTACTGTTCGTGCTAATATTGACCGTCTCGTTGGTGGTGCAGGTGAAGAAACGATTATTGCCCGGGTCGGTGAAGGGATTGTAACTACGGTAGGTTCGAGTGATTCGCATAAAGATGTTTTGGAGAATCCGGATTCGATCTCACGTACAGTTTTGGCCAAAGGTTTGGATTCCGGTACGGCTTTTGAGATCCTCTCCATTGATATTGCGGATATCGATGTAGGTAAGAACATTGGTGCTTATCTTCAAACCGAACAAGCAGAAGCGGATAAACGTATTGCACAAGCTAAGGCTGAAGAACGCAGAGCAATGGCTGTCGCTCATGAGCAAGAGATGAAGGCACGCGTTGTTGAAATGAAGGCGCTTGTTGTGGAAGCTGAATCTCAGGTGCCTATGGCGATGGCAGAGGCGCTCAGAAATGGTCAAATCGGTGTGATGGACTACATGAACATCAAAAATATCGAGGCGGATACACAAATGCGAGGCTCCCTCGGCAAAATGAATGATCAGGACGACAATAACCGTCCTAACAATAATAAATAAAAGGGGATGTGAATCTCCATGAGCTGGATCTATATCGTTGCGGTAATTATCTTCGCGATTGTATCCAATGTGAACAAGGCTGCGAAGAACAAACCTAAAGGTGCTACACGTGGAGGAATGCCCACTTTTGGTGGAGGAGATGAGAATCCTTTACGTCGTAATAAGGATGTGGATGGGAGCGGAGACCACCCTGAACAGTCTAGGAGTGGGTTTCCAACTCCTGTGACTACATCCTCCCGCGAGTATGACGCATCACCTGCCTTTCCAGAGCCTGCGTACATCCCGACACCAGATTATTCTACTGGAGAAGGTATGTCTTTGGAGCACGCTGATGACGGAGTTGAATTGCGCACGCAAAAAATGCAAGAAGAGGTGCGGCGTATTCAAGCTGCTTTTGATGGAATCGCGGGAGCAGATTCCAAATCGGAGAAGACGAAGAGCACATCCTCTGACACAGCTGTCGAGTCAAATAGAACAGCGAATAGGGGTGAGTTGCGCAATGGTGTGGTTTGGGCGGAGATTCTAGGACCTCCGCGCGCGCGCCAGCCGCATTCCACCCGAAGATCGTAATTTTCGGTCAAAGTAACAATTTTAAGCCTTAGTTTTCTTATCTTAACGATAGGAAAGCTGAGGCTTTTTTTATGTTTTTTATACCTGAATGCTGCTCCTTTATTACTTCTTCTCATAAACAAAAGCGTTGCCGCATAAGGTGTACAGAAGGCAGGAAGGGGGAACGTCTACTTATGACCCGTATTGGCCGCAGGCTGCGGGGATGGACAAACGGGGTGCTCGATTTACCACAGGACTTACTACAGGAAATGCCCCGGATCACCCTGATCGGCAATAAAGAACTGTATATCGAGAATCATCGCGGCGTGCTGCATTTTTCCTCAGGCCAGCTTAAGCTCGCGTTAGCTAATGGATCGCTTGAAATCACGGGCGAGGATCTTGTCATTCGCAATATTCTTGGCCAGGAGCTGGCGGTAGAAGGCATTATCGGAGAGATCAGATATAAAGAAAGCGAGGGGAAATCATGAAGGAACCACCTCTTTCATCACTGCGGGGATCCGTTACACTGCATGTGACGGGGCCTCAGGTGGAGAGATTCATTAATGTCATTTCTGAAGCAGGTATAGTGATTTGGGATGTGAGGCCCGCTGAGGGCGGCGCTTCCCTTAAGCTGCTTCTGAATGATTTTTATGTCCTCCGTCCGATTTTAAAGAAGACAGGCTGTCGGATGCACGTTACAGGAAGAAGCGGACTGCCTTTTTTGATTGCGCGGCTTTGGAAACGTAAATTTTTTGGCATGGGAATATTGGTATTCGGGATTATGCTCTTTATGTTATCCACGATGGTATGGAGCATTAGAGTCGAGGGGAATGAAAAAATTGCTTCTGAGGATATATTGGCAGCTGCTCGTCAGGAGGGGGTGTATCCTTTTCAATGGATATGGCGTCTGGATGAGCCGGACAAGCTCTCTAAGGGGCTCCTAGCCCAATTACCCGGCGTTTCATGGATAGGGGTGCAGCGGACGGGGACGAGCATTAAAATTCAGGTGGTAGAATCTAAACAGCCGGATATTAAACCTCTTCTTAGCCAGCGGCATTTGATTAGCAGAACAGATGCGGTGGTAACTGAAATATATGCGGAGCAGGGCAGACCGGTTGTAGCGCGTAACTCACGGGTCAAAAAAGGGGATATCCTGATTTCGGGTGCTTTAGGCGACGAAGAGAATGTACAGTACGTGGTGGCTAAAGGTGAAGTTAAGGGTCTAGTGTGGCATGAATACAATATAGAGGTGCCTCTTACAACAACAAATAGCTCATATACAGGGGATCGTAAGGATCGAACCTATCTGGTGCTTGGCAAATGGGCTATCCAGCTATGGGGTTATGGCCATTCTCCTTTTGAGAAATCACGAACGCTTATTGAGCACGATCCGCTATCCTGGCGGTCCTTTAAGCTGCCGCTGGGCCTAATGACTGAGAAAGAAATGGAGATTAGTGAAACAAGTGAGACATTAACTCCAGAGGCTGGATTTGAAAAGGGAATAGAGCGAGCGAAGAATGATATTTTGGCGCGTTATGGCGTTGATAGCGTCATCAAAAGTCAAAAAGTTTTGCATGAGAAGAAAGAGAATGGTAAAGTTTATATGAAAGTGATCTTTGAAGTAGAAGAGAAAATTTCCGAAGAACTGCCAATAGTAAACAATTGAGGAGAATGAGGCTACTTGTCAGAACAGACTGCAAGCATTCGTATTACTTTGCAAAATGCGGGAGAAGCGCAATCGTTGTTCGGCCCGCAAGATGGATTCCTAAAAATCATCGAGAGTGAAATTCCTGCTATTATTGATTCCCGTGAAGCAGAGTTAACGATACGTGGTGCGGAGCGGGAAGTAGACATGCTGGGACAATTGTTTAATGTGTTGCTGTCCCTCATTCGGAGCGGTTACATACTTACTGAACGTGATGTGCAGTACGCTGTGGAGCTGGCGAAAGACTTTCGAGTCGATCAATTGCTCGATTTGTTCAAGGGAGAAATTACAACAACTTTTCGTGGAAAGCCTATCCGTGTCAAAACGATTGGCCAGAAACATTATGTGACAACGATCAAGAAGCGTGATATTGTATTCGGAATCGGTCCTGCAGGAACGGGTAAGACCTACCTGGCGGTAGTGCTTGCAGTTACGGCACTAAAAGAAGGTTCTGTTAAGCGTATCATTCTTACGCGCCCAGCAGTAGAAGCAGGAGAGAGTCTAGGGTTCCTCCCAGGGGATTTGCAAGAAAAGGTAGATCCATACCTCCGTCCGTTATATGATGCCTTATACGACGTTATGGGGCCCGATCAGGTGGCTAAGGCGCTTGAACGGGGATTGATTGAAATTGCTCCGCTCGCTTATATGCGTGGTCGTACGTTGGATGATTCATTTATTATTTTGGATGAAGCCCAGAATACAACGCCTGAGCAAATGAAAATGTTTTTGACTCGACTCGGCTTCGGGTCCAAAATGGTGATTACGGGTGACGTTACCCAGATTGACCTGCCTCGCGGCAAGAAATCCGGTTTAATTGAGGCTAAAGCGATTTTATCCGGCATAGAAGAACTCGGTTTTGTTTATTTTGCGGAGCAGGATGTAGTACGGCATTCCCTGGTGCAGAAAATTATCGTTGCCTATGACCGCTCTGCCGAAAACCTCCAATAAAGGGGATTGTCTTCATGGCTTCAAAGCAACCATCTAAATTAAGCGGATTTGTATATACGAACAACGGATGGAAGTATAGCGCGGCGACACGCTATGCTCTTTTCCTGTTACTCGGACTTGTGTTCTACTTTAGTCTGTCGCCCGATCTACTGCCTAAGCGGTACGATATTAAAGAGAATACGCTCAGCGCGAAGGAGATTACAGCGCCCAAGCAAATTTTGGACAAGAAGGCAACACTAAAGGCGGCGGAAGAAGCGGCCGAAGGTGTATCTCCTAAGTATAAAATTATCCCGATGAGGGCCGATAATCTCGTGACATCGCTGCTGGACCGGATTGATCGCCTGAATCAGGATGATTTGATTTCACAAAGCGATAAGACTGAGATTTATCGTGATGAGATCCCGCAGAGAGCCAATGATTTTATTTTGAATTTCATAGCCTCCAATCGGGGCGGAGGCACTTATTCCGATCATCTTTTGGAGGAAATGCAATCTGTCATAAAAGAGCAGACCTATGTCATTCCAGATGAAACTTACATTAAGATTCCGCGACTGACCTCTCAGGACATTATCGAAATGAAGCCTGTCGCTCGTGATATTGTGACTAGGCTGATGAACGATCAAATCACGGATGCCCAGACTGCGCGCGCCAAAGTGGCGGAGCAGGTCAGTATCAGCTCTCTGAGTCAGCGCACGGCGCGTGAGGTTGTGCAGGAGTTAGTCCGGCTTGTTATTACTAGCAATAAGTTCTATGACGAAGATGCAACGAAGGAAGCAAAGGTGCAGGCTCGTGAGAACACACCTGATGTGTTTATTGAGCAAGGCGACGTCCTCGTCGCTAAAGGCCAAAAAATCACCCCTGAGCTCTACGCCCTTTTGGATGAGAATGGCCTGCTAAGTAATGAGGTCAACTATTGGCCTCAAGTTGGATTACTATTACTTTCTACCATGCTATCTGCGGGTCTGATGGTGTTTATCCGTTACTCGGGTGGAACCGCGGGCTTCAAGTATAACAATTCCCAGTTATTAATGCTGGTGCTTGTGTTTGTTATTACGATCATTTCCATGCGGTTGACCGCAATTTTGCAGACGGATGTCCATTCCTATCTCGGGTATCTGGCTCCAGTAGCCATTGGTGCTATGCTGATTACCATGCTTCTGGATATGACATTAGCATATTTCTGTTCTATCCTGATCAGTATACTTGCCAGTATCATTTTGAATGTTCAGCAGAATTCGGTGTTTGATTTTACCTTTGGCTTCTTTTCAATTGTTGTTTGTTATGTAGCTATTTTTGCCACTCATCGTGCAGGCCAGCGTTCCACATTATTAAAAGGCGGGATTATGGTATCCCTTTTTGGCTGTGTGACCGTCTTTATGCTGACCCTCTTAGCTGGTGGTGAATGGAAAGATGTAAGCACGCTGTATGCCGTTGGTTTTGCTTTTGCGAGCGGACTTTTGACCGCAGTGCTTGTGATTGGTCTGATGCCTTTCTTTGAAGCTACCTTTGGTATTCTATCTGCCCTGAAGCTGGTAGAGTTGTCTAATCCGAACCATCCCTTATTGCGCAAGCTTCTTACGGAAACACCAGGAACCTATCACCATAGCGTCATGGTAGGTAACCTGTCAGAAGCGGCCGCAGAAGCGATTGGAGCAGATGGCCTATTGTGCCGTGTGGGGTCGTATTATCATGATATAGGCAAAACAAAACGTCCGTTTTATTTTATTGAGAATCAGAATAATATGGAAAACCCGCATGACTCTATTGAACCGAAGCTTAGTAAATCTATCATTGTAGCTCACGCCCGCGATGGGGTGGAAATGCAACGGGAATATAAGCTGCCCAAACCGATTCGTGATATTGCTGAGCAGCATCATGGCACTACGTTCCTGCATTATTTTTACCATAAGGCTCTGAAGCTGGCGGAAGAAAAAGGTGTTGAGCCTGATTTTACCGAGGAAGATTTCCGTTATCCTGGCCCGAAAGCTCAGTCGAAGGAATCGGCTGTTGTAGGAATCGCCGACAGTGTTGAAGCTGCGGTACGATCCTTACGCAAACCAACCGTCCTTCAGGTGGAAACGATGATTGAGAAAATTATTAAAAGTCGACTGGATGATCATCAGTTTGACGAATGTGATTTAACGATTAAAGAATTGGACATTATTGCACGGACGCTGAAAGAAACGGTCATGGGGATTTTTCATTCACGGATCGAATACCCAGAAGATGTGCGTAAGCCGAAAAAAGAGGAAGGGGCAGCTAACCCATGAGTTTAGAGATCGTTTGGGATAACGAGCAAGAAGAATACGAGATAAAGGACGATCTCATCGCACTGCTGGAGAGTATTTTGAAAAAAGCAGGTGAAGCGGAAGGGATCGATCAGGGGGAGGTTGCGCTTACTTTTGTCGATAACACTCGTATTCATGAGTTGAACTTGGAGTTCCGGGGAATTGACCGTCCGACGGACGTACTTTCTTTTGCGATGAATGAAAGCGGAGAGGACGAGCTGGACATTATATACGAAGTAGAAGAGGGCGAAGCACTGGAAGATGTTCCGGATGTACTGGGAGATATCATCATTTCCGTAACTCGTGCTCAGGAGCAAGCGCAGGAATATGGTCATTCGCTGGAGCGTGAGCTTGGTTTCCTCTTTGTGCACGGATTTCTGCATTTGTTAGGATATGATCATCAGGATGAAGCTTCAGAGGCAGAGATGATGTCTAAACAAGAGAAGGTACTAGCTCAGGTTGGGTTGACTCGCTAATGGTGAAGAACACGGCGGTAGGACACAAGAAGTTCTGGCACTCTTTTCGGTTTGCATCGCAAGGCATCGTGTCGGCATTCAAATCGGAGCTTAACATGAAGGTGCATTGCTGTTTGGCTGTGGTTGTACTTGTTGCCGCTGCCGTGTTCAGACTTCCTCTGGCCAGTTGGATGCTGCTGCTCTTCTCCATTACGCTTGTCTTAACTGCCGAGCTGCTCAATACGGCAATCGAGGCGACGGTAGACCTGATCTCGCCGGAGATTCATCCGCTGGCTAAGAGAGCAAAAGATACCGCCGCAGGAGCTGTGCTTCTTACGGCGGTGTTTGCTGTCTTAGTCGGGGTCTATGTTTTTTACCACCCGGTGATGGACTGGATTAGCGGACTTATGTCATAATCAGGTTACAATTCAATTTAGGGGAGAGGCGGACCCGCGTTTTGCGATTCCGCCTCTTTGGTTACTGGATGTTTAGGAAGCGAGTTTTGTACGAAGTAATTCCAGGTTGAGACGCTAACAAAACTAAGTGGATGCTCTCGAAGTGAGTTTTGTATGAAGTAATTCCATGATGTAACGCTAAACAAAACTTTAGGAGGACCCCAATATGGATTCCACTCTTCTTATGCAAGAAGCGATTAAAGCACGTACTAAGGCATATATTCCTTACTCCCGATTCGGAGTTGGAGCCGCCCTCCTTGATCAGGATGGTCATATTCATCACGGATGTAATGTAGAAAATGCTGCTTTTGGTCCAACCAACTGTGCGGAGCGAACCGCTTTATTCCGTGCCATCGCCGACGGTCATGCTATCGGTTCTTTCAAGGCAATTGCCGTTGTTGCCGATTCCGATGGCCCCGTATCTCCTTGTGGTGTATGCCGCCAAGTTCTGATTGAGTTGTGTTCACCAGACATGAAGGTTATCCTTGGAAACATGAAAGGCGATATTGTTGAGACCACGGTGGGAGAATTACTTCCCGGCGCTTTTGGTCCCATAGATCTGAAGCAAGGACAAGCTCCGGAATAAAATGAGGGTTTGATTTAATGCCTGATTAAAGGCAAATTTAAGTATAGTTAGACGAAGGTTGCTACTTTAATTGCACAATGTACAGTTACATTGCTACTCTTTGGCACAACAATGAATTTAGTTGCAGATAGTGCAATTAAATTTATGATATAGTCCGTGTTTGGCTCTTAAGACTGGACATATTTGCACAGAATACAACTAAAACACCAAAAACATAAACTCAAACTCAAATTAGTTGTACAAAGTACAATTAAAATTGCTCCAGTTCTACCAAGTTAGGCTAATCTGGTGCAAACTATGTGTTATTAGAGTAACATTACAAGGTAAGCGCCGCGGCAAAAGCCGCCAGAGATTTTTTGCACATCGTAATTTGAACCCCTGCCTGCAATCTGCATCTTAGTAATCTTTATCCATGGTAAGCTTAATGCGGACTGTGTTCATAAGCGACAGTAAGCGTGTTCCCAATAAGGGACGAAAGCGCTCATGCACGATCGTCTCTTTAATCCGTCGAACGTTGCAGGTATGCCCATTTCCGGGTGTCCAGAGGGCCGGGGCCCATGGAGTTCCCCTTGGCTAAGGGGATTTAGGGGATCGAAAAAGATCTTGGAAGATTTTTGAACGTAAATTTAGAAGGAAAGTATGGAAGGAAGATAATATGAAATTCAAATCAGGCTTTGTCGCAATTATCGGCAGACCGAACGTAGGCAAATCGACACTCATGAACCAGGTTATTGGACAGAAGATTGCAATCATGTCGGATAAGCCACAGACCACTAGAAACAAAATCCATGGGGTCTATACAACGAATAATTCGCAAATCGTGTTCCTGGACACACCAGGTATTCATAAAAGACAGTCCAAGCTAGGCGACTACATGAACCAAACTGCAATGAGCACGCTGGGTGAAGTTGAGGCTGTGCTGTTCCTTGTGGATGCTGCAGATGGTTTGGGCGGTGGAGACCGATACATTGCTGAGCAATTAAACGGACTTAAGACGCCAGTTATTCTTGTACTCAACAAGATCGATAAAATAGAGCCGGAAGCCTTGCTCCCACTTATGGCTCAGTATAACAAGCTGCATAACTTTGCTGAAATCATTCCAATTTCAGCTAAGATGGGTAGCAATGTTAACACGCTGTTAGAGCAAGTCGCTAAGTACTTGCCGGAAGGTCCGCAGTACTACCCAGAAGATCAAATTACGGATCACCCTGAGCAATTTGTGTGCGCAGAGCTAATCCGTGAGAAGATTCTGCATTTGACGCGCGAAGAAGTACCGCATTCCATTGCCGTGGCCATCGAAGATATGAGGGTTGAGCCGAATGGTGTTGTCCATGTGTCTGCCGTTATTTTTGTTGAACGTGATTCTCAGAAGGGGATTATTATCGGTAAGCAAGGTGCGCTGCTGAAAGAGGTTGGAAGACGTGCTCGGACAGATATTGAGAACCTTTTGGGTTCGAAGATTTTTCTGGAGCTATGGGTAAAAGTGAAAAAAGACTGGCGCAATCAGGATCGCGTTTTGCGGGATTTGGGCTTCCATAAAGACCTTTAAGATCTATATCCGTTCTTCCTCGTTTGGCAGGAATTGCAAGGATAGAACCTGGCTCATCGCACATCCTAATTCTTGAAGAGACATCGTCTTTCCCAAGAAAGGATGAATACGAATGCGAAACTTTTCGTGGAAGTATTTTGCAATGACAGGAGACGTCGATGCTTACCTGCTATACAAGGAAGCTGGCTATCCACTTGAAGACAGTGGATTACAGCTAGTGGAAGAAGAGAAGGTCTGTGATGAAGAAGCGCAATAAGGACTGGTTGCTTGCCGAATGGTTGGGGGAAGAGGCATGCTACACAGGGTGGAAGGGATCGTCATCCGCAGCATGGACTACGGCGAGGGGAACGCAATCATTACGCTTTGCACCGAGAACGCGGGAAAAGTAGGAGTTCTGGTGCGTGGCGCAAAGAAGGTCAAAAGCCGCCATGCTGCACTGATCCAATTGTTCACCGTCGGTGAATTTGTTTTTTTTAGAAATAACGGAGGACTTGGGACGCTGAATTCCGGCGAAATCACGAAGTCTCACCACCCTCTACGTGAGGATTTGATCAAAGCTGCTTATGCATCTTACGCTTGTGAACTGCTTGATAAAGTCCTGCATGATGAGGAGACGGGAAGCTTCTGGTTTCGCCAGCTTACGGCCTGCTTGAACGCACTTGAAGAAGATAAGGAACCTGGAGTTATCATAAATGTTTATGAAATGAAGATTTTGCAAGCAGCCGGTTATGGTCCAGAGTTCGACACCTGTGTGATATGTGGAGCTGAAAAGCCTGATGAACAACTGCTGATAAGCCCTCGCCTTGGTGGAGCGCTCTGCCGCAGCTGTAAACATAATGATCCTCCAGCTATGGAGGTCTCCGCTCGTGCGTTGAAGTTGCTACGCTTATTCGCCAGACTTGATCTAACTAGATTAGGGAATGTGGATGTCAAAGAAAGCAGCCGAGATGAATTGAAAAAAATTATGCGAGCCTTTATGGATATGCAGCTTGGATTAAAGCTGAAATCACAGAATTTCCTGGACCAGCTCGACAAGTACAAGATTTGACGAAATCTGATTTTTCCGTTACTATAGGAACAGTTTCTGTATAAGATTATCTGATCGCCGTTTTGCTCCATTTCGGGAGAGCGTGCATTGATCGGGAAAGTAGTGAGCGACATTGTTGCGATTCAGCGAGCTGGGGGTAGTGGGAGCCTGGCGGGACAACGTTCATGAACATGGCACCCGGGAGTACGGATATGGCGAATGAAAGTGGATTTCGTTCTTGTCTTTAGCCGTAATATCGCTGAAGCAAGGTATGAAATCAAGTAGGGTGGAACCGCGGGAGAATAAGTTGAACTCTCGTCCCTATGTCTGTTAATCAGGCATGGGGGCGGGGGTTTTTTGTTGCTGTCAGAAGCGAAAAGTGCCGCCTCCATGGTAAGAAGTTTTAAGCAAATGGAGTTAAAAACTTGTAAAGCGAAGGAGACGGTATTATGAACTTTCAGCAGATGATTTTGACGCTGCAGCAGTTCTGGGCTGAACAGAACTGTATTATCGTACAGCCTTATGACACAGAAAAAGGCGCCGGCACGATGAACCCTATGACTTTTTTACGCTCACTAGGTCCTGAACCATGGAGAGTTGCGTACGTAGAGCCTTCACGTCGCCCATCCGATGGTCGTTATGGCGAGAATCCGAACCGTCTGTATCAGCATCATCAATTTCAAGTCATTATTAAACCATCGCCTGATAACATTCAAGAGATTTACTTGGATAGCTTAAAGGCACTCGGTATTGATCCGCTCTTGCATGATATTCGTTTTGTTGAGGATAACTGGGAGAACCCTTCACTCGGTTGTGCAGGTCTAGGATGGGAAGTATGGCTGGATGGTATGGAAATCACTCAGTTTACTTACTTCCAACAGGTCGGTGGGATTGAAGCCAATCCAGTTGCTGTAGAAATTACTTACGGTATGGAGCGGTTAGCCTCCTACATTCAAGATAAAGAAAATGTATTCGATCTTGAATGGGTTAGCGGCATGACTTATGGTGATGTTTTTCATCAGCCGGAATTCGAGCATTCTACTTACACCTTTGAAGTATCTGATGTAAAAATGCTATTTTCACTGTTCAACATGTATGAAGAAGAATCGCGTAGAGCGATGGAAAAAAATCTTGTGTTCCCAGCCTACGATTACGTGTTGAAATGTTCACATAGCTTTAATCTGCTGGATGCACGTGGAGCCATCAGTGTTACAGAACGGACTGGATTTATTACCCGTGTGCGTAATCTTGCCCGCTCTGTAGCGGCAACATATCTTGAGGAACGCGAGAAGCTTGGCTTCCCGCTGCTGAAGAAAGAAGGTGCTGACCGTGTCTAAAGATATCCTGTTTGAGATCGGTCTGGAGGAAATTCCTGCACGGTTTATCCGCGCTGCGATGGAACAGCTGCAAGATAGAACGTCCAAGTGGTTGGATTCTGCACGGATTACCCATGCTGGAGTTACTGCTTATGCAACGCCACGTCGTCTCGCTGTTTTTGTTAAGGATGCGGCTGAGAAGCAAGCGGATATTAGCGAAGAGGTCAAAGGGCCGTCACGCAAGATCGCACTGGATGCAAACGGAGACTGGAGCAAAGCTGCATTAGGGTTTGCCCGGAGTCAAGGTGTATCCCCAGAGCAATTTACGTTCAAAGAGCTAGCAGGAGTAGAGTATATTTATGCTACTAGAAATAGTGCTGGGGTAGAGACAGCTTCGTTGCTCTCAGAAGGACTTTTAGGGATAGTAAATGCGATGACTTTTCCGAAAAACATGCGTTGGGGAGCTTACGATTTTAAATTCGTGCGTCCGATCCGCTGGTTAGTTGCTCTTTTCGGCAAAGATATTATTGATTTGGAAATTACAGATGTAAAAGCAGGGAATGTGAGCCGTGGACATCGTTTTCTGGGAACAGAGACTGTAATTTCGGAGCCTGCACAATATGTGGAGAGCTTGCGTGCGCAGCATGTGCTTGTAGATGTGAAGGAACGGGAAGAGCTGATCCTGAAACAAATCAATGAATTGGCTGAAGAAAAAAGCTGGACGATTGCGATCAAAGAGGATCTTTTGGAGGAAGTATTGTTTCTAGTTGAAACACCAACCGTGCTATTTGGAACCTTTGACCCATCGTTCTTGAACATTCCGCAAGATGTGCTGATTACTTCGATGCGTGAGCATCAGCGCTATTTCCCAGTTTTTGATGCAGCAGGCAAGCTTCTGCCTTTCTTCGTAACGGTGCGTAACGGAAATGCAGTATCTTTGGATGTAATTGCTAAGGGAAATGAGAAGGTACTCCGTGCTCGTCTATCAGATGCCAAATTCTTCTATCAAGAAGATCAAAAGATGAAGATTGATGATGCACTAGCCAAACTAGAGAATATCGTCTACCATGAAGAACTTGGCAGTGTTGGAGATAAAGTGCGTCGTATTCGCCAAATCTCCGATCGTCTTGCTGTAACATTGGGATTGTCTGATAGGGCCCTTTCTGAAGTAAGTCGGACTGCTGATATTTGTAAATTCGACCTTGTCACTCAAATGGTTTATGAATTCCCAGAACTCCAAGGCACCATGGGCGAAGATTATGCACGCAAAGCAGGAGAACCTGAAACTGTGGCAAAAGCAATCTTCGAACATTATCAGCCACGGTTCGCAGGAGATGCAGTACCTTCGACGGATGCTGGATCGGTTGTCAGCATTGCAGATAAGATTGATACAATTGTAGGCTGCTTCTCCATCGGTATCATCCCTACAGGTTCTCAGGATCCTTACGCACTGCGTCGACAGGCTGCAGGGATTGTTCAAATCGTGCTTGAGCATAAATTGCCGATTACGCTACGCGAAATTTTTGAAGCTGCGATTGAAATTCATAAAAATTCAGGGAATTCGAAACATTCTGACGATGAACTACGTATAAACCTGTACGAGTTCTTCAGTCTGCGTGTTAAACGACTTTTATCCGACAATGTACGCTATGATGTTGTGGATGCTGTTACAGCAGCTGGCTTTGACGACGTGGTAGATGTTGTAGGTAGAAGCCGTGCGCTTATGGGTGCTGTGTTAGACCAAGCAGACTTCAAAATCACCGTGGATTCACTTACACGGGTTAGTAATCTGGCAGCTAAAGCAACCAGCGAAGGGATTGATCCTTCTTTACTTAAAGAAGATGCTGAGCTAGAGCTGTATAATACATGGCAGGAGTTACACACACCGTATCTTGAAGCGATGTCTGCGAACAATGCCGAAGAAGCACTCCGAATTCTCTCGGGTCTAAAAGATGCTGTTACAGCATTTTTCGATTCCGTTATGGTTATGGCAGAGGATGAGCAGATACGTGCTAACCGTTTAGCTTTGCTTGCTGGGATTGATGCTGACTCCAAGGCGTTTGCTGATTTTGGCAAGCTCGTTTGGTAAACGACTGAGCACCGGAGTTCCCGGCTGAATTCAAGATTCGACATTTGATCAAAGATCAGCTTTTTGAACAACATCTATAAGAAAAGTTTGTGTCTTATGGTATAGAATGTTGGTTTGGGGTATAAATATACGGAACGGTGCCAATGCGTCATTTGACATCCGTTCCGTATTTATGCATAGAAAGAAGGATTTCTTGCGGTAAGGGCGTATATATATTACACGGGAAATTGGTGATGATCATGGAGAAGAAGTCCCGGTCTAGAACTATAGTCGTGGATGGGGATGCTTGTCCGGTCAAAAAAGAGATTGCTGAAGTAGGCCGCGCTTTTGGCGTGCCGGTACTGATGGTATCTTCTTATGACCATGCACTGAAAGCTGAAGAAGGTGTTACGGTTGTGCAGGTGGACCGGGGAGATCAAAGTGCCGATCTATATATTGCCAATCATATTTCTGCTGGAGATGTGGTGTTGACTCAAGACTATGGTCTCGCGGCACTTGCGCTCGGAAAACGTTGCAGTGTGCTTTCTTTTCGTGGTCAGGAATACGATGATTCCAAAATGGATTTTATGTTGGAAGGCAGGCATGCCAGGGCCGTGGAACGAAGACGGGGACAATACTCGAAGGGTCCAAAACCTATAACGGCAGAAGAAAAAATATATTTTCAACATAAAATGACAAAACTTTTAATACTTTTGCAGGAGAATGTAGAGCAATAGCGAATTATATTTATTTGTTAAGAATTGAAGGTGGTTGAAGTGGCTAGCGGACACGGGAATATTCCGGAAGAAGTTATCGAAAGCGTGCTTGCACGTCATGATATTGTCGATACAGTCGGTAAGGTTGTCCATTTGTCCAAGCAGGGGAAATATTTATGGGGCCTCTGCCCGTTCCATTCGGAGAAAACCCCTTCCTTTACAGTTACCCCCGACCGGGGAGTGTTTCATTGCTTTGGCTGCGGCATGGGTGGAAATGCCATCAAATTTAGGATGGAAATCGAAGGATTAACCTTCCCCGAAGCCGTCAAAATAATGGCTGAAGAAAGTGATATTCCCGTTCCTGAAGGTAAGGGAGGCCTAATGTCTCCTCCTGATCCGGAACGCGATCGGTTGATTCAAGCTTATGAATGGTCTGCAAAGTTTTATCATTACTTGCTGAAGAATACGGAACACGGCAAAGCCGCAATGGAGTATTTAAGAGCCCGGAACTTCAGCGATAAAATGATTGACCAGTTTCAGATCGGATATGCTCCGGACCGCTGGGATACTTTGCTACAATTTTTGGAGAAACGGAATTTTGACCTTGCTGAGATGGAGAAAGGCGGACTCTTGTCTGCCCGGGGTGAGGGTAAAGGTTATATAGACCGTTTCCGTGGTCGGATAATTTTTCCGATTGCGAACCGCACCGGCAAGGTGATTGCGTTTGCCGGAAGAATTCATGGAGAAGGACAACCTAAGTATTTAAATTCTCCAGAGAGTAGACTGTTTAACAAAAGCCGGATTTTATACAATTTGCACCAGTCCAAAGCATCCATCCGCAAAACGCGGCAAATCGTCCTCTTTGAAGGATACGGAGATGTCATTTCGGCCTGGGAAGCAGGTGTGCATAACGGCGTAGCAACAATGGGAACTTCTTTAACTGAAAGTCATGTAGCACTGATGAAGAGCCTGGCGGATGAAATTGTACTGTCTTATGACGGTGACCGGGCAGGACAAGCAGCTGCTATAAAGTCTATTCCAATGCTTGAAGGCAGTGGCCTGCGTGTGAAGGTTGCCTTACTGCCAAGCGGACTCGATCCAGATGAATTCATCTCCAAGCATGGTGGAGAAAGGTTTATGGATCAGGTTATTGATTCAGCGGTTTCATCCATAAAATTTAAGCTTATATATCTGAAAAAAAACCATATACTCCTAGAGGAAGATGGCAAAATTGCCTACGTCAAAGAAGCTTTGGAGGTCATTGCTTCGTTACATTCCTCGACTGAGAGAGAGGTTTACCTAAGGGAAATCGCTTCTGAGCTGGAACTTTCATATGATAGTTTGAAGCAGGATTGTAATTTACTTAGGGCATCGATGCAAAAAAACATCCCTGAAGGGGATAATAACGACAAAAGGTGGAATAATGGTAGGCATAAAAAAGGGCAAGTGCAGACACCAACTTTGCTGCCCGCTTATCATGTCGCGGAACGGCGTCTACTGTCCTTTATGATTCAGGACCCGGAAGCCGCCACGTATGTGGGCGAACGCCTCGGAGAAGATTTCAACATCGATGATCATGCGGCAATTGCCGCTTATCTATATGCCTATTACGCGCAAGGCAAACCACCCGGCATTAGTCGGTTTCTATCATCGCTTCAGGACGATCGTCTAGAGAAAACTGCAACATCAATTTCCATGATGGATACACCTCCGGACTGGAATATGCAGGTGCTGGATGATTGTATCCGTGAAGTACGGAAATACCCACTGCAGCGCAAGATGGATCAGAAGCGTGAAGAGATGATTCAGGCGGAAAAGTCAGGTGACTTTTTGCGTGCGGCACAAATAGCAAGTGAGATTATAGCCCTAGAGAGACAATGAAATGTTGACAGGATTTACCTAGGGAGGAGGGAGTCGAATTATGGCGAACGATCAGCATACTGAATTGGAAGCAGAATTTACTTTGGATCAGGTTAAGGATCAGCTTATTGAGCAAGGCAAGAAAAGATCATCATTGCTATACAAAGATATTATGGAGAAATTATCGCCGTTTGATCAAGACCCCGAGCAAATGGAGGAGTTCTATGAACAACTCAGTGATTTGGGGATTGAAGTTGTAAACGAGAACGATGAGGAGGTTAACAGCCTCCGGCCAAATGAGGACAATGAAGACAAAGAGGGCGATGAGTTCAGCTTTGATGATGATTTGTCACTGCCGCCAGGGATTAAGATTAATGACCCTGTTCGTATGTATCTAAAAGAAATTGGACGCGTTCCGCTGTTGTCGGCTGACGATGAAGTAGAGCTTGCTATGCGTATTAAGAATGGTGACGAGGAAGCCAAACGTCGTCTCGCTGAAGCGAACCTACGTCTTGTAGTAAGTATTGCTAAACGTTATGTTGGACGCGGTATGCTGTTCCTTGATTTGATTCAGGAAGGTAATATGGGTCTGATCAAAGCGGTAGAGAAATTTGACCATAACAAAGGGTTCAAATTTAGTACGTATGCAACTTGGTGGATTCGTCAGGCCATTACCCGCGCGATTGCGGATCAGGCACGTACGATTCGTATTCCTGTACACATGGTTGAGACGATCAACAAGCTGATTCGTGTCTCTCGTCAATTGCTGCAAGAACTGGGACGTGAACCTTCGCCAGAGGAAATTGCGGCTGAGATGGAGCTGACGGTTGAGAAAGTTAGAGAAATCATGAAGATTGCCCAAGAACCAGTATCGCTCGAAACACCGATCGGTGAAGAAGACGATTCACATCTGGGAGATTTCATTGAGGATCAGGAAGCCTTGGCTCCTGCGGATGCAGCAGCTTATGAACTGCTGAAGGAACAGCTGGAGGATGTACTGGACACGCTCACGGAGCGTGAAGAGAATGTACTTCGTCTGCGTTTTGGCCTAGATGATGGCCGGACGAGAACACTTGAAGAAGTGGGCAAAGTGTTCGGCGTTACCCGCGAACGGATTCGCCAGATTGAAGCTAAAGCATTGCGTAAGCTTCGTCACCCTAGCCGCAGTAAACGGCTTAAGGATTTCCTTGAATAGTATTTCATGAACCGGACCTTCTGCTGCTCAGTAGCAGGAGGTTCTTTTATTTGAATTACGACCCTAAAAGTGCTGACCTTGTGTATCTGGAAAGAAGGATGAGCCAGTGAATTTGGAAAAACGCGAAATTATTATAAAAGAGATTCAGTATTGGAGAAATAACAGATTGCTACCAGAGCAATATTGCGACTTCTTAACCAATCTGTATGATGATGAAGCTGCGGCGAAGGATAAAAATCCGATTTCGCTGAAGAATCTACAGCAGGGAAACATCAAAATTTGGCTGTTTGGTTTTGGAATTATTTCCTTGATTTTCTTGATTAGTCTTTATTTTAGCGTTTTTCCCTGGCCTTTGCAACTTGCAACAGCACTATCCGTATTAATTATTTGTTATGGATACTCAGCGGTTTACAAGAACCGAAATCATGTTATTAGTCTTATTCTGGCGGGGCTGGGTAGCGTGTTATCGCTTGGTTTTGGGCTATGGCTGATTGTTTTGCATGATCTTGATCCTCAGTTCTGGAGACCGATTCTGATTGGAGCTTGCGGCTTGTTATGGTGTATTCTGGGATTTGTGCTCCGGATCGGCTTGCTGCAGTACTGCGGGTATGCTTTTTGGGCATTACTATATGCTGGATTCTTCGGTGGAAGACGGCCTGATGCCTCGATGCTAGAGCTTGAGTTCTTATGGCTTCCATTATGTGTACTGATGGTGTGGCTAAGCTGGCTTTTACATCACAGAGTAAAAGGCGCCGCTAATGTATTTTTTGCAGTGGGCGTATCGTTATGGGTTATGCCTGAGCTCGATGCTCTTTTATTGAGACAAAATTTCCCGCAGTGGATTTCGTTTATGCTAATTTTTAAAATTGCGGTAGGCTTAGCCCTGCTGTTCTTGTTTCGAAAAAAATGGATAACGTGGGTGGCAACATGAACAATGTGAAATTATCAGATCGACTTCAGCAATTGCTGAAGCAAATTCCGCAAGGAAGCAGGTTGGCAGACATCGGTTCTGATCATGCGCTGCTTCCTGTAGCTGCTGTAGAAAGCGGTAAGGCGATATTCGCAGTAGCAGGTGAGGTAAACCCAGGTCCTTTTGATGCTGCTTGTAAAGGCGTTGCAGAGGCCGGATTAGGAAAGGTGATCTCGGTGCGGCGAGGGGATGGCCTTGAGGTACTGGAACCTGATGAAGTTAATTGTATCACGATCGCTGGTATGGGAGGGGCTTTAATTGCCTCGATTTTAGACCGTGGTCAGAGCCAAGGTAAGCTTAAGGATGTTACAACACTGGTCCTTCAGCCGAATGTGGGCGAGGATATTTTGCGTCGCTGGCTACTAGCTAATAATTGGGTTCTTATAGCTGAAAGTATTCTCGAAGAAGATGGGAAGTTATATGAAGTATTAACGGCTGTACCAGAGGATGCGAGTGCCGGAATTACGAATGCCAATGTATATCGAGAGGTAACGTTAGGTGATTCCGCTATGGTTCGTGGTCAGGATACCTTGCTACAGATGGGACCTTTTCTATTACAAGCACCGAATGCTGTGTTTTTTGCCAAGTGGCAAGGGGAGATACAGAAATTGGAAGGCATTTTGACATCCTTGTCACGTTCAGAGCTCGAATCTGCGGAGAATAAACGGAAATTAATTCGAGATCAGATCAAGGAGATTACGGAGGTGCTGCAATGCTTGCCAAAGGACAAACAGTAATTCAATATATGGAGCAGCTGGCTCCGAAGCATTTAGCCGAAGAGTGGGACAAAGTCGGTCTTCAACTAGGTTCCTTACAGAAAGAGATAACCAATGTGCTGGTTGCACTGGATGTTAATGATGAAGTCGTTGAAGAGGCAATAAGTCTCGGCTGTAATCTAATCATTGCCCACCATGCGATTATTTTCCGTCCGCTGCAAGGGATTCAAACAGACACTCCAATGGGTAGAATGTATGAAAAACTGATTAAAAATGACATCGCGGTATACATCAGTCACACTAATCTGGATGTTACCGAAGGTGGAATGAACGATTGGATGGCGGAAGCTCTGGGCATTGAGAACGGAGTACCCATCAAAGACATTCATTCAGAGCAATTGTCTAAGTTGGTGGTATTTGTACCAAAGGATCATCATCAGAAGGTATTAGATGCCATCTTGAATGCAGGAGCAGGGGCAATCGGCAACTATAGTCATTGCAGCTTCAATATTGAGGGATACGGGACTTTTATTCCGGGAGAAGGCACAGATCCTTATATCGGGGAAAAAGGGAAGATGGAGCGTGCTGAGGAGATCCGTATTGAGACGATCGTGCCACACAGTATCCGCAATAAAGTGGTACAGGCTATGCTCAAGGCTCATCCTTATGAAGAGGTTGCCTATGATTTGTACACGATGGATCTTAAAGGCCGCAGTTTAGGGCTTGGGCGGGTTGGAAAGCTCAAAGAACCTACAACACTTGGGCAATTCGTTGAGACGGTAAAAAAAGGTCTGAAAGTAGACCATGTACGTGTTGTGGGTGATTTGGATCGTCCGATTCGTAAAGCCGCTGTTCTCGGCGGTTCGGGTGGAAAGTATTATAACAGTGCTATTTTCCGCGGTGCAGATGTGCTGGTTACAGGAGATCTTGATTATCATACAGCACAGGATGCCGTGCTCGCTGGGATCACTCTGATTGATCCAGGGCATAATGCGGAGAAGATCATGAAAGAGAAAGTAGCAGAGTGGATGACTGGGAAACTGGTGGAGCATAGGTATGGTACAGCTGTACATGCTTCGCAGGTGAATACGGAGCCATTTAAGTTCCTATAAAAATTCCATTTAATAAAGCTTGTGCCAGACATGCGATGTCTGTATAATATATAATGTTGTTCGGAAAGTTTGACAGACAATCGCCGGTGACGTGTAGACGTCACGGGAGGAAAGTCCGGGCTCCATAAGGCAGGATGCTGGATAACGTCCAGTCGGCGCGAGTCGAAGGATAGTGCCACAGAAATGGACCGCCGATGGCCGCCTTAGGGCGGCACAGGCAAGGATGGAACCGAGGTGTAAGAGACCCCGAGGAACGCTGGTGACTTCGTTCCTGGTAAACCCCATCTGGAGCAAGACCTAATGAGACGCAGCAAATTCCTGTATTGGAATAGGCAGCCTTAGCCTGAGGCGCGTCTAGGTTGGTCGCTGGAGCTGTGCAGTAATGTACGGCCTAGATAGATGATTGTCGCTTATGGTGGGAGGGTAGTTCCCGATTGAACCACGACGAGCACAGAACCCGGCTTACGGCAAACTTTCCTAACTGCAACGTTATGATAAACAACAACAACCATACAAGCGGCGGCGTATCTCGGGAAACCGGATCACGTCGCTTTTTTAAAATATAAGAAAGTATAAGATTCATTTTATACATTATCCTTATATTTCTCGCAACGCTTACCATCCTTATAAGGACGCCGAAGGTGTTTATGCTCGTGGCAAGAAGATATGTAGAAAGAGGGAAATGTATAACATGGGTAATTATCAGATTTGCGGGTTCTGCGGACATTTATATGAACGAAACAATAAGAGGATGTGCAATAGTTGTGATGAGATGTATCAGAGAATCAGGCGTATCGTAGAGACTTCACCCGACACGATGGTATTAAATATATCCCTTCAAACAGGGGTAAGTGTCAGTCGAATCATGTCTTTCGTTGAAAATGGATATTTTAGGCTCAATAAAGATAGCATAGAAGTATCTAAGAAGTAAATTACGCTAAGCATGGCTGAGAAATAAAAATAACCCGGCTTCCTAATCCCATACAGGATGAAGAATCCGGGTTTTGTCATGCTTATGAACGAATGCCGGCCTGACTCTCCCGCCATTGTACCAACGCCTTCTCCAGACGCTGAACAGCAACGGGTACAAGCTTAGGTGGCGTATGGGTGAAATTCAGACGCATCTTATTCTTGTGGGGCTGTGATGAATAGAACACTTCACCGGGAACAAAAGCAACACCGTTCTCTACTGCTAGAGGAAGTAATTCCTTCGTGTTGATCTCTTGGGAAAGTGTTAGCCACAGGAACATACCGCCACGTGGCTCCAGAAAATGAGCGCCTTCCCAGTTCTGCGATCGGAGTTCCGCGGATAAGAGCTTCATTCGAGAATAATATTCTCGTGAGATGACGCGGATATGCTGCTCAATATCGAAATGCAGCAGCAGTTCATCTAAAGCCCGTTGGTCAATGGTGCTAGAATGCAGATCAGCGGCTTGCTTTGCTTTGGCGATGGTCTTGATTAGATTGGAATCGCCGATAATCCAGCCGGTACGAAGGGCAGGGGCTACGATTTTGGAAAAAGTTCCAGTGTAAGCGACACAATAATCGCCGCCATAGCTTCTGTCGATGGATGCTAGTGAGGGTGGATAAAGATCTTTATTCTCCTCAAAGGTTATTTCGCCGTAGGGATTATCCTCCAAGATAAGAACATTGTAGCGGCGGCAGATTTCCACCACTTTCTCACGGCGTTCCTTACTCCAGGTTGCTCCTGAAGGATTGTTGAAGGTCGGAACTGCATATAGGAGTTTGGGCCGTAATTTTTGTATTTGATCTTCCAGGTGATCTGGCAGCATGCCTTGCTCGTCATTATTTATCGTATGAATATCAGCCCGGTAAGAGCCGAGTACCTGTAAAGCTGCTAAATAAGTGGGGGCTTCAACAAGTACAGCATCACCGGGATCAAGTAGTATTTTACATAATAAATCAATGGCTTGCTGGGAACCTGTAGTCAAGATCATCTCAGATGCTGTAACAGGGATTCCTTGCCGAGTAAGTCTTTCGGCGATTTTATCACGTAGTGGAGTAAAGCCCTCGGTTAATCCGTATTGAAGCACTGAGGTGTCACTGGAGAGTACACGGTTATAAGCGTCTCGTACTGCCTCCAAGGGAAACAAATCCTCCCCAGGCAGCCCGCCTGCAAGTGAAATGATGTCATTGCCCTGTGTAACTTTTAGAATCTCACGAACGGCTGATGATCCTAGATGATTGGCTGCGGTCGAGTATTTGATATCCATAAATGAGTTCTCCACCTTTCAATTTGGTGCTATCATAATAGGAGTACTGTATAACAGTAAAGCGTTGAATATAACAGTGGAGGTGGAGGGTTCATGCACATCGATTTGATTCGCAATAGCAGTAAATCTCTGCCTCATCAAATCAGTGAAACCCTAAGTCAGCGGATCTCATCAGGATTGCTCCAGCAAGGTGTCCGGCTGCCCTCCGTAAGAAGTTTGGCTACAGCTTTGAGAGTAAGCCAGGTTACAGTAAGCAAGGCATACAATGTGCTTGAGAAGCGGGGACTTATTTATTGCAGGCAAGGAAAAGGCTGCTTTGTAGCCGACCCTGAACACACCCGACGTCAGGAAGATGGCCGCTGGCAGGATATATATGATGATTATTTGCCGCGAGCTCAGCTTTGGCGCAATTTTGATTACTCTGAAGTAAAGTATCCCTTTCATATAGCTGCAATTCATAGTGAGTTACTTCCTCTAAAAAATATTGGTGACTCCTTCGCATCTTTAGTTATGCAGCAGCCGGAGCTTATGGCAACCTATGGGAACTTCCAAGGTGATCTGGAGCTGCGAGGAATTATGAGCGATCATTTAAAAACACGTGGAATTGCACTTACTTCCTCTGATGTAATGATCACAAGCGGAACTCAGCAAGGCATTGATCTGGTGGCTCGTACCTTTGTCGGACCTGGGGACACCGTGTATCTTGAGGCTCCTAGTTATACAGGGGCTATAGATGTTTTTGCAGGACGAGGTGCAGAGATGATTTTTGTACCTACGGACAGTGAAGGGATGCGGGTGGATATTCTTACAAGAATGTGTGATCAAAGACCGCCTAAGCTAATTTATACAATCCCTACTTTTCAGAATCCTAGCGGAGTAACCATGAGTATAGCAAGAAGACAACGTCTGCTGGAATTAGCCCGCAGTTACCGTTGTCTTATTGTTGAGGATGATCCATTTAGTGATTTATATTTCCATGCGCCTCCGCCGCCTACGATCAAATCGATGGATTCCGAAGGGCATGTAGTTTATATGAAGAGTTTCAGTAAAGTTATTGCACCCGGCTGCAGAATTGCCTGTGTAGCCGCTGGTGGGAATATTCTGTCACGGCTTATCGCCGCGAAGTCCGCAAGTGATTTAGGGAGTCCGCTGCTCACACAAAGGGCGGTATTGCCATTCATAGCGGGCAAGTATGAAGCCTATGCTGCTCAGTTACGAGTTACACTCCGTGTTCGTATGGAAAAGGCGGCGAAGCTTCTGAAGCTTTACGCGCCGCCTGGAGTAAAATATATTCTCCCAGAGGGTGGTCTTAACCTCTGGCTGGAGTTGCCGGCTTCCCCTGATATCGGAAGGCTACATGAGCTGGCCGAACAGGAGAGCATTTCTTTTTTACCGGGTGATGTTTGTTACTCCGCGGAGACCCCTTCCCGGTATATCCGTTTATGTTATTCACAAATGAATGAAACGGATATGGAGGAAGGCTTACGATTATTTCTCCGTTTGCTTGGTAGATTTTTGCAGAGTGGTGGCTAGGTGTTACTTAGAGTTACTTAATCTTTGTTTCAAATGATTCATTTGCTTTTGTACATGCTGTGGCCATAGCTGAAGGGGAACCTGATTGCCGCTAGCGGCTTGCAGGGTTTTGTAGATATCGACCTGACCCCAGCCAAAATATTTGTCATGCCCGGGAGTACCTAAATCAACAGCATTTTTGGTCATAAGATCCATAACTTCCGTATTCGTCAGATTCGGATTTAGTGAACGCACCAGACCCGCTAGCGCAGCGACATGAGGACTGGCCATCGATGTACCGGATAAAGCGGCATACTGGCTATCTGGGTAAGTGCTTGCTATACTTTCTCCGGGCGCTGCGACATCAATATAATCGCCGTAGTTGGAGAAGGAAGCTTTTTCCCCTGAAGCATTTGTTGCAGCTACTGCAATCACTTCGGGATACGCAGCAGGAAATCCTGGTCGTTCTGTATTATCGTTGCCAGCAGCAGATACGAGGACGATATCTCTGTCGTAGGCATATTTGATCGCGTCATGAAGAAACTGGGAATCCGCATAGTTCCCTAAACTTAAGTTTATGACTTTCGCACCGTTGTCCGCTGCCCAAATGATTCCTTCTGCAACAGAATAAGTGGTACCTGCTCCTGAATTATCAAGTGCTTTTACCGGAAGGATCTTGTTATACCAGCTGATTCCAGCTACTCCCTCTCCGTTATTGACCAGGGCGCCTATAATTCCAGATACATGTGTGCCATGTCCTACATCATCTTCTGGAGTGGAACCATTGGTAATCGCGTTATACCCTGTCAAAAGCTTCCCCTTCAAATCAGGATGATTGATCTGGACTCCGGTGTCCACTACGGCCACGATCACTTCTTTACTTCCCTTAGAGAGATTCCAGCCCAGCTCCGTTTCGATCGCCGGCAAATTCCATTGATAGGTGGAGAATAACATGTCATTTGGAGTAACGGTTCCCTCTGCGTTTTTAGATATCGTGTCATTGGTTAAATACATATAGTGAGGCTCCGTATATTCGGGGTGCCATTTATTGGTGAAATAGTCTTTGAGCTCATAATAAGTCAGCTTCTCTGAACGGAAAATATAGGCATACCCAAGCTTACGTGGCTTTTTGCCGTTGATATCAGCGGTTATTGTTTGAAGCTGCCCCGGCGTAGGGGAGTTATTGCGGAAACGGACGACAATTTCATTCTCATAAAAATGGCTGGCGTTTTCGTTATCATGACCGGTCTTAACGGTAATATCTTTTAAATTATCGGTATGGACGGATTCTACACGGTACTTCCCTTCCTTTGGATAAGGGATGAGCCGAAGGTTCTTCAGCTGATGGTCTGCCACACGACCAAGCACCTTTTGGTTAATAAGTGCAATGATGCCTATATTTTTTTCTTTGTTCCGCTGAGCGATAAAGTAATATTTCTCTTTACCGATTGTAAAGGTTGGAGATTCATAGGATTGATGACCATGGATCGCTGATTTCGCCGTCTTAAGATATTTTTGCAGCTGCTGATTCTCCTGTTCGGTTCCTTGAGGAAAGGAAGAGGACTTAAAGGTTTCCGTTTTATGCTTGCGAAAATCAATCCACATAAGCATAGTGATAAATCCGTGGTTCTGCTGCAACCGTTTCGCATACACTGATTTATCATGAAGCGAAGACATTCCATCCGTTTCAGAGAGGAGCTTAGTCAAATGTCTGCTGACATCCACTCTATTCAGATGATCCGTCGCATCAACATCTTGAGATAAGGAGCTTTTCTTTAATGATTTTTCCTGTGATGGGTTTGGTGCTGAATGTAGGGCTGAAGTTGGAGCAGGATTTGGTACAGCAACATTAGCGACTTCTCTGGTCGTCGTCCCATTAGTGGCAGGACGTAGTGCAAAGGTAAGCAATACAACTGTGAACGCAGCTGTTACTAAACCTGCAACCGTTAGATTTTTACGTGACATGATTTCCGCTCCTCTACGCATTGTAATGGCTATAGGTTTAGAAGAGAGCGTATGTTTTATGCATCTTAGAAAAGGATACCTTCCAAACGTTTTTTATGATAATATCAGAGAGAATAAGCATCTTGAGTTCGCATCCTGATATTGCAGGAGATACGTCGATAGATGTTCTTTTAATTTTCAGAAGGTTAGACTTCTCTGTGTTTGCATCCTGATATTGCAAGAATAAAGAGATATGTCTAAAGACTATTTCTTCATAAGATTAACTTTATTGACTACAAGAGCAGGGAATAATAAGGGGGAGCAACCGCCATGTCAGCAGCCAATGTGCAGAAATTATGTGAATCGACGAGAGACAAACTTAAAGATGTAATTGATAAGATGGAGATTTTTCTGAACGAGCATGCATTGCCTCAGCTTGTAACAGAAGATGATGAAGAAACTGTACAATTTTATCAAGGATTTCTGTCCGATGTTCGTCATCTGTTAGTGTTCTCGGAAATGTCTTATGAGAAGCTGGGAGTTGCGCTGCGTCGTGCTACATTCGATGAATCTTTTGCGCAGAAAGCGCTTTATAATGTATATCACTATGGCGTGAATAACTTCTTCTATCCAAAGAACGAAAGCTATTCTGAAGATGGACGTTATGCTTATACTGGACAGGATGCTATCCGTTTCCGTAAAAAGCCAGTTCGTCCGGCTCGTGATATCATTCTAGAAATTACCAAGACCTATGAAGAGCTACGCGATGACCTTACTTATTATGAAAACGACTATTTGACTGAGAAACGTATGCAAAATCAGGTTTAACAGTTAACTAATTCCTGTAAAGGATCAGCACTTCGTCAATTTATAATGACGAGGGCTGATCCTTTTTTGACGTATTTAGAATTTATATATTTGGGGCCCCCACAAAGTACCTGAGTACGCATCGAAGCACCCCCCCCACTTTGTGGGGATATTTTGCGTGGGCATCGTTACATCAACTGGAAACTGTCCTGTCGAATAGGGGGTAAATCGTGCGGACATAATGAAGCCGAGGTGATAAATATGTCGAGTGTAAAGCCATTAGTCAAATGCAGTGTAAGCAATTGTCATTATTGGGGCGAGCATAATTTATGCCGGGCAGAAGAAATTATTATTGAGATCGACAAGCACGCAGGTAGTGGATTTAAAGAAGAATATGCTGAAGAAATGACGAATGAAGGTCACCACGATCAAGTCGCAACATCGTCTGCAACATGCTGTTTAACATTTAAGCCGAACTCCTAGGAGGCCGCCCTAATGGACAGAGAAAAGGAACATGAATCAAGTTCATCAAATGGACCATCCGGTCCGAGAAAAGTTATTTTGCGTCCGCGCAGAGTAGACTATCCACGCCGGGACAGAGAACATCAAGAGGAATATGCTGCAGAGGTGAATCCGGTTTCGATGCCGATCCGGGATATAACACCACGTGTGGCGAGTGAAACTAAGGAGAATGAAGAGGAATATAGTGGAAGCAAAGCGATGGGTTATACTGGGCTTGCTATGGGTATTGCCTCCTTGTTTCTCTGGTCCATCATTCTTGGGCCCATTTCAGTTGTGATTGGTTATTATGCATATGCCAAGGAGCAAAAAACGCTTGGGGCATGGGCGATGGGCTTAGGGATTGTATCCACACTTAGTTACTTTGTGATGATACCCTTTGCTCGTTAAAAATGAACTGGTAAGTTTGAATTATAACAGGCTTTAGACCTAAATATCAGGGTCTGAAGTCTGTTTTTCATTCCAGCATATAGCAATAATCTCGGATAAAATGTAATATTAAGCCGTAATTCATCGAAATCTAAGGTTAGACCAATAGATATGATTCAACAGGATCAAAGGAGTGCGCCGGTATGGAGATTAATCCCGCTGTAACCAATGGGTTAGGGCAGCTTAAATGGGTAAGCTTAAAGAGTGCAACCGACAAAAGTAGCTCAGCGAATGAAACGGAAAGATCGGGCGCGTCGGCCTCTCAATTTGCAGCTATGCTTCAAGCTTTATCTTCTAACTCCTCTAATGACGGGAATACAAACTTCTTGACGTCACTTCCGGATGCATCCTCTGTAAGTAGCCTGTTATGGCAACAGATCGGCGGAACAGCTGAAAACATCGACAGTGTAATTTCCGGGGAAATAACGGATACTAAACCAACAAGCTATGATGATCTGATTCAAACGGCAAGTGCTAAGTATGGGGTGCCAGTCGATTTGATAAAAGCTGTGATTGATACAGAATCTTCCTTTAATCCAAATGTTGTCTCTTCGGCTGGTGCTAAAGGATTAATGCAATTAATGGATGGAACAGCGCGTGGTTTAGGGGTTTCTGATTCATTCGATCCTGCTCAAAATATTGATGGTGGTGTACGCTATCTGTCTTATCAGTTGAAGCGATTTGACGGACAGGAAAAGATGGCATTAGCAGCTTATAATGCAGGGCCTGGAAGGGTAATTAATCTAGGGGTAAGCAATGATCAGGAATTATTGGAGAAACTTACACTGCTCCCAAAAGAGACGCAGTCTTATCTCACTAAAATAGAACGCGCTCGCGCGGAATACGCTGTATAATAAAAAGGATCAAACGGGTAGTTCCCTTAAACCACATGCTGGTATTTGGGATCACCGTTTGATCCTTTTTCAAAATTTAAAAAAGAATGATTCTGTACTTTAAAGAAGTAAAGGAGACAATCGATATATGCTTTACTGGGATTATGCCGCCGCCACACCACCCTATGAAGACGTGGTGAAGACGATGGAACAAATTATGAAGCTGCATTATGCTAACCCTTCCTCCTTACACCGCGCCGGTAATGAGGCGGCAAAGCTGATTAGGCGCTCACGAGAAGTATGCGCGGCTGCGTTATCTGTACAACCAAAGGAGATCCTATTTACATCTGGGGCTACGGAGAGTAACAATTTGGCCATTAAAGGTGCTGCTTTGCAATATCAGTCAAGAGGACGTCATCTGATAACTACGGAAATAGAACATCCCTCTGTGTATGAAAGTTGTCTGCAGCTGCAGCGAAATGGCTGGGAGATTACTTTTGTAGCGCCTGACAGCACTGGAATGATTGATCCAGAGCGAGTGGCTGCTGCAGTACGGCGTGATACCGTACTCGTAAGTGTGATGCATGTAAATAATGAAATTGGAACAGTACAGCCGCTAATGGATATTGGCAGGCTAATTAAATCCGTAAATCCACGAACTTTATTTCATGTGGATGGCGTTCAGGGATATGGTAAGCTTGCTGTTGACCTTAAAGGATGGAAAGCGGATCTTTACAGCTTGTCTCCTCATAAAATCCGAGGTCCTCGCGGAGCGGGGCTTCTCTATATTAAAGAAGGAATTCAACTGTTTCCCTTACTTTCAGGTGGTTCTCATGAAGAGGGACTACGTGCCGGAACTGAGAATGTACCTGCAATTGTTGCCTCTTCCAAAGCAGTGCGGATGAGTGGTGAACAACGCGAATCCTTCCATGCCCGAGTATTGGCACTTCGAAATCGACTGTTACGCTTCTTGCACAGCGTTCCTGAATTTGTTATAAACAGCAGAGAGGATGGAGCCCCTCATATTGTGCATTTCTCATATCCTGGCATGAAAGGGGAAGTGTTCGCCCGTAAGCTGGAGGAACTGGGGATGGCTGTTTCTACCCGATCGGCTTGCTCCTCCCGGCTGGCAGAACCTAGTCGTGTTCTATTGTCTATGGGGAAAGATATCTCTGTAGCTTCAGGAGGCATCCGCATCAGTTTCGGTGATAGTCATACTGAAGAAGATGTCGCGGCGCTTGAGAAAGCACTAATTACTGCGGTACGAGCTTTAAAGATTGCTGAAGGAGGTATGAAGTAACTAATGAGTGTGATAAATCAGGAATCTGCTAAAGGCAGTGCCAATAGTATTGATTATGCCGATATGCTGCTTTTGCGTTTCGGAGAGTTTATATTAAAGGGCAAGAACCGTGCCAGATTTGAGAAAACGGTACTACGTCATGTGAAAGAAATGATTAAGCCTTATCCAAAGGTGATTCTAACCAAAGAGTTTGGAAGAATTTACGTGGAGCTGAATGGAGAACCTGCGACCCCATTGGTAGAAGCGCTGAAGAATGTATTCGGAATCGCTTCTGTCAGTCCGGTTAAGGTGGCCAAGTCAGAGCTCGAGGATATTGTGGCTGTCGGCCGTCATTTTTTGGAGATCATCGCGCCTGCACCGGGAACTACATTTAAAGTTAATGCACGCCGGGTATGGAAAGAGTTCCCATATGGCTCCATGGAGATGAATAAGCTAGTTTCGACACCCCTGCTGCAAGGCTATTCCGGACTTACTGTGGATGTAAAGTCACCTCAATTGGAGCTGAAGGTCGAAATTCGTCAAGGCCATACTTATATATTCTGCGAAAATATTGCAGGTGTTGGTGGATTTCCGCTAGGTACGAATGGAAAAGCGATGTTATTGCTGTCCGGAGGTATTGATAGTCCTGTAGCCGGCTGGTCATCCATGCGTCGTGGACTCGAGGTGGAGTGTGTTCACTTCTATAGTTATCCTTATACAAGTGAGCTTGCCCGGCAAAAGGTGGTTGATCTTACGCGGGTATTGTCACGATATGCGGGAGTCATCAAGCTACATTTAGTACCCTTTACAGAGGTGCAGACGTCTTTTACTGGAATTGGTCAGGATAATCTGATTATTACATTGATGCGTCGAGCGATGCTGAGAATTACTACACAGCTTGCTGAACGTGAGGGGGCACTCGCGATCGTAACCGGTGAAAGTCTTGGGCAGGTCGCTAGCCAGACGCTATCAAGCATGAACGTGATCGGCCGTGCTACACAACTTCCTCTACTGCGTCCGCTGGTAATGATGGACAAAAGTGATATTGTGGAGCTGTCTAAGAATATCGGTACCTATGATTTATCTATCCTTCCTTATGAGGATTGCTGCACTTTATTTGTACCAAAATCACCTGCAACGAACCCGAATTTACGGATTGTAGATAAGATTGAAGCTACGCTTCCTGGATATGCTGCATTGCTGGAAGCAGCGATCGGAGCCACGGAGACTGTACTGATCACTCCGTATGGAGATGAGAAGCCTAGAGATGTAGTAAGTGCTCAGGCTGGATTACAGGAAGAATGGTTCTAATATTATAAACAAAAGGCTGTCTCGTTCGTAGCAACATCTACGGTTGAGGCAGCTTTTTTGAATTATTATGGCTTGATTGGCGTCTCCAGTGTCCTCCAATTAAGATGCCAACAATGATCACGAATATAAACAGAGCTCTCAATAGTGGATGCTGCTCAAAAAATGGGGATAGCTGCTGCTCATCTGTAATCATGCTTGAGGCTGTAAACCCTAGGACTGCTGAGCCAATATAAATAATCAATGGATATTTGTTGATTAATTTAATAAAAAGAGTACTCCCCCAGACCACAATTGGAACGCTGATTAATAGTCCTATGACAACTAGAGAGATATTGTGCTTAGCGACTCCCGCAATGGCGATGACATTATCCAGTCCCATCGCAGCATCGGCTAGAATGATTGTACCCACAGCAGCCCCTAAGCTTTGACCCGCCTTGATATTCGCTGAATTGTTCTCATCTGTTAACAGCTTATAGGCTATTAGAATAAGTAAAATCCCGCCTGCCAGCAGTAACCAAGGGATTTTTAATAACCATACGACCAGAACCGTTGCGAAAATCCGTAATATGACGGCACCTGCTGTTCCAAGCACAATTGCTTTTTTTTGAGTGCTGTTCGGTAAATTACGTGCAGCAAGCCCGATGACTATGGCATTGTCTCCCGCCAGAATCAGATCTAGGAAAATAATATTGAGCAGTGATAAGACAAACTCCCATATGGATGTATTCAAGGCGCAGTCACCCCTAAAATTTGTTAAGATGAGCACGAAGATATGCTTAGTTTTGTATACGCAAAAAAAAGAGCATACATGCTTTTATCCTCAAAAAAAAGTTGGACAGGAAGCATAGCTTGTCACTTCCGGACATACATGTAGTTACATGTGATTCGGGGAGGTAAGAGCGAATGGAATCATTATTGCTCCTTGGTGAAATATTGATGATCAATCTTGTACTGAGTGGAGATAATGCTATGGTCATCGCAATGGCCAGTAAGGACCTTCCGGAGAAGCACCGGAAGACTGCGGTATGGTGGGGAGCTGCGGGAGCCGTTGTTCTGCGCTGCTTGCTTACTTTTGTCGCGGTATTACTGTTGAAAATCCCTTATATCCAGGCTGGAGGAGGAATTCTGCTGCTATGGATTGCGTTCAAGCTGCTGCTGGAAGAAGAGGAGGACCTTAGAGTCGCGGAAACGTCCTCCGTTTGGAAATCCATCCGAACGATTCTCGTGGCTGATTTTATTATGAGTCTTGATAACGTTCTGGCGATTGCCGGTCTAGCCAAAGGGGATTTGGCTTTAATTGTCATCGGGATTGCGCTCAGTATTCCGATTGTAGTATGGGGAAGTGGCCTCATTGTGGGGTGGTTGCATAGATTTCCGATACTCGAATTTATCGGCGCTTATATTTTAGCCTTTACAGCAGGTGATATGATGCTTCAGGATGCAAAATTAGGGACAATGCTCTCTTTTTTACTCCCATCCACACATTCCATACTGCCGATCGCTTTAGGGATATTAGTAGTTGTTACAGGAGCAGTTAAACGAAGAACAACATCATTAGGTTAATATATTGCAATAAAAGGCAATACTAAATGGACATCTCCATAAATTGGAATTGTCCTTTTTTTGCGAGGTCAGTGATGGCATTTTGTGTATATTTCAGATAATATGAATGAGAAACCTGTCGTTTTCTGGGTAAGTGAGGACAAGGTAGTGAGGTAGACGTGAATTTGAAGGGATGGGTGAAGGATGTCTTCCAAGAATGACATGAGACTAGGTATATTCATTGTAGCTGCGGGCGTCTTGATTTTATTCGGTAAGCTGGGCGTCTTCGGATTTTTGGGACGTGCCCTTTGGCCGTTAGTGATTTTACTTCCAGGATTAGTTCTACATATGTTATTTTTTAGCCGCCGTGCTTCGGCAACGGTATTGATTCCCGCTGGAATATTAACGGTATATGGTTTACTGTTTGGTCTTTGCAATATATGGGGATGGGGGCTTATGAAATATTTATGGCCTGTGCTTCTGCTTGGCATTGCCGTAGGTCTGTATGAATATTCCATTAATTCTCCAAGACGGACAGGGGGATTATCTGCAATTGCTGTTATATTAGGCGTTCTAAGCATAGCGCTTTGTATTTTCAGTCTCATGGGTACGGGTGTAATCTATCTGATTGGTATTGTATTCATCGCTGCAGGGATTTGGCTGATTACAGGCCGGGGTAGAACTCGTGGCCGAAATAGATGGTATCGAAGTTAATTAATGTTGGATCTTGTGAAAAAAAACGGAATTTGGTAACTGTTTTTTTCATAAAAAGACTTGCTTTTCATAGTGCTTTCACTATAATATTAATGTTATGTTGAAGCGTCGGCTTTCTGCCTGGCGCTTCTTTTGTGAGACTGCCGTGACATGCTAAGAATTTTAACAGTTTTAATTTGATAAATGAGAGGATTTGGATACAAATCATGCATTCAAGAAAAGATATTCGCAACATTGCGATCATTGCCCACGTTGACCATGGCAAAACAACACTCGTCGATCAGCTTCTTCAGCAATCGGGGATCTTCAGCGCACACGAACACGTACAAGAACGCGCTATGGACTCTAACGATATCGAGCGGGAACGCGGAATTACAATCCTAGCTAAAAATACAGCAATTACTTATAAAGAGTTTTTGATCAATATTGTGGATACACCTGGACATGCTGACTTCGGTGGCGAAGTAGAACGGATTATGAAAATGGTTGACGGTGTATTGCTGGTTGTTGATGCTTATGAAGGCTGCATGCCGCAAACGAAATTTGTATTGCGTAAAGCTTTGGAGCAGAAGCTGACTCCAATCGTTGTCGTGAACAAGATTGACCGTCCGGCTGCACGTCCGAAGGAAGTTATTGATGAAGTACTGGATTTGTTCATCGAGCTTGAAGCTAACGATGAACAATTGGAATTCCCAGTAGTTTATGCATCTGCTCTTAACGGAACATCAAGCATGGTCCCTGAGAAGCAAGATGAGACAATGCTTTCACTTTACGAAACAATCGTTGAGCATATCCCAGCTCCAACTGAAAGTGTAGAAGACCCGCTTCAATTCCTCGTAACGTTGATGGATTATAACGAATACTTGGGTCGTATTGCTATTGGCCGTGTAAACCGCGGGGTGATCAAACAAGGTCAATCTGTAACTGTAATTATGCGTGACGGTAAGAGTAAAACCGCACGTATTGAGAAATTGTTCGGGTTCCAAGGTTTAAAACGTATTGAAACAGAAGAAGCGGGCGCAGGGGATATCGTTGCTATCGCAGGGATCAAGGACATTAACATTGGTGAGACCATTGCTGATCCAGCGAATCCAGAAGCATTGCCTGTTCTTAAGATCGACGAGCCAACAATGCAAATGACTTTCCTTGTAAATAACAGTCCTTTTGCTGGTAAAGAAGGTAAATGGGTAACTTCCCGTAAGCTTCGTGAACGTCTCTTTAAAGAACTTGAGACAGATGTGAGTTTGCGTGTGGATGAAACAGATAGTCCTGATGCATTTATCGTTTCTGGACGCGGTGAGCTTCACCTTGGTATTCTGATCGAGAATATGCGTCGTGAAGGTTATGAAATGCAAGTTTCTAAACCACAAGTAATCATTAAAGAAATCGATGGTGTTAAATCGGAGCCGCTTGAGCGTCTTATGATTGACATTCCAGAAGAAAGCATGGGCTCTGTTATGGAAAGTCTGGGCACTCGCAAAGCCGAAATGGTCAATATGATTAACAACGGTACGGGTCAAGTACGTCTGGAGTTCCTGATTCCTGCACGTGGTTTGATTGGTTACAACACTTACTTCTTGACTTTGACACGCGGTTACGGCGTTATGAACCATGCTTTTGACAGCTACGCTCCACTGGTTGCTGGTCAAGTTGGCGGACGTCATCAAGGTGTGCTTGTTGCCAGTGAGACTGGATCAACAACACAATATGGAATTGTGGGCGTTGAGGATCGTGGTATTCTCTTCTTGGATGCAGGTACAGAAATTTATGAAGGTATGATCGTAGGCGAGCATACCCGTGATAACGATATTATCGTTAACATCTGTAGAGAAAAAGCACTTACCAACATGCGTACCTCAGGTAAGGATGATACTGTAAAAATGAAGACACCACGTACCTTCTCTTTGGAAGGCGCACTTGAATATTTGAATGATGATGAATATTGTGAAATCACACCTAAATCCATTCGTTTGCGCAAAAAGATTCTGAACAAAGGCGAACGCGAACGTGTAGAGAAGCAACGTAAAATGGCACAAGCAAACGCGTAAGATCAGCTTATCATAGTAAAGAGCCGTCGGAGGTTTAACTTTCGGCGGTTTTTTTTATAACAAAAACTTCCCTTACTGATGATATAATGTAAACGTATCTTAAATTTGGGAGGAGTGCGGTATCTATGCAAGTCTGGTTTGCTGAGCATCCAATCATCGCTTATATTGTTATTTTTATATTGCTTACATTTGTGTATAATCAGGTATTTCGTGTGAATCAAAAGTTATCGATTGGCAAAGAGATTATGCTGTACATAATGATGGCGATCGGTTCCGGCATGCTCCTCATTTTTCAACATGATAAGCTACCGATCATTCAGTGTCTGCTGGTCGCTGTCGGATTAATGCTGATGGTACGGATACGTTATATCGTAGAAGCTCGACAGAAGAGAAAGGCTGCAGCTGCAGCAAAAAGACAGTAATCGAAACTTTTACTGCTTATGGAACGTCTATTTAAGTGTAGCAATTTTTTTAATTCCAAATGAAATGAAGAGGACTTTATTCTACTATGAGTACACGAAACAGCAGTTTACCTCCACGAGCAAGTGGTCAACAACCGAATAATAGAAAACAGCCTGTGAAGGGTGCTCCTAAGAAAAAAAAGAAAAAACCGCAAAAGAGAGGCTTTTTTGGCAGATTAGTTAGAATCCTGTTAACCTTACTCATTATTGCGATTCTTGGTGTATTGGGCTACGGGGGCTATCTGTATTGGAAGCTTGAAAATGGGGTCTTTAATGCAGGTAATAAAGGAACGGTTGCTCCAGGGCATTCAGCTACAGAAAAACCACTGACAATGCTTATCCTGGGTACGGATAATAGACCAAAACATCCATCTAGATTAACAGATGTTATTATGGTTGCAGCGCTTAATCCTAAGACAAAATCAGCAACCATTGTCTCTCTTCCACGCGATACCTTAGTTGAGCTCAATGGATACAAGCAAACGAAGATTAACGAATTCTATGCTCGATTTAAGGGAAAAGAAGATTCCTCTGGTATTTTGGCAGAAGATGAGATGAAGACCATGATGGGGAAATATCTAGATATTGACGTAGATTATACAACGATCCTGGATTTTCAAGGCTTCCGTGATGTGGTGGACGAGCTTGGCGGAGTCAAAGTCAACATTAGCGATAATATGTGTTATACAGACAGCGTAGATGGTACGAATATCAATCTGAAAAAAGGTCCGGCGGAGCTTGATGGAGATAAAGCGCTAGATTATGTGCGATATCGTAAATCTAATTGTAAGCCTAAGACTAAGGCTTCAGACGATTTTGATCGGAACAAACGTCAGAATGAGGTCCTACATTCACTGGTGGATCAGATGCAATCGCTTGGTGGAGTATTAAAAATAGGCAAGGTTCTTGACGCAGTGGACAGTAATATGAAGACTGATATCGAAAATTCGCAGATTAAAGATATGATTGCGACTTATTGGAAGATTTCCAAAGATGATATCGAATTCAAACCCGTGACTGGAACATGGCGAAGTCCGTATGTATATATTAATGATGAGGAGCTTGAGGCGGCCAAGAAAAGCTTGCAGGATCGATTAGCAGGAGTTTCTGCTAGTTCCACTTCAGAATCCACTGAGGCGCCTTAAAGTCCTTGATAACACTTCACCTTAAAATTGAATGCAAGTTTCAGCCTGTGCTATAATATAATAAATCGAATGAATTTACGCCGCATAGGGGGCCAGTACTTATGTCCGAAGCCGTTGCTCAGCTGAACGAAACCTTGTTATCGATGCTGCAATCGGAAACTTTTGTTCTTCTCAACACCGTTGATGCGGAAACAGGAGGTCCAACGTCCACGGCCATTTCGTGGATTTATGCAGTTAGTCCTAGTACTGTGCGTCTGGCTGTAGATCATCGTTCCAGACTCGTGAACAACATGAAGGTTAACCCGTTAGTAACCGTCACTGTGTTCGGTGAGGGTACTGTCTATGCGATTAACGGCAGTGCCGTTGTAAAGCAGGATCCACTTCAGGATGTGCCTTTCAAGATGTGCTGCTTTGATGTTGAAATTATGGCGGTGCGTAACGCGCTTTTTTATGGAGCGCAGCTTGAATCCGCCCCAAGATATGCAAAGGTTTATGATGGACGTGCCGCTGAGAAGCTGGACGGACAAGTATTTGCTGCCATGAAAAAAGCCTAGTGAGAATATCACTGGGCTTTTTTTAACCTCTACTCTGCATTTTTAATCGGTGTAGTATCTTCTGGCAGCTGCGGCATGATTCGACCGATGATATCAGCCAGTTCGGATGAGAATCCGGAAATCGGATGTCCCTGAGAGATATGGCGGCTCATGTCCGCTAAGCGGCTGGAGAGATCCATATCGGCTGTGACAAGTGCACGTACACTTCTCGGGTCTTTGCGGATAGCTTCCGCTACAGAATATTTAATGCTTCCGACACGTGATCGGTCTAGAGAACCTTCTACGTCAAGACCTACAATGGCTACTTTGTTCATGACTACACAGTGTGCGCCATTCACACCAGGAACTCTTTTGGCCAACTGTTCAAAATGATCCTTAAGTGCAATTTCACTTTCGCCCTTAACACTGACGGTGTGACCAGCTTTTGAGGTGGCCTTAGGATTAGTTGCACCATCGTTGGCCAATTGCCGGACCTCATGGTTTCCCGTACCCTTTACAGCATTCGCAGATTGTTTATTCTGAGGAGAGGGTGATGTCTTTTTATTAGCGATACCGCAGCTTGTCAATAGCAGCAGTACCAGCAACAGACATATTGATTTTCTCATATGTGATTACTCCTTTCAGCCAAGATCGTTTCTGTACCTTATCTTTTCCCTTGGCGGAAAGAGTTATGTATGATCAATCAAACCAGGCGCTGTGGAGGGGATAATATGAACAAGATATTTGTGCTAGATACCAACGTGCTTTTGCACGACCCCAATTCGATTTTCTCTTTCAAGGAGCATGAGGTGGTTATTCCAGCAGTTGTGCTGGAAGAAATCGACTCCAAAAAGCGCAACGCTGACGAAATTGGTCGGAATGCCCGCACGGTTTCCCGATTGCTGGATGGACTTCGTGAACTAGGACATCTGCATAGTGGTGTGGAGCTGGAGCATGGAGGCAAGCTGAAGGTAGAACTTAACCATCGCAGTTTTGTGAAAGTACAGGAAATGTTTGGAGAGGTGTCTAACGACAATCGGATTTTGGCTGTAGCGCTCAATTATTTAATTGAAGAGAAAGAGAAGCCTGATCCGCGTCCCGTAGTGCTTGTGAGTAAGGATGTGCTGGTCCGTATAAAAGCGGATGTGCTAGGAATTACACCAGAGGATTATTTATCAGATCGTACTGGGGATTTAAATGAACTTTACACCGGTTACCAATCTTTGCAGGTTCATCCGGCATTGATTGATGAATATTACAGTCACCGTTCTTTAACGGTTAAACAGCTCGCGCTGTCGTACCCGCTCTACCCTCATGAATTTGTGATCCTTAAGGATGAGATAGGCACGGGCAAATCAGCTCTTCTCAAGGTGAATAGTGAGGCAACCCGTCTGGAGCCGCTCTATCTGGGCAATGATTCAGTTTGGGGGATTAGCGCGCGAAATGCTCAACAACGAATGGCATTGGAGCTGCTTCTCAATGATGAAATCCCGCTTGTAACCATTACAGGCAAGGCAGGTACAGGAAAGACATTATTGGCACTTGCTGCTGGACTATTCAAAGTTGAGGATGAGCATAAATACAAAAAACTGCTCATTGCCCGTCCAGTCGTTCCAATGGGGAAAGATATTGGATATTTACCTGGAGAGAAGGATGAGAAGCTCAGACCTTGGATGCAGCCTATTTATGATAATCTGGAGTTCTTGTTCGACACCAAAAAAGCTGGCGATATCGATAAAATATTAATGGGCTTAGGCAGCATACAGGTAGAAGCCTTAACTTATATTCGTGGCCGTTCAATCCCTGCACAGTTCATTATTATTGATGAAGCTCAGAACCTTTCCCGTCATGAAGTGAAGACGATCGTCTCCAGAGCGGGTGAAGGGAGTAAAGTCATTCTTATGGGGGATCCGGAGCAAATCGATCATCCGTATCTGGATGCTGCGAGTAACGGACTTAGCTATATTGTTGAGAAGTTTAAGCAGCAAGGGATTAGCGGACATATTACTTTGGAAAAAGGCGAGCGTTCCCGTCTGGCCCAATTGGCCGCGGATCTTCTCTAACTTATTTTCAATCTCAGCCGGGAGCAGCAGACCTCCCGGCTTTTTCCTGCCGCCCAGAAACGGCGGAGGAGTTTATCAGGTTATGGTTATGAGATGAAGAGCGGAAAGCGGAGGGGGAGGAATTGTTCTGTAGAAGCACTAGCGTTCGCCTTTGTCTCCGGATTTATACCGCTTAGGAATATAATCAATAAATCTGGAGACTACAGCGATTGGAAGAATAATCCGCACACGGAGCGCCCCTCGCACTCAGAGAATCATGAACGTTTTAAATTTCTCTATCATTTCACCTATATAATAGTAAGAGAACGTTTTCACATTCTAAAGACAAGCAGCGGCGGGTTTGGTAAAATAGGGGTGAGTAATCATGGGGAAGGTGGGGAAATGTGCTGAAACGCAAAAATTATTGGCTGCTTTTTGCAATTTTACTACTATCGCTGACAAGCTTGTCACCCAGTATGGAATTGAGTACCAATAACGACCCACATCCTATGAAAAAACCACAAAGTCAGTCGACAAACCCCTCTTCAGGGGAAGAGGGATCTATAGATAGCCTGCGCATAACAGTATCCTTAAATAGTGAGGAATTCAGTGAACTGGAGCTTCTAAGCAATCGTTATACTTTAGAAAGTGGAGTAAAGGTAATATTAAGAAATATTGATAGCGAGGATGCAGACGAAGTTTTGAAGCGTGATCTAACCATCGGGGATAGCCCGGATATCGTTATGGCGGATGGACGAAGTATTCTCGACTGGGCTACACGTGGATATTTGTTGCCGGTGGATGTATATCAGAGCATTCCGGGAACTGCACCGTTAACTCAGTTAATCCCCTGGATGCAATGGAACGGATATAATTGGGGAGTGCCGCTGGATATCGACCCTTATGTACTTGTTTATTCACCACAGCGGCTTGCGGAACTGGGATTCACCACCTTACCAAGAAGTCTGGAACAGTGGAACACATTACTTCAGAATGTGCTCAAAGAGCAAGGGAAATATTTACTCGCGATGGATACACGTAATCCATATGGATTGTCCGCCGTTATGGAGAGTATGAACAGCAGCTTGCTATCGGATAACCAAGAAGTGATAAAGTGGACTCAAAATGCCCGCAGTTATTTTTACCTTACCAGTCGATATAACAAAGATGTTTGGGATATGATTCAGAGCGGAAGCGTTGCTGTTGCTGCTCTACCGCTTTCTGAGTGGAAAAAACATGGGAATTCATCTTTAGTTGCTGAAGCACCGCTGACCGTAAGTAACGGGAGAGGACTTGAATCCTATTACAGTCGTTCCTTTGCACTTCCAGCTCAATCCCCAAATCCAAAGGAAGCCGTGAATTGGCTGACGTTTATCACCTCTGAAGCTTCTCAGATGGACTGGCTGGAGAACACGGGGAGCTTGCCTGCGCTGGATGTCCTATATCGTTCGGAAAATGATTTCAAATATAGGCTTCCTTTTGGAGTCGAACTTTTACTGACAGAAGAAACCGCCCCGGAGGTCGAATTCCAAGGCGGCTGGAGGAAGATTGTTGAAGCAGTATCCTTACTGCTTACAGGAAAAATTGATGCGGCCGGGTACAAAGATTTCATCAAGGAAGGCTTAGAATGAGATAGATAGTTTAACCTGGAGGACGCCTTCTTTGCTATCTACTTCTGTGGCACGTAGGAAAGAAACAATTTTTGCAGGGTAAAAGCCTAAATCAAATTCCTCCTCAAGTGTTCTTCTGGTGGTGTCAGGTAATTCGAGTCCATTAAATACAACATGATCGACTTGGAATATAAGTCCGTTGATGGGTTCTTCCTGTATGACGTAGTGGCCGGTTAATGAAAGGGCTAAAGCTCCACTTTTTCCTGTAGCAGTAATCGTTCCGTCATTAAAATGAAATGCGAAATCGTTAAATAGCTTATTCTGGGACTGAAGGAATTCGTTTAAATCCTCTTCCTTCAGATTCAGAACATAAGTCATCCCCTTACGAGTAAGAACACCCTCTCGATTCTGGACAAACTGCGGTAATTTATTCATTGCGGTAGATAATGCTTTGAAGTAGGTCTTTACCTCGCGCAAACCAATATTCTCCCAATATAATGTGAATTCTTGAAGCAGAGCGCTCATATTATCAGGATCACTACTGTCTTTAATCCCACCTTCAATTTCTTTATTGAGCGCGGCTACCCGAATTTTCTGTTCCTCCAGAGCGGTTCGCAGCTGTGCAAGATCCTTCGAGCTGCGCTGTGCAGTCTGGAGGGTCTTCTTTAGATCCTTATATTGGTCCTCGTATTGTGTGAGAATGTTGCGGTCATTTCCAATAATTATTTCATAATAATCGAATAGTGCCAGGAATCTGCTAATGCTCTTCGCGGATAGAAATGCGGCTAAGAGACCGTCTCTATCCCCCATATAATAAGAACGAAGGACCGCACCTGCACGCTCTTGTTGATTTACGATGGCGGATTTTTTCTGGATAGCTTGCTCTTCTAGGTAATCTACCTTTTCTTCAAGCGCTTTTTGTTCGGCTGTAATCTTGATGATCTCCCGTTCAATTTCTGCGGAAGATAAGGTCTGCTCCAGAAGTTTACGGGTTTCTTCATTATCTGGTATAGAGGAATTGAAAAAAGAACCGCTAGGATCGGCAGACAGGTACATCGTAGATTGTAACGGAAATAATGTACAGCAGAAGAGAATTAGTATGGTTGCCATCATGCGGCTTTGGGCATTGCGGGAGCGCACCACACCACCACCTTTTTTTGAAATTTAAGATAATAATTTATCTGTTTTACTCCATAGATCATCCTTCTATTTCTCGTAGAAATGGAAACTGTCCCTAAAAGACGGCAAAACCGTTTCTTCTTGAATGGATATATGTATGTACTAATAATATGTTTAACCCTTCTAAAATAGCATACATACAAAAAATCCCCACAAAGTGAGGCTATCCTTCAATGCGTACTGAGGTATTTGTGGGGCCTCATATATATACTAACTGATAAACAAAAAAACGGAAGTGATCCTTATTAAATAAGGACCTCATCCGCTTCAAGAGTGTACTGCAATTTATAGTGGAAGACCCATTTGAAAGATCGTCCAATAGCTGAAACCGGTGAAAGTCAAAATCATGTATGCCCAGAAAAGTAGGACATAAGTTTTTTCAGTAAATTTCAAATAACCGAGAATTACGAAAAAAGCGGTTTGCAAAAAGAAAAGCAAGGCCATTTCTGTCAGACCTCCGGCGAAAGCCATCAATCCTATAGCCAATGTAAAAAAACCTAATACCCGAAACATGCGGTCCAAGAGAGAGTCCCCCTTCCAGTATGTATCTCACGAATATTCCTTCGACTTATTATACCCGTTCAGTAAAAATGTGTAAACGAATTCATTAAAAAAAATACACTAATCTTGAAAAAATGTGATTTTTATAATTGACTGAAGTGTTTAGTGCTTGAAAAAAGAGAATTTATTACTTAAAGCGTATGATGTGGGCAGATAATGGAAATACAATTTAGTATCAAATAGATTCTATGAACTCTATGAGAAGCATAGAAATGGAGTAAGCAGCTTTTATCCCTATTCACTACCCGGCAGAGCTGTCGGTTATGGAGATGGTTATTTCAAGATGTTGTTAGGAGGTTTGGTTGGATGACAGCCGTTAGACAGGATGCTTGGAGTGCAGAAGATGATCTAATACTGGCAGAAGTAACCTTGCGCCACATTCGGGAGGGCAGCACACAACTTGCTGCTTTTGAAGAAGTGGGTGAAAAAATCGGCAGAACGTCGGCTGCATGCGGATTCCGCTGGAACAGCTGTGTTCGAAAAAGCTATGAAGGTGCAATTGGAATCGCTAAAGGCCAACGTCAAAAGAGAAGTTACCTGAAAAAGCAACCGTCAGTAAGAGGAGCGCAGGTAGCGGGTCTGATTCTCGGGGATACCGATGAGGAGTTCGGACGAGGCGAAGGATTAAGTGAAAACACATTATCCATTGATGCGGTTATACGTTTCCTGAGACAATGGAAAGGTACAATCCAGGAGGCAGGACGCCAGCTGAAAATGCTGGAGAGAGATTTGCGCGAGAAGGAAGATGAATTAACTGAATTAAGATCTGAGAATGAGCGGTTGTCAAAAGAGGTTAATCTTGCTCAAAGTGACTACCGGGTAGTCAATGATGATTACAAAGCTTTAATTCAGATTATGGATCGTGCGCGTAGGCTAGCTTTCTTAAACGAAGAAGAAGAAGAAATGAAGACTCGTTTCAAAATGGATGGGAATGGAAATTTAGAACGTATTGAATAAAAGATAGGCAAACTAAAACACCCGTAAGTGGTTCGCTTTATTAGCGCCATTTGCGGGCGTTTTGGTTTTGTATTGTCATTTATGGAGGACGACAACGGTAGTTCTTCTTGGTATATTAAGGCTATACTTAGAAAAATTGCGTTTGAGATCAACAGGAGGATCAGATGAAAATCGATATAATCGGTGCGGGTTCACTTGGGCTGCTTTTGGCAGGGAGACTGACCCAGTCCGGGAATGAAGTGAGATTGTGGTGTCGAGGGGTAGAGCAGTGCCGGAAATTAAAAGATGAGGGCTTAACTGTGAGCTATGAGGATGGCCGCGATCCGATTTCGATTTCAGGGGATCGATTTGTGTCCGCACCAATAGAGGGATTTGCAGCTGCCTATCTTCGTGAGCCCAGTGATTGGATCATAGTAACGGTTAAACAGGACATACTACATAATGTTTTACCTGAATTTCTGTCCCCTCTTAGGGAACTACAGGTACACATCATTTGTTTTCAAAATGGCATTGGACATATGGAGATGCTCAGTAAATTGCTGCCGAAAGCTAATTTATATGCTGCCGTAACAACAGAAGCTGCGAAGCGAAAGTTTTTAACTGAAGTCATTCATGCAGGTGCGGGTGAGGTATGGGTAGGGAAATGGAGCTTAAAGAATGGACAAGCCCACAGTATACATACTGATTTACAAGTGAATTATTTAATAGAAGTTCTCATTATGGCAGGATTCTCAGCCTTTTTGTCGAATGAAGTGGATACCATGATTTACCGGAAGCTCCTAATCAATGCCGTTATTAATCCGCTCACAGCGATTTGGCGTATTCCAAATGGTGAACTGCTTGCTTCAGAAGAGCGCCTGCAGTTAATGAGAGAACTTTTTAGAGAAGCTACTATGGTATATGATGCCTGCGGAGTTACTTATGATCATGATGCGTGGGATAACATTCTTAAAGTGTGCAGGACAACCGCGGGCAATACTTCATCCATGCTGGCAGATGTTCTAGCTTCAAGGAGCACAGAAATTCATTGGATCAATGGGAGTCTTGTAGAAATGGCAGAACGCACTGGAACATTGGTTCCTTTACATCGCTTGATCTGCCAATTAGTAGAGGGAATATAGGTATGATCTCGGAGGAGAGGTGAAGCTATGGGATTGCTGATGAATTCGGTCGTTACTTTAAGCTTGATTCCAATAATACCGTTTATAATTGTTTATTTCATTGGAAAAGGCTTGAAAAAAGATAAAAAGAAAACTTTTATGCTCGCTATGGACGTGACTACATTTTTTTTATTATTGTCGGTCTCTGCATTATTTAACAACTTGTTTAATAACGGTTTTGGGTTTTATCTTATACTACTTATTGTATTAATATCCACTGGACTGATTGGCGGCGCTCAGAATCGACTAAAAGGAAAAGTAGATGGGAAGCGGTTATTTCGGGCAGTTTGGAGACTTTCCTTCTTTTTTATGAGTGCCGGATATTTATTATTTATGTTTGTAGGGCTAATTAAGTACATATCACAAGCGATGTAATGTTCCACTGCTCCGGTGAAGCGGCAACGTCACAAAAGTTTAAAGTTTTAATAAAAAAAGAATTTTCTGAAAACATACCACTAGATTTTTTTGACCACTGGTTGTATAATCATAAACCATATACCACATTCTATTTAGGGGGAACTGCTAGATGAAGAAGAGTAAAAGTCTATTGCTAATGCTTGCATTAGTACTTGTTATCGGCACAGTGCTTGCTGGCTGCGGCGGAAACAACGCGAACAGCGGCAATAAAGGTAATGCTGGTAACACTGGTAACACGGGAACTGGTAATGCGGCTACAGAAGAGAAATTGGCTGCGGACCAAACACTGAGAATTAACCTAAGCTCTGAGCCTCCAACATTTGACCCAGGATTGGCTCAAGATAGCCAAGCTCACACTGTCCTGACAACAATGTACGAAGGTCTAACTCGCATGAATGCTGAATCTGGTCAAGCTGAACCAGGTGTTGCTGAAAGCTGGGATGTTTCCGCTGACGGTCTGGTATATACTTTCAAACTCCGTGATTCACAATGGAGTAATGGCGATCCTGTAACAACAGAAGACTTCGTTCGCGCTTGGAAACGCGTGCTCGATCCTGCTGCTGCATCCGCTGCACCTTACGCTTATCAATTGTACTACATCAAAAATGCTCAAAAGTTCTACAACAAGGAAATTACCGATTTCAGTCAAGTAGGTATCAAAGCGGTTGATGAGAAAACTCTTGAAGTTACTCTTGAAGCCCCAACTCCTTACTTCCTTGGATTGCTTTCCTTCTACACTTATTACCCTGTACACAAATCCATTGAGAGTAATCCAAAATGGGCAACAAGCAAAGATACTATGATCGTTAACGGTGCTTTCACTCTTACTGAGTGGACTACAGGTCAAACACTTGTTGTAACTAAAAACGATAAATACTGGGATAAAGATTCCATTAAACTTAACAAAATCGACTTCTCCCTTGTAAACAGCGGTGCAACTGAACTGCTCAGCTACAAGAACGGTGAATACGATCGTGCCGGTGGACCAACTGGTGAAATTCCATCAGAACAAATTCCAATCGTGCAAAAAGAACTTCCTAAAGAATTCAGCCGTAAAGGTATTGCTTCCGTATACTACTACGAATTCAATATCACTGAAAAACCATTCACAAACGCTAAAATCCGTAAAGCTCTTGCAATGTCCATTAACCGTCAAGCTTTGATTGACAATGTAGTACAAGGTGGACAATTCCCAGCATTCGGTTATGTACCTCCGGGTATCGCTGGTGCTGATGGTGAATACCGTGCAGCAGTTAAAGATAGTTACTTCACTGAAGATCTAGAACAAGCTAAAACTTTGCTTGCTGAAGGTCTGAAAGAAGAAGGTATGGATAAACTGCCTACATTCTCTTTGACTTACAACACAAGTGAAGGTCACAAGAAAATCGCTTTGGCGATTGCTGATATGTGGAAAAACAATCTTGGTATTGACGTACAAACCGTTAACCAAGAGTGGGCTGTATTTATTGAAAACCGTCAAAACCTGAACTACCAAGTTGCACGTGCTGGTTGGACTGCGGATTACAATGATCCAATGACTTTCCTTGATATGTGGGTAACAGGTGGCGGTAACAATGATACTGGTTACGCTAACCCTGAGTATGACAAATTGATCAGCGAAGCTAAAGCAAGTACTGACTTGAAAGAACGTCAAGACAAGTTTGCAGCAGCTGAGAAATTGCTCATCGAGCAAGATCAAGTTTTGATTCCATTGTACTACTACACTAACAACTCCCTGACTAAAGAGTACCTCAAAGGTGTTACTCTTGACTTCAGTGGTGCAATTGACTTGACTCGTGGATACTTGCTTGAGCACTAAGATTTAGCTCATGTAAATTAAACAGAATAGTTAGTTGACTGAAGTAACACAATACTTCGGGATATATATGTGGAACTCCATATATATCCCTTTTTTTTGTATTTCCGTCTATTTGTTATTTATTGTTATTTATAACATATTTAGAAAATGGACAAAAATCCGTTTTTTTCATAAAATCAATATAATGCTCTCAAAAAAATTGTCGGAGGAGGTGTGATGGGGATGGTTCGTTATGTCGCAAATAAATTCTTCTATATGTTGGTTTCATTATTTGTACTGATTTCTGCAACTTTTTTCTTGATGAAAGCTATTCCAGGGGATCCGTTTACTTCTGAGAAAAAAGTACCGCCAGAAATTAAAGCGCGTTTGATGGAGCAATATGGTCTGGACAAGCCGCTCTCTCATCAGTATTTTAAGTATTTAGGTGATATTGTCCAAGGTGATCTGGGTGTATCCATGAAACGCCTGAATCAAGATGTATCACATTTGATTGGCCAAACCTTTTCAGCGTCGCTGAAGCTGGGACTCGTCGCAATTGTTGTGGCGGTTATTGTTGGGGTTCTTCTCGGCATGTTAGCGGCACTCTATCACAGAAAGTTTCTGGACAGCGCCGCGATGGTGTTGGCCGTTCTGGGGATTGCGGTTCCGAGCTTTGTAGTCGCGTCATTATTACAGTATGTGTTCGCTTTCAAATTGGGTTGGGTACCGGTTTCAGGTTTTAAAGGGCCAATCTATTATTTCCTTCCTGTAGCAGCGCTCTCGGCTCAGCCGATAGCATTTATAGCGCGCTTGACACGTTCAAGTATGCTTGAAGTTCTGAATGCGGATTATATCAAAACGGCTAAGGCTAAGGGATTAAGCTGGATGGCTATTCTAAGCCGTCACGTACTTCGTAACGGTATCCTGCCGGTTGTTACTTACATGGGACCTATGACAGCTAACATCGTAACAGGTTCGGTTGTTATCGAGCAGATCTTTGGCGTTGGGGGTATTGGTAAACAGTTCGTGGAAGCGATTGGTGTCCGTGACTATACCGTTATTATGGGGATTACCATTTTCTATGGTGTACTACTCATGGTAGCCCGTTTCATTACTGATATTGCTTATGTATTGATTGACCCACGTATGAAATTAAGTGGAGGAAAGGAGGGCTAAAGAGTGGCATCTGATAATAACTTGTTAAAGAACATGAATCTAAAACCGGAAGACTTTCAAAAAGTCGGTGTAGATGAAAAAGAAGCCGAGGTAATTCAGCGGGAGAGTCTCTCTGCCTGGAAAGATTCTTGGCAACGGTTGCGTCAGAACAAAATGGCGATGACCGCGCTTGGGATTCTAGGCTTGATCGTGCTAGCAGCGATTATCGCTCCCTTATTCTCGAAATATAACTATTATTCCAATGACTTGATGAATACCAATAAGCCCCCTTCCTCCGATCACTGGTTTGGAACGGATGATCTTGGACGTGATATTTTCGTTCGTACTTGGTACGGCGCACGGATCTCCTTGATCGTTGGTCTAGCTGCGGCAGCCATCGACTTGTTCATCGGTGTTATCTATGGAGGTATTATGGGCTTCTTCGGCGGCCGTGTAGATAATATCATGAACAAATTCTCCGAAATTTTGTACTCTATTCCTTATCTGCTTGTTGTAATTTTGCTCTTGGTTGTGCTTGAACCAAGTCTTGGTACCATCATCCTAGCCTTAACCATTACGGGTTGGATTACGATGTCGTGGATTGTACGCGGTGAAATTATGCAGCTCAAGAATCGCGAGTTCGTATTGGCTTCCCGTTCCATGGGTGCCGGTTCTGCGAGACTGTTGTTCAAACACCTTCTGCCAAACGCAGTGGGTCCGATTATTGTAACGATTACACTTTCTGTACCAAATGCAATTTTTGCCGAGGCTTTCCTAAGCTTCTTGGGTCTTGGTGTACAAGCTCCTATCGCTTCACTTGGATCTATGATTAACGATTCTCTCACCGGTTGGTTGTACTATCCATGGCGCTTCCTGTTCCCTGCCATTCTGATCAGTTTAACCATGCTTTCTTTCAATATTTTCGGTGATGGTCTTCGTGACGCGCTTGATCCTAAGCTGAAGAAGTAGGAGGGTTATGGATGGAACCTATTTTACAAGTCAAAGATTTGCATGTTTCGTTTTTTGTTAAAGGCGGAGAAGTGCAAGCTGTCCGTGGTATGAATTTTGAAATTGGCAAAGGTGAAACGGTTGCCATCGTCGGCGAGTCCGGCAGCGGTAAGAGTGTAACTGCACAATCGATTATGCGGTTGATCCCTTCCCCACCCTCAAAAGTGAAAAAGGGAGAAATTATTTTCCAAGGACAAAATCTGCTAGACAAAAGCATGAAAGAAATGGAATCCATTCGCGGTAAAGATATTGGCATGATTTTTCAAGACCCGATGACTTCTTTGAACCCAACCATCAAAGTGGGCAAACAGATCACTGAAGTTTTGATTAAACATCAGAAAATGTCAGCGGCCGAAGCGAAAAAGCAAGGTATTGAGATGCTCAAATTAGTTGGTATCTCAAATGCTGAGGCTCGCTTTAACCAATATCCCCACGAGTTTTCAGGCGGTATGCGCCAGCGTGTAATGATTGCAATCGCGCTAGCCTGCCGTCCGGCTTTACTCATAGCGGACGAGCCTACAACGGCTCTTGACGTAACCATTCAGGCGCAGATCATGGAAGTTATGAGAGAGATGCAGCAAAAACTAGGTACCTCCATCATTTTGATTACCCATGATCTTGGCGTCGTTGCCGGTATGTGTGATCGGGTTATTGTAATGTATGCAGGTGAAGTTGTGGAGACCGGAACAAGATGGGAAATCTTTAAGAATCCACAGCATCCATATACCAAAGGTCTGCTGCGCTCAATGCCGCGTCTGGACCAAAAGAAAGGCGAGCCGCTTATTCCGATCATCGGCACACCGCCAGATCTGATCAAGCCGCCGATCGGATGTCCGTTCACCGCGCGTTGCAATGAAGCAATGCATGTTTGCGAACAAATCGATCCCGGCGCCACAGAATTCAGCGAAACGCATATGGCGCGTTGCTGGAATCTGCATTCGATGGCCAAGGAGGTGCAGTACTCTTGAGTAAGAACCTAATAGAGGTAGAAGGTCTTAAGAAATATTTTAATGTAGGTCAAGGCAAGGTTCTTAAGGCTGTTGATAATATTAACTTCACGATCCGTGAGGGCGAGACGCTTGGAATGGTAGGAGAGTCCGGTTGTGGTAAGACTACTGCTGGACGTACAATTCTTCGCTTGTATGAGCCAACTGCCGGAAGTGTGAAATATAATGGTACAGACATTTATAAATTGCCTTCTAACAAAATGAAAGCAATGCGCCGTGACATGCAGATGATTTTCCAAGATCCGTACGCATCACTTAACCCGCGTTTTACGGTTTCTGATATCATCGGCGAGGCTCTGGACATTCACGGAATGGCTGGTAGCCGTGCAGAACGTAAAAAACGGATCGAAGAGCTGCTCGATATGGTTGGTCTTAACCATGATCACGCTACTCGTTATCCGCATGAATTCTCTGGGGGACAACGCCAACGTATTGGGATTGCCCGTTCGTTAGCGGTAAATCCTAAGTTCATCGTTTGTGATGAGCCGATTTCCGCGCTTGACGTATCCATCCAGGCTCAGGTCGTAAACTTGCTTAAAGAATTGCAAGATCGTCTGGGATTAACTTATCTTTTCATCGCGCATGATCTGTCCATGGTTAAACATATCAGTGATCGCGTAGCAGTTATGTACTTAGGTAAAATGGTAGAATTGGCGGAAAGTGAAGAGCTTTATGCTAATCCAATCCATCCTTATACCAAATCTCTCTTGTCAGCTATTCCAATTCCGGATCCGGAAATTGAAGTGAACAAGAAACGCATTCACTTGCATGATGAGCTTGGTAGTCCTATTTATTCTGCTAACGAAAAGAGCAATGATAGTGACTTTGAATTAGTAGAAGTATCCAAAGGACACTGGGTAAGCAAAAAATTTGCTTAAATCCATAGCGAGTATTTGACAGGCGGGAGCGTTATGCTCTCGCCTCTTGTATGTAGTGGGGATATTTAATAACCCTTTTAAAGGATAAGAAAATAAAACGGCTGCTCTTGCATTGCTTTTTTGCAGGTATGTAATTCTTTTGACGCGGCCCCTGACATTGGATACAATCATATAGAGTTTACGAACTTGGATTTACATATAACTGCTCAGTAGAACTGGAGGCACTAGCAAATGAATATTGTTAAGGAACCGCTCCCGGGTGGATCTGCACTCGCGCGCGACTATATAGAAAATTTTGAGAAGGTTAGTCATTTGTATGGTGGGGATTTCCGAAGTAAAGAGAGTAGAAGCATTCGGGCGGAATGGCTGGATCGTAGTGAGGGTCTCCGTGCGGACCGGACACAAGTTGCTGCATGTCTGCGACAATATAATGAAAAGCATAACTCACATGATGCGGTGATGGCTTCGCTGGCGCTTTTGGAACAGCCGGGAACATTAGTGGTTACTGGTGGGCAGCAAAGCGGACTTTTCACAGGACCACTGCTTGTAGTATATAAAGCAATGACAACCATTATGGCGGCAAAAGAAGCAGCAGAACAGCTCGGTCGGCCTGTAGTCCCATTATTCTGGATTGCAGGAGAGGATCATGACTGGGACGAAGTGAATCATACGTATGTATTGAATCGTACGCAAGAGATTACAAAGATTAAGATAGAAAAATCAGAGGAGAAACGCTCCTCGGTGAGTAATATTCACGTAGAAGAGGAAAGCTGGCAGCAAGTAGTGGAGCAGCTGGATGCGCTACTTCAAGATAGTGACTTTAAACCGCAAATCATGGAATTTATTCGATCTTCTTCATTTAGATCAGACAGTATGACGGATGCTTTTGCCAAGCTGATGGGTTCTTTATTTGGTAAATTCGGTCTGATCCTGCTTGATTCTGCTGATCCTAACCTTCGTAAGGTAGAAGAGCCTTTCTTCACTTCGCTAATTATGCAGAATGATGCACTGGAAACAGCGTACATGAATTCTGCTTCTGATATCGTAAACGCAGGATATGAGCTTCAAGCTGACGTTACGGCAGGCAATGCCAACCTCTTTTATATACATGAAGGTGTACGATTATTGCTTCATAAGAAAGATGGCAATTTTTCCGATCGCAAGGGCCAGGTATCGTTCACCCGTGATGAACTACTGGAGGAAGTGAAGGTTTATCCGGAACGATTCAGTAACAACGTGCTGACACGTCCGCTTATGCAGGATTATGTGTTGCCGGTTCTAGCTACGGTGCTAGGTCAAGGTGAGATTGCTTATTGGGCCATTCCGCATCATGCGTTTGAGACCATTGGAGGACAAATGCCCCTGATCATCCCGAGAATGTCTTTCACAGTGGTGGAAGGTACGCTTCATAAGCATATGGATAAATACCAACTAAGCTTTGAGGATGTAAGACAGGGTTTAGATCGTAAAAGACATGAGTGGTTGGCTGCACAGGATGAGCTGGGGATTGAACTACGTTTCGAAGAAACTAAAGCTACTTTCTCCGCCATGTACGAACCACTGATTGAGCAGCTTGGAACCATTCAGGCAGGTCTGCTAAAACTAGGGAATAACAATAAAGATAAGATTTTAGATCAGATTACTTTTTTACAAGCGAAAGCTCAAGATGCAATGGCAAAACAGAATGAAGCTGCAATCCGTCAATGGGAGCGAATCGAGCTGTCGTTAATGCCACTGGGTAAACTGCAAGAAAGAGTGTACAATATCATGTATTACTTGAACCGCTACGGACTTCCATGGTTAGATGAGCTGATGGCTATTGAACCTGATTATAGTGGGACGCATCGCATCATTTATATGTAGAGAAGTATTGCTCCATAAAACAAAGTGTATGCTTACGAAGTAAATTTTGTACGAAGTAGATTCAAGAAGTAATGCTCACAAAACAAAGTGTATGCTTACGAAGTAAGTTTTGTACGAAGTAGATTCAAGAAGTAATGCTCACAAAACAAAGCGTATGCTTACGAAGCAAGTTTTGTACGAAGTAGAACAGTGAAGTAACGCTCACAAAACTTTTAGGAGGTTTCATTATGAGTTCATCAAAACAAAATAGTATCGTGGCGGATATGTCACTCGCATCCGAAGGTCATTTGAAAATCGACTGGGTTCGTCAACATATGCCGGTATTGAACCGTATCCGTGAGCAGTTCGAAGCTGAACAGCCGTTCAAAGGACTGAAAGTCTCCATTACGCTTCATTTGGAAGCTAAAACCGCTTATCTGGCGAAGGTAGTCAAAGCAGGCGGTGCAGAAGTAACCATTACTGGATCCAATCCACTTTCTACACAGGATGATGTATGTGCGGCGCTTGTAGAGGACGGAATTACCGTATTTGCTAAATACAACCCTTCTCCTGAAGAGTTCAAAGCCCTTAATATCAAGGCGCTGGAAAGCAAACCGGATTTGATTATTGATGATGGTGGGGATTTTGCTACCTTGCTACATTCGGAGCGTCCTGATCTAATGGAGAATATTCGTGGGGGTGCTGAAGAAACAACAACCGGCATCATTCGTCTAAAAGCTCTTCAAAAGCAAGGTGTGTTGAAGTTCCCAATGGTCGCAGTAAATGATGCTTATTGCAAATATTTGTTTGATAACCGCTATGGCACAGGCCAATCCGCATGGGATGGAATTATTCGGACGACCAACCTGATCGTTGCTGGCAAAACTGTAGTTGTTGTCGGATACGGCTGGTGCGGTAAAGGTGTTGCTATGCGTGCCAAAGGGTTGGGCGCAAAAGTGGTTGTGACAGAAGTGGATGCTATTAAAGCCGTTGAAGCACATATGGATGGTTTCGAAGTTATGCCTATGCTGGAAGCTGCTAAGGTTGGTGATTTCTTCGTTACAGTAACGGGTAACCGTTATGTCATTCGCGGTGAACATTATGATGTGATGAAGGATGGCGCAATCATGTGCAATGCAGGTCATTTCGACGTTGAAGTGAATAAGCCTGAATTGTCTGAAAGATCCATATCTCAGCGTACTGTTCGGAAAAATATCGAAGAGTACCAGCTTCGCGACGGACGTAAACTATATCTGCTTGCAGAAGGCAGACTTGTAAATCTGGGTGCTGCGGATGGACACCCTGCCGAAATTATGGATACGACTTTTGCGTTACAAGCACTGTCGTTGAAATATGTTAATGATAATTATAAGAGCATAGGCGTAAAAGTTGAGAATGTTCCTTATGAGCTCGATGAGCAGGTAGCACGCTACAAGCTGCAAAGTCTGGGCATTAACATTGATAGCCTGACTTCAGCACAAGTGGATTATTTGGACAGCTGGAATCTGAACGATTAATTACGGAATGCACAACAATAAAGTATATTAACCAAGAGTACCTTGAACTGAAGCAACTTTTGTAAAATATAAGAGAGTATAAGTTTTACGCTATACATTATCCTTATATTTCTCGCATAGACGCTTCGTTGTCCTTATAAGGAAGACGAAGGCGTTAATGCTTGAAAAGCCATGCAGCGGACAGGATTCCGATTGCATGGCTTTTTTTATGTGGCGAATTGTGAATTGGGTAATGATCTATTTGATTTAGCAAAAAATTCCTTTCGCCAGAAAAAGGTTTTTGATTTTTAATGGCGAATCTATTATGCTTAAGTGGTGAAAAGTGGGGTAAAGTGGGGATTCGGGGATTAGGGGTGGGAAAAAGGATGTTCATGGGAGAGTATCAACACAGCATTGACGACAAAGGCCGAATTATTATTCCGGCTAAACTCCGTGAATTGCTTGGAACCTCCTTTGTGACGACCCGTGGTCTAGACTCCTGTCTATTTGTTTATCCCATGGAAGAATGGGCAATCATGGAACAAAAGCTAAAAAGCCTTTCACTGATGAAATCAGATGCCCGTGCATTCAGTCGCTTTTTTTTCTCAGGCGCAACAGAATGTGTATGGGATAAGCAGGGAAGGGTAAATCTGCCGGCCAATTTAAGGCAGTATGCCAAACTGGACAAAGACTGTGTTATTCTGGGCGTTTCGAACCGGGTGGAAATCTGGAACAAAGAGCTATGGGAGCAGTACTTCGAACAGTCCGAGGAATCGTTCAACGAAATTGCCGAAAAATTGGTGGATTTCAATTTTGATCTATAAAAACACAATATCGAATACTGTCCTGGAGGGATGCAGCTTGTTTCACCACATCACGGTGCTTAAAGAAGAAGCGACAGAAGGGCTGCACATCAAAAAAGACGGAATCTATGTAGATTGCACTCTCGGTGGAGCAGGCCACAGCGCACTAATCGCTTCCAAACTTAGCGGCGAAGGCCGATTAATCTGTTTGGATCAAGATGATTGGGCTCTGGAGAACGCAAAAGAAAGACTAGCTGAATACGGAGATAAGGTTGTACTCATTAAGACCAATTTCCGTGATCTGGAGAGTGTACTTAAGGATGTGCCCTTTGTACCACAAAAAGATGGCATTCCCCAAGTGGATGGAGTCCTCTTTGATCTTGGCGTATCCTCTCCCCAGTTTGATGAGGGAGAACGCGGATTTAGTTACAATCATGATGCTCCGCTGGACATGCGGATGGATCAGACAGCGCTATTAACGGCTGCTGATATTGTGAATACGTGGTCTGAGCAGGAGATTGCCCGTGTGCTTTTCCAATATGGAGAAGAGAAGTTCTCGCGGAGAATCGCTAAGAAAATTGTAGACAGAAGAGAAGAAAGTCCTGTGGAGACCACAGGAGAATTAGCTGAGCTTATCAAGGAAGGTATTCCGGCGGCTGCACGAAGAACGGGAGGACATCCCGCTAAACGCAGCTTTCAAGGTTTACGGATTGCTGTAAACGACGAGTTGGGTGCTTTTGAAGAAGGATTACATAGCGCAGTACGTTGCCTTGCACCAGAAGGTAGAGTATCCGTTATCACTTTTCATTCGCTCGAGGACCGAATTTGCAAGCAAATACTAAGCAGCTATTTAAGCAGATGTACATGCCCGCCTGACTTTCCGTTTTGTGTATGCGGCGCGAAAGGCACGCTTAAGTTAATCAACCGCAAACCGCTTGTGCCTTCTGAGGAAGAGCTTGAGCTTAATACTCGAGCCCGCTCAGCTAAGCTGCGCATTGCAGAAAAATTGTAATTGACGATAAAGGAGAGTCAGAGATGGCCTATACCCGCGGCAATTTAGCAGTTCAGCCCAAAAGAAAAGAAGAAGTAAACCCCCTTTACCGCGAGAAGACAAAAGTAGTTACCAAACGAAGAGTACTTCCGCTGCAAGAGAAACTTTTGTATATGCTGACGCTAGGAGTATGCGTTTTAGTGGCTATCACCCTGATTTCACGTTACGTTCACATTTATGATTTGAACTTGCAGGCTCAGAAATTAGATAAGGATATAGCGACCGCTAAGAAGCAAATTTCCACGTATGAGATGGAGAAGCAGAATTTGGAGCAGAAGGTTGCCCAAAAGGCAAAGGATCTTGGATATGTAGCACCGGATGAAAATGCTACCATCTTTATTCCGGCGAATCCGATATCGACAGAAGGCGATAATTAGTGAGCGATTGGCAAGATCGCAATAAAAAAATTGTGAGGTTCGCTTATGGTAAAGAGAATAAAACTTCGCACGCTGTTTATAGGAGGGTGTATTACCCTCTTTTTTCTTGTTTTGATAGCTAGAGTCTTCTGGATTCAAGTTATGGAGGGTTCAGAATGGCAAGAAAAGGCTGCTACACTTTGGGCGCACACTTCGACTATCAAAGCCGAGCGAGGAACGATTTCTGACCGTAATGGGAGTGTGCTCGCAAGTGATGTCCCTGCTTATACTGTAGTTGTAAACCCGGCAGTCATTGCTGAAAAGGGAATTGGTGATGAGGTCGTCAAGGGATTGCATGAGCTACTCGGCAAGCCAGAAGATGAGCTGCGGAAGCTGATTGAGGCTAAAGGCGAGGATGGCAAATACCTCAAGAATCGTGAAATTCGTAATGAAGGCTGGAAGATTGATCAGGAACTTGCTGATAAGGTGAAAGAGTTTTATGTAGCCCTGGGTAAAGAGCATAAAATTCAAGAGACCGGGATTGGTCTGGTTAGAGAGCAGAAACGATATTACCCTAAGGGTTCGCTTGCTGCACATATATTAGGCTACACAGATCGGGATGGCAAGGCGATTATGGGTCTGGAAAAGTCCCTGGATGCACAGCTTAAGGGTGCTGATGGCAAGCTGCTTTATCAAAGTGACGGTCAAGGGGTTAAGCTGCCGGATTCAAAAGATACCTATAAACCTGTAGTAAATGGCAGTAATTTCAAGCTTACCATCGACAGTACGATCCAGCAATATATACAAGCGGCCATGGAAAAGGCATATGCGCAATATAAGCCGAAAAGTATGAGTGTCATTGCCGCTGATCCGAATACGATGGAGATTTTGGGGATGGCGAATATGCCCACCTTTGATCCTAATAAGTATATGGATACGGGTGCTGATGCAGCGGGTTTCTACAACCATGCTATCAAATCAACTTATGAACCTGGTTCCACCTTCAAGATTGTTACACTTGCAGCAGCTGTAGAAGAGAAGCTTTTTGATCCCGTAGCAACATTTCTGTCAGGATCTATCAGAATTAAGGGCTACAGTAAGGCATTGCATGATATTAATCGTTCCGGTTGGGGGCAAATCAGCTTCCTGGAAGGTGTGAAGCGGTCTAGTAACGTTCTTTTTGTAAAACTTTATGAAATGCTCGGACAAGATAGACTTTTACAGTATATTGATGATTTTGGCTTTAATGGAAAGACAGGAATCGATTTGCCAGGGGAAGCCAGTGGGGTCGTTAACCCTAACCTTGGGCGTCCTATCGAAATTGCTACACTCGCATATGGGCATGGTAAAGTGCTAGTTACCCCACTTCAACAATTGGTTGCTGTATCTGCGATCGCCAATGGCGGGAAACTGATGACTCCATATGTGGTAAAAGAGGTTACGGACCCAAACACCGGAAATACTAAGGTTACTCAGCCTAGTGTAGTGCGTCAGGTGATTGATGAGGCAAGTGCCAAGCAAACCGGTGAATACTTGGAGCAGGTAGTTGCCGACCAAGTCAAAGGGACAGGACGGAACGCTCACATTGAAGGTTACCGTGTGGCGGGGAAGACAGGAACGGCTATTAAGGTTGAAGGTAAGGACTACGTGAAGTCCAAAGTATTGGTCTCCTTTATTGGTTATGCGCCTGTGAATGATCCGAAAATCGCTGTTATTGTTATTATTGATGAACCGAACGTTGAGGTTGGCGGCGGTAAAGCTGCAGCTCCTGTATTTAAAGAAATCGTATCGCAGTCACTGCAATACATGGGAGTTCCTAAATTAGCAACTGAAACTAGTGATAAGGACAGTAAAAAAACAGTTAAATCGGATGCACCTGTGCTCCGAACTACACCTGATCTGAAGGGGAAAACGATGAAGGAAGCAAGAGAGACGCTTCTGGATCAAGGATTTGATTTTGCTGTTGTCGGTGAAGAAGCTTCTGTGGAAACCCAATATCCAGAGGCTGGAACGAAGCTTTCTCCTGGCCAGCGTATCTACCTGTTAAGCAAGCAAGGGGACAAGCCTACTATTCCCAATTTGCAAGGAGAGTCGCTGCGCGATGCTCTTGAGGTTCTAACCCTTCTAAAAGTGGAGATAGCGGTAGAAGGCGAAGGATATGTGTCCGAGCAGATTGAAGGAACAAAAAATGGGAAACCACTACTTACATTAAAGCTGAAACCATTCAATGATAATAGTGAAGATGTTCCGGCAACTTCGTCTGCTGATGAGGGTACGGAATCGCAGAGTGGGCCATAGGCTTGTTCTAACCCCAGTTTGTCCCGAATAGTCATGAAGATAAGAGCTCATGTCTATAGGTGAAAGCGGGGGAGAACGGAATGAAGGTTTCGAAGGTCGTAACACGGCGGAGAATGCTATGGACGCTGCTGGGACTGGCAGTGTTATTCGGTTCGCTGGTCGTACGTCTTGCTTACGTGCAATTATCCCAAGGCGAGAAATTAAGTGACAAGGTAGAAGATTCCTTGCGCCGGAATATTCCTTTTACAGCCAAGCGTGGTGAAATTTTGGATCGTGAAGGTATACCGCTGGCCTATAATATCAGTACGCCTACGGTTTATGCGGTGCCTGTGCAGGTGAAGGAGAAGCAAAAGACAGCGCAGCAATTGGCGCCTCTACTTGGGATGACCGAGGAGAAGCTGATGAGCTTGCTGACTAAAAAATCAATGTCGGTGAAACTACAGCCCGGCGGCCGCAAAATTACGATGGAACTTGCCGCGAGCATCCGTGATTTGCAGTTGCCGGGCATCGTTGTCGCTGAGGATAGCAAAAGATATTATCCTTACGGCGATCTTGCCGCGCATATACTAGGCTTTACAGGTATTGATAACCAAGGGATTACCGGCGTCGAGAACATTTACGATAATTTACTTAAAGGAATAGCAGGCAATATTTCGTATTTGTCTGACGCAGGTGGAAGACTCATGCCTGGATCATCGGAGAAGTATTCTGCCCCTCAGGATGGGCTTAATCTGCAATTGACGATTGATAAACAGATTCAATCCATTATGGAACGTGAGCTGGATCAAGCTATGGTGAAATATCAGGCGCAGGGCGCTTGGGCTATAGCGATGAATCCGAAGAATGGTGAAATTCTGGCTATGGCTAGTAGACCGGGTTATGAACCGGGTCTATATAAGGAATATGATCCGCAGATCTATAATCGGAATTTGCCCATTTGGATGACCTACGAGCCTGGTTCGACGTTCAAAATCATCACACTTGCTGCAGCATTGCAAGAAGGTAAGGTAGACCTGCAAAACGATCATTTCTATGATCCTGGGTTTATCGAAGTGGCGGGTGCGAAGCTGCGCTGTTGGAAAAAAGGCGGCCATGGCAGCCAGACCTTCCTTCAGGTGGTTGAGAACTCCTGTAACCCTGGTTTTGTTGCTCTTGGGCAACGGCTGGGCAAAGAAACACTTTTCAAATATATTCGTGATTTTGGTTTCGGCAGCAAAACGGGAATTGATCTAAACGGAGAATCTAATGGGATTCTGTTCAAGCTTAGTCAAGTAGGTCCGGTAGAGCTTTCAACTACGGCCTTTGGCCAAGGGGTCTCGGTTACACCTATTCAGCAGATTGCTGCGGTGTCCGCGGCTATCAATGGTGGTAATCTCTATAAACCACATGTAACAAAGTCATGGGTTAATCCGGAAACGGGAGAGACGGTATCAGAGGTGAAGCCTGAGCTTGTGCGGCAGGTGATTTCGGAGGAGACATCCAAGAAGGTGCGGGCAGCACTTGAGAGCGTGGTTGCCAAAGGCACGGGACGGCCGGCTTTTATCGACGGCTATCGTGTAGGTGGCAAGACGGGTACTGCACAGAAGGTTGTAAATGGACGTTATTCTCCGACAGAGCATATTGTTTCTTTTATTGGCTTTGCGCCGGCGGATGATCCACAGATCGTTGTCTACACTGCAGTGGATAACCCGAAAGGGATTCAATTTGGGGGTGTAGTTGCAGCTCCAATCGTGCAAAATATTTTGGAAGACTCGCTGCACTATATGAAGGTTCCTGAGCGCAGTGATCAGCTTCCAAAAACCTATAAATACGGTGAAACTCCGATTGTGACCGTGCCTGACCTTACAGGTGCAACCGTACAAGATATCTATGAGGATTTAAATATGAATTTTAATCTGGCGCGTTCAGGCTCTGGCAATACGGTCATCAATCAGGCTCCGAAAGCTGGGGCAAGAGTAGAACAGGGCTCAACCATCAGGATTTATATGGGAGCTTCTAGTGAATAATGATAAAGATATAAGGGTTCAGTTTGTATCCGAAAATGTAGAGTGAGGGATTACTATGAAAGTTAATGAATTATCTGCTTGTCTTGCTACTTCGCGTCTATACGGGGACGGGGAGGTGGAGATTACTGATCTTCAGATTGATTCCCGCCGTGTAAGTCCGGGTGATCTGTTTATCTGTTTACCGGGTCACACCGTAGACGGACATAAATTTGCGCCGCAAGCCGTAGCCTCTGGAGCATCTGCTATCGTATGTAAGCATAAGCTAGAGCTTGATATTCCACAGATCGTTGTGGATGACTGCCGTTTTGCGATGTCTGTCATGTCGAATGCCTTCTTTGGCTCACCTAGCAGCCGGATGAGAATGATCGGGGTTACGGGTACAAATGGGAAGACAACTACGACTTATCTTATTGAGCGAATTATGCAAGACCAGAATATGAAGACGGGTCTGATTGGGACCATTCAAATGCGCTATGACGGCAAAAGCTACCCTATGTCAGGGACCACTCCAGAATCACTAGATCTGCAGCGCTCGCTTCATGATATGGCCTCCAAAGGTGTGGAATGTTGCATAATGGAAGTCTCCTCCCATGCGCTTCAGCAAGGACGTGTGAAGGGTGCAGACTTCCGTACAGCAATATTTACGAACTTAACCCAGGATCATCTGGATTATCATCATACAATGGAGGAGTATCGGGCGGTTAAAGGTCTATTCTTCTCTAGACTAGGAAATGTGATCTCTCCTTGGAAAGAAGAACGCAAATATGCGGTGCTTAATGCTGATGATGAGGCGAGCCACTATTTTGCAACCCAAACTGCAGCGGAAGTGATTACATATGGCATTGATAACAACGCTAATGTCCGAGCTTCGCAAATCTCGATCACTGCAAAAGGAACTTTTTTTCATGTGGATACGTTTAAGGGTGAGACGGACATTTCACTTCGTATGGTTGGTAAGTTCAATGTCTATAATGCACTTGCGGCGATTACGGCAGCGTTGTTGGAAGATGTGTCACTGTCAGATATCAAGACTAGTCTTGAAGCGATTGATGGTGTAGCTGGACGGGTGGAGTCAGTAGATGAGGGGCAAGACTATGCCGTTATCGTTGACTATGCACATACACCAGACGGGCTGGAAAATGTATTAAAAACAGTCTGCGAATTTGCTACAGGTAGAGTGCTTACTGTGTTTGGATGTGGAGGAGATAGAGACCGCACGAAACGACCTTTGATGGGTAAGATTGCCGCAAAATATAGCGACATGGTATTCATAACCTCTGACAACCCTCGGACGGAGGACCCTGAGCTCATTCTGAAGGATATAGAAGCAGGGCTAGTAGAGGATGGAGTCACCTCTGACCAGTATCATATGATTGTTGATCGCCGAGAAGCCATTGGGAAGGCTATTGAAATGGCAAGCTCTGGCGATGTAGTATTGATTGCGGGGAAAGGTCATGAGACCTACCAACTGATTGGCGGAGTGGTTCACGATTTCGATGACCGCATCGTCGCTAAAGAAGTTATAAGGGGTCGAATCTATTGATTACAAGAACACTAGGACAAATTGCTGTGATGTGCGCAGGTGAAGTTCCTGCTGCTGAAACTGTGAATATAACTGTTACGGGCGTCGTTACTGACTCCCGTAAGATAACTACAGGTTGCCTGTTTGTTCCTCTAACAGGAGACAAATTCGACGGTCATCATTATGCAGCTACAGCGATTGCTGCCGGTGCTGCTGGGACCTTATGGCAGCGTGATAAAGGTCCTGCACCTGAGGGTGGCGGAGTCATTATTGTTGAAGATACGCTACAGGCGCTTCAGAAGCTGTCCGCTTCGTATTTAAATGAGGTCGCTCCGAAGGTTGTCGCTGTTACGGGGAGTAATGGCAAAACTACGACAAAAGATATCATTATGGCCATGCTCGAAATGCAGTACAAGGTGCACAAGACAGAGGGAAACTTCAATAATCATATTGGTCTTCCGCTCACGATTCTATCCATGGCTGAGGATACAGAGATTGCAGTGCTTGAAATGGGTATGAGCTCGCGGGGAGAAATTGCTCTGCTGGCTTCTTTGGCTGCACCAGATGTTGCAGTCATTACTAATATAGGTGAGTCGCATCTGCTGCAACTGGGATCCCGCAAAGAAATCGCCCGTGCCAAGCTGGAAATCGTCGAAGGGCTAAAGCCAGGGGGATTGCTAATTTATAACGGTGATGAACCGCTGCTGACTGAGGTAATGCAAGAGTCCGCTTTTGAGGCTCCGGAGGGGATGGTGTCCTTCCGTTTCGGCCTGAACGGAGATAATGATGATTATCCGACAGGGATGATGTCCCATAATGGTGGTATGACGTTTACGTCAAGCCTTCATAAGGAACATGCTTTTACATTACCGCTGCCAGGCCAGCATAACGTTGTCAACGCGTTGGCTGCACTAGCGGTTGCTCGCCATTTTGGAGTTACAGAACAAAATGTAGAGAATGGGTTAAGTAAGCTTAAGTTGACAGGTATGCGGATTGAAGTGATTCAAACTTCTTCCGGGCTTACCCTTTTGAATGATGCTTATAATGCCAGTCCGACTTCTATGAAGGCGGCCATTGATGTGCTTCAAACTATGAAATGCAGTGGCAAAAAAATCGCAGTACTGGGGGACATGCTGGAACTTGGGCCGGATGAAATAGAGTTTCATAAAGAAATTGGCTACTATCTAGACCCCGCAGTGACTGATTTTGTATATACCTATGGCCCATTGTCAGTCCATATTGCAGAAGCTGCAAAGGAAAGATTCGGAAACGAGCGTGTGCTGGCTTTTACGGATAAGTCAGAATTAACAGCCGTCCTTATCGGGAAAAGCAGCTCCAAGGATATTGTACTATTCAAAGGATCCAGAGGGATGAGGCTTGAGGAAGTTCTTCAGAGCCTGAGTAAAGAGATTAAAGAGACCTAAATAAATGGAGGGGGTGTACCCATGGATTATCAACTATTGTTATTGACTATTGCTGTTTCCTTTATCCTTGCGGTCATTGCCGCTCCGCTCTTCATTCCGCTACTGCGCAGGATGAAATTCGGACAGCAGGTGCGAGATGACGGACCGCAATCCCATTTAAAGAAAGCGGGAACGCCGACGATGGGCGGTATCGTAATCATCGTGGCTTTTACATTGGCTTATCTGAAATTTTCTGTGGTGAATAACGATTTCTACGTACTACTAGTGGCTACGCTTGGTTTTGGACTGATCGGATTTTTGGATGATTATATCAAAATCGTATTCAAGCGTTCTTTGGGCCTTACGGCGCGTCAAAAATTGTTCGGGCAGCTGTTGGTAGGTGCTGTGATGTGCGGTCTGCTGATTTCTGCAGGACATAGCACAAGCATCAGCGTTCCGGGTACTGATTTCAGCTTTGATTGGGGCGGCTTTTTCTACTATCCATTCATTATTATTATGATGATGGCCGTAACGAATGCTGTTAACTTTACCGATGGAGTAGATGGTTTGCTGTCTGGTGTAAGTGCTATTGCTTTGGCAGCTTATGCTGTTGTAGCGATGCAGGCTACGTCAATTGCAGCTGGAGTGTGTGCAGCGGCTATGATCGGGGCTGTTCTTGGATTTCTGGTCTTTAATGCCCATCCTGCTAAGGTATTCATGGGAGATACCGGTTCATTTGGTATTGGCGGTGCGATAGGTGCGATTGCTATTGTCACAAAGAGCGAACTGCTGTTTTTAATTATTGGCGGTGTGTTTGTGGTGGAAATGTTATCAGTCGTGATACAGGTGGTTTCTTTCAAAACCCGTGGCAAACGTGTATTTAGAATGAGCCCGATTCACCATCATTTTGAACTTGGTGGCTGGTCGGAATGGCGTGTGGTAATTTCGTTCTGGGCGGTAAGCTTGATATTAGCTGCTGTTGGACTATTTATTAGCAAGGGGTTGTAGCAAATGAAACATCCAGATATGTACCGTGGTGAAGAAGTTGTTGTGCTTGGACTCGCAAAAAGCGGTGTCCAGGTTGCTAAAGTGCTGCATGATCGAGGCGCTGTAGTTACGGTGAACGATAAAAAGGAAAGAGATCAAAGTCCCGAAGCTTCCGAATTGGAATCTTTGGGAATTTGTGTTATAAGCGGTGGGCATCCGGATGGACTGATTCATGAAGGCGTAAGTCTGGTCATTAAGAATCCAGGCATTCCTTATTCTGCGCCTCCTGTACAAAAGGCTCTTGAGCTTGGCATTGAAGTAGTTACAGAGGTAGAGGTTGCATACCGTCTTTGTGCAGCGCCGATAATTGGCATCACGGGATCCAATGGCAAGACGACAACGACGACCTGGGTAGGTCAAATGCTGGAAGCTGCAGGTATGAATCCGATTGTTGCAGGTAACATTGGCACGCCTCTCTGTGAGGCGGCGCAAGAAGCTACAGAGGATAACTGGATGGTGGTCGAACTCAGCAGCTTCCAGCTCAAAGGTACGGAGACTTTCCGCCCCAAAATAGGTTGTTTGTTGAATATTGCGGAGACCCACCTGGATTATCATGGCAGCATGAAGGATTATGTCGATTCCAAATCAAAGCTGTTCGCCAATCAAGTAGCTACGGATACGGCTGTGCTGAACTGGGACGATCCTTTTTGCCGGGAACTGGTACCATATGTGAAGGCTTCGATTCTCCCATTCTCTAGGTCTGAGGAGCTGACCTACGGCGTATTTGTTAGCCCGTCCTATATTACAGGTCAAGATGACGATCTGATGCGTCGCATTATCTATCGCAATTCTGCAGGCCAAGAAACAATCATTGCTGATGTAGATTCCATTAGCCTTCCGGGGCGTTTCAATGTGGAGAATGCACTTGCTGCATGTGGAATTGCCATCGCTGCTGGAGCAGACCCCTCTTTATTGGGTGAAGTGCTTGCTTCATTTCGCGGTGTGGAGCACCGGCTGGAGTATGTAGCTGATAAGGCTGGAGTCACTTATTATAATAACTCCAAAGCAACTAACTCCAAAGCGACGATTATGGCACTAACATCCTTCCAGCGTCCCGTAGTGCTGATCGCTGGTGGATTAGATCGTGGCTCCGATTATATGGAGCTGCTGCCAGTCCTGAGCGGCCGAGTCAAAGCGATAGTGGCGTTAGGGGAGACTAGGGACAAGCTAACAAATGTAGCACAGTTGGCAGGATTAAAGCAGATTATCTCCGTCGATAATGGGGAGAGTGCCGCTGCCGTGCTTGAGCAAGCTGTGCAGGAAGCTTCCGCTCTGGCGGAAGAAGGAGATGTTGTTCTTTTGTCTCCTGCCTGTGCAAGCTGGGATATGTTTACATCCTATGAAGAGCGCGGGTGTATTTTTAAAGAGGCGGTGCATAACCTTTAAGTAGGGGGGTGGATAAGCCCCATCCCTACTACGGATGCAAGAGGTGTGCTCCTGATGAACAAAACTCGTCATGCTCCCGATATTTGGTTGCTGATTCCTATTCTATCTTTGCTGGTGATCGGCATGGTGATGGTATACAGCGCCGGGTCCGTTCTGGGCTTCCGCAATTATGGAGATTCGTTTTACTTTGTAAAAAGACAGCTTTTGTTTGCAGGACTAGGCCTAGTCGCAATGTTCGTTACGGCGAATACCGATTACAGGGTGCTGAAAAAGCTGGCTAAGCCGGCACTTCTAATCTGCTTTTTCTTACTTGTTATTGTGCTTATCCCGGGTATTGGTGTAGTACGCGGGGGAGCGCGCAGCTGGCTAGGAATTAGCTCCTTCGGGATCCAGCCTTCTGAATTCATGAAGATGGGGATGATTCTATTCTTAGCCAATTGGCTAGGAAAAGAGGAATACGACATCACTTCCTTCACACGCGGCCTGCTCCCACCGCTTGCGCTCATTGGGTCAGCCTTCGCGTTGATCATGCTCCAGCCGGATTTGGGTACAGGTACTGTCATGTTTGGTGCAGCCTTGATGATGGTTTTTACAGCAGGGGCTAGAATGAAGCATTTACTTTCCCTTGGAGTAGCTGGTGCGGCAGGGTTTGTTGCTTTGATTGCAGCAGCGCCTTACCGGTTGCAGCGGATTACTGCTTTTCTTGATCCATGGTCCGACCCCCTTGGTGCAGGTTACCAGATCATCCAGTCGCTATATGCGATCGGTCCTGGGGGGCTCGGTGGCCTTGGATTAGGAATGAGTCGGCAGAAGTACAGTTATGTGCCTGAGCCACAAACAGATTTTATTTTTTCTATATTGGCCGAGGAGCTGGGGTTTATCGGTGGTTTGGCTGTGTTGATCCTATTTCTTATTCTAATCTGGCGCGGGATGAAGGTGGCGATGAGTCTGCCTGACCGTTTTGGAAGCTATCTGGCCGTTGGCATCGTCTGTATGGTGGCTGTGCAAGTCATTATTAATATTGGTGTTGTTATTGGTCTAATGCCTGTAACGGGCATCACGCTTCCTCTGATTAGCTATGGCGGATCTTCACTTACATTGATGCTAACATCCCTTGGCATTCTATTGAACTTATCCCGTTTTGCGAGGTGAAAGAGATGCGTATCGTATTAAGCGGCGGAGGCACGGGTGGACATATCTATCCTGCAGTCGCTGTTGCTAGGCAAATGGAGTTGGAAGATAGCAAATCTACCTTCCTGTATATTGGTGGAACGCGCGGCTTAGAGAGCAAGCTTGTTCCTCAAGAGAATATCCCTTTCAAATCTATTGACATCACTGGTTTTCGGCGCAAGCTATCCATAGACAATGTCAAGACCGTGATGCGTTTCTTGAAGGGTGTTAAGGCATCCAAAGAAATGCTAAGAGAATTCAAACCAGATGTTGTGATTGGAACAGGCGGTTATGTGTGTGGTCCAGTCGTTTATGCTGCATCCCGGTTGGGCATCCCTACTTTGATCCATGAACAAAATGCCATACCAGGTCTGACCAATCGCTTTCTGAGTCGGTATGCGAGTACAGTTGCCGTAAGCTTTGAAGGAACAGAGTCCTCTTTTCCGGGCAGCAAAAATGTGATCTATACTGGTAATCCACGTGCTACAACAGTTACTACTGCAAGCCCACAACGTGGATTCGCATCGCTGGGGATTTCGGATGGCAGTACAGTGGTTTTGGTGGTTGGTGGCAGTCAGGGGGCTAAGGCTATTAATAGAGCCATGATTGAAATGGCCCCTAAAGTGGGTAAGGGTAATGGTGTTCATTATGTGTATGTTACAGGTGAACCCTATTTCGAAGAGACACGGGCGGAATTACGTCAAAAGCTGGGTAGCTTACCAAACTGGTTGCATGTCCTTCCTTATGTTCATAATATGCCAGAGGTGTTGGCTTGTACCTCCTTGATCGTTAATCGGGCGGGAGCATCTTTTCTCGCTGAGATTACAGCGCTGGGTATTCCCTCTGTACTTATTCCATCTCCTAATGTGACGAATAACCATCAGGAGGCGAATGCAAGACAGTTGGAACGTGAAGGTGCTGCTGTGGTACTGCTTGAGAAAGATTTAAACGGCACGGCTCTATTTGAGGCGGTTCAAAAAATCATCGGAACTGAAGCCGTGCGTGAGGAGATGTCAGCGGCCTCCAAACGACTTGGTAAAAGAGATTCTGCGGCAGTAATCACAAGCGAGCTCCGAAGACTTGCAGGTAAGAAGTCTTAAGATATCATCGTTTTCCATACGGGTTTTCCTTATTGGCAGCTCTCTGTCACACACTTGGAGGAACGAACATAGGATAATCCTATAATCGTGACAATCACCCAGGACACTTCCAAACCTGAGATGTAGTGCAGGATATTCTTGAAATATAAGAAAGTATAAGTTTCACGTTATACATCATCCTTATATTTCTCGCTTAAACGCCTATCGTCCTTATAAAGGACGCCGAAGACGTTTATACTTGTACATTTCATATGAGCTTGTAACGGAAGTGTTTGTGGTGGGTGAGCGGTAATCTCGGAGGTGATACATTGGACAAATTGGTGATTGAGGGTGGAAGTCCCCTGTCAGGCACCATTCGTATCCATGGAGCAAAAAATGCGGCGCTGCCGATTCTAGCGGCAAGCCTGCTGGCCGAAGGAGTTCACTCACTGCATAATGTGCCGAAGCTGCTGGACATCGAGACTATGCTAGACATCCTAGATCGGCTGGGCTGCAGGTGCGTGCATCAAGAGGATACGGTGACGATAGATACGTCTGCCGTCGGGACATCTCATATCCCTGAGGATTTAATGCGGCAGATGAGATCTTCTATTTTTCTAATGGGACCGTTGTTATCCAGATTTGGAGAGGTAACGATCTATCAGCCCGGGGGCTGTGCGATCGGAGAGCGTAAAATAGATCTTCATCTACAAGGACTTAAGGCGTTAGGGGCGGAGATCGAGGAGAGCAACGGAAGAATATTCTGTCGGGGTTCTAAGCTTATAGGGAGTGATATTCATCTCGACTATCCAAGTGTAGGAGCAACGGAGAATATTATGATGGCTGCCGCAAAGGCAGAGGGAACAACAACGATATCGGGGGCCGCGAGAGAGCCGGAGATACAGGACCTACAGCAATTTCTAAATAGTATGGGTGCTCAGATTATCGGTGCAGGTACGGACACCATCACAATTCAAGGGGTGAAAAACCTATATCCCTGTACGTACGAGGTGATACCTGACCGGATTGTGGCTGGAACCGTAATGATTGCTGCGGCAGCTACACGAGGAAATGTGACTTTGACACATGCCAACGCGGGGCATCTGACTTCGCTTATTCATGTGCTCAAGCGGGCTGGTGTTCAAATCACAGTGTGCAATGATATAATTAATATCAGTTGTATGGGGCGTCCACGTGCTGTTGAGAGAATTGTGACTTCTCCTTATCCTTCTTTTCCAACCGATCTGCAATCTCAGGTCATGGTGCTGTTGTCTCTCGCTGATGGCTTCAGTGTAATCAAGGAGACGGTGTTTGAGGGACGATTCAAGCATGTTGAAGAAATGGCGCGGATGGGCGCTGATATTTCTATTGATATGAATCGTGCGTTTATTCGCGGCGTTCAGAGATTGTATGGTGCTACTGTGGAAGCTACTGATTTGCGTGCAGGTGCGGCTCTGGTCATTGCTGGGCTCGCTGCACAAGGGACTACAGTCGTTGAGCAAGCACACCATATTGACCGCGGGTATGACGGAATAGAGAAGCTGTTTCAGAAGCTTGGCGCGCGTATAAGCCGCAAGGTACCCGTACCGGATCCACTTGATTTGGCCAATTAAAGCTCCCTGTCTCCTTCAGTTCTACCAAGGAAGGAGACAGGGCCTTATTACGGAGATATGAGAATGACAACAACCCGATTACCTCTTCTTAAAGAGGACAAGCCTAAGAAAAAAATGAGCCGTAAGATTACGGCGATCCTTCTGCTACTGTTCACTGCACTTCTTGCTGTGATTTTTTTTAGATCGTCTATTAGTCACATTACAGTGATAGATTTTCAGGGAAGCAAGTATTCTACTAGTGAAGAATTACTCTCGCAAAGTGGAATTCATATAGGTGGACAATTCTTTGCCGTTTCTACGAAGTCTGTGGAACAATCTCTGCTGGAGCTTAAGACGGTTAAGGCAGTGGCCGTAAAGAAGGATTTTCCCGGGGTAATCACAGTGAAGATTGAAGAATTCCCTGCGGTGGCCTATGAACTGGAACAGGGTGGCATCTTGAAGGCGATTCTGTCGAGTGGAGCTGCAGTGCCAGTAAATGATACGGGGATAGCCGTTGAGAAGCCCATATTAACTAACTGGGATCCGGACGATCCGAATAAGGCTAAGCTATGTCAAGCGTTAGCAAGCATTACTAATGAATTGACAAGTGATATCTCTGAGATTGTTCCGTCGCCAACCTTGTCATTTCCGGATCGTATCAAGCTCTATACTAGATCCCGTTTCGAAGTGATCACATCCATCTCTTTATTAAAGAGCAAAGTGTCATACTTGAATCAGGTAATAGAGACAAAGGAGCCTGGACTTATCACGATGCTTGAAGCCGACTCGTATGTTCCTTTTCAGGTCGAAAGTGAGGAGCAAAAGGGCGATGAGCAAGAGTAGAGTAGAGGTCAATAGTCCCTACTAATAGAGTTCAAAAAATGCTACAATCGGATTTACGGGCAAGAAGCTATATCCCTCTTTTTTCTTCGATTTTTTTGAAATATAATACTATATATGGTTAGTAATAACCAAAAAGGCTTATATTTCTTGTGATAATTATCATTCTTATAAAAAATTATGAGTAACTAATCACATTTAGGGATGTTGGAATATTATTCCGTTCAAAAAATTTGTAGAAAAAAGAGGGAAAGGGTTAGGTATGTTGAATATGTACAGAGAAGTTTCCCGGGACCGGGATAAGGTTATGCAAATTATTTCGATTATAACAGGAGGTGCCATAGGACTTGAGCAACAATGACATCATTGTTAGTTTGGACATCGGTACATCCAAAGTTCGGGCAATAATTGGGGAAGTTACCAATGGAACCTTTAATATTATTGGCGTTGGATCTGCTGATTCGGAAGGAATACGTAAAGGCGCGATTGTAGATATCGACCAAACTGTGCAATCGATCAAAAGTGCTATAGATCATGCAGAGCAAATGGTGGGTATTCAAATATCAGAGGTTTATGTAGGCATTTCCGGTAATCATATTGGCCTGCAATCCAGCCACGGTGTCGTGGCCGTTCAGAATGAGGATCGTGAAATCGGTGAGGATGATATCGATCGCGTTATTAAAGCTGCGGAAGTCATCGCTATGCCTCCGGAGCGAGAAGTGATTGATGTTGTTCCTAAACAATTTATCGTCGATGGTCTCGAAGGTATTCAGGACCCGCGCGGAATGATTGGTGTTCGTTTAGAAGTGGACGCAACCATCGTTACGGGTGCTAAGACGCCAATACATAATCTACTGCGCTGTGTTGAGAAATCAGGGCTGAAAGTGAAGGATCTTGTGCTGATGTCTCTTGGTGCTGGTGGATTGGCGCTTTCCAAGGACGAGAAATCGATGGGATCTGTTCTGGTTGATATCGGTGCCGGGTCGACAACGATAGCCATATACGAAGAAAGTTCCCTTTGTGCAACCTCTACGATTCCGATCGGCGGAGAATTTGTAACAAATGACATTGCATACGGACTACGTACACTTACTGATCAAGCGGAGAAAGTAAAGCTAAAGTATGGTTGCGCATGGATTGACGATGCAGCCTCTGACGTTGTCTTCAAGGTGCTGCGCATTGGCAGTAATGTAGAGAAGGAATTTAACCAAGAGGATTTAGCGGCAATTATCGAACCACGGGTGCAAGAAATCTTCCATCTGATTAAACAGGAAGTGAAACGGCTTGGTTACAGTGAACTACCTGGAGGTTATATACTAACGGGTGGAACTGTTTCGATGCCTGGCGTATTAAAGGCGGCCCAGACTGAATTGGCCGCATCTGTACGCATCGCTGTACCGGATTATATCGGTGTACGGGACCCTGGGTTTACCGGAGGTGTTGGTATCCTGCATAATGTTGTCCGTAGCTTCCGTGGAAGAAGCAGTGGTGGAAGCAGCAACAAAAAGACGGTCAACCGGAGTAAGCAGAACGCCACTCCAAATCAGGAAACGGCTCAGAAGACCGGGTTTGTCGAGCGTCTAAAGAACATGTTCAGCGAGTTTATATAAGTGTAAGTCCAGATATACTTGGACCGGCCATCCAAGCACATTGAGGGGGAGATGGAACTATATGTTAGAATTTGATTTTGAAATGGAGAGCTTGGCGCAAATAAAAGTCATCGGCGTGGGCGGCGGAGGTAGTAATGCTGTCAACCGGATGATTGAAAACGGCGTTCAGGGTGTAGAGTTTATTACGGTTAATACAGACGCCCAAGCGTTGCATATGGCCAAATCGGAGCACAAGCTGCAGATTGGGGACAAGCTAACCCGCGGTTTGGGTGCAGGCGCCAACCCTGAAGTCGGTAAGAAAGCAGCGGAGGAATCCCGTGATCTGATTTCGAATACCCTTAAAGGTGCAGACATGGTGTTTGTTACTGCAGGAATGGGTGGCGGTACCGGTACAGGTGCTGCGCCAGTTATAGCTGAAATTGCTAGAGAGTGCGGAGCCTTGACTGTGGGTGTAGTTACTCGTCCGTTCACCTTTGAAGGAAGAAAACGTTATAACCAGGCAATGCTTGGTATCGAAGCTTTGAAAGAAAAAGTCGACACGCTAATCGTCATTCCAAATGACCGTTTGCTTGAGATCGTTGATAAGAAAACACCGATGTTAGAAGCTTTCCGTGAAGCAGATAATGTTCTCCGGCAGGCTGTTCAAGGTATCTCTGATCTAATTAAGGTTCCTGGTCTAATTAACCTTGACTTTGCGGATGTGAAGACCATCATGACCGAGCGCGGTTCAGCGCTCATGGGTATTGGTATCGCAAATGGTGAGAACCGTGCGTCAGAAGCCGCACGCAAAGCCATCATGAGCCCACTCTTAGAAACGTCTATTGAAGGTGCTCGTGGCGTAATTATGAACATTACGGGAGGATCCAACCTCTCTCTATACGAAGTGAATGAAGCGGCTGAGATCGTTACATCCGCCTCTGACCCTGAAGTGAATATGATCTTTGGTGCGATTATAGATGAGGATCTGAAGGATGATATCAAAGTAACAGTAATTGCTACTGGCTTTGAACATAAACCTTCGCCTGAAACTCCAGGACGTCGTCCGGTCTCGACGAATAACGAGCCTGCGGCAGCACCGGATAAGAGCGCAGCAAATTTACGTCCTTTCGGCAATCAGAGTTCTTCTGACCAGCTCGATATTCCGACGTTCCTGCGTAATCGTACTCGGGGCAACAACGATTAATTAAAGAGAATCAAGTTAATACGAGAACACCGTATCGCTTAGCTAATTAGCTATGGCGGTACGGTGTTTTTTTTGAAATAAAAGATCCGAAAATTCCATGAAGAAGGAATAAATCCTCACGCGCTATAACTCGACAAAAAAACCGCAAGAATGCCCCCCAAGTTTAGACAGACTTTGAAAGCGAGACTTTCTATACTAATCATATCGTCCAAAAAACAGAGCCTGATCCAATTTGGCTAGAGGATAGATTCCGCCATTAAGCAGGTGAATGCACTGGTTGTTTATATTGACTTGATATTCGCCGCCAATCTAGTGATCGACGGAATTCTTTTGTGGCTGACAGGCTGGATGGTTAAGCTGAGAATCTCATGGTGGCGTTTAATCGTCTCAGCTCTCGTTGGCGCACTGTATGTAGTGATGATGTTTGTACCGGAGCTGTCTTTCATGTATACCTTCCTTATCAAGTTTGGATTGTCGGTAGTTATGTTATGGATTGCCTTTGGTTTTGGGAGTCTGCAAAGCTATCTTCGCACTATGGGAGCTTTCTATATTATCAATTTTGCAGCCGCAGGTGGAATTGTTGGTATTCACTATTTGCTGCAGAGCTCCAGCGACATTTGGAATGGTATTATGTTCACTGCTTCAGGAGGGCATGCCTACGGCTTAAAGATCGGCTTTTGGTTTGTCATTGCAGTATTCCCCCTGGTGTTAATCTGCTTCAAGGCAGTGCATTCTTCACGAATCAGAAGGGAGCAGCTTGAAACCTATATCGGTGAGGTGGTTGTTGAAATTGATGGTGTAAGTGTTTCCTGTCCTGGCCTGTTAGACACAGGTAATCGTCTCTGTGATCCTTTGACCCGCATACCGGTGATGGTGATGGAATCGACGCTCTGGGAGGGGCATCTGCCTGCTGCATGGAAAGGGAGACTCACTCAGGATGGTGCGGACAAACTTTTGCTAGAAACGGACGGGCAGTCGTTTGCTTGGCAGGATAGGATGCGACTAGTACCTTACAGGGGGATTAACCGAGGGGCATCATTTATGCTCGCACTGAAGCCAGACCTTGTGACGATAAAGCTCGGTGAAGATATCTTTTATAGTAAAAGAGTCTTAATTGGGCTGGATGGCGGGACACTCTCAGGAGATGGAGCCTATCGGGCGGTCATACATCCAGATTTAACTCAAAAAGAGAGCGCCACTGATGCAGCACTACCTTCCTAATCTTTAAAGCTAGCTGAACCAAACTTCTGATGGCTGAAAGCGGGAATTAAAAGCTTTATACGCTAACCGTGTACTTCTTGGAGGAGGAACAATAATGGTCAAATGGAAAATTGCTCTGCAGCTGCAATATTACCGCATGCTGTTTCTACTGGGGTTGAAGAGTCAGGAAATCTATTATATCGGCGGGAGCGAGGCTCTACCTCCACCGCTGACACGGGAAGAAGAAGAGTATCTGCTTCAGCGGCTATCCAGCGGCGATGCAGCTGTTCGTGCGATGCTGATTGAGCGTAACCTGCGCCTCGTAGTGTATATCGCTCGTAAATTCGAGAATACCGGAATCAATATTGAAGACCTGGTTTCGATAGGGGCTATCGGATTAATTAAGGCGGTTAACACTTTTGATCCCGAGAAAAAAATAAAACTAGCAACTTATGCATCACGTTGCATAGAGAATGAAATTTTGATGTATCTGCGGCGTAATAGCAAGACACGAAGTGAGGTTTCTTTTGATGAGCCTCTTAATATCGATTGGGATGGTAATGAGTTGCTGCTCTCAGACGTATTAGGAACGGAAAATGATACCATTTATCGGAACATTGAAGAACAGGTCGATCGCAAGCTGCTGCAAAAGGCGCTGGAAAAGCTGAGTGAACGGGAAAGACTCATTATGGAGCTGCGTTTCGGACTGCGTGGGGGCGAAGAAAAGACGCAAAAAGATGTGGCGGATCTGCTCGGAATTTCCCAATCTTACATTTCTCGTCTGGAGAAACGAATTATTAAGCGGCTGCGTAAGGAGTTTAACAAGATGGTATAAGGTGAAATTAGCAAGGAATAAAATGGCCAACCCGGGAGATAATGTACAGTAATGTTTCTCCTTGGGAGGTAAATCATCATGACCCGTAATAAAGTCGAGATTTGCGGTGTGGATACTGCTAAGCTGCCTGTTCTAACGAATGTGGAAATGCGGCAACTGTTCACTTCGCTGCAGCAGCAGGGCGAGCGATCCGCCAGAGAGAAATTGGTAAATGGTAATCTTAGGCTTGTTCTAAGTGTTATCCAGAGGTTCAATAATAGGGGGGAATTTGTTGACGATTTGTTCCAGGTAGGCTGCATCGGTCTGATGAAAGCCATCGATAATTTCGATTTATCACAAAACGTTAAGTTCTCCACATATGCGGTTCCGATGATTATTGGTGAGATCCGCCGTTACTTGCGTGATAACAACCCGATTCGAGTATCGCGTTCACTCCGAGACATTGCTTACAAGGCGCTTCAGGTACGCGATAGTCTGACTAATCAGAATTCGCGGGAACCGACGATATTCGAAATCTCTGAAGCACTTGGTGTACCGAAGGAAGATGTAGTGTTTGCCCTTGATGCTATACAGGATCCAGTGTCCTTATTCGAACCGATCTATCATGACGGTGGCGATCCTATTTATGTAATGGACCAGATTAGCGATGATAAGAATAAGGATGTGTCGTGGATCGAAGAAATCGCCTTACGTGAAGCGATGCGTAAGTTAGGTCAAAGGGAGAAACGAATTTTATCCATGCGGTTTTTCGAAGGGAAAACACAGATGGAGGTCGCAGATGAGATTGGTATCTCACAGGCACAGGTCTCACGTCTAGAGAAATCTGCGATTCAGCAAATGCAAAAACATGTGAAGTCTTAAATTGTCTGAATGAGGAGATATCCAGAATCCGTGATAAGGATTTTGGATGATCTCCTCTTTTTATTGTTTAAGCTTAGCCTCACTTTGCAGGGATATTTCAGGCATGTGGCCAAGCTTTCATAACATATATTGGACTATAGGTCTGATTGTACAGGGGTGGTGAAATGAACGAGGATTATTTAGGATCAGCTAAAAAGATGAAAATCTCTGATTTTCAGACTAAGGATGTTATTAATATTGTGGATGGCAAACGACTAGGCCAAATCAGTGACTTAGAGCTTGATTTACGCCGAGGTGTCATCGATGCCATTGTAATTCCCGGCTACACACGGTTTATGGGTTTGTTCGGAGGAGGAACGGATCTGATTATTCCATGGCGAAATATTGTCAAAATCGGGTCTGATGTAGTGCTTGTGAAGATTGAAGAATCAAGAATGCCTCAAGGGCAGGATGAACGAGAAACGATGTATCTGGAACGAGGGGACCGAGGCGAACGGCGCACTTATTAATTAGGTGCGTTTTTTGTTTTTTATAAAAGAATTGGAGTGCATCGCATAAAAAGCTGTTAATTTGAGGTTTTAAGCTTAAGCGGCATTTTGTGGGGGTATTTACATGTGGTACACTTAGGCGGAGGTGAGGATATGGAACCGTTTGTGCAGGGGAAGGAAACACTTATGCTGCTCCATCTGGAGCCTTGGTGTGTGGAGCATAAAGAAATTACAGCAGGGTTTACAGGTAGACAGGGAGGGGCTAGCAAAAAGCCTTATGACAGCCTGAATTGTGCATTTCATGTTGGGGATGCTCCGGAAGATGTCTTAACGAATCGTAGGACGCTTGCGGAAGCTCTTGATTTCAAGCCGGAAGCTTGGACTTGTGGGGAACAAACCCATGGAGCAGAAATAGCAGTGGTAAGGGAAGCCGATCGTGGTCGGGGCCAAAAGGATAGAGCCTCGGCATTTCAGACAACCGATGGCTTGCTTACAGATGTGCCGGGTGTATTGCTTACTTCTTTTTATGCGGATTGCGTGCCTCTTTACTTTTATGATCCAGTGCACCGAGTCGTCGGTCTTGCGCATGCTGGCTGGAAGGGAACTGTGGCCCAGATTGCAGCCGCGATGGTGAGTAAAATGGAGACCGTTTACGGCAGCCATCCGCAGGATATCATTGCAGCGATCGGACCCTCCATTGGGGACTGTTGTTATGAGGTGGACGATTATGTGATGAAGCATGTCCGTCAATTGGAGGGTGATTTGAGCAAGCCGACAGAAACAGCCGATTCTGTAGGGCTATACAGAATATCTGACACAGATGAGAACAAATACATGCTAAACTTGAAAGAAATGAATCGACGCATTATGATTAAAGCAGGAATATTGCCGACTCATATCGAATGTACTTCTTGGTGTACAAGCTGTAATCAAGATTTGTTCTTTTCTTATCGTAAAGAAAATGGGGTTACAGGCAGGATGACGAGCTGGATCGGAATAAAGGAGAGTTGAAAGTTGGCTTTAACACTGCAGGAGAGAATTGCTGAAGTAGAGGAACGTGTAGCACGTGCCTGCACGGCAAGCGGCCGGGATCGAAATGACGTCAAGGTAATTGCAGTGACGAAATATGTTTCTCTGGAAATGGTGTCCTCCGTATTGGAGGCAGGCCTAGAGCATATTGCCGAGAGTCGCTGGCAGGATGCTGAGCACAAATGGAAGGTTTTAGGGGACCAAGGGACATGGCATTTTATCGGGCATTTGCAGACCAATAAGGTTAAAGACGTTATTGGCAAGTTTCAATATATACACTCTTTAGACCGGATATCCCTGGCGCAAGAATTACACAAAAAGGCGATTGCCGCAGATCAAGAAGTGAATGTCTTTCTTCAAGTAAACATCTCTGGAGAAGATACGAAATTTGGTCTGTCGCCTGAGGCGGTACCTGGATTTTTGCGTGAAATTGCTAGTCTCGACCGTGTAAAAGTAATTGGACTAATGACGATGGCACCTTTAGAAGGTGATCCGGAGCTTACCCGCCCTGTATTTCGCGGACTTCGTGAGCTGCGCGATGAGCTCAATCAACTTGCTTTGACACCTGAGCCGATTACGGAGTTATCCATGGGAATGTCGAATGATTTTGAAGTGGCGATACAGGAAGGAGCCACCTGGGTACGCCTAGGTACGGTGTTAGTAGGCCATTAGGAGGGATCGTGATGAGCGTTATGAACCGATTTATGAGTTTTTTGGGCTTGCAGGAGGAAGAGGAAATTGTGGAGCGGGAGCGTATTTCCCAAGATGAGGATGAATATGAACCAGCCCCTGTCGAAACCCGCAAAAATCAAAGGGGCAACGTTGTCAGTATCCATTCGCAGAAGAATGTAAAAGTTGTACTTTATGAGCCGCGTTCGTACGATGAGGCACAGGAAATTGCGGACCATCTCCGTTCTCACCGGACGGTAGTGATTAATCTTCAGCGTGTCCGTAATGATCAGGCGATGAGAATTATTGATTTTCTTAGCGGAACCGTTTATGCCCTTGGGGGAGGAATCTCTAAAATTGGGGGCAATATATTTATGTGCACGCCAGATACCGTTGAAATTCAAGGTGCCATTACAGAAATCCTAGGTGACGATCCAGACTATAACAGAATGAGGTGAATGAGCTTTGCTCCAAATTGATTACATTATTGATATGCTGTTTAATATTTATTTTTACATGATTATTTTCTACGTACTGATGTCGTGGTTACCAAATGTTCGTGAGAACTTTATCGGAGAACTGCTGAGCAAGCTTGTTGAGCCGTATTTGACACCATTTCGTCGGTTTATTCCGCCACTCTTTGGTACGCTTGATATTTCCCCGATCATAGCACTGCTTGTCTTGGAATTTGCGGCAGGTGGACTAAAATCCATTTTGCACTTAATTTTTTAGGCAGAAGTGATGAAGACAGAAGTTTACGGGCATTTTCATCCCGATGAAAGACAATTTGTGGACAAGGCTTGGGAATGGGTTACCCATGCTGGAGAATATCATGAGACGAAACTGACCGAATTTCTAGATCCGCGCCAAGGATTTATTCTGCAAAGTCTCGTCAATCGGCATACAGATGTTGTCGTCAGATGGGAAGGCGGCCACCCTGAGGCAGAGCGGAAGCGAGCACTCATTGCGCCTGATTATCGTGATCTGGAACATGAGGACATGGAGCTGAAGGTTCTTGCGATAACCTCTGGGGAGCAAAAGTTTCTGGCGCTAGAGCATGGGGACTACATGGGCTCTATTCTGGGTGTTGGAGTAAAACGTGGCAAAATCGGTGATATTCATGTTCTGGACGATGGTTGTCATGTGGTAGTAGCTGCTGATATTGCAGATTATTTAGCCATGAATTTAACTGGAGTTCATCGAATACAGGTGAGCACGGAGGTATTGCCACTTTCTGCCTTGCGTAATAGTGAGGTGAAGCTGGAAATGATGGATTTGACTGTAGCGTCCCTACGATTGGATGGCATTGCCGCAGATGTAACACGGCTTAGCCGAAGCAAAATTCTTGCTCCCATCAAGGCTGGACGCGTTCGGGTAAATTGGAAAGTGGAAGAAGACCCTTCCTGCGGACTTAAAGATGGTGACATGGTATCTATTCAAGGATTTGGTCGATTCAAGGTTCTAGAGGTCGGTAGTTTGACGAAAAAGGGCCGATACCGTGTTCAGGTTGGTAAATTTGTGTGAATCCCTTGCAGGAATCCGGCTTTACTTGTCGAAATTGATTATTTCGAGGGAATCAAACATTTTTAAAGCAGGACGCCGATATTTTATAGAAGAGGCGAACCATGAATGGCAGTTGGAGCGTTGATATAATCCTCTGCCTTTACTTGAAGTACAGTCTTGCTTCTTTGTCTGCTGCGCAGGGTTGGTTCAGAGACTTAGAAGGTCCGAAATTTCTAGGAGGTGCACAGCATGCCATTAACACCGCTCGATATACATAACAAGGAGTTCTCTCGGAGACTTCGCGGTTATGATGAGGACGAGGTCAACGAATTTCTGGATCAAGTCATTAAGGATTACGAAAGTGTCATCCGTGAGAACAAAGAGCTGCAGAATCAGCTTTTGTCCATTCAAGAGCGTTTAGATCATTTTGTGAATATTGAAGAGAGTTTATCGAAAACGATCTTAGTCGCTCAGGAAGCGGCGGATGATGTGAAGAACAACTCCAAGAAGGAATCGCAGCTCATTATCAAGGAAGCGGAAAAGAACGCGGATCGGATTATTAACGAAGCGTTATCCAAATCCCGTAAGGTTGCTATTGAGACTGAAGAATTGCGCAAGCAAGCTTCGATCTATCGCACTCGTTTTCGCACATTGGTGGAAGCACAGCTTGAGCTGTTGTCTCAGGATGACTGGAATGCCTTGGAGAGTCGTGAGGCAAGCGAGAGCGTAACTTTTAAGGATGACGTTCTACATCGTATCTGATGCATTATGACGATTGAATGCTGATTTGGTGTGTGATTAGGCCAGATCTGGGGCTTAATGGTCTTCGATCAGATTAGAGGGAATTCCCTCTAATTTATAATTTCATGCTAAATCGGCTAAATAGAGGGAGTTATTCCCTCTATTTTTATTTTCCGCTAAAATCGATCATAATAAAGTATTCAGCCTACACTGGTATACTCCTAATTGCGGATTTCGCTAGCGGTTGTTGACATTTAGACTTAAAAAGTCTATAAATAGAACATATCTGTATAATGTTTATATGTATTCGATGACGGGACAAGTACGACAAGGTAACGTTCTCCAGAGAGTCGGCGATTGCTGAGAGCCGATTGTTCGAACCCTGCCGGAAGATCTTCCCCTAGAAGTTAAGCTGAAGCGTTGATCGTGCGTAAGCTTAGCCGTCTGCCGGACGTTACACCGGACCTGTGCATGAGATTTACGCACAGGACTGAGATTGTGCTGAATACATTCCCCTTAAGGATGTGCTCATGCGCAGAATTAGGGTGGTATCGCGAGCGTTGTCTCGCCCCTTTGGGGGTGGGATGACGCTTATTTTGTTGTTCCGGGGTGGCCATCCCCCTAAATCCCCCTTTCTAAGGGGGACCCCAAGGGCTGCCGCCCTCTGGACACCGGCAATGTAAAGCCTCGTGCATATAGGTACGGTGGTGGAAGCGAACGGACTCATGTGGCTGAAGGAGCGGCCCTTCTTAGGCTCCCCTGGCAGGTTAGCCTGCGGGGCCTTCACTGCTAGAGCAGACCGGCGTTTCACTCGCCGCTCCATGTGGCACCCCGAGCCAGTGCTGCCCTACGGGATCGCGGCTCGGATGCCTGAGATAAAGCGTGCCGCTTACGGCTTTACAGACTAAACCATGAAAGGATTGACCATCACATGCAAAAAGTAGATGTCAAAGAAAAAGCGCGGGCAAGAGATGTCCGCATACTGAAGAAATGGAGCGACGAAAATACGTTCCGTAAATCCATGGAGAATCGTGAAGGACGTCCGAACTATGTATTTTACGAAGGTCCTCCTACAGCCAATGGTGCTCCGCATATCGGGCACGTGCTGGGCCGTGTAATCAAGGATTTCATCGGTCGTTACCAAACGATGAAAGGCTACCGCGTGGTTCGTAAAGCCGGCTGGGATACACATGGTCTGCCAGTAGAACTAGGTGTACAAAAGAAGCTTGGCATCTCCGGCAAACAAGAGATCGAGGAATATGGTGTAGAAAAATTCATTCAGGAATGTAAAGACAGCGTCTTTGGTTATGAGAAGCAATGGCGCGAGTTTACTGAGGGTATCGGATACTGGACGGATCTGGATAATCCTTACGTAACTTTGGATAACACGTATATTGAGAGCGTGTGGAACATCTTGGCTACTGTGCATGACAAAGGATTGCTCTACCGCGGACACCGCGTTAGTCCTTACTGCCCAAGCTGTCAGACTACCCTAAGCTCCCATGAAGTAGCCCAAGGCTACAAGACGGTCAAGGATCTGAGTGCGACTGCAAAGTTCAAACTGGATGACAGTGGAGACTATGTACTAGCTTGGACGACTACACCATGGACGCTGCCAGCACATATGGCGTTAGCCATGAACCCTGACATGGATTATGTACGTGTACAACAAGAAGATGGTATCTACATTGTTGCCAAAAATTTGGTGGAGGAAGTAATGAAAGGCGAGCACACAGTCCTTTCTACACATAAAGGTTCCGAGTTTATCGGCAAAACTTACGCTCCTCCATTCGGATACATCAAGGCAGAGAAAAGCAATGTCATCGTAGGTGCTTCCTTCGTTACAGATTCCAGTGGTACAGGGATCGTACACATGGCACCAGCGCATGGCGAAGATGACTACAAGACTTGCCGCGAGAACGGCATCAGCTTCGTGAACGTGGTTGATAACTCCGGTAAGTATACGGATGTAGTGTCTGATTTTGCTGGACGCTTCGTGAAAGATTGCGATTTGGATATCGTTAAAGCTTTGTCTGAAAAAGGACTGCTTTACGGCAAAGAAAAATACGAGCACAGCTATCCGTTCTGCTGGCGTTGTGATACACCACTCTTGTACTACGCAACAGACAGCTGGTTCATCAACACTACAGCGATCAAAGATCAGCTGATTGCTAACAACAACAGCGTAGATTGGTATCCTGAGCATGTACGTGAAGGCCGTTTCGGGAAGTTCCTGGATGAACTGGTGGACTGGAATATCAGCCGTAATCGTTACTGGGGCACACCGCTTAATGTTTGGGTATGTCAAGAAACGGGCAAAGAGTTCGCTCCACACAGCATTGAAGAACTGAGAGCGATGGCGATTGGCGATGTACCTGAGGATATCGAGCTGCATAAGCCTTTTGTAGATAAGATCAAGCTGCGCAGTCCTTTCAGCGAAGGTGCAGAGATGGTTCGCACACCGGAGGTTATCGATGTTTGGTTCGATAGTGGTTCGATGCCATTTGCGCAAAGTCATTATCCATTTGAGAACGAGGATAAGCTGAATGATCAATATCCAGCAGATATGATCTGTGAAGGGATCGATCAGACACGTGGATGGTTCTATAGCTTACTAGCTGTATCTACCTTGTTTAAAGGTAAAGCTCCATATAAAGCTGTTATTGCTCACGGTCATATCCTTGATGAGAATGGTCAAAAAATGTCCAAATCAAAAGGCAATGTTATTGATCCTTGGGATATCATGAACGATTACGGCACGGATGCTTTCCGTTGGGCAATTCTGTCCGATAGTGCACCGTGGAATAACAAACGTTTCTCTCGTGGTCTTGTAGGGGAAACCAAATCCAAAGTTGTAGATACACTGGTGAATACGCATGCGTTCTTGACGCTTTATGCAGGCATCGATGGTTATGATCCTGCCGATCATCCTTTTAAAGTATCGGAACATAAGCTGGACCGCTGGATTTTGTCCCGTCTGAACAGCTTGATTCTTTTGGTAGACAAAGGACTTGCAGTAAATGACTTCGTGAATACATCCAAAGGTATTGAGAACTTTATAGATGAGCTGAGCAACTGGTATATCCGTCGTTCCCGTGACCGTTTCTGGGGTAGTGGTCTAGGTGAAGATAAGCTGGATGCTTACCGTACACTGACTCATGTGCTTTTAAAGACAGCGTCTTTGATGGCTCCATTTACACCGATGTTGTCTGAAGATATCTTCACGAACCTTGGCGGCGGAGAAAGTGTGCATTTAGCAGATTATCCGGTTGCTGATGAAAGCTTGATCGATAAAGAGCTGGAAGAGGATATGGAAAGTGCGAGACAAATTGTTGAGCTGGCGCGTAATGTGCGTAACGAAACAGGCATTAAGAATCGTCAACCGCTGTCTGAGCTGATCGTTTCGATGAACCGCGACTTTCATTTGGCTGAGTATGAAGAGATCATTAAAGACGAGATCAACATCAAGAACATCGTGCTAGAGACTAGCGACAGTGGATTTGTTGACTTCACACTCAAGCTGAATCTTAAAGTTGCGGGTAAAAAATACGGTAAAAACGTCGGCTTCCTGCAAGGCTTCCTGAAAGCTTTGGATAGTGACTCCACCCGCAAAGCGGTGCAAGACGGCTCAATCGCGATTGCGACACCAGAGGGAGAAGAGTTGGTGATCACTTCTGATGAGCTACTCGTTGAAAAAGAAGCTAAAGCAGGTTTCGCTGCAGCTTCCGGATATGGAATTACGGTTGCGCTCAATACTGAAATCACACCTGAGCTTGAACAAGAAGGCTGGGTTCGTGAGATCATTCGTGCGGTTCAAGATTACCGTAAACGTTTGGATCTGCCGATCGAGAAACGGATCGCACTCACGCTGAATGTAGACGATGAGCTTAAAGCAGCAGTTACAGCCTTTGAGAATGTATTGCGAGACAATGTACTTGTAACTACGGTTGATTTTGGCGGAGAACATGCTTTTGAATCGGTAGATGTCGGTGGTAAATCCATCGGTATTCATATTGGAGCGTAAATCTGCATTACCTGTCCCAAAACAGCATATACTAGCGGCACAAGTGTAAACAGAGAACTTCTGTTTATGCGGGAAATATAGTCTTTATATTTCGCCCGCAAAAATAACGAGCCCCGTGCTCAAGGAGATTCATTCTCTTTGACCGGGCTCGTTTACTTTGTGGCGAATATAGACGTATGAGAGGAGCTGTGGCTGTGGAGGATCAGAAGAACAGAATCTCCGTCAAGACATCCGACAACAAGAACAGCCCAGATAAGGGAGCGGAGAAAAAGGTTATTCCTGAGGAAAACCCTGAGCGTTTAACAGCAGATCATCGTAATCCAGAAGATATTCCACTGGAAGAAAAAATGAATACAATGTATCGATTAACCTTTGAATGGGCTAATATATTGGAGAAATCACGAATTTATCAATATACAGAGCTGTTACATTCACCTTGGACTTTAATTTGGAAAAATATCTTATATGGAACGGCTCGTGGCGTTGGGATCGCGCTAGGCTTTACTTTTTTTGCAGCAACGATCATTTATGTCCTTCAGGGGCTTGGAGCCTTGAATCTGCCGATCATCGGAGATTATATTGCGGATATTGTACGAATTGTACAGCGTCAGCTGGAATTCAAATAGCTTTTAAAGTGGTCTTTACTCCGGTTGTAGGGTGATTAGGGTTCGGTCTATTTTCTTAGGTGGATTTACCCAGCCTTGGGCTTCTACGTTTCTCCTCAGTCCGTATCTTTCGTTCTTTAATCTTTGGAGAGGGCTGCACTGCTTTTTTTTCTTGTGTATGATACGCAAACCTCTCATTAATAATAAATATCGTCTATCATCTTCATGACTGAGTTTCTGTACATTTTTAAAATACTCCTGATTCACTTACGTTACACTCCTTGTATGTCGATTTCAGCATCCGTTAGATCAGTTTACCAGCTGAATCTGAACATTTTCTTAACAAAATGACATAGAGCAGAAAAAATAAAAAAACAGCGGACCATTCCATCATGATACTGGAACCGCGCGCTGTTCATTTTCTTGTAGCGACAATGCTTTTACTCCTCGCCTTCGAGTGGATCAAGCATGAAACTTCCCTCGTCGCTATCCTTATAACGCTCGTAGCTACGTCCCGGCACTACCATTAAATGATTACCTGTAATATCGGTAGCGATAAAGTTCTCCCAAGGCTCCACACAGCCTTCCAGCTCATCCGCTTCAATTTCCATATCATTATAGGAGTCAATATTATTGCCCTCCGCCATAGCGGGGGAATTGGAGCTGCCATAGCTTTCTACAATCTGCCAGGCATCCTCACCATCAAAGCCATTTTGATCCTCTCGCTCATCGAGACTAGTCCGCCCAAATGGAGGAGATAAAAATTCTTCTTCAATGGGCCGAGTAAAGGGTGCATTTTGACGTGGGGCGTGCTCTTTAGAATAAAGTGTGGAGGGAATGGCGGATAGACGCTCAAAAGGGATCGGTTGACCGCTAGCCTTACATATCCCATAGGTGCCTTCATCCATAGCGTTGAGAGCAGCTTCAATATCATCCAGCTCATGCTCGTCCCGCTCTAGCAGTGAAATATCCATGGAGCGGTTATACAAATCGGTGGCTGCATCTCCTGGATGGTTGTCATTCTCGGAAAGTTCTCCGGTGCCATCCCGCATGGATTCCTGTAAGCCGTAATTTTCATTATTCTGAAGCCTGTGCTGAATAGTATCACGGTCTTTTTCTAATCGGGCGCGCAGCTCTGAGAGCTGCTGTACTGTCAGGTGCGTCATGATGAGTAAGCTCCTTTCTGTACTTTTTCTAAGAATCCTTCCGACTAACCGATTTGCACCGGATGGTTCTTTGTTAGGTTGACCTGAGAGGCGTTATTTTAGCGATGGAAAATAGTCCCCAAGATTAAGCGCCCGAGAGGTGTCACGCAATAGACGATCTTCTAAGGGCTGTGCTACAATATACAAGTCTTATAACAGTATTTGTACCGCATTTGGCGGGAAAAATAAGAACGGAGTGACAACTTCTGTGGTGTACTATTTGATTGCTCTTATTGTATTTTTGGTGGATCAGGGAACGAAGTATCTCATTGCCACACGTCTGGAGCTCGGGGAACAGATTCCGGTCATCGGGAATTTTTTCCTAATTACCTCACATCGTAATCGCGGAGCTGCTTTTGGGATCCTACAAGGTCAGCAATGGTTCTTCTTTTTAGTTACGGTTGTAGTGGTTGCAGGTATCGTTTGGTACTTGAACAAAACTAGACATTCGCGGAAGATGCTGTCGGTTGCCCTTGGACTTGTTCTGGGTGGAGCGATAGGTAACTTCCTCGACCGGATGATTAGTGGTGAGGTTGTCGATTTCCTTCTGTTTAATTTTGGAAGCTATAGCTTCCCGATTTTTAACGTTGCAGATTCGTGTATCGTCATTGGGGTTGGTTTAATTCTTTTGGACTCCTTCCGCGATCTTAAGAACGGTGAAGAAATTACGGAAATCAAAGAAGTAAAAGAAGCAAAGGAAGTAAGGGAAGGGAATGAATGATTTGAATAAAGACGTCAATCACCAAGCGGCAACTACGAGCGAAGAAGAGAGGGACGTCACGGAGTGGACTGTTTCGGCGGAGAACGCGAAGGAGCGTATCGATAAATATATTACGGAATCTTGGGAAGAGGATGTTTCTCGTTCTCAGGTGCAGCTGTGGATCAGTGGTGGCCATGTTACGGTTAATGGAGCACCCGTGAAAGCTAATTATAAGCTCTCAGAAGGCGATGTAGTTTCCATCATCGTTCCTGAAGCAGAAGTGACCGATTTGATTCCGGAGAATATCCCCCTTGATGTTGTCTACGAGGACAGCGATGTCATTGTTGTAAATAAGCCGCGTGGTATGGTTGTGCATCCGGCTGCCGGGCATCCGTCTGGCACCTTGGTAAATGCACTGATGTATCATTGTAAGGATCTATCCGGTATTAATGGTGAGATTCGTCCAGGTATTGTACACCGTATTGATAAGGATACCTCTGGTCTTATTATGGTGGCTAAAAATGATGCCAGTCACGCGTCGCTCGCAGCACAGCTTAAAGAGCACAGTGTAACACGCCGCTATATAGCTGTTGTACACGGCAACTTGTCGCATGACAAAGGTACGGTTGATGCTCCGATCGGTAGAGATCCACATGATCGCAAGCTATACACTGTAACGGAAAAGAACAGTAAGAAATCTGTGACCCATTTTACGGTGATGGAGCGCTTTGGTGAATGTACTCTACTGGAGCTGCAACTGGAGACTGGCCGCACGCATCAGATCAGGGTGCATATGAAATTCATTGGTCATCCGCTTGTGGGTGATCCGGTTTATGGACGCAGCAAAGGAACAGCTATGAATGGACAGGCGTTACATGCAGCGGTACTTGGATTTATTCATCCTACATCAGGTGAATATAAAGAATTCAGCAGACCTATTCCGGAAGACATGGAAGAAGTTCTGTTCACATTGCGCAGCAGATAAGTACAAATGAAGTGATAATTAGTCTATGGTATTGAACTCTGCTTTCCATCATATTTAATAACATAAGGATAAAGAGAAGGTTATGCCTTATTCTTTATCCTTATTTTTTATCACAGAAACGGATCTCTAGAAACATAAGCCATCCAAGGGACGGCGAAGCCGTTTCTTCTAAAATTAGAATAGATAGCCAGGAGATGAGATGAAAGTATGAGTATTGAACAATACCAAGACAGCTTCATTCAGACTAATTTTGCAGACCGCATCGGCGGTGCGAACTACGGCAAGGACACTTCGATTTATAAATTCGAGAAAATCAAACGTGCTAAAGCATCCGCAAAACAGGATTTTCCTAATATTGAATTGATTGATATGGGCGTAGGCGAGCCAGATGAGATGGCTGATGCAGGTATCGTGGCTAAGCTTGCTGAAGAAGCAGCTAAGGAAGAGAACCGTGGTTATGCGGACAATGGAATTGCTGAGTTTAAGACAGCTGCTGCTGATTATTTGCGGGAAGTATTCCGTGTTGAAGGCATTGATCCCGTTACGGAGGTAGTTCACTCTATCGGTTCTAAGCCTGCACTGGCGATGTTGCCTTCTTGCTTCATTAACCCAGGAGATATTACGATCATGACGGTGCCGGGTTATCCAGTGCTGGGTACACACACTAAATACTTGGGTGGACAAGTGTTTACAGTAGAGCTGAAGAAGGAGAATAACTTCCTTCCAGATCTGAACGAAATTCCAGAAGAAGTTGCTCATAAAGCTAAGCTTCTTTACTTGAACTATCCAAACAATCCGACGGGCGCTAGTGCGACGCCTGAGTTTTTTGCTAAGGTAGTTGCATGGGCTAAGAAATATGATGTAGTTGTTATCCACGATGCACCATATGCTGCCTTGACCTATGACGGGTTGAAGCCGCTTAGCTTCCTCTCTGTGCCAGGTGCTAAGGATGTTGGCGTGGAGCTGCATTCCTTGTCCAAGTCCTACAATATGACGGGCTGGAGAATCGGCTTTGTTGCAGGGAATCCTTTAGTTGTTAAAGCCTTCAGTGATGTGAAGGACAATAACGATTCTGGTCAATTTATCGCAATTCAAAAAGCTGCGGCTTACGGTCTTGCTCATCCAGAGATTACTGAAGCGATTGCTGCCAAGTATTCTCGTCGTCACAACCTGTTGGTAGATGCACTGAACAGCCTGGGCTTCCAAGCTGAGAAACCAAAGGGCTCCTTCTTCCTTTATGTTGCAGCACCTAAGGGTGTCAAAGGTGGTCGCCGTTTCGAATCCGGTGAGGATTTCTCGCAATTCCTGATCCGTGAGAAGCTAATTTCCACCGTGCCTTGGGATGATGCAGGTCCGTTTGTACGTTTCTCTGTTACCTTTATTGCTAAAGGGGAAGAGGAAGAAAGACGTGTCATCTCTGAAATCCAAAGACGCTTAAGCGATGTTGAGTTTGAATTTTAAACATTAGTTAGACATTGAAGCCGCCTAGGGGAAACCTTGGGTGGCTTTTCTTTATGTAGTGGCTAGTCTACTGTGGATTAGACTACTGTAGAATAGAGCTACTGTAGAATAGAGCTACTGTAAGATAGGGAATTCTTCCCTCTAATTTTGTGTTTTAGCTTCAATCCGCTAGAATATAGGGAATTCCCCCCTCTATTTCAGCATATTTGGTTGTATTCAAGGAAATACTTCAATTTATAGGGAGGAATTCCGCATAACCTGATCATAATGACTATTGTTGCCTAATTATAGGGAGGTTTTCCCTATAATACCGCCTTCCTTTTGTTGTTAATAGAAGCAGGCTTGGAAAGTGTTGTAGTTTAGGCAGATAAAGTTGACATGCCGTGTTTGTTCTGTCATAATTCTCATTAAATGAATAGCGCCTTTAATTCAGTCCTGTGAGGCTGGCAAGGTAACGTGAATCGAGGTTCGCGACTCTTAGAAAGGTACCCGTGTGTATACACCGGACTGTCTTTTTATGCGCGCGGCCACCATCTTCTTCATCTGCGGATTTCACTCCTTGCCTGTTATAGGCAAGGAGTTTTTTGATTTCCAGGAATTTGAACAGGCGAAACAAGTGGAGGGTGACAAGATTATGGTTACTGAGAAAAATGTAATTATGGACGAAACGGCGATCCGCCGGGCATTATCGCGTATTGCTCATGAGATTTTGGAGAAGAACAAAGGGATTGAGAATTGTCTGCTGGTCGGTATCCGGACACGAGGCGTATACCTGGCACAGCGCATCGCTGAGCGGATCAAGGAAATTGAAGGCGTCGAGATTCCTTACGGCGAGCTCGACATCACGCATTATCGGGATGACCGCGAAGTAGGAGGCAGTGAAGCGGTAGTGAAGAGTAACGTCATTATTACTTCCGGCAGTGATGGCATCCATGATAAGAAGGTCATTTTGTTCGACGATGTGCTTTACACCGGACGCACCATCCGCGCAGCGATGGACGCTTTGATGGATTGTGGACGCCCACGAATGATTCAACTGGCAGTACTTGCCGACCGTGGACACCGCGAGCTGCCGATCAGACCAGACTACATCGGTAAGAATGTACCTACCTCAAAGCATGAGCAGATTGAAGTGGCGCTGAAGGAATACGACGGCAAAGACGAGGTCTACATTATTTCAAACCGGGAGGAACGATAACATCATGACACTTACCAAGGTAATGGAACGTAGTCTGCTGGGAATTAAAGAGCTTGACCGGTCGGAAATTACTGGGCTGCTGGACAGAACAGCTTATTGGGACAATCAAAGTGCAAAGCTAACCCCCATTTTGAACTCGCATTTTATTTCTAACATGTTCTTTGAGAACAGCACACGCACACGTTTCTCCTTTGAAATGGCAGAGAAACGACTGGGTGCACAAGTACTGAATTTTACGGCTGCAGCTTCTAGTGTAGAAAAAGGGGAGTCGATCTATGATACAGTACGCACACTGGAATCGATGGGGATCGATGCCGGAGTTGTGCGTTTGAAGCCTGCAGGTGTGCTGCAGCAGTTAGCTGAGAAGGTGTCCATACCGCTTATTAACGCGGGTGACGGCAACAATGAACATCCAACACAAGCGCTGCTTGATCTTTACACCATGACCAAAACGTTTGGAGATTTAAAGGGCCTCACGGTTTCAATTATCGGGGACATCATGCATAGCCGGGTAGCACGTTCCAATCTATGGGGACTTACAAAGCTAGGAGCTAAAGTGCAATTCTGCGCACCGGAGAATATGAAGGCTCCTGAGCTTATGGAATACGCACCTTATGTAACCATAGAGGAAGCTCTTAAAGCAGACGTGGTCATGATGCTTCGTGTGCAGCTGGAACGCCATTCTTCTGGCATCATACTTTCCGCGGAAGATTACCGCAGACAGTACGGTTTAACGGAAGAACGCGCAGCTAAGCTCGCAAAAGATACAATCATTATGCACCCAGCTCCGGTTAACCGGAATGTCGAGATTGATGATGCAGTTGTAGAGTGCAGTCAATCAAGGATTTTTCCGCAAATGTCTAATGGAGTTCCGGTTCGGATGGCGGTTCTCGAAAGAGCTTTACTATAAAGATCAAAGAATGATGATGAATAAGGACTAATAAATATACACAAACATGAATTTTTATTATATAATAATGAGAGGGCTCACAGCCGGGAACTGTGGGTAAAGGTAGAATCATGACAATGATTATTAGAAACGCCAGCGTATTGAATAAGGAAGGCTTGTTAGAGCGGAAACATATTGTACTTGAAGAAGGTGTTATCTCGGCCTTCATCGATGGAAATGAAGCTGCTCCAGAAGCTGGAGAGATCATTGATGCTGAAGGCAAACTGCTCATTCCAGGACTCATTGATATGCATGTGCACTTACGCGAACCGGGATTTGAACACAAGGAAACCGTGGAAACCGGAAGTCGTTCGGCTGCCAAAGGCGGATTTACAACCATCGCTTGTATGCCTAATACCCGTCCAGTAACAGATACCCCGGAAATCGTACAATTTGTGAAAGACAAAGCGCGTGAAGCAGGACTCGTAAAAGTACTTCCTTATGCAGCCATTACGAAAAATGAGCTTGGACGTGAGCTGACTGATTTTGCAGCGCTTAAAGAAGCTGGAGCGATTGGTTATACCGACGACGGCGTGGGCGTGCAAAGTGCTCAAATGATGAAAGATGCTATGAACATCGCCGCAGCATTGGATATGCCTGTCATTGCTCACTGTGAGGATAATTCACTGGTTGAAGGCTGCTGTGTAGCCGAGGGTGAGTTCGCAAGAAAGCATGGCCTGAAAGGAATTCCAAATGAGTCGGAAGCGATCCATGTTGGACGCGATATTTTGCTGGCTGAAGCAACAGGCGTTCATTACCATGTATGCCATGTAAGTACTGAACAATCGGTACGCCTGATACGCCAAGCGAAAGAAATCGGCATTAAAGTGACTGCTGAGGTGTGTCCGCATCACTTGCTGCTGTCTGAAGAAGATATTCCAGGCCTTGATGCCAATTGGAAAATGAACCCGCCGCTTCGCTCCCGCCGCGATGTTGAGGCATGTATCGAAGGTTTGCTAGACGGCACACTAGATATGATTGTTACTGACCATGCGCCGCATAGTGAAGAAGAGAAGGCTAAAGGCATGCAGCTTGCACCTTTTGGTATCGTTGGATTCGAAACAGCCTTCCCACTACTATACACAGCGTTTGTAGCAACGGGGAAATGGGATTTATCCTTACTGGTACAAAGAATGACAGCTGATCCTGCACGGGTATTCAGACTGAACACCGGTGTGATGGATATCGGAGCTCCTGCAGATTTGACACTGATTGATTTGGAGCAGGAGAAAGAAGTAGACCCAGGATCTTTCGCAAGTAAAGGACGGAATACTCCTTTTGGTGGCTGGAAGCTTAAGGGCTGGCCAGTAATGACATGGGTAGACGGCAAAGCCGTATGGACTGAGAAAAACTAGCGGACTGGTGGGGCGGAGTTGCTGATCTTTACGGAGCAGTGATTGTGTACACGTTCACTCCGGAAGGCTTGTAAGGCATAAGCATTAGACTACAGAAACAAGAAGGAGTGGAATGGAATGCAGGCGAGATTGCTGCTGCAAGACGGAACTTTATTTACAGGTACCGCATTTGGCGCTGAGGGCGAAAAGACAGGCGAGGTTGTTTTTAATACAGGAATTACAGGATATCAAGAGGTGCTGTCTGACCCTTCATATTGCGGACAAATCGTTACAATGACTTACCCATTGATCGGGAACTACGGGATTACTCGGGATGATTTTGAATCTGTTCGACCTTTCGTACACGGCTTTGTAGTGCGTCGTCATGAAGAAGTACCTAGTAACTGGCGTGCTGAATATAGTGTGGACGATCTGCTAAAGGAATACGATATTCCAGGGATCAGCGAGATTGATACTCGGATGTTGACTCGGATTATTCGCCACTACGGAACAATGAAAGCCATCCTAACCACCTCTAACAAACGTGTAGAGGAACTGATGGAAATGATGGGAAATACTACGATTGAGGAATTGCGCAATCAGGTAGCTCGTACATCAACTGCAAGTTCGTACAGCAGCCCAGGCAACAAAGAAAGAATTGTACTTGTGGATTACGGTGCGAAGGCTGGTATCCTGCGTGAGCTTAACGAACGTGGTTGTGATGTTGTTGTAGTGCCACATGATGTAAAAGCGGAAGAAGTTCGCCGTCTGAACCCGGATGGTATCCTGCTGTCCAATGGCCCTGGGGACCCGAAAGATGTGCCTCACGCTGTTAAGACCATTTCTGAATTGCTTGGCGAATATCCGATCTTCGGCATCTGCTTAGGTCATCAGTTGTTTGCACTGGCTTGTGGAGCGGACACAGAGAAGCTGAAATTCGGTCACCGCGGTGGCAATCACCCTGTGAAGGAACTGGAAAGCGGACGCTGCTTCATCACTTCTCAGAACCATGGTTATACCGTAAATGAGGAATCTGTGAAGAACACTGAACTAGAAGTTACTCACATTAATAATAATGATAAGACGGTTGAAGGAATTAAACATACTCGTTACCCAGCATTTTCGGTGCAATATCATCCAGAAGCAGCGCCAGGACCACATGACAGCAGCTACTTATTCGATCGCTTCCTTCAATTGATTGCAGATCATAAAGCAAAGACACCTGTTATTTCACGTCAGGCACAACTTGCGGCAAACGCCAGAATCACGGCGCCAAAAACTAACTTACAGCTTGAAGCCGTGAAAGGAGCTCTATAACATGCCAAAGAACGATAAGCTTAAAAAAATACTAGTGATCGGTTCCGGACCGATCGTCATCGGTCAAGCAGCGGAGTTTGACTACGCAGGAACTCAGGCTTGCCAAGCCCTTAAAGAAGAAGGCGTGGAAGTCGTACTGATTAACAGCAATCCAGCAACAATTATGACTGATACAAATATTGCTGATAAAGTGTACATCGAGCCTATTACGCTTGAATTCGTAACTGCGATTATTCGCCAAGAGCGTCCCGATGGATTGCTTCCAACGCTAGGTGGTCAAACCGGCCTAAATATGGCTGTAGAATTGGCTCGTGCAGGTGTCCTTGAGCAAGAGAATGTTAAGCTTCTCGGTACACAGCTTGATTCCATTGAGAAAGCAGAGGATCGCGATTTGTTCCGTGACCTAATGCGTGAATTGGAACAACCTGTACCGGATAGCACCATCATCACTACTGTAGATGAAGCAATGAATTTCGCTGAAGAGATTGGTTTCCCTCTGATTGTACGTCCAGCTTATACACTTGGCGGCACAGGCGGCGGGATCTGCGATAACGCAGAAGAACTGCGTGAAACCGTTAAAGCAGGTATTCGTTATAGCCCGATCGGACAATGTCTAGTGGAGAAAAGTATTGCCGGCATGAAGGAAGTTGAATACGAGGTTATGCGGGATGCTAATGACAACTGTATCGTTGTCTGCAACATGGAAAACTTTGATCCTGTAGGCGTACATACAGGTGACAGTATTGTTGTGGCACCTAGCCAAACGCTGTCAGATCGCGAATACCAAATGCTGCGTACAGCTTCGCTCAAAATCATTCGCGCCCTGAATATTGAGGGTGGATGTAACGTACAATTCGCACTTGATCCACAAAGTTATCAGTACTATGTAATCGAAGTAAACCCGCGTGTCAGCCGTTCCTCGGCTTTGGCTTCCAAAGCAACTGGATATCCAATTGCCAAAATGGCTGCTAAAATCGCAATGGGCTACACGCTGGATGAAATCGTCAATCCGGTTACCGGACAGACTTATGCATGCTTCGAACCTACACTTGACTATATCGTAAGTAAAATTCCACGTTGGCCTTTCGATAAGTTCATTCATGCGAACCGTAAGCTTGGTACGCAGATGAAGGCAACTGGTGAAGTAATGGCAATCGGCCGTACTTTTGAAGAGTCCATTCATAAAGCAATTCGTTCCTTGGAGATTGGTGTTCATCGTTTCCGTCTGCCAGGTGCAGAAGCATTGGAAGAGAATGTGCTGCGTGAACGTCTTGCGAAGCCTGATGACGAGCGTCTGTTCCTGGTTGCTGAAGCTTTCCGTCGTGGCTATGAGCTGCAAGAAATTCAGGATATTACGAACGTGGACTGGTGGTTCCTCTCCAAAATTGAAGGTTTGATTAACTTTGAAGATGTGATTCGCGGAGAAGAAACCTTGTCAGCGGAAACACTATACCAAGCGAAACGCAAAGGCTTTACAGACCGTGCGATTGCTGAGATTCGTGCAGAAGGACAAGCGGACGGCAAGTATACTAAAGAAGCAGATGTGCGCGCGCTACGTTTGGAGCAAGGATTAACACCTGTGTTCAAGATGGTAGATACCTGTGCGGCTGAGTTTGAAGCTTCTACACCTTACTATTACTCGACTTATGAGACTGAGAATGAGGTCATTCATTCTGATAAGCAAAAAGTTATCGTGCTGGGATCTGGTCCAATTCGGATCGGTCAAGGGATTGAGTTCGATTATTCCACAGTGCATGCGGTATGGGCGATTCAAAAGGCTGGATACGAAGCGGTTATCATCAATAATAACCCTGAGACTGTATCTACAGACTTCAATACTTCGGACCGGTTGTATTTTGAACCTCTATTCTTTGAAGATGTTATGAACGTAATCGCACAAGAGAATCCGATTGGGGTTATCGTTCAATTCGGTGGTCAGACCGCGATTAACCTTGCGGCACCCCTAAGTGCTGCTGGTGTGAAGATTCTCGGAACTAGCCTCGATAGCATTGATGAAGCTGAGAACCGTAAGAAATTCGAAGCTTTGCTGGGTCGTCTTGATATCGCTCAACCAAAAGGTAAGACAGTTACCGATGTGGATCAAGCCGTAGAAACTGCACAATCCCTTGGATATCCGGTACTGGTTCGTCCTTCCTATGTACTAGGCGGACGCGCAATGGAAATTGTATATAACGATACTGAACTGCTTAGCTACATGGTAGAAGCGGTTAAAGTGAATCCAGAGCATCCGGTATTGATTGACCGTTACATGTTAGGTAAAGAGGTTGAGGTAGATGCGATTTGTGACGGTGAGACGGTAGTTATTCCGGGCATCATGGAGCATGTTGAGCGCGCAGGTGTTCACTCCGGTGACTCTATCGCTGTATATCCTCCGCAATATCTGGATGAAGGTCTAAAAGCAAAAATCGCTGAAATCACTATCAAGATCGCTAAGGAACTGAAGACGATTGGACTGGTCAACATCCAGTTTGTTATCTATCAGAACGAAGTATACGTAATCGAAGTAAATCCACGCTCCTCGCGTACAGTTCCTTTCCTGAGTAAAGTGACTGGAATTCCAATGGCGCATTTGGCAACCAAAATCATTCTCGGCAGCAAGCTGAAGGATGACGGTTATACAGAAGGTTTGTGGCCGGAAAGCGATTATGTATCGGTTAAAGTGCCAGTGTTCTCTTTTGCCAAACTGCGCAGAGTAGAACCTACGCTTGGACCTGAAATGAAATCAACCGGTGAAGTTATGGGCCGTGATAAATTGTACGCAAAAGCTTTATACAAAGGTCTGGTAGGAGCAGGAATGAAAATTCCAGCTACAGGCGCTATCATTGTTACGGTGGCAGATAAAGATAAAGCAGAAGCTGTAGAACTTATGAAGGGCTTCCATTCCATGGGTTACAAAATCATTGCTACTGGAGGCACGGCACAAGCGCTTGAAGATGCAGGCCTTAACGTAATGAATGTGAATAAGCTGGATGAAGGTGCGCCAAACATTCTCGACTTGATTCGTGGTGGGCAAGCTAACTTCGTCTTTAATACCCTGACTAAAGGTAAAACGCCAGAACGTGACGGATTCCGTATCCGCCGCGAAGCGGTTGAGAATGGCGTCGTATGTATGACTTCACTGGATACAGTGGCGGCACTTCTCAGAATGCTGCAGACGATTAACTTCTCGTCACAGTCCATGCCTGCTTTTGTAGGACAATTGAACTAATCTCATAAAGATGCATAGGGCGGTTTGCGTTTACGCAGACCGTTCCGCTATGCCTAGGGTCAAATAAATAAACAGTGTGGATGTAGTCTGCACTGGATAGGAGCATGGTTATGGGAGTTGAAGAAGTAGAGTGGAAAGCAATGGCGAATCGTCTGATGATCGCTTTGGATTATCCTGATGTGACTGGAGCAAGAGCCTTAATCGATAAGCTGGAAGGAATTCCTTGCTACATGAAGGTAGGTATGCAGCTGTTCTATGCGGCAGGACCAGACTTTATTCAAGAGCTGAAATCTCGTGGCTACTCTGTGTTCGTTGACGTGAAGATGCATGATATCCCTAACACGGTAAAAGGTGGCGCTCAAAGTCTTACGAATCTTGGCGCTGATATGTTTAACGTACATGCGGCAGGGGGAACAGCTATGATGGCGGCAGCGCGCGAAGGAGCGGCTTCAGCAGTTAGTACTAATGCAGCCCTGAAGATGCCTTTGATTATTGCAGTTACCCAGCTAACCAGTACGAGTCAAGAAGTGATGAATAACGAAATTGGGATCGCTGGAGAGGTAGCAGCTACAGTGGTAAGATACGCCAAGCTGGCTGCCGATGCGGGTCTAGATGGCGTAGTAGCATCGCCACAAGAGTCTGCAGCTATCGCAGAAGCTTGCGGCCCGGCATTTTGCACGGTTACACCGGGTATCCGGCCAGCAGGTGCTTCCTTGGACGATCAGTCCCGGGTTATGACACCTGGAAAAGCCATTCGTCAGGGTAGTCACTACCTTGTAGTAGGACGGCCGATTACAGCTTCACCAGATCCACGTCAAGCAGCACTAAACATTATTGAGGAGATGACCCTAGCATGAGCTCATTAAATAGAAGTGAACAAGTAGCAAGTTATCTGCTGGAGATTGGAGCAGTAGCACTGCGTCCCCAGGAGCCTTTTACATGGACCTCTGGTATCAAATCGCCGATCTATTGCGACAACCGTCTGACTATGGCTTACCCGGAAGTTCGTAACTATATCGCAGATGCCTTCGCCCAGCTTATTAAGAGCGAGTATCCGGACGCTGAAGTGATTGCAGGTACAGCAACCGCGGGTATTCCACACGCGGCTTGGGTAGCAGATAAGCTCAATCTGCCTATGGCTTATATCCGTGATAAAGCTAAAGGCCACGGCAAGCAGAATCAGATCGAAGGTCTGATTAAGCCGGGACAAAAGGTTGTTGTTATTGAAGATTTGATCTCCACAGGTGGAAGCTCCATCAAAGCGGCTCAGGCCGTGCAAGAAGCTGGCGCAGAAGTGCTGGCTGTACTCGCAATCTTCAGCTATGAGCTGGACCGTGCAGTGAATGCTTTTGCTGCAGCTGAAATGCCATTACAAAGCTTGTCCAACTACAGCACATTGATTGATGTGGCTCTTGCACAAGGCAAAATTGATTTGACGGACGTAGAAGCACTGAAGTCTTGGAGAAAAGATCCGTCATCATTTGGTGTTTAAGCTTAAATAAATGAGCCTGGTTTGGGCGAGCCTCTCACTTTTCAGTGAGGGGCTTTTATTTCTTTATTGCATAGAGTGGGATTAAAAAGAGAGACACAACATACTCAACTGCCATCCAAGACACGAATAGTTGTATTTCGTACATTTAAACTAACTTTTCTTAGAGGAATTGGCACTATAGTTGCACTTTGTGCAATTATCCAGTCGTAAAGGGTAGGAATGTTCGCTCATAGGAAAGGTAGTAAGGAGTGGTAAAGTTGAGATAAGTATCTGCAAAAGCTCCTAGTAACATTTTTATGAGAATAATATGAAGAAATCGTAGTATAACTTTAAACGTCCTGTAACTTCCCTTCTTGATTAAAGCATTATACTGTTACTAGAAATATGGATTATTTATCCATTCGATGTAGAAGAATCAAGTATTTTATGGGAGGAAATAATAATGAATCATATAAACAACAATAAACGGCTGTGGCGCCGCTGGTTATGTTTTGGGGTATGCGCTGCGCTGATACTACCACTAATCTCTGATGGGTGGAATACGGCTTGGGCTGAGCCTTCTAAGTCTTCAGTGGAGCAGCGTGTATTGCGTATTGGGAGTCTATGGTCTGGGGAGGACGATACGTTTTTTCGTCAGCAGTTTACGGATATGTATGAGTTGCAGCATCCAGAAATCAAATTGGAGATTATTCCGGCTATAGATACGAATGACCTTCGATACAATAACAGCTCCTCAGACGTAAGCTCTGACAATTTGGAAAATATCCGAGCGATTATGGGCGGGGATAAGCCTGTTGATGTGATCGTCGGTGATAGCGCATTAGTGAAGAGTTTGGTGGATCATAATCTTCTCCAATCGCTGGAGCCGCTTATAGCGCGTGATCAGTATGATTTAAGCAATATGGCGCCTACAATGCTGAATGGAGTTCGTGAGCTGGGTAGAGGAAGTCTTGTTGCGTTGGCGCCGATCTTCTCGTCTAGTGCACTTTTTTATAACAAGGGAATCTTTGATGCTGCTGGTGTGGGCTATCCAACGGACAAGATGACTTGGAATGAATTGTTTACGCTGGCAGATAAGGTTACGAAGAAGTCATCTAATAAAGAAACTCGGATATACGGGTTCTCAATGAACCGTTACTTAAGTGATCCATTTTGGGATATGCAGAGCTATGTCGCACCGTTGGAACTTACGATGTACGATAATAAGGGTCAGCACATGACTGTAAATACTACACAGTGGAATCAGGCTTGGACTACTTACAGCCAGTTGGTTAAGAAACAAATTGTACCTGAGTTCAATGGGTTGGATTTTGCAGGAACAGAAGGGAATGCCTACAGTCCAATCCAAGGCGATCTGTTCCTCACAGGAAAAGCAGCAATGGTCGTGGGAGAATATGGTTATCTCAATGAACTGGCGGGAGTGGCCCGTAATGCTGCTAAGATCAAAAATTACAGTCCCATCAATTGGGGCGTGATTACTGTACCTACCTTTCAGGAAAAACCGGATGTTGCTATTGGAACATGGCTTGGCAATATGATGGCTATTAATTCTATGGCTACTAATAAGGAAGATGCTTGGGATTTGATTAAGTTCGTCAACAGTAATGAGGTTGCGAAAATTAAAGCCCATAACAAGAGTGAACTGACTTCCCGTAAGGATTATATTACCACTCAAACCCCTTCTGTAAATTTGGAAGCTTTTTATACGCTTAAGCCTTTACCTGCAACGGATCCTTTATTGATCAATTTACAGATGCAGAAGCCTGGGATTAGCCGGATTAGCGATGTTGGACGTCAATTATTCATTGAAGTTTATCAGGGGAAGAAAACCGTTGAGAATGCACTCAAAGCTTGGGAGAAGCAAGGGAATACTATGCTGGATACACTTGAAAAAGATCCCACGGTATATTTCGACTCGCTCGGTGATTGACTATGGAATATGCACTTAGCCACCAGTATTCTGGTGGCTTATTTTGTGGAACTTGGGCATGATAAGTTCAGAGCGGTGCGTCATTAATTTGCGAAAAGGAGAAGAGGGCATCATGAATTGGATATACTTCGCGAAACTGTTCAGGACGAGATTTCAAGCAGGCTGTTTAGCTAAAAGGCTGGAGCAGGATGGCTGGATTTATGGCTATCATGACCCACGTTTTGTAGAAATTTATCGTTCCCGTAAGGGAAGATACGGAGTTAGATTTCTGCCTTGAGAACTTTTATAAATTCTTCCTTGACGTAGACCCAATTTGTACTGTATATTATTTATTGTCGCTGTTTGAATATTTTTTCTGACGCGGGGTGGAGCAGCCCGGTAGCTCGTCGGGCTCATAACCCGAAGGCCGCAGGTTCAAATCCTGCCCCCGCAACCAATTTATTTACAACAGCAATTGTACATTCGGATATTTTTAGATCCGGGCCCTTAGCTCAGTTGGTTAGAGCGGTCGGCTCATAACCGATTGGTCGGGGGTTCGAGTCCCTCAGGGCCCACTTATCAAAAACCCTTACTTTGTAAGGGTTTTTTGCTGTCTGTAGGTTCCCTTGTAAGTAGTAGTGGAAGAGTTGGAAAAGCGAAAAAATTGGAAATGGTCACATTTTGGTCACGGCGCTGTTTGATCCTCTGGTTTCTTGCTCATTTTCATCTTCGTATCTATCAGGTCTGCAGCATCTCTTTGCATATCGGGGAGTAGGTGGGAATAACGATCAAGATAGATCTGAACACTGCTATGCCCAAGACGTTCTGCTCCGATTTTCGCATTGATACCGTTATTCAGTAGCATTGATGCGTGTGAATGTCTGAGATCGTGAAACCTGATTTTTGGTAGTTCCGATTTTTCTGTCAAGAAAGCAAAGGTCTCCGTGACCCGCCGTGGTTTGATCGGCTCTCCGTTACCATAGCAGCAAACCAGGTCATGGTCTTTTTAATTCTCAACCCGGATTTCTTGCTTTTCATTTTCTATAATTTGCAGTCGCTCTTTTAGATCACTAATCAGCATATCACCTATCGGTATTCTTCGTGCTGAGCTTGATGTTTTGGTATCTTGAAAGATAATTCCTTTAGATGGTGTCCAGTTTACAGTTTGCTGAATCTTCAAGCTCTTGCCTTCCCAATCGATGTCTCCCCATCGGAGGCCAAGAACTTCTCCTTTACGCATGCCAGTATGGATGGCCAGGGAAAAAACAATATAATGAACATGACCTTCAGCGGTATCAAGAAAGTGGAGGCACTGTTCCATACTCCAGGTCTTCATCTCCTTTCGCCGCAGCTTAGGAGCCTCTACCTTTTCCATGGGGTTCGAAGCAATCATCTCCCACTTCACAGCCTGTCTGAATGCTTTACGCAGGATAGCATGGATATGTCGGACATAATCAGGGGAATACTTTTCAAGTAGCCCATTATAAAACCTGTTGATGGTCAGAGGTTTGATTTGCTGCAACTTTTGTCTTCCGATAACCGGAATAATCCGGCTATTAATAATCGATTCTTCAACATCGAAAACCGTGGCTTTATACTTCTGCAGGGCGTATTCTTTTAGCCATATCTCGAAAAAGGCTGTGATAGTCAGATTGTTTTCTGGAACGTAGTCGCCTTTGTGCACGCTGGCGAGAAGTGCAACCAATGCACGATCTGCTTCTTTTTGTGAAGGGAATCCTCCCTTCTTTTTTTGGTTTCTTTGGCCTGTTGCTGGATCTGGCGGGAGATCAACAACATAAGTCCAGGTCTTTCCTCTTTTAAAAACTTTCCCTTTCATGAGGTCCTCCTTCATGGGATTTGTTATTCCATCCTGTATTACATCACTCCCTTCAAATCCTTACTTCAGAAATTTATAGCATCATCAATTGCATCCATAGGCAGAATCAACCGTGTTACGCTCTGGCCATGACGCCAGGCCACTCGAGATAAGTTGATGGTCACATATCCTTTACGATTCGGAAGCAGGGAGAGGTCTCCAGGCAAAACGGTAGCATCATGTCGAGAACGATGGAATGACGAACTATGTAGTTTATAGTTTCGCTCGATATTAAGGTTCAGTGGCTTGTTCCAATTGAAGCCCTGACGCTGCTCAATGACTAAGGCTCGGGGGTGAGAGAAGTCTTCTAGACCATACAATGAATGAATACGGGGTTGTTGAAGGTAGTCAAGACCTGAAACAGGGGATTCGTGAAGCGGTCAGCATCATTCTCTTGTGCTTCACGAAACAAGTCTGGCATCCAGCGTTGATCGCCAGAGTGACGTATTACATGACAAAGTTCATGAAAAAAAACCTTGCGCTGTTCTGTGCGATCATTGCGGTTGTCTATAAAAATGACTCTTTCTTCATTCTCGCTAAAAGTTGTTTTGTCGTAATAAACAATATCTACCTTGAAGCTCAGTGCGATCTTGTCTATATCAAGATCATTAGGGGTAAAAACACCGTTTGATCGGTATTGTTCTTCAATCCATTGTTCCAGAGGGGTTTTGAAATAGTTGGAATAATTCATATATTAGCCCCTTATTTACGTACATATGTTCTGTTTTGTGGTGAAAAGAAAAGCCATTGCTGGCTTTGTTTAATTTTAACTAGATGATTAATTATCCTCCATCCAACGATTGGCCCAGATGTGATAGCCTCCAGACCCGAACTATCAAACCACGACCCTATGATCCAACCTACAGCGCCACAGCCAAAAGTTAATAAAATCAATAAAGCAAGTCTAGTTTTTTTATTAACGGCAAGTAGGATTGAGCCTATTAATATTCCACCAAAAACCCACCATGAAGAGAAGTAGAAGCCAGTAACCACTGAAATAATGAATATTTCTGCAAAAAACCAATTTGCACCTTCTTCGCTTTGCTTTGCTTGATTAACTCCTCGTCTAACTTCATTTTGCACATGATCACCTGGAATACTCCCCATCGGTTGGAGGATTTGCTTATAATTTTTGATTGGATTGTTCAGCTGCGCGTTTCTTCATCTCTCTATAGCGTAAGAGAGCTGCTTCCATTTCTTCTATTTCGTCTGGAGTATATTTATCCGGACCACCATAAAAAGACATGTTAGTTTCTTTGCGAACAGGTGACGGATCGTTAGTTCTTCCAAGAAGATAATCTACTGATGTATCAAGAGCATCGGCAATATTTTTTAATGCTTCCGGATCTGGCTTTCTATCATCAGTTTCATATCGTGATAACTGAACGATTGTGAGTCCGCTAAGCTCTGCCAAGTCTTTTTGCTTGATGTTCTTTTTTTCTCTAAGGTTCTTAATTCTTCCGCCAAGGGTTTGCATAGAAACTCCTTTCTAAAAAAAAGTACGGCGGGTACAGGCACCGCATATACGGTTGCTCTTAGCCCAGCACCTACATCGCTAGTAGCAGGTCTGAGATTTAGTTAATTGAGGAGTTAGAGGCAATCGTAGTGAAGCAGGATGAGCGCATAACGACAATAGAGAAGCGATTAAACGTCTCGGGTAGGGAAACATATGCCATCAATTATACAGAGGCTATTACAGCCGCTAAAGCAGCTGGTGCGATAACCACATCAGCAGACAAGTCAAAGCTAGAGCTTAATATCATTCAGATGTTTTTTAATCTTGGTCTGTTTAAGAGAGGGGTTAAATAATCAATGGACAATCAAAACCTAACTAATGTATTGGCGTTAGCCTCGGTGATCACCGTTTTTGTGTTGGCAGGAATACAGTTCGTGAAGGTCTCAGTTAATGTGCCTAAAAATATGTTGCCCTTGATTGGCTTTGTTATAGGTTTATTAATAGGGATTGTAGCATATCCTTTCACCGACTTAGATATAACTCTACGGTTGTGGTCTGGAGCCTTGGCCGGACTATCAGCAACGGGACTATTTGAACTGGCGTACAATAGAGTAAAATTATTGCCCACTGGCTTCGGCTGGTGGGTATTTTTTTGTTTTTTACGAAATGCCGGATTCCGCAACAGGCTCACTGTTTTCGTTTCTTCTTTACCCAAGCGCCGATACAAATCCCGCATATCTTAGTTTTGTATCCAATTAAAAAGGAGGAATTGACAAATGGGCGAAGTACGTGGAGAACGTTGTTGCGGCGTTGGTGAACGTGAACCTGAACGTTTTGTTGGTGGAGCCTTTACATCCACAGGTGCAATCTTAGTGCTCTTTATCCTTTTGGTCATCATTACAAAAGCCTGTCTTTTCTAAAATGGGTTCAATTACAAAGGAGGAATTATGATGGGTGGATTTGCTGAAGGCTTTGGTGGAGGCTTTACTTCTACTGCAGCTATTCTGGTTCTCTTTATCCTGTTAGTGATTATTTCTAAGACTTTCTTGATTTAAGTTTCAAACCTCCCAATATGGCTGCACCTTATTAAATCCGCCAGTACTCAAGCTGGCGGATTTTTTTCATCATACATAGTCTCAAAGACGTACGCTGTCAACCTTAAGTGGTAGGCGGGATTTTGTTGCGTTCAGGAAAATTTTCATTACCAGTGATATAGAGTACATATACATAATGTTCCAAATTAATTAATCTATACTTATGAATAATGAAAACTTTCAGTATAGAAATACATACTTTTCTGTGGGGAATCCAGCAATTCTATTGATTGCTATACTTGGCTTGGTGTTACTGGGATTGGTTTTGTTTTATTTCATTAAGAAATATATAAAGAGAAGAAAATGAGGGACAGGTATTTAGATATATACTTGAACGCCGTGGTGATCTAGCTGGCTGCATAATTGATTGTGAGGGTCCAGTCCAGAAATGGAGCCTAGTCAGCGTTAAGGTTGCAGATTCTTATTATATAAGAAGTGAATTTGAATTTAGGATACAATTGGATTTTAAAAAGACGTTTTGAAATTTTTAATACTTAATGCCCCGTAAAGGGGTGTTTTTGTCTTGCATAAATATTATTAGAAAAACTACATATGTATCATTGTTTCAGTAAAAGCCTCTACCAGGATGATAGAGGCTTTTTTTATTCTACTGAAAGTGCATCTGCTACAAATTACACTAACTCTCCCAACAAATCTATGCTTTCTTCAATATAAATCCAAAAGTCCTTCAGGGTCATTCTACCTTATAAAAATAATGAAGATAGTTGCTATAGCGCTAATAAACGTTTCCATAACCGGGTCCAAATGCGCCTCCAGTTGTCCATCTTTTTTCCTAGAACGCATTAGACTACACTTGCCTTGACGGAGGCGTTCCCCTTATGGGGCTCCGTCTAAATCAGATTACACAAAATTATTGATAGCACCGATATTTTTTTGTCTCGAGTGCACTTCCTCTAAAGTTCGTATTGTCTGGTTAGCTCCCGGAGCTTGCTTTGTATTTGTTCGCGCACCACTTGAGGACGCTTCACGTTCGCCTCCATGCCAAAGCCGAGGAAAAAATGTACCGTCCATGGTGTATACGATGCGCTCATCATTGTGCGAATCGTGCCTGAGCCGTCCTCACGCAGCTCAATCCCCTGGGTTAACCATAAGTCTGATCGGCATCGTCTCACACCCTCCGGAGTCAAATCCACCTCAAGCTCCAACGTATCGCTCTCATCCATTCGCATGATCCAAGTTTGAATGTGCTCCTCTGTCATATTCATTCTCATGCTTTGGTCGGCCTCGTGTGAAAAACCCTTAACTCGATCTACTCGAAACACCCTATAATCCCCTGCCAAGAAGCAGTAAGCTTGGCAGTACCATAACCCGTTCATCGTATATAACCCGAGTGGCTGAATCTTCCTTTCTCGGCGCGAAGAAGCTTCGTATATGATAGTGACGACGCACTGCTCCAATGCAGCCTCGAGCAGTTCCTTCAAGAAAAGAACTTCCATCTCATGTGGAGGTATCCAGAATACAAGCCGTTGTTGCATGCGTTCTATCTTTTGCTTTAGCTCACTTGACAGGAAGTGAAAAAACTTGTGCAATGCGGCATCCACTTCATTTTTGAAAGGAAGAGACTTGTAATTGTGTAACGATTGACAGGCAAAAAACAATGCGATTGCCTCATGTTCAGTAAAGCTAATGGGAGGAAGCACCTTCTCCCGTAGAACGCGATAACCGCCCCCGGGACCTGCTTGGGAATAAAGTGGCACACCCAGTTCACTCAGCTCCATTAAATCGCGAATCATCGTCCGACGTGAAACGCCACATTCGTCGGCCATCTCCTGTATTGTAAACTGCTTCCGTTCATTGACCAGCATGATAAGTTGAATGAGTCGCTGAGCTTTGTTCATGGACCGTTCCCTCCATATATTTAAAACTTTTTTAATAGTGCCATTACCTGGCACTATTATTCCGTATGCTTAATCTCGAAGTCAATGTTTACACACCTAGGAGGATTCGGATATGCAATTCAGACTAAAGTATAACTACTCTTATGCTAGCATAACCTGGATGTCGCTGTGAATCCGTTCTTGATCCTTCCGTGAGTAAGGGTCAAGTGGCGAGTACTGACTATGACCAATAGGTGTGACGATAACATCTTCAAATATGAGGACGGAGTGAGATTAAAAAGATGGAGCAGAAAAATCAACAATACGTGATGGAAATTGTTTTGTTCGAGTTGAAGGAAGGTACGGACAAACTTCGCTTTTGCGAGGCAGCCGCTGCATTAAGTGAGGTATTGGAAACTGGAGTATCTGGGTTTAAAGGACGTACATTGCTACATACACCAAATGAAATCCAATGGACGGACATTATTTACTGGACGGATATGGATATGGCATTAGCTGCAATGGTGCAACTCAAGTCTGAACCAGCTTTCCAAAATTTTGTCTCAATGATTGATTCGAGGGAAATCACGCAACGGCATTTGATCCCGACTAATTTGAACATGTAGGGACTTTGGGAAGTTGGCCAGTCCTATGCTCAATTTACATTTAGATGATAATCCAAGAAAGGAGATGGAATATGGGTGATACATTTGCGGGTAAATATAATCTGGATTTTTTCGACAAATTTACAGCCATCGTCAAACTCAAGTATCCGGCATTTGATTCAACGAAGTTTTTGAACTTGATCTACGATGCTAGCTGGGAACAAAAACAATTGAAACAGCGTATCCGGCATATAAGCGCTTCTTTGCGGCTGACCCTGCCAACGTCCTATAGCGAAGCATTATCGGTTTTGATCCAAATCGCTCCTCAATGTATAGGAGTCGAATACTTGTTATTTCCAGATTTTGTAGAAGTGTACGGACTTGACGATTGGACGGATTCCATTCCAGCACTGGAGTTGTTCACACTCTTTTCTAGTTCGGAGTTAGCCGTTCGTCCTTTTATTGTGCAAGATCCCGTTAGAATGATGGACCAGATGCTTCAGTGGGCGATCCATCCTGATCATCACATCAGACGGCTAGCCAGCGAGGGCTGCCGTCCCCGATTACCCTGGGCGATGGCCTTGGACATATTTAAAGTTGATCCGTCGCCAATTATACCCATATTGGAACAACTCAAGCGAGATTCATCCATCTATGTGCAGAAAAGCGTTGCTAATAATCTGAACGATATATCCAAGGATCATCCCGAACGGATTAAACAACTTGCCCGCGTTTGGTATGGAGAGAACCTCCAGACCGATTGGATTGTCAAACACGGATGTCGTGGTTTACTTCGAAAAGGAGATCCAGACGTACTTTCTTTGTTTGGTTTTACGACTTCGCCTGATGTGACGATACGCGGTTTGACGCTTGACGAAGAGATGCTGGCGATCGGCCAATGTCTTAACTTTTCATTTTCGATCCGAACCAACTCATCTGTAGCCCAACTGCTTCGGGTCGAATATGGGATTGATTTTGTCAAATCGAACGGTACGACATCGAGAAAGCTATTCAAGATAACAGAACACAACTACGATAATGTGGAGCGGAAATACGTGCGAGCCCATCATTTCAAGGACTTGACGACCCGCAAGCATTATCCAGGTAGACATCGGCTATCCGTAATAATAAATGGAAAAGAGATGGCGACAACGGATTTCTACGTAACCGCTACCTCAGAGCCCTCGTGAGAACGATTGTTTATAAACAAAAAAACGCTACAATCGTTTTAAAATTAAGAATTTTATGACATGGAGGAAACAATATGAGTAATGTATCAGTAATCGGTTTGGGATCAATGGGCGCAGCAATTGCACGAGTGTTGCTTCAAAATGGCTATCGAGTAACAGTATGGAATCGGTCGAGCGCAAAGGCGGAGCCGCTCGTCAAGGAAGGAGCTATCCTTGCACCCAGTGCGGCATCTGCTATAAGTGCAAGCCATGTGTCGATCATCTGTGTTTCTGACTATAAGACTTCATACGGTATTTTGGATACAGAGGAGGTCAAACCGGCCCTCGCAGGTCGCATTCTTGTCCAGTTGAGCACAGGCAGCCCCCAGCAAGCACGTGACAATGAAGCATGGGCTCGAGAACACGATGCGGAATATCTCGACGGAGCCATAGCAGCTTCACCGCCACAGATGGGCAAACCGGACGCTACAATCTTCACATCAGGCTCCATAACTGCTTTTCAACAGAGTGAGCCGTTTCTTAAATGCCTGGCCGGAAATGTGCCTTATCTTGGTGAACAGGTTAGCGCAGCATCTTCGACAGAATTAGCGTTTCTTTCATACCTATTTGGTTCGTACCTCGGCTTTTTTCATGCGGCACGTATCCTTGAATCGGATGGCCTTCGCGTGGATGCTTTCGGGTCCATGATCGCTCATGTCTCGCAGGTTGTCGGTGATGTCATCAAGTATGAGAGTGAAGTGATTCAAACAGAAACATACGACAATCCACAGAGTTCTGTAAATATGTGTATGACGACAGTGGAGCTCCTCTTGGAACAAGCTCAAGAAGCTGGCATTAACAATGCATTTCCGGCATTTGCCCAAGGGCTTTTCAAGAAGGCTTTGGATGCTGGCTACGGACATGAGGAACTCGGAGCCCTTATTAAAGTAATGCGATAGAAATCTTAATGTACAATATCCTCTTACCTGGAAGATACAACAACCACATCAACGTTGATTCTAACACTACCGGATCTGATTTGGAGGTAGGTACGGGGAGACGGAGCTTGAGCGCACGAAGGATGTCAGAAACCATCGATCCATTCATAATCTAAAAAGCGGTAAAATTTCCTTAGTGTAAATTATTAATAAAATGTTGGCTCCCCCCTTTTATGTAAGAACGAATGTTCTGTATAATTAAAGGGAACATTCATTTTTATCTGTGACAATGAAATATAAGTAGCATCTATACAGTAACTATCGTAGTTGTCTAATTACACAGTTGACAGTCAACATAAAAATCGAAGGACACTACAAATAATGCCCTGCGGATCGCAATGATCTGCAGGGTAGCATTTTTTATCATCACTACTTAAATTGTGTCTGTATATAAAAATCCATAAAAGAAACCCCGGATTTCTCCAGGGCACAGTGGTCACAAATTTGGTCACAAACTCATTTTAATTAAGTTTAATCGATATTAGCTAATCCCAATAAAAACAAGAGTTTTTGAATAGAGTTTAAGGCATTTATGCCTTTCCTCTATATCAGTTGGTTAGATCGGTCGGCTCATAACCGATTGGTCGGGTGTTCGAGTCCCTCATGGCCCACTTATCAAAAACCCTTACTTTGTAAGGTTTTTTTGCTGTCTGTAGGATTAGTGATATAAAGAAAATAGGATGGGGAAAGGCCGGGATTTTAAGTTTGCTAACGAATTTGCTAACGAGAATGATTTATCCACAGGTTCGAGTTGTTTTTCAGCATATTTTTGCAGTTCCGCTTCTATTTGTCAACGGCTTCTTCTTGCATGATCGGGAGAAGGTGTGAATATCGTTCGTTGAACATCGCTGGAGTCATACCCAGTCGCCAGTCGTTCCGCAGCTACTTTTGGATTTATTCCGATCGCCAACTAGAATAATGGATGTGTATGTCGCTGTCGCTGATGGTGGAATCTAATTTTTTTGACTCTTGCTTTTTGCACAAGTACAGTCGGTTCACTAGCAGGAGGTTAAAACTGAGTTGCTACGCCGTCGACGCATATTGCGCATTAGGGAAGCGAAGTTCGTTTTGATAACGAAATGATGTTTTTGTCCTTATCATCACCATGGTCTGCATTCTCTTCTATTTCTTTTTTCTCATCGTGAAACTCAAATTGAGAATGGGCCGTGATGTAGTCAAATGGAGTGTAATTATTACTTGGTAATTTTCTTGTAAGTAATATCTTGACAATGATGATTCCTAATGAGAGATAGAAAATGGCTCCTATTCCAAACAACATAAATTGTACTAAGTTCATTGTTAACACCGCCTTTGTTTGATTTTATGATTAAATGTTAATATTTACAATATTTAGGTTTGTGAGGAATAATCATTCGACTGAGATTTGATGCTAAAGAGGCAGTTTATAAGGTTCAAAATTTATCGGGATTTTTAATTCTAATTGAGGCTACTTCTCCGCACTTTTTACAAAATGTATATATAACCGGGGAGCCAAAAGAAAAAGTTTTACCGATCGGGATTACTCTAGCATCTACAGCGTTCACTTCACCTTTAGTAAAGGTAGTACTTCCACAAGTTTTACAAGTTAAGTTTTCTTGATTCATAATAACCATCCTCCATAAAGAATTTTACATTTAATACGGTTAGTTCCAATTATAGTTCCAGTAGTAAATATACCAATCTATTAAGGGGTGAGAGGTATGGATCGGGCGTGATAGTTTTCGAAATCGCGTGGAACTCATGAGAGAGTTTGGCAGTATATTTTCTAGGATAATGGTTACTGCAACCGTGAGTGTTCGATAGGTGGACTGCTGCAGCTGCGAGGCAAGGAGTTGAAAGGGAAGGATGCGGTGAAGCAAATCATCTATGTGGTCGTAATGAACCGGAAACATCTAGCCGAACAAGCAAGCGGTCTCACTTTTTGGCTAACTGGCAGCATAGTTTAAGATCATACTCGGTGAACTGTATCACAAGTTGTGGTAAGCAGAAAGTTGAGTTGAGAGTAAAAGCAGCAATGTTAAAATTGCAGATTGTTGTTTAAGTTACGGGAGTCGACACACATTAAATGCTACGTGAGGATTGAAAGACTGAAAGATTGATGAATAAAGGGATGCAAGCGATTCGCAAAGCTAATAATTTAGAGAGATCCTAATAAAAGATGAGGTATATGTGATGCCAAAAAACGATAATATGCTGGCAATCCTATGGATGCTGAATTCGGGCGTTAAAATGACCGCAAAACAAATATCCGAAAAGCTAGAAATAAATATAAGGACAGTCTATCGGTATATTGATGCGCTAGGTGCCAGTGGAGTGCCTATAATATCCGACACTGGTCATAATGGCGGGTATAGCTTGCTGAATAATTTTATCAGAGCACCTCTGCTATTTGATATTGAAGAAAAAAAAGCACTTCTTCATGCTGCTGTTTTTGCAAAAGAAGCCGGATACCCTTTGAGTGAGGCATTAGGTAATGCGACATCCAAATTGAAAATGTATTCGAATCAGGAACAGGAAAGTGTTCTCAGCCGTCATTTAGCCGGATTTGAAGTTATAAACCGTATGGGAGACCCTTCTATTCAGCCAGTATTGGTGGAATTGGAGCAAGCTGTAGCAAACGAATTCTCTGTAGAAATTGATTATCGCACAGGCCGTGATGATCAACACAAGACTAGGGTGATAGATCCCTATGGAATGGTTTACTGGAACAATAAATGGTATATTGTTGCATTCTGCCACCTGAGAAATGAGATCCGCAGCTTTCGGATAGAACGGATTTTACAAATCAAGCGTACTCAATACATATTTAAGCGTTCCGAAGCTTTTTTGGCTCGGGAATTTTTTTTGCAAAATCTATTACCTGATTTAGTCGGCAAGGACGGGTTAATTGCTTTAATTATCGAAGGTAGGTCAGAGGCGTTGGATGACTTATGCCTGCATTGGTTTTTGGGGCATCATCTGAAAGAGCGTACATCAAATCAAGCAATTTTTTTACTTGAGGTAACATCAATTCATACCTATGTTCCTTCATTTCTCTTATCCTACGGGAAATCCATTCAAGTAATTGAACCACAGAGTTTGAAGGAAAAACTTGTTGTTCTTGTGTCGGAGTTAATGGAATATTATCAACTTTAATAGCTTCACTGACAGGGGATGTCAGTGAAGCTATTTTATAATGATGATAATCATTGATTACCGATGGATGGTTGGTATCACTTGATGAATTGTAAAATAAGGAGAACTTGCAAATGAATAATAAGGTATATCTTTATGTGTTTGACACAATGGCAGACTGGGAAATAGGCTACTTAACTGCCGAACTGAACTCGGGAAGATATTATAAAAAGGGGCTGGCCCCATCAAAAATAGTTACCGTGGGAATTGATAAGACTCCAGTAACTACAATGGGCGGACTTACAATACTGCCTGACATCAAATTGGATGAGTGCAGCATTGAAAGATCAGATCTATTGATTTTACCCGGTGGAGATACATGGACAGAAACCATTCACCACCCCCTCTTAAAAATTGCTGAGAGGTGTTTAAGGGAAGGTATATGGGTTGCAGCGATTTGTGGTGCTACAATGGGGCTTGCCCAGACAGGATTGCTGAATTCACGTGGGCATACAAGCAATGATCTGGAATACCTTAAAATGATCTGTCCCACTTATACAGGAGAAAAGTATTACAAAATGGAGTCTGCTGTAACTGATGGAAAACTGATCACAGCATCTGGAATAGCTCCGTTGGAATTTTCTGCACACATCTTGAAAGCTTTGGATGTGTTTTCTCCAAAAACATTAGACGCCTGGTATAGCCTTAATAAGACTAATGATTCTAAATATTACTATGAGTTGATGAATTCAACACAATGAAGGTATCAGCATTTAAGGAGGAGTAAAAATGACTGAAAACATAAAAGATATGGGAGTGTCAGGTAAATATATAGAATGGAACACCCAAAGACTTTACATCTATTACACCATTTAGAACAGTGTGTTGTATATGGATATGGATATGGACAAGATGCCACATGAGTAACAATGTGACTTAAAATATTCGTTCCACAGGAATTCTAACGGAGTACGATAATTAAGCATAAAGGGTTCCACATATTAGTCATGACTAATATGTGGAACCCTTTATTATATCTGACTTTCCTAAAATCTAGGTCTTGATAAACAAGGGAAAAAGGTACTAGACTGTCGAGGACACTAAGCTAAGGGGCAGGATACATAAATAAGTATAATCATTCTCTACCAAAAAAAGCATTGGCATTATGGTAAAATAAACCTATTACTAAAGGGAATTTAACAGTTTGATGCCGAATATTTGGGGGAGGTTAAATTGATTAATGATCAGAATATAGGAAGTTTGTTACATGAAATGCTAGCAGATTTCGTGGAAAATGAACAGTTTCCAGGCTTAGCAGTCGGAATAGTGAGGGACAACCAGATTTTATTTACTGGTGAATATGGAACAGCGAATCTATCGACAGGTGATCCCCTTATCAGGAGTACCTTATTTCACCAAGCCTCAGTTTCTAAAACCTTCGTTGCTACTGCCATCATGCAATTAGTTGAGCGTGGCAAAGTAGATCTAGATTCACCAATCACCCATTATCTACCATATTTTAAGATGGAGGACGAGCGATTTCGCAATCTTTCAATAAGGCAGCTTATGAGCCATACCTCGGGGATGCCGGATGAAGAAGATTACGGATGGGACCGTCCTGAATATGATGAGCAAAGTCTTGAAAGATATGTAAAAGGTGTTTATCGTCATAAGTTACTTAGCGAGCCTGGCGATAACTTTGCCTATAGTAATATCGGATATGAAATTTTGGGAGACATGATCGCAAAAGTTAGCGGAATGAGCTTCGAGGAATATATGAAAAATAACATTCTTACACCAATTGGAATGCGGTCCAGTTCCTTTCTGAAACTGGAAATTGAAACTCATCTAGCTGCACCTCATGTTTTGGGTACTTCCAATGGTTATGGTGGCTATGTTAGCAATGTGTTTCCGTACAACAGGGCACATGGCCCCAGTTCTACCTTATATACTAATGCTGAAGATATGTGCCAATATCTGCTAATGCATCAAAACCGCGGAACTGCAGGAAATGGCTATCAATTATTACAATCCAGCAGCTATGATGAAATGTGGAAGCCACATACAACAACTAGTTACGGTCAAGAAAATGCACAGATTGGATTAGGCTGGTTTCTGGGAGAATATAAGGGTTTGCGTATCATCTCGCATTCAGGATGGGATACCGGTTTTTTGACCAATCTGTTCCTTCTTCCCGATGAAAATATTGCGGTTTCTATTATGACCAATTGCGACTATGTTTGGCTGGGGAGCGCTCTCTATCCAATTCTTGATCTATTGCTTGGTTCGAACATTACCCACATCAAGCGATCTATTGCTCAAAAAGTTGCAGCTTTAGCTGTATCTAATGGAGTAGACAACGCGATGGAAGAATATCACCGCATCATGAGGATGGAACAAGATAAACACTATTTAATGGAATTTGAATTTATACGAATCACTGAAGCATTAACGTGGGGTGGCCATAAGGAAGATGCCTTCCAAATTCTGAATTGTGCCTCTGCAATATTTCCTGATAGTATCTCAATTTCTAGTAGGTTACAGGAATTTCAGGCAATGTTGTAGTTGGTTAACAACAAAAGCTCAAATTCATTTGGTGTTCGGATCGTTCAACTAACGGGAAATGTTAGTTCAATAAACCAACAGTAGTCTAAGACTTTTTCTTATCAGTCATATATACATAATGTTCCAAATAATTAATATTAAGGTTATAGGGTTTGGAAATAATGGCATTGCAATTTGGAAGAACCTCGCCGGCATTGGCGAGGTTCTTATATTAATGGGGGTTGCTGGTTGACAAAAATGATAATTTTGTTGGTTATTCTTGCTATCATTACTGCTGTTTTTGTATTCAAAGTTTTATCAAGGAAGAAGAGCTGTCCTTCCCAAAGTATAGTAATTGATCCACTTAAGATTACGATCCAGGACATAGACCAAATGGAAGACGGAACTGGCTTTATAGAATATCTGTATCGTTTATTTTTGGCCATGGGTTATAGTGATACATATAAAACGAGAAGAGGCAGAGATTTTGGATCTGACTTAGTGTTTACAGACGGGGAGGGGGTTCGAAATGTCGTTCAGGCAAAGCGTTATTCCTATCCAGTAGGGTTAGGAACTGTTCAAGAGGTCTATAGTTCCATGAGATATTACAAGGCAAAGAAGTCCATGGTAATATCCTCAAATCAATATACCTCTGCGTGTGAAGAGCTTGCTAGTTATAACGCCGTAAGATTACATAGTAGAAGTGACCTTATAGAAATTATAAACTTTTTCAAGTCAGGGCAGATTGATAAAGCAAAGGATATCCTTGAGTCTGAGCCCAGGATTATACTGGAGTCATGGGATAATTACATGAATAGCAATAAAGTAATTAAGAAGGACTTCAAAGTTGAAAAACGATGGGTGCGAAGAAATAGATAGTTCTGAGTACAAGGAGTTTTTATAATGATGAACAATGAAGATTTTCAATACAGAAATACATGAAGCGGAGAAAATGAGATCAGGTAATTTAATACATAGGAGTACTGTAATGAAGAAAATCTTCAAAGAAGTTTGGCATAATCGTATATAAAAAATCCCCGTCAACCTTAACGGGGGATCTTTTATATATGATTAATTTAGTACTGAAATTAAGTTCAGTGAAATGTTCATTATATTTTCCCTTCATTATGCAGTACATTCAGGTAATATTCATAATGAGGATTGCCCAGTTCACAATATTCATTTGGAATACCCTTTAATATAATTAAATCATTCAGAATTTTTTGAGACAGACCTTGCATAGTAAATGAAGATATAGAGTTGTTATCTACACTTTCTAGTACAATATTGATTCGTCTTCCTTCTTGTATATCTTTCCACATAAGTTCACTTTCAGAATTTTCTGACGATCCTCTATTATCGTTAACCAAACTATTAAGATATAAGATCATTTCAGACAAATCCTGTTTCTCATCCTGGGTGTAAATTGAATAAAGTAATGTTGTGTCCACTATTTTATAGCACTTAGCAATGTGGTCGTACTTTGCGTCTGGATCATTTTGTAGATTTTTAAAATCATTTTTACTTAGTTCAATTGCATTGTAATTTTTTTGAAGTAACTGTCCTGCTTGGTCTAAGGTGTACTTTGATGGTAGACCAGATACTTTGAAATTCTTATCTAATTGTTTTAGCATTATATCTCCTTAAAAGAAAGAATGTCCTCCAGCTCTATTATGCGTATGATAATGGGCGTAGTAAAAACTACCTGGAAGCTGACCGTAAGTTACCGTAAAAAAGCCATCATAGGATTAACCTACAACGGCGGCCCCTTTACACTATGTACTTTCACTAAAAACAATTCTTCAAAAAAGCTTTGTAAATTTTTTCGTCTATCTCTATTAAACTCTTCTTTCCATCCTTGAACTGAACTGCAATGATATGAACGCCTTTGCTCTTACTGAAAGGCCAGCGAGCAAACCAACAGGTCCTAGTAGAAATCCTCCCACTAATCCTCTTCCCACAGCACTCACAGCACTTTTGGAATGAGTTTCGTCCATAATCTCATAATCCTCTACAGTGTTTTTGTCTATTGTGATTGTTTTTTAAAAACCAGTGTGCAAATTTACAATTCCAAGAGTAGACATTATTACTTTACCTTCATAGTCACCAGCTATCACTTTATTTTTCGCACCCATCTAATCACTCCTTCTTAAACATATATAATCGACAAAATCATTCTACTACACAAAATTTTTTGGCGATATATGGATTTTTATATAGAACCTGATATTCTGGCATGGTGCAATGCAAACCATACAGCTAACACAAAAAGGCGCTGCTGCAAAGCCATGAAATGGTTTTGCAACAGCGTCTCTTTTTTTGTATCCAGCTAGACTTCTCTAATGGGTATAGCGTCCGAAAAGTTGTCACAAATCGTTGTCGCAATCGCTGTACTCTCGGTTTTCGACCATCATCCTTATGGTTTCATACTATCCCATAGCTGCTGGAATGCCCCGGACTCGACTTCGAAGAATACAGGTGCCTGGCCGTAATGTACTAGCCCTTGACCAAACAGCGTCAGTTCTACCCGGGCATTGTCTTCCAGCTGGAGATAGAGAACCTTGCGGTCTTCGCTGTCGTAGATGCCTTGCGCGATAAGAGGCTCTGCTGCCAGCGGTTTGGCTGCTTGGAGTGCCTTCAAGAAGCCATTAAGCGCCTCGTCGTCAGCGAGCGGTGTGTACTGCTGCTGTCCGTTGTTCCAACTGTGGAAGCTTTCCCATTGTGCGGAAGTAATTCGGCCTTCAATATTTAGCTTGCCAAATAGATCAGCGCCGCTGTTTACAGTGATCCCGTTTGTATGCTCATACAGTTCGGCGAATACCTCGCCGTTGATTTCCGAATAGGACATAATCAAGAAATCGGAATCATAGCCCTTTACGGAATAGATATCCGTTTCTCCGATGTTAGAAGCTAACTCAATATATTTGTCTTTACCGCTCCATTCATCGATGCCACCTGTAGTACGACCAAGCTTGTCACCGCGCAGAGCGGTAGCATCAGCTGCGTTGATTCGAGTCGCAGACTGTGTATAAATGTTATCTTTATATACGACTAGAGCGATCATATCTGCCATAACGCCAGATTTGGTATCCGGAAGTTCCAGCTTGGGAATGACAATGCCTCCGGACGCATTTGTGCCAGAATTGTCTGGTTGCTTTGGACCTGGAGTTACCTGAGCGATTTGCCCCTGAGTACTCTGGTTATTTAACTTCTGCCATATATTAGATGCAGCTAAGCCGATCCCGGCGGCGAGGATGATACTTGCCGCGATATAAACCGTCTTGCGCGGACGCTTCCGCTCCTGCTGTTGCTCCAGTTTGTCGATCAATTCTTTTTTCATCTCTTCACCTGGTTTCATAGAATCCACCGCTTTCTTGTATAATGTTCGAAACTGATCTTCTTTCATTGTGATTCCACTCCTTCCAGCTCCAGTTTTAACAGTTGCCGTCCCCGCTGAAGTCTCATCTTCACGGCAGACTGACTAATCTGCAGAATTTTGCTGATTTCCTGGATGGGATAGTCCTCGTAATAATAAAGATGGATTACGGTTTTATACTTCATAGGCATCGCCATAACTAACTGCAGCAGAGACAAATCCTCGGGGGTGTCTAACGAAATCGGCTCAGCATTTTCCAGTTTGACCTCGCGCTTGCGCCAGCCTCTGCCTAGTAATGTTTTACAATGATTGGTGATTACCCGGATCAGCCATGCTTTCTGATGTTCAGCGTCTTTGAACTTTGGTGCTTTTTCTATCAGTTTGATGAAGGTATCCTGAGTGGCTTCTTCGGCATCTTGGCGGCTGCCTAAATGGACCAAAGCAATCCGGAACAGCATATCTGCGTAGATTTCGTAACTCTTTATCACATGATTTCCCGGCCGGGTCATGGATCGTTGCATGATTCTATGCCCCCTTTACCTTTAACACCATTTAGGACGGCATTTGGTCACATTATGTTCCTGAGAGAATTTGTTAGCGTCTAGATCAAGGGTTAGAATCAAAAAAAAGGCGCGATAGCCCCAGCAGCCATATCATGACTGCTGGGGCTATCGCACCTTTATAATAGAAGTTCCCCTTTAGGGGAGGGTCTCCTCACTATGTTTATATGTATATTTTGGATCAAACCCTTTTACAAGAGCCATGCTATATTGATAAATCCGATCCTTCTCTTTTCGATAAAAGTATCTTGCGTTAGGTTCATCTGCAAAAATCACCGTTGTACTTACGACGGGAGCCTTACTAATCTGGGTATGTACTTTATAAAGATCTTCATTCTTATAATCTCTCGTGGCTACCAAATAATGAATCACTTCATTGTCCATATGATTTCGGAAGGCCTGAAGCGCTAAAGAAGCGACTCCATATACAATAACGAAGGTAATAAGAATTATTTTTGTTCTTTTCTTCATTAATTCCCTCCATTTAGCTAAAATGTATATATTATAAGATAATGTATTGTGACTGGTATGTCATATCTATTGTATCTTGTAATTTACACATTAGAAGGGAGGAAGAAAATGATGCAACAAGAAGAAAAAATACAAGAGCTGGAGCGGCGAATTAAGGTATTGGAGAATCATGCTAGTCCCAAGCTACCAGGTCTCAGAATTTTATGGTTTATTATTTGGGGAGTTGTGGGTATGTTCCTCATTCTAACTCTTATTGGTGTGATTCAGTTTGTATCCGCCTAACAGAGTTTTATTACAAATAAGGCAGCAAATTTCCCGCCGATAGTTAAACCCGCGTAGGTAAAGAATTGCCTGGGTATACTATACTTGCTGCCTTTTTATTATGAACTTACACAAATCAGCTTCAGTCGTCTTTGGGTTCTTGCAATAAAATGGAGAAGGTTCCCGTTTCATGATCCACTTCAATCGACTCGATCCCAACAAAATCCGGAATTTCGGGGTGCACTGCATCTACGTTATAATCTGGATGAGTCATCAATAATTCAATTACTTTAATGGCTTCCATATCGATCCCCCTTGCGAGAAATTCCACCATAATAATGGTCCTTCATTGCGACTCCCTTATTATCTCCGCAGTCATTATTGAATATGTGTTAATCGTTCTTCGTTTCTTCCCATCACGGCCAATAATTGCCCCTGAAAAACACGTCTTTGAATTTGATCAATCCGCTGTAAAGCCAGCTCGTTTGGTACTTGAAATTCTGCTGCAAGATAGCTGATTGCATCTTCCCGTTGCTCAGGCAACGTCATGCGGGAGATCATGGAGTAGGGCATAGCTGCATAAAGAATAAATCGCTCAGATTCATCCTCCTGTGCCCGCGTGAAATGTTCTGGCATCAATATTTGATCCGTACCATGGCGGAGCAGGTGACAGAGCTCATGGAGAAACTCTAGCCGCTGCAGACTGGCTGGAAGCCGGTTGTCAATAAACATGGTGTACATCCCCGCTGATGCTTCGATGCTCTTGCTTCTTACATCCAAATAATGAACCCAAATATTAAGCCGTTCTGCAATATAAGCAATCGAAATTTGCGAAGGCTGAGTAAGGTTCAGACGCTTGTATAAATCTTCCGTCCACTTCTCCAGCGCAGTCATTTGATAATAGGATTTCATGTTATTCACATCGTTCACCTCATTCAGAATCGATTATAGGATCGTATGTTCGTATAATAAGACAAAAGAAAAGCCCAAGGGGCTATGTAGGGTAAAAATATAAGGACACATAAGAACGAATGTTCTTGTGTGTCCTTAGCATAATGCAATTAAACACTAATATCAAGTGTTTTTCCTAAATTCGGAGCAACGCTTTTGCCCAGCATTTCCACCATCGTCTGACTCTGGGTTTCAGCCTGATTTTTGGCAATATTCATGACTTGTATTCCTACATTTTGAGCTAAGGATGCCTGGCTCATTGCTACTGATAACGCGGCTATATCCATATTGCACCTCCTTTGTGTATATCCTGTTTATCGACTGCACCTACCTAATTCATTAGGTGAATAGCATTTGTTTGCCAATTCGCCCAAACGGCTTATCTCCTTTTTACATATCTTGTGCTGTAGTCATTAATCATTAGGAGGAATTGAAAATGGGATTTGAACATGGTTGTGGATGTAACGTAGGTCCGGTAGTAAGCCCAGCAGCAGTAGGTCCGGTGTGTAGCCCTTGGACTTCAACAGGAGCTATTCTGGTACTCTTCATCTTGCTGGTTATCATCACTAAAGCTTGCTTATTCTAAGCTAGCTGATGCACATTGTAGCCCCATCCGGTATACCGGATGGGGCTACTTTTTTTGAAGCGCTGTTCTCGTTAGCTCATTATTTAAACATAAATTCTACGCGGGTTCCATCCGCATAATCTTCTAACTGATTGCCAACCCAGCTACCTGCGCCGCGGTTATCTTTTGGGGTTATGTATTCAATATCGGCCCCTTTTCCGCCTTCATTACACATGGCCATGGGCCATTCATCGCGGTCGTAGCCTTTTTTGGTGGGGATCCCTTTTAAGGATTCTTTGCGGTTGTCTTCAGCCTGCTCACGGTTAATCGTGCACGTCGCGGACTCCCCTTTGGCAATCGCGTCCTGAATGTGCTTAGCGGTTTCAGGATAACGATCTGATGGGAAGATCAGCTGAACAACTTCTGAATCGGATGTGGACGAGGGGGCTGCCGGATCTCCGTTTTGTTCATACCAATAACCGCCCAAAGCAAGTAACACAACAATGATGAGACTGGTGAGTAGTTTCTGTATTTTCAAATCTGCTCCTCCTTTTTTGGAACTTAAAATAGTATATCTTATATCATAATGCAGTGCGATTTAATATACTTAGGAAAAATAAGAGGAGGACGGTATTGGATATGGAGTATTTGATTACGATTGAAGATCAGACGCTTATAGCCTCTGCTGAAGATATTATAACTAGACGCTATGAATGGGAAAGGCACCATGTAGGGGCGGCGCTCCGTACTAAGACGGGGGAAATCTTTACAGCGGTACATGTAGAAGCTAGCATGGGACGAATTACAGTCTGTGCAGAAGCGATGGTGATTGGAAAAGCGATATCCGAAGGCTACAAGGAATTTGATGCGATTGTTGCGGTAAGGCATTCTGATCCGGACAGCGAGGAAAGAGAAATTAAAGTAGTTTCTCCCTGCGGGATGTGCCGTGAGTTAATTGCTGATTACGGGAAGGACTGCAAAGTTATTGTATCCGAGGACGGCCGGTTAGCTAAATATGATATTTCTGAATTACTACCGCTGAGATATACGAGGTAAATTGGAGAGTTTGCTCGGGAGCCGTTAGGCTCCTTTTTTTATGGAGCCGTGAATTTATTCTGCAGTTCCTTACACTGTCCTAAATTAATTTACAACTTCATGTCCATTCGCTGAGTTCATGTCACTAGTATCCCCATACTATAACTTAAAAAAGTTAAAAGGATGTGAGAGTGGATGGAACAGCGCAATCTTCGAAATATGGTTGATTCGGCATCGAGGTTTGTGAGCGATGTTCAGTGGCAAATGGCGTATCGTAAATTGCAAATGGCTCCGGCGGATTCGGAAACGGTACCTTCTGCACAGAAATTGTTGAATACCCTTTATTTTCTGCAAGGAAAAGGATGGATTAGTGGACAACATGATTATTTGGAAAGCGCGGATGAGTTCAATGGGGAACTGAAAAATACTAGCGGGCAATATGCGGCCCTTCACGGCTATGAGCTGGGCGCAATCAATAATCAGACGGCAGCACTAATAGACAATCAGCGGGATTGGGTCGTTAGCAGTGCTATTCGCTGGTATAATTCCGGTGGAATCGTAACGATAAGCTATCACGCTCAGTTGCCAGGGACAGCTCCTGCTTGGACTAATGTTTCTACGAGCATAAGCAACGCTGATTTTGACAAATATATAACCCCGGGTACCACTCAGTATAATGCACTGATCGCTGATCTGGATAAGATAGCTCTTTCTTTAAAAAAACTAAATGATGCAGGTGTTCCTGTGCTCTGGCGGCCGTATCATGAAATGAATGGCGGATGGTTCTGGTGGGGGAAGAAGAGCAACTACGTGGGACTGTGGAACCTTATGTTTGACCGTTTCACCAGCTATCATAAGCTGCATAATTTATTGTGGGTCTGGAGCCCAAATGCCAAAAATCAGTGGAGTGATGACCCTGCCGAATACTACCCAAGCGGTGATAAAGTAGATGTGCTGGCACTAGATATCTATGATGGGGATTTTAAGGGAAGTCACTATGATAGTCTATGGGATCTGGGTCGTGGAAAAGTGATCGCGATTGGAGAAAATGGAGAGCTACCGTCCCCTGCACTACTATCTAAATCACAGCCCAAATGGTCTTATCAGATGACCTGGGGCAAGCTTCTTTATGAGAAGAATACCGATGCGGTAATTAGAGCCTTTATGAACGACAGCTTTGTATTCACACGGGAAGAGTATGCTGCTGAGGCGGCAATTGTGGAAGCTATGGGAGATAGTGTGCTGCAGAGTGGACTATGGGGACAATATTACAATAATATGACCCTTAGCGGCGCTCCTGCGCTGACGCGAACGGATGCTAACATCCAATTTTCGTGGAAACAGGGTTCGCCTGATCCAGCCATTCGCATCGACGCTTTTTCAATACGGTGGAGTGGTAAGCTTACTGCAGCCTATAGTGAAACCTATACCCTTTACACCTCCTCTGATGACGGGGTGCGGGTGTGGATTGATGGTGGGCTGATCATTGACAGTTGGGTGAATCAGAGTGGGCAAGAGCGAAAAGGCAGTGTGAATCTGATTGCAGGCAAGCTGCATGAAATAAAAGTGGAGTACTATGAGAATGTGGGAGACGCGCGGATTGTATTGCAGTGGGAAAGTCCTAGCCAACCCAAAGGGGTTATTCCAGCAGGAGCATTTTATCTTCCTTAAGGCGATATCCGAACGGATTCGAGCATCCGAATATTAGCAAAAAAGCCCCGGATTCCGGGGCTTTTTTTAATGTGAAAAAATCTCAGATTTGTTCACGGTAGCTAATGTTGTTGGCGATCTTCTCGTCACGAACAGCTTTGCGCAGAACATCTTTGACGGTTTGAGCATCATGAATTTTTCGGAAAAGAAGCTGAGGCGCTGAGGCATCATCTGAAAATACAGTTAATGTACCGATGCCGAGCATCCGGTCCATGATAGATTGTGCTACGGATAAATCGCGTACACGCAGTAATTCGATCTCTTCGACATTTTTACCGATAAGTCCGGTCTTAACCATAATGCGCTGGCTTGTAATGGTGTACGTAGTCGTGTTTAGGCGTACGATTCCTTTGAGGCGATCAGAGATACTGGCTGGTTTGCCTTTCCAGAGAACGACTTCTTGAGTAGCATTTGGATTTGCTGATGGACGGCGGGCGGTCACTGGAGCGGTGCCGTCCATGCTAGTTCCGCATTCTCCACAAAATTTAGCGCCCTGCTTATATTCTGATCCGCAGGTTGTGCAATAAGGCATAAATACCTCTCCTTCCCTGATTACAATTAAAATAATTATAACATAATAGTCGTTTTACATAAATTTCATTTGCGCTTTACACAAACCGACATTATTCTGTTAAGTGGAGGGATAAATAATGAAAAAAGTGTTACTAATAGGAACGCTAATGCTGACTGTCATCCTTAGCGCCTGCAGCAATAATAATTCAACTTCATCGGCACCTGCCTCGGAAGAAGAAGTGCAGGAAACCGTGCAAAACTTCTACAATGATATGTCTAAACTTGATGAATTAGGAAAATCATCTTTAGCGGAGTTCAACGAAGCTATTGCTGCTTATTCAGCAGGAGACCTTTCGGACAGGCAGCTGGAGAAGAAGATTAACGAATTCCAGAAGACCGCAACAGACCTATCCAATCAGGCTGAAAAAGTGAAAATTTCCTCTAGCTTGCCCGAAGACATTCGTAAGCTGCTTGATGAGTCTAAGATTGCTTTTCAAAGTGCTTATTCTCTAAAAGAACAGGCCTCTCAAGGTGCTGATTCCGCAGAGGTCACTGCTGAGAAGTTCGAGGAATTGAATCAGAACGCTGACGTCGCGATGCTATACGGCATTTCCAAGCTTAATGAAGCAAGAGAAGCAACAGGACTCATCGATGCTGATGGTCAATCCACCGCTGAATCAGAGAAAGTTCAAGAATAGATCGGAAGTTAGACGCTGAACAGTTCAACTGTCAGCGTCTTTTTGATGCGATGTTGAGCTTGAGTAGAGGTAACACTGATAATCCTATAAATAAACCAGCTACGATTCCTTTTGTGAGGTCTGAGAGGGTACTGCTTCGATATACGAGGGGGTATAGACACAGGAATAATACAGGAATTAGGATGAGCAGGGCATTGTTTTTTTTTCAAGTGGAAAGCCACTCTCAATTAGATATACAGTATTATACAACTTTTAGATGAAGAGGAGGATTTAAAAGAGGTATCTTTTTCCTGATTGTTGATTATTCAGCGAGGGTGTGGATATAATACAAACATACGTTCGTGCATAGCGGAATAAGTATAGAAATTAGGGAGGGGATACCATGGGCAAAAAGCTGGAGAAAAACGGACTCTGGGAAAGCAGTCGCATGATGCTGCCGGAGCACAAGGTAAGAATTATTAGGGATGAACGGGAGACGCTGCGCCGCATCAAGCCTATTCTTGATGAGCAGAAGCTGGAGGAGATCGAATGTACACTGGCCTTATCGTTACGGAGTCATGTGCGCGTCACTGCTGTGCTGTTTGATCCTTTTGAGAATAAGACAATAAGTGGTTTTGTGACTTCCATTCACACCCACTCGCGTGAGTTTAAGCTGCAGTGGGCGGAGGAATGGAAGTGGATCAATGTAGATGACCTCGTGGAGGTTTACATCGTCTAATGCTGAGAACCGCTGACTTCACTTTTTTCATAAGCAATTAGGGTCACTGTTGGGTTGCCGGTCAGATGTGCAATGGAAGCTTCGGCATTTCGAATAATTTCGAGTGCTTCTTCCTGCTCGCTCAGGGCAGCAACTTTATAGCTATCGCTATGAATGTCCATATGTGTTCCCACCTTTCGCTAATATTTTGCCCTTTTTTGTGGAATTGATCCAAGGTGGAGAAGCTATGAATAGGTGCTTTTCAGGGGAGATCTCGGGGATACCGGGGTCTTTTTTGCTGATGCAAGCAGGGGTATTAGTACAAGCGAATGGGGGAGCGGGATCATTGATTATACCAAGGGGTGATTCTATGCTGACTTTAGATCAAGTGAGGGACAAATCGGCGGCGAGGCTTGTTGGGCTTCATCCTGTTTTGGCAGCAGGGGCGAAGGCTTTGATTCAGCAAAGCTATGCCAGAGGAGTGCCCATCGTTATTACTCAGGGGTTACGGTCGATTGCTGAACAAAATGCCTTGTATGCGCAGGGGAGAAGTAAGCCTGGACCTATAGTTACCAACGCCAAGGGTGGAACCAGCTATCATAATTATGGCCTTGCGTTTGACTTTGCGCTTTTGCTGCCGGATGGAAAAAGTCTTTCCTGGGATATGAATCGTGATGGTGATAAAGATAAAATTGCGGACTGGCAAGAGGTTGTACAGGTGGGAAAACAGCTAGGGCTTGAGTGGGGAGGAGACTGGACGTCTTTTAAAGATTATTCACATCTGCAAATGGCCTTCGGCTTAACCACGACTCAACTTCGGGCAGGTAAACGTCCTACGACGGATCAGGTCAATGAAGCTTTAAAAAGGATTACTGGGGAGGATGAGCAGGTGAACAAAGACGTTAAAGTAACAATAACCTTAAACGGTGCTAAACTTACGGATGGTGTTCTTGATACCGGCATAACGTATGTACCCGTACGTGCTCTAGCTGAGGCGCTTGGAGCAAAGGTTACGTATGACGCATCGAGTAAGACAGTGAACGTAGTAAAAGAGTAAAGCTAATCATGTATAGACAGTGCCACCCAAGGGGAAGTTATCAATGATAACTAACCATAAAGGGAGGCATAACGTTGTGAATAAGCTAATAACAAGCCTTGCATGCTGCACTGTACTGTCATTGAGTATAATGGGAGCTAGTTACGCTAATCCAATCGGGTCAGCCGCATTAGGCGGTATCCCGAACGCGAATACGGGCATGGATGGTACCATGAATAACACTCGGATGATGAATACGGAAGGCAATCTAATGAACGGTACTACGGGAACGATGAATCAGCATGAGAGCATTATGAGAGATAAGATTCGCACAGGGGAAAATTATAGACCTAACACCACTAACTACAATGACAACTACACCCGGGATAACTACAACAGAAATACGGTAACTCCACTATCCAACACTACAACAGACGGTAAATATCGGGCAACCAGCACAACTACGAATACTGGAACTACCAGCAGAGGATCTAACTGGGGCTGGCTCGGATTGTTTGGACTCTTGGGTCTTGTCGGAATGAGAAGCAGAAGTGACGAACGCAGATAAACGACATGCTTAATAACCCGTGTCGGCATATGCTGGAACGGGTTATTTTTATGGCATAAATATTTTTTCGAAAAAGTATTGCACGTTATCGAAATTCGTGATATTATATTTCTTGTCGCTTAATACATAAACAACGTATGGAGCAACAACACATAATATGCCGGGGTGGCGGAACAGGCAGACGCACAGGACTTAAAATCCTGCGGTACGTGAGTACCGTACGGGTTCGACCCCCGTCCTCGGCATCACAGTGAAAACCTTGAGAAATCAAGGTTTTTTTGTTTTTCTTAAAGGAAAGCTTCTATAATAAGCTAGGGTTCTGTGTGTCTGGAAATAACATTCGAGTATACAGGACTCAAGGTCATAATACTCCTTTTCAGTGCTTGTATAATAACAAGTTCTAGAAGGGGGTTTTTATTATGGTTAGAATTAAACAAATTAAGAACAACAAAGCAGTGGTATAGACAGAAGCGTTGTCGCATTTTTGTTCTGGAAGAAAGAACAGGAAGCCAGCGAACAAACAAGGATTACGAATAACATGTGCGGCTTTTCTTCAAGAGGTACAGCAACTCATTCGAGACTGTAGAACATCTAAAAAACAATCTGTTTGAATATCTTGGACAAGAAGGCATTAAGCCATGTACCTATAACAATCGTCAAGTTACGAACCTGCCCTGCAGCGAAAGGAAATACGCCAGTGTTTGTCGAATCGGTAAGGGAAAAGCAATGGCTCGGCCGGCGTTTATTATTAGGCGGTACGCTGCTGCAGGTGATAGTTATTGTGACCGCTGTGTTATGATTACACTGCTCAAACCAGATATTTTCTGATTAAAGCCGATTTAATGAGGGGAATGTTGTATTTTGTGCAGGAATTTAAATCGAAATAGTGAATTTGCTTTCTTCCCGTTCCATCGCAGTTACATCATTGCCAAAAAGGGGAAATAAGAGTTCAAAAGTTCAATCTTATAGTTCAAATAGATAGCAAAGCGGAGTGATCGATATTCTGGAATTATCCATGGAACATCTTGATGATCTGGTGAAAGTGACACATGCGCTGTCTACGGAGCTTAGATTGAGAATGCTGGAGTTGTTGAACATCCGAAGAATGAATGTAGTGGAGCTGGCTGAAGCGCTGGAGATACCGGTATCCACCGCCGCTTCGAATGTGAAGGTGCTGGAACAAGCCAAGCTGATTGAGACCGAGCTGCTGCCTGCTTCGCGCGGAGCCATGAAGGTCTGTAGCCGCATCTATGATGATATCAAGATCGTCATAAATGTACCGGAACGTCGTGCGCAGGCGGATCAAGGCGATTATTGCTACGAAATTGAGATGCCGATCGGTAACTTCACAGCTTGTGAAGCAGCGCCAACCTGCGGCATGGTTAGTGAGACAGGGCCGATTATTGTGGAGGACTCGCCGGCGGGCTTTTTCCATCCTGACAAGGTTCATGCCCAGCTACTCTGGCTGCGCAAGGGCTATCTCGAGTACCGCTATCCGCTGGAAATTCCGCAAGGGGCTGCCATCCGCCTGATTCAGTTCTCGATGGAAATCTGTTCCGAGGCGCCGAATTATGAGAATGACTGGCCTTCGGATATTACGCTGTGGATCAATAATGTGGAGGTTGGTACCTGGACGTCGCCCGGTGATTTCGGCGGCAGACGCGGGAAGCTGAATCCTTCCTGGTGGCTCGATACGGGAACGCAATTCGGCTCGCTCAAGACCTGGAGTGTAGACAACACCCGCAGCACCATTGACCACCAAGAGATATCAACCGTCAATCTAAGCCAACTGAGGCTTACTAAGCAGAACCATGTGGATCTGCGGGTGGGTGTGAAGGAGAATGCGGTATTCAAGGGCGGAATGAATCTGTTCGGCAAAAAGTTCGGCGATTATGAACAGGATCTGGTGATGAAGATTTTTTATACCGTACAGTAATCAGGAGTAACTGATGCTGACAGCAAAGTGATGAACATGTGAAGAACCTGATGCCTTAGGCAAAGGTTCTTTTTTTGTACTACGATTGACATTTCAGAAGATTCTGCAATAATTAATACATAATTATTGTAATAAAACAAAAATATTGTTCATAAGGAGCGTGTGCAGTTTAATGGCAACCCAGCACTATATCAAGGATTATCCGCGGCCGCAGTTCGTCCGTAACGACTGGCAGAGCCTTAACGGGGAATGGGATTTCCGGTTTGATGATGACAACATTGGCGAGCGGGACAAATGGAATGAGCATCTGCACGGGGATTTGAAGATACAGGTTCCTTTCACTTATGAGACGCAGGCCAGCGGAATCGGCGAGACCGCCTTCCATCCTTATGTATGGTATGAGCGGGAACTGAAGCTTCCTGCTGATTTGAACGGTAAGCGAGTGATACTCAATTTCCAGGCAGTCGATTATACCGCTAAGGTATGGGTTAATGGCTGCTTCGCCGGTGGGCATCAAGGCGGTTATGCGGCCTTTTCGCTGGATATTACCGATTATGTGAACACTGGTGCAGGAGTGTGCAACCGGCTGATAGTCAAAGCGGAAGACAGCCAGAGCTGTACACAGCCGCGGGGCAAGCAGCGCTGGGTGGATGAGAACTTCGAGTGCTTCTATGTGCAGACAACGGGAATCTGGCAAAGTGCGTGGGTAGAGTATGTATCGCCCTCCTATCTCAAGGCTGTCAAAATCACGCCGGATCTTGATAACCGCTCAGTACGTTTTGAATATCAGACACAGGCAGCGGAGGATAATCTCCGCCTGGAGACCCGGATCAGCACGCAGCAGAAGACATTTAAGCAGGTCTCGCTGCATGTAGACCGGGCCTGGCTGCAGCTGGATGTGGAGCTGACCCATGAAGCGAATGGTCCGTGGAAGCTGCAGTCATGGTCACCTGCGGCGCCGGCGCTGTACGAAGTGGAGTTTATTTTATATAAAGATGATCTGGTCATTGACCGGGTATATTCCTACTTCGGCCTCCGCAAAATTTCCATCGAACAAGGCAAGGTGCTGCTTAACAATACGCCTATGTATCAGCGGCTGATTCTGGATCAGGGCTATTGGCCGGAAAGCCACTTGACCCCGCCGTCAGAAGAGGCGCTGATTGCCGATATCGACGCAATTCTGGCTATGGGTTATAACGGCGTGCGTAAGCATATGAAGATCGAGGATGCCCGGTTCCTCTACTGGTGTGATGTGAAAGGCCTGTTGGTTTGGTCGGAGATGGCGGCGACTTTCGAGTTCAATGATGAGGCAGTGGAGAGCTTTACGAATGAATGGACAGAGATTGTGCGCCAGCAGTATAACCATCCTTCAATTATCACCTGGGTGCCTTTTAACGAATCCTGGGGTATTCCGCAAGTCTACACGAATAAGCAGCAGCAGAAATTTACGGAAGCCATTTATCATCTGACCAAAGCTATTGATCCTAATCGTCCGGTCATTGTGAATGACGGCTGGGAGCATACAATCAGTGACATCATCACCCTGCATGATTATGAGCAGAGCGGAGATGCCTTGCTAGAGCGTTATGCTGACTCCGGCAGCGTACTAGGCGGCGGATTATCTTTCAACAACTGGAAATATGTGATGGCAAAAGGCTATGAATACCGCAGCCAGCCGGTGATGGTCAGTGAATTCGGGGGTATTGCTTTTAATTCCGACGAAGGCTGGGGCTACGGAGAGCAGGTAAGTAATGAGGAGGCGTTCATCGGGCGGTTCAGCAAGATTACGCAGGCAATCAAGGACACGCCTTATATTTGCGGATACTGCTACACGCAGATTACGGATGTCCAGCAGGAAGTGAACGGATTGCTAACAGCGGACCGGACGCCGAAAATTCCTCTGGAAGTGATCCGGAAGATCAATTTGTCAGCAGCAGAATAATCATAACTTTGTTGCCTAAAAAACGGTCAATTATCGGTTCAATGACAAGGTGAAGCAGATTAGAATCTTGTTTGAAAGCACTTACATGTGGGTGTATTCAATAGGTTTCATAATTGAAGATCAAGAGGAGGGGCTTATTTGTTGAAAAAATTATTCACCTCGCTGTCTGCTTCCCTGTGTCTGCTTCTGGTCCTTACAGCCATCCCGGCTTTTGCAGCGAATGGCCCGGTAGTGTGGGGCACATCATCCACGATTACCGATATTAACACCTTCACGGATGCGGGCACCGATGCCCGCGGGCTCAGACCCGGAACCTTCGGGGCTGAATATGCTCGGATGATTAAGCTGGCGAACGGGGATTGGCTGGCGGTGGCCGCCATTTACGACAACAACGGCTACACCAAAGTCTCCTGGGGCGGCACCCGGCTACAGGTCTTCCGTAGTACAGACAACTGCCGCACCTGGTCGCTGATGTCCACTCTATGGGAGGACGGGCGTGACCTGGACAACGGGCAGTTTGTACAGTTGGCAAATGGCGACCTTCTGCTGGCGATGCGTTCTGTCCGCTGGCAGGAATCGTATAAGCTCAGAGTGTATAAGAGTGTGAATGGAGGCGCGAATTGGAGCTTCTTGAGTACAATCGACGAGAATAACGGCACCGCAGGTTCTCTTGGAAACCCGGATAAGGGTGTATATGAGCCGCATATGCAGCTACTAAATGACGGCTCGGTAGCTGTCATGTATGCGAGTGAGAAGCATGTAACTGAGAATCCTTCCTACAGCCAGATCCTCTCCGAGAAAATTTCCACCAATGGCGGAGCCAGCTGGGGGAATGAGATTTATGTAGCCTGGGACCCATCTAACGCCGGAGCGCGTCCAGGTATGCCGGTTTGGAGCAAGATGACAAACGGACAGTATATTGTCGCTTTTGAAGTCTGCGGAACGCAGAACTGCAAAATTTTCACTAAGAAAAGTACGGACGGCAAGACCTGGTCCAGCGGCATCGGCACCCAGGTATCGACCAATCAGCAGGGCGGGCCTTATCTCCTCTCCTTAACCGATGGCCGTCTGCTGCTCAGCTCCAACTCCAATGTGCTGTCTTTAAGCAACGATTACGGCAATACATGGGTGGATAACGATGTACCGGCATTCGGGAATTCGTGGTGGACTGCAATGTACCAGACGGGTGCAAATGAAATTGCGATGGTTGATTCTGTGGAGCGGAGTGTCGGCGGGCATAATGTCCAGGTCCGTTTCGGTACACTCAGCGGTGCGTACAGCAATGATTTTGCTGCGAATGACAGCGGATGGGTTCGTTATGGGGGAACGTGGGCTGTGAGCGGCGGAACCTACAACCTGAGCTCGGTCAATGCGGATAAATCGGTCCTTACCCCATACCCTTCCAAAATGAACTACACGTTGGAGGGCGACATCAGGCTGAATAATGCGGGCCAGGGCAGTCTGATCTTCAATCTGACCAATCCGGGCACTGGAGCTGATTTGCAGAAAGGCTACGCCGCAGGTATTGATTCCGCAGGCCAGGTCTGGCTGGGACGCTTCAACAACGGCTGGACACCGCTGCAGACGGTAGCAACACCTATTGCAGTAAACACCTGGCATCATATGAAGGTGGTTGTGAACAGCGGGAACATTAAGTTATACGTCGGAGATATGACCACGCCTAAGATCAACATGAACGATGCAGTATATACCTCTGGTACCATCGGGGTGCGGGGCGGCTTTAACAACAGCGTCAGCTTCGACAATATTACAGTGAACTAATCTGAAAATTTTGGAGCCCTTAAGGGCTTCTTTTTTTTGATAACGCAAGTCTATCTCTACACCGTACGATTCTCCACCTGCCATACGATCGTCTACCTTCTGGGGTTCCCCTCGTTATTAATATCTTTCGTTTGTTCACCAATGAGCGGCGGTTTGTCGGTTCAACACACGCGGTATTCCCTGTAGAGTAAGAGTCAAGAAAGCCCTTACATAAACGCAGAGGGGCTCTCGCATACAAACTTTTTTGACGAGAGGGTTGTTCAAATGAGGATGAATAAGAAGTTCACAAGTTTGCTGTCGGCCGGGCTGATGCTGGCCCTGATCCTGCCGGGATGCTCATCCGGAAACAAAGAGAACGGTGAGCAGGCCAAGGCGGTAAATGAACCGGCAAAAACAGAGAATGCAGGCGGCAGTCCGGTAGAGATATCTTTCTGGAACATGTTCGGCGGAGGGGAAGGGGATTTCGTAGACCAGATCATCAAGGGCTTCAATGACTCCCAGCAGGAAGTAACGGTCAAGCAGCTCCGTCTGGAATCCAACGAGTATTATGCGAAGCTAAGTACGGCACTGTCTTCCTCCAAAGGTCCTGATGTTGCCATTGCCCACGTGGATCGGATCTCCCCGTTCGTGAAAGCACAGCAGATTGTGTCTGTAGATGAGCTGGCTTCCAAGGTCGGCTTTGACCTGAAGGAGATCTCTGAATCCAATATTAAGAGTGTGACCTACGATGGTAAACCTTACGCTGTCCCGCTGGATACTCACTTCCATATGTTCTACTACAACAAGGATATTCTGCAGAAGGCCGATCTGCTGAACGAAGACGGCACCCCTAAGCTGGGCGAAATGACACCGGCGGGCTTCGAGCAGACGCTGGCGGATATTCAGGCCAAAGTGCCGGATGTTCAGGCGATGGCGATTAACACTCCTTATTTTCAAGAGCCGTTCCTGAATATGTACTATGAAGCCGGCGGTGATATCCTAAATTCGGATATGACCAAAGCAAGCATCAACAATCCGCAGGCACTGGATGTCCTCAAATTCTACCTGGACATCTATAACAACAAATACTCCGATCTTAATGATAAAACGCCTTGGGATACCTTCCATAACGGCAAAGCTGCCTTCTGGTTCGGAGGGGTATGGGAAGCGGGACTGTTACTAGGAGATGAGTCACTGCATATCGGCGCTATGCCGCTTCCTCCGATCTTCGGCAGCCAGACGCATTGGGCCAGCTCCCATACGCTTGTAATCCCGTCTTATGTAACTGCTGAGAAGCAGGAGGCCGCAGCCAAGTTCATGAAGTATTTCTCTGAAGTTGGTGGAGAGATCTGGGGACAGGCAGGACATGTGCCTGCGAATAGTAAAGTAACCACCGGCGATGCTTATAAGAGCCTGCCTTACCGCAGTGAATTCATCGAAGCGCAGAAGACCGTGAAATTTGCTCCGCCGACAGATAAATACACAACAATCATTACTACTATTTCCGAAGAACTGCAGAACATTATTTTCGGCAGCGAGACTCCCGAAGACGGGTTGGCAAAACTGGAGAAACAGATTAACGAAGTGCTGGAGAACTAACTCATTCTGCCGGAAAGGGGAGGTCCCTGCCCGTAAGGCGGGGGCTGCCTCCAGGCATAAGCGCCATTTTGATTGAAGGAGAGTATGACCGATGGAGCGGACTTTAAGAGAGAATAGGGCTGCTGCGCCTCTTCGCAGGGCAGAGCCTATACACCTACTGAAGGAACTGAAAGCCATTTTGTACCTGATTCCGTTCCTGGTACCATTTGCGGTGTTCTATCTGTGGCCGGTAATCCGCGGAGCCTGGATGAGCCTGCATGTTTGGGGCATTCAAGGGATGCAGAAGTACGCCGGTTTGGCTAACTATAAGAAAATTCTGGGCAATTCGGATTTCTATTCGTATTTGTGGAACTCTTTCTACTTTGTATTGCTATGCGCACCTACCGTACTCGTACTGGGACTCATACTGGCACTGATTATCAATCAGAGAATTTGGCTGCGGACCCTGATCCGCTCCGTGTTCTTCCTGCCGTATGTCCTGTCGGTCTCCGTGGTCAGCTTCATCTGGCTGAAACTGTTCGACGCGAAGAACGGTCCAGTGAACGCAGCTCTGGATGTACTGGGCATCCATGCAGATATCAACTGGCTCACCGATCACAGATTTGTGTGGTGGGCGATTACGATTGCGACAGACTGGTGGAGCGTGGGATTTGTGATGGTGCTGTTCCTTGCCGGACTGCAGGAAATCCCCACCGATCATTACGAAGCGGCGAAGATTGACGGCGCCAATGCCTGGCAGCGATTCTGGAGCATTACACTGCCGGGGCTGTCGAGCGTAATGAAGATCCAGATCTTTTATCAGATTATCAACTGCCTTAAGCTGTTCGGACAGGTGCAAATTATGACCGGCGGCGGGCCGGGAGATTCCACCAATACCATGATCCGGTATATTTACGTTACAGGGTTCAAGAAAGACATGTTCGGCCTGGCCGCAGCGCAGTCGATGATCTTCTGCTTCATCATGCTGTTGATCGCCGTGGTTCAATTTAAAATCACAGACCGGAAAGACGGATAGGAGGGAGATATTCATGAAAAAGCTCGCTTTAAATATCGCTGCTGTTCTGCTTGCGCTGCTGTTTATTTTCCCGCTAATCTGGATGTTCCTCACCTCCCTGAAGCCTGATGGTGTGAACGTATATACGCTGGCTGATTGGGTGAAATGGTCAGATCTGAATACCGATAACTATGTCAAAGTCATCCGGGACTCGCAAATTCTGCACTGGACATGGAACAGTCTGGTCATTGGTGTCCTCACGACCGTAATCTCCCTTCTGCTTAGCTCGCTGGCTGCATTCTCGTTCTCCAAGCTGCCATTCCGGACACGGGGAATATTCTATGTGCTGATCGTTTCAGGTCTGCTGATTCCGACGGAAGCAATACTCATTCCGCTTTATGAAACTGCGCTGCATCTGCAGCTGATTGATAACATCTGGGCGATTGTCCTGCCTGGACTGACCAACCCTATCGGCATTCTGCTGCTGAAGCAATTCATGGACGGGGTACCCAAGGATTACATTGAAGCCGCGCAAATCGACGGTAGCCGCAGCTTCCGGTTATGGTGGAGCATCTGTCTGCCGCTTACACGCTCAGCCATGGTTTCTGTGGGAATCTTCTTCTTTATCCTCTCCTGGAATAATTTCCTGTGGCCTTATCTGGCCATTACTTCTGAGGAAAATATGATTCTTTCGGCAGGGCTGCCCACCTTTTTGTCGAATAATAACATGTCGCTCAATCTGATTATGACGGCAAGTACAATCGCGGCGGTTCCGACAATCATTGTCTTTATTCTGCTGCAGCGGCATATTGTCCAGGGCGTGGCGATGTCCGGCGTCAAGGGTTAATCTTTAAGATTTCCAGTCTCAAGACTCTACAACGAGAAAGGATATAGGGCATGCTTAAATCTCCAGAGAGTACTGCCAGGCCCTTGCGCTTCCGCTTGATATCCTGGATCAAAATAATGAAGAGCAGCATGCGCTATAAGTGGATGCTGCTTCTCGTTCTCTTCTCCTTGACACCGCTGGTGGTCATGGGGATTATTTCATTTTCGATCTCCAAATCAACGATTAATCACAAAGTAACGGAGTATTCCGAGCATCTGCTGTATCAAACCGCCGACAATCTGGATACGCGGCTGGGTGTCTACAAGGACATGATGATGCAGGTGCTGAACAACAACGAGATTGTGGGTATGCTGCGGACTCTTGATCGGACAGACGCGGCCAGCTATGATGTGGATAGTCTGTCGCTGACGACAAAGCTGTCCACGATTGTAGCGATTAATCAGGATGTGCAGTCCATTTCTTTTGTATCCGGGAAACATTATATCAAGGGAATCTACCGCTGGAACAAGCGAATCCCTGCCGAGGTGGAGCCGTTCCTGCAGACCCTTGAGGGCGGCAGTAATTTCCGCTGGTATCCGACCCGTTACGGGACCTATGTGGACAGTTTGAATTCCCAGAGTACACACGTCTTCTCGGTAGCCAAGCAATTGTATAAAATATCCGATGACAGCCCACTGGGAATTGTTGCTGTCCTGGATATTCGTGAAGATGTCATAAAGGAGCTGATCTCGAAGGCGGTGAGCAACAACCGGGATCTGCAAAGCTTTGTAATGGACGGGCGCGGTATGCTGGTCTCGTATCCGGACAGCCGGCTGATCGGCAAAAGTGTGACTGAGGTGCTGGGTCAGGCGGGTTACGAGAGGCTCATTCATTCTGGACCGGAGGAAACGAGATTCCCGCTCACTTACAACGGCGACAGCCTGATCGTGAATGCCAAGAAGCTTCACACCAATGATTGGGTGGTTGTGAATGTCATTTCTAAGGCTGCGCTGTACCAGGATTCGAACCGTCTGCTGCAGATCTTTATCTTCGTCGGGCTGCTTTGTATATTTTTCTCGGTTATTGCCGCGCTTGTGCTGGCGAATTCCATCACCAATCCGATTCTGAAGATGATCCGTTTGATGCGGCAGGTGATGTCCGGCGAACTCAGCGTCCGCTACAAAGCCAAAAGCCGGCATGACGAATTCGATATCCTTGGTGATAATTTCAACTATATGGTTGCGCGGATAGATGAACTATTGAAAGCGGTATATCTAGAGCAGGACCAGAAACGGATGGCCGAGCTCAAGGCACTGCAGGCGCAGATTAACCCGCATTTTCTCTACAACACGCTGGATATTATTAAATGGACGGCCCTGATTCAGAAAGCCAACAACGCGGCAGAGATGGTCAGCTTATTGTCACGGCTGCTGCGGATCAGTCTGGGCAAGGGTGAAGAAACCGTTACGCTGGAAGAGGAAATTGAGCATGTGCAGTGTTATCTGGGCATTCAGAGATTCCGCTTCAATTTCAATATTGAGACATTCGTTGAAATGGACGATGAAGTCCGCCACCTGCGGACGCCCAAGCTGATCTTGCAGCCGATTGTCGAGAACGCGATTATCCATGCTTTTGGGGATATGGGGTCCGGCGGCAGCATCCGCATATCCTGCCGCAAAGCGCCGGGAAACCTTGTATGGTTCGAGGTGGCAGATAACGGTAAGGGGATGGACCCCGCATTTGCCCGGAGTCTGCTGACCGAGCAAGCGCCGGATGAGGATAAATCGGGAGGCATAGGATTGGCGAATGTGGATGAACGAATTAAGCTCATTTGCGGAAAAATGTACGGTATCGAGATCCACAGTGAGCCCGGCACAGGAACGTCAATACGGATCAAGCTGCCTTTGATGACAAACGACATAAGGGGGAATCGCTGAGATGCACCGGGTCATTATCGTAGAAGATGAATTTATCGTGAGATATGGTATCCGGTCGATGATTAATTGGGAGACCATTGGGATGGAGGTCACCGGTGAAGCGTCGAATGGCCGGGAAGCGCTGGCGTTGATGGCAACCGGACTGCCTGATATCCTGATTACCGATATTAAAATGCCGGTGATGGACGGCATTGAGCTGATAGCTGAGGTGCGGAGGCTCTCAGCGGATATTAAGATCATCATCCTCAGCAACCTCGAAGATTTCCAGTATGCGAAGGAAGCAATTAAACACAGTGTATCCGAATATATGATTAAATCGGATATGATGCCCCGTGACTTTGAGCTAGTATTGCTTAAGCTGAAGGAAAGTCTGGAGGCAGTGCAGAAGAACACGGCAGTCCATTCTCAGGGTGTTCACCCGGAGCCGGTACATAAGGAAAGTTTCCTGATGGATCTGATTGATCGGGGGCCGGTTCAGGGTCAGATAGACAGACATAAACTCACGCAGGCGGGACTCGCTGATTCACGGCCGCTGTATTTGCTACATATCAGCCTGAGCAGCGGCGTTGAGCCAAGGTATGGGCAAGGACAGACCGTGGTCCGCAGTATGCTGGAGCAGATTTGGAATGAAAATACCCTCGGCTACGAAATTTTCCCTGACAGGCAGGGTGAACTCAATATTATAGTTACCACAGACCTCACGGCAAAGCCTGCAGTTGCTGATCGGATAGACCTCTTGCGCAGCCGCAGTGAAGAGCTTATTCAATGCTTATCCAGACGATGCGGCTGGACGGCGACTATAGGTATTAGTGGCGTAACCAGGCAGTGGACAGAGGTGAAGATTGCCTATGCTCAGGCCGTGGATGCAGCCAAGCAAAAGCTGTTTATGGGAAACGGGCGTGTCCTGATTCACGGGAGCGATGAGCTGCTGGCGCAGGTGGCGCCGCCTCATGCGCTCCAGATCAGCAGCCACCAGATTCAATCCATGGTGTACGCTTTCCAGTCCAGAGAGCTGACGGAATATCTGGAGCAGCTGTTCGGACAGCTTGCCGTGCGCAGGGATGCAGATCTTGTGCAGATTATTTCACTTGAGTTGCTGATGATATTAACGACCCTATGGCCCGATGTATCCAGGGATGCTGAGCAGGTTCTGGAGCTCAAGAAGCAGTATTTTGACGAGCTGGCGATGCTGGAAACGCTTGAACAGAGCCGGTTATGGTTCGTGCAGGCGTTCGAAGCGCTGGTACAGCATATGAAAGATATGTATCATAGCGACCGGAACAGCATTATTAAGGCAACCCAGTATATCCAGCAGTATTACTATCAGGAAATCACGCTGCAGTCGATCAGCCGGCTTGTACATCTGAGCAAGAACTATTTCGCCAATCTGTTCAGGAAGGAGGTAGGGGAGAGCTTTCTGGAGTACCTGACCCGGATTCGGATTGAGAAAGCCAAGAACTTGCTTACTGGAGAACTGAAGGCAGGGGATGTTGGAACCTTAGTCGGGATTCAGGACCCAAAATATTTCTCCAAAGTGTTCAAAAAAATCACTGGCGTGTCCCCGTCGGAATATCGTGGGCTGGTTCGGAAGATCAGCAAATGAACTTCGTGGAAGCTTCTGTAAACGCTTACGTATATTAGCCGAATTGGATTTAAACTAAAGGGGGTGAGTGAGATGAAAAATATGGGTCGGATGGTACCGGTTCTGCTACTGTGTCTGATCCTGCTGCCGGGCTGTGCGGATCTCTCTCCCGGGAATCAAAGCCTGCGGGAAAGTCCGGTACCTGTTGAAGTGTCCTTCTGGAATCCTTTTGGAGGCGGAGAAGGTGAATTCGTAGAGAAAATCATCAAGGATTATAATTCTTCCCAGGAAGAAGTATTTGTGAAGCAGCTCAGACTGGAATCTAACGAATATTATGCCAGGCTCAGCACTGCTCTGTCCTTCGGCAAAGGGCCGGATGTAGCCGTAGTCCATGCGGACCGGTTGTCGCCGTTTATTAAAGCCAAGCAAATCGTACCACTGAATGCTCTGGCGGAACAGGGCAGGTTCCAATTCAATAAAATCGGTGAACAGAACCTTCAGAGCGTCAGTTACGGCGGACAATATTATGCGGTACCGCTGGATACCCATTTTCATATGCTCTATTACAACAAGGATATACTGGCCAAGGCCGGATTGCTAACTCCCGAAGGAACGCCGAAGCTCGAAATGAACACCCCCGAAGGGTTCATCCGCTTGCTGCGGCAGATTGCTGCGCGGGTTCCGGGAGTACAGCCTATGGCGGTCAATACCCCTTATTTTCAGGAATCTTTCCTGGATCTGTATTATGAGTCAGGCGGGGAGCTGTTCAGTCCCGACATGAAACAAGCGGTGATTTATAATGAGAAGTCGGTGCGAGTCCTGACCTTCTACCAACAGCTGTTCGAAGAGGGATTAAGCGATCTGAATGACAATACGCCATGGGATTCCTTTTATAACGGCCAGGCTGGTTTGTGGTTTGGCGGGGTATGGGAAGCCGGGCATCATCTGAGCAATAATGCGCTTGACATAGGAATTATACCTATCCCGCCGATCTTCGGCAGCTCAGCCCACTGGGGAAGCTCACATACACTGGTTATTCCGGCTTACGTCAGCGAAGAAGAGCAGGAAGGCGCCATGGACTTCGTGAAGTACTTCTCGGAGGTTGGCGGTAAAATCTGGGGGGAAGCAGGTCATGTTCCGGCGAATCTTGATATCGCAGAGAGCCGGGCTTACCGGGAGCTGCCTTATCGGGATCGGTTTATTCAATCTAGGGATCAGGTGAAGTTTGCCCCCAAAACCGATAAATACGCGACGCTGTTCACGGCAATGTCTGAGGAGCTTCAGAATATTGTCCGGAACCGGATCGAGCCGGAAGCAGGACTGAAAGTGCTGGAGAAGAGTCTGAATCAAATTTTGGCGAATTAATAGTTGGTGAATGGCTCCGTGCCTTCTTAGTCTCGATTCAGTATCTTTAGGTTTCCATTCTTTTATCTGTTTTTTCAGTATATGGTATATTGAATTAAATGAAAAAATAACTAAAGGAAGGTTCTCGAATAATGAATTCAGATATTAACAATTTGGTTATCGTAACAGAAAAATTAGAGCAATTCGGCATTAACTATTCCTTGGGTGGGAGTGGTTTATTACTAAGTTTGGGTCTAATCAATTCCGTTCATGACTGGGATATTATGACTGACGCACCTAAAGAAACTGTCATAGATGCTCTACGAAACTTCAAAGTTGAGGAACTAAAGAGTGGGGATTATCCTTTCGGAAGTGAGTATAAACTATTAATTCACAAAAGAAACCCTCCGGTTGAAATATTAGGAAACTTCTCGATTCATTCTACTAAAGGGCTTTGTAAAATGCCAACAGTTCCGACTTTGAGTTGGAATAGTGTTCAAGTGTCTGCTCCTGAAGTATGGTTTGTTGCCTATGCTCTAATGAATCGTACGGATAAGGCAAACCTGCTATTCTCATTTTTGAAGAACAACGGAGCAAGGAATGAAATACTTAACAAACTAATGAAAGAGCCACTACCTGATGAATTATTGCACAACTTAAAGTCTCTTTTACATTAAGCGTAATGAAGGATTCCAATATGGAAAAAACTATTTCTCGAAGTGAATTTACTCATATTTATATTGAGCCAAACTTTTTAAGATCTTCAATAATCACCTATGAAAATACTCTTTTTCAGTGCTTGTCAATTCTCAAGTTCTGGAGAAGAGTTTTTTAACATGTAATATTTCATGAATCATCGTATATCGAATGGGACGTACAGTGGTGTGAGAGATTGGAGATCATTGTCGAATAACATCTTAATTTGTTGTATTATTGATTGAGCTAGTTTTCAAGATTCAAGGAGGGTTATAGTTTGCTTACACTGAGAAGAGCCGAGCCGCGTCAAAGTAAAAAGCTCAGTCTCACATCGCTGCTTACGGGCTTGGTTACGCTGGTGGTTCTACTAACCTCAAGCATTCTTCTGATCGGTTCTTACGAGTCCAAGAAACAATCATTGATGGAGACTACGCTCCATTTGAATTACTACAATGCTGACCGAATGACCAAGACAATGGATTCCTTATTTCAGTCCATGCGCAGCAGTTTGGAATACAGCGTTGCCACACTTTCCGAAGACGGTGGCTCAACGCCGAAGCAAGTAGATGATAATTTGGAACTGATGCGCAATAGTAGCAATTACTTCAATTCTATCGCCGTGGTCGATGCCGACGGGCTGGTCCGCAACGTAGTACCGACTAGTTTGGGGACAACAGGCGACCATATTACTTCTAAAGTCGGTTTGGAAGCTCTGGCGTTCAAAAAACCTTACATATCCTCCCCCTATATGACCCAAACCACCAAGAGACTAATCGTTTTTATGAGTCAGCCGATTTTCAGCAACAAGGGTACATATCGCGGTATTTTGAGCGGCACATTTTATTTGCAGGAGAACAATATTTTGTCTATGATTTTTGGCGACAACAACGTGGACGATTCTGGTTCTTATTATTATATTGTGGATGCAAGCGGGCATCTGTTGTACCACCCGGATAAACAGCTTATTGGGAAGGATGTCAGCAGTAATAAGGTTGTGCAGAAACTTATGAAAGGGGAAAGCGGAGAACAGCAAGCGCGCAACACCCGCAGCATTGAAATGCTTGCCGGATACTCCAGTGTTCCGGCCAAAGGATGGGGGATTGTAGTCGTTTCGCCGATTAGTGTCATCCATCATCAACTGATGGGCCACCTTCGGACAATTCTCGGGTATTCGTTATTTCCCTTCATTATACTCCTGATGGGCGTCATTCTCGTAGCGCGCAAGTTGGCCCGGCCTTTTGTCTACCTGGCAAACCTGGTTAGCAGGATGGGCAAGGAAAAAATTGTATTACCAGAAGCAAAGCCGCAATGGAGCCGAGAGGCAGATCTGCTGACCAAGGCTGTGTTGCTTGCCGTGACGGATATTCAGAAGCAGACGGATCAACTGACCCAAGAAGCAGTGACCGATGCTCTGACCGGTTTATTGAACCGTAGATCGTTAGAGTATACGATGAACCAGTGGATTGCCGCAGGTCAACCGTTTTCGCTCATTGTGCTGGATGTAGACAAATTTAAACTGGTGAACGATACCTACGGCCATCTCATTGGCGACGAAGTGCTGAAACATGTAGCCAAAGTTATCGTTGCCTCGTTTCGCCCAGACGATGTTTGCTACCGCTACGGCGGCGAAGAGTTCGTCATCTTACTGGCCCACACTAGACCTGAGGAAGCTTTCAACGTAGCTGAAAGAGTCCGGCGGGCACTGGAACAAAGCGGGGGTCCAATCCCGACACAGGTTACGATCTCCCAGGGAATCGCCCATTATCCTTTTCATGCATTGGAGCGAGAGGGGCTGCTGGAGAAGGCCGATCAGGCGTTATACCTGGCAAAGAGCAGGGGAAGAAACCAGACGATGGTCGCTGATGTTTGAAATAATTACTTGGCATCACAGTGAAAACCTTGAGAAATCAAGTTTTTTTGTTTTATATGGAGCATGTAGAAGTTGAAATCCTGTAAAAAAATATTACTCTCAAGTATAGATTGAGGAGAAATTGACGAGATACAATAATAAAAGCTATAATTTCTTTAATGCGCAAAAAATTTCCTGAAGATAGGAGGGAGAGCAAATTAAACTAAAAGAAATTGCGAAAAAGGCAAACGTGTCAATTAGCACGGTGTCCAGGATCATGAACAATCAGGGGAATTTCAGCGAAGAGACACGCAGGAAAGTACTGGAAATTGTTAATGAACACCTAAAACCAGGTGTCGCTCCCTCCAAACTGGCAAACATATCTTATAATATAGTCGTCATCGTTCCAGGGAATAATGACTTCTTCGACAATGATCCGTCTACCTCTGCCGACTTAAATCATTTAAAGGAAGAATTTGAGGATTATGGTCATCAGATTCATATTGTGAAGCATAATACGGACTTGCAGTCCTCGCCAGCGTATAAGTTGTTAAGTGAGGAAAAAGTGGATGCAGCCATCATTTTTGATCCATTTGTTAATGACAAGGTGTTTGAAGAGTTTGAGAAACTCGGCATTCCGTATTTGCTTACGAATGGAAGAACCTATAAGATCGGTCATAACTATATTGACTATGATAACCGTAAAGGCGCTTATAATGTGATTCGATATCTGCATGAATTGGGGCATCAGAAAATTGGAATCATTGCCGGGCCTAAGCAACATCTGGTGAATTTAAACCGGCTGGACGGATGCAAAGATGCATTTCGCGATTTTAAAATGCCATGGTCCGACACTAATGTCCTAATGGGTGCATTTGATCCTGCACATGGATATGAGGCGGTGAAGCAATTGATGAGTGAGGATCCGTCCATAACCGCAATATTTACGTTTAACGACATCATTGCTTTTGGTGCGATGAAAGGATTGGCTGAGATGAACATCCGTATTCCAAAGGATGTCTCGTTAGTTGGTTTTGATGATTTAAAGCTATCGGAGTTTATGGTTCCGCCATTAACTACTGTCCGACGGTTTAGATATGATATTAGCTCTATCATTGTAAAAGTGCTGACCGAGCTGATTATGAACAAGAATATAGCGGAAGTCCAAATCAGCCTGAAGACAGAACTAATTGAGCGGGAATCATGCGCAAAAGTGGCAAATAAGGGGTAGAGGCAGGCACTCTACGCTCGATCTGAACTAGCCGTTCTTCAAATGACTACAATTTGAGGACGGTTATTTGGCGTGTCTAGAGCACACGAAAGTTGCGAAGTTGTTGCGCAAAAATTTGCCTTAAATTTTTATCCGAACGGAGGGGAATAAAGTTGGGGACGTGAAAGAAGACCGGCCTGCAGTTCTGCGAGCCGGTCTTCATAATATTACTTACTAGGATGTTTGAACATGTTGTGTGCCATTTGGAGAGGTTGTTGTAAGAGATTGGCGGAAGAGCTTCATGTCTATAACGGCGCCCTCCCTTCGTCTCGATTCCTCAGCGGCGAAGGCCATGAGATGACTTTCCAGAGAGGCTTCCGCAGAAGTCAAGGTATTCATATATCTTTCATTTCGGAGGTCGGACAGGAATTGTTGCATGATCCCATCGTCGCCTCCTTGATGACCACCGTCACTGGTTGGGGTATGAATGATAGACTGTGTCCCTGATGAAAATTCGAATAGATCGATACAGCCGCTTAGTAAATCACCGCGAATTTCCCCTTTGGTCCCCATGATTTGAATGGTGCGATTTATATCGCGCGTAAACCCGCACATGCTGAAAATCACGGTAACTCCATTCTCGAATTCCATATTTACCGTTTGATGATCCACTACATTATTATCCGTCCGATAGACACATTTTCCATAGGGACCATTCAATATCGCGTTCATTCTATTCGTTTCGGTAGGCGGATCTGTTATGAGTGCTGCAAAGTGATTTAATGTAGGGTCTTTCATATAAAAGCGTAATGCTGAATAAGGACAAGTGGATTCCACCTCGCACCCATCCGTACATCGGTTGGTTGATCCAGCAGGCGCATTTTCGACACGAAAGTGGCCTAAAGAGCCAAAGGAACTAACCCTCTTGCAATCTGCATCGGCAATCCAACGGATTAGATCCATGTCGTGACAAGACTTGGCCAATATCATTGGACTCGAGAGTACATCATTCCTCCAATTGCCTCTTACAAAGCTATGGGCGTAATGGAGGTACCCCACGTTTTCGTTATGTTGAATGGACATTAGGTTTCCGATGAAACCTTCATGAATGAGTTGCTTTATCTTTTTCCAAAAAGGGATATACCTCGAGACATGACAGATTGAAAGCAACCGCCTTTCTTCACGTGCGATCCTCTCCATTTCAATGCACTCAATCGGGTTGTTGGACATAGGTTTTTCCAGAAGAACATGATATCCCTTCCTGAGAGCGGCAACTGTGGGCAGGTAATGATTCTGATCCTGTGTGCAGATAAGGAGCGCATCACAAAGCTTAGGCCCGTTCAATAGATCTTCCCATGTTGAATAAATTTGCTCCGGGGTTAGGTTGAATGCTTCCGCAAATCGCGTTCTTCTCTCGTCGTTTGGTTCGGCAACTGCGACTACCTCCGCCTCGTGGGGAAACCTCTGGACATAAGGCATGTAGGATAAAAAACCTCTTGCTCCTGCCCCTATTACAGCTAATTTGATTTTTTTCATAGAATTATCTCCTGAATGTAAGTATTTAGATTTTTCGATACCATGGCAATCGGGAAAGCGGGGCATTCACTTCGACCTGAGCCGGGCCTTCAACGATGCTTCCGTCATCACCCAGCCATTGGCCATCCGGGAATTGTATCCTTCGAGCTGTTTGACCTTTATTCATAACTGGGGCTACCAGAATGGTCTCGCCAACCATGAATTGATCTTGAACCTTATGGAAGCCTTGATGCGGAAAGACGAATTCCAGACTACGCAGGATTGGAAGCCCATCCTCTGCAGCTTGGCTGGCAAGTCCGGATAGCAGAGGCCCTAACTCTGATCGTATCCGTACGGCGTCCATACACCAGGACAATTCAGCACCATTCAAAACCCGCCAGGGCGCCATTGAAAACTGCATCACGGGAAATAAAGCGGAGCATTGAACAAAACGGATAAAAAGTTCAGCATCAAAACGGAAATCGGGTGAATTAATGTCCCCATCCATTCCTCCGCCTACCATATCAGGGCAGTTATAGGCATATCCCATCAGGCCCTGGGCAATAGCATTAGGGATAAGTCCTCTCAGCCCAGTCGTAGCATTCCATGTGTGCGTTTTATCACGTTGCCGCTGAATGAGTGCCTGTCCCCCGAGTTTCCAGCACATGCGCAGTTCACTAAGCGCGTATCCGATTCCTAATCTGGCATATGACTCACAATCTTCCATTGGGCGAACAGGATGTGACCAAGCGACCTCTTTTGTAATGTCATCCATTAGGTCAGGTAATAGAGGTTCTCCTGCATCGAGCTTGAATCCGTCAACTCCATAATCTTCAATCAGCCTGTCTAACTGCTGCCTGAACCATGCCGGGCCTTCTGTGCTTGTATAGTCAACGATTGCGCTGTACCCGTTCCACCATCTCCTCAGGACAGGGGCACCATCAGCATGCTTCATCAAGATGCCGAGTTCCAGTAATTGACGGAATTTAATACTATCGGGGCTTACATACGGGCACACCCAAAGCATGATCTTAAACCCTAATTCATGTAAGGATTTGATCATTCTAGCAGGATCGGGGAATCGGTGTTTATCAAAGTCCCATGTTCCATAGTCTTGCATCCAATTATCGTCAATGATTAACACACCAGGGGGCATGCCATTTTGAATAATGGATTTTGCGTAATTGAGGAGCTTTTCCTGTGTCGGTTCGTAAAACATTTCCACCCAGGTACAATATTGCGGTGCCGTGAAGGCTAGTTTGTCAGGTGTAACGCCGGAAGGGGGAAAATGGTTTTTAGATGCATGCTGGTACGCACCTTGAAGGGTTTCGTGTCCATCTTCAAGGCATAGCTTCTGTTTGTGATCGATGGTAAGACTGCTCTCATTAAACGAAAAGGCAAACGGCTCTTCGCACCAAATATACCTTCCAAGATTAGAAATTAATAAGGGAGAAGCTTGATTATCATCCGTCAAACGTAAGTCACGTGTATGTGGCCGGTCGCCAAATGGCATTAAATGCCCTTCGTTTATAACACCTCCCCACCAGAACTCTCCGGTTTTTTGAGGTAATACAGTAATTGTCATCGCAGACACTCCAATCTAAGTTATGAAATAATTTGCGCAATTATTTACTAACATTATGGATTAATCTATATTTCAATGCAAACCTTTTTTATCTTAATATTTAGGCATCAAATCTTTAAAATGAGGCATTTAAAGGGGAGGTAAGATTGAATTAAAATCAATATGTAGGGAGGCAAAGTGATTCGTAGTGAGAATTTACGCAAATATTTGCCTAAATAACTAATTAGGGGGATGTCATTATGAAGAAAAGAAACAAGTTTTCATTTCTGTTTCTAACTGTCTTAACTGTTTTTGCTCTGGTCACAGCTGCCTGCAGCAGCAATACTAACAATACAGCAGATAATAGTCCGAAAAGCAATGCTGGTAATGCTGAGAAAGCGACTGATAAGCCTCAAAAAAACGTAACGCTTACCTATTCCATATGGGATAAAATTCAGCAACCGGCAATGGAAGCCATTGCAAAGGAGTTTACGGCAGAAAATCCAAATATCAAGATCAAGGTCGAAGTTATTCCGTGGGGTGATTATTGGACAAAGATGTCCGCTGCCGCTCCTGCCGGTACACTGCCTGATGTTTTCTGGATGCATGGTGGTCAATTTGTCAAATATGCAACAGGTAAATTCATTGAACCGATCACAAGCAAGATACAGGCTGGAGAAATTGATCTAAATAATTATGCGGCAGACCTTGCTTCCATATATACACTGAATGGTGAAAATTACGGCATACCGAAGGATTTTGATACGATCGGTTTGGCGTACAACAAAGAGCTCTTCGACCAAGCTAAGATTCCCTATCCAGACGATACTTGGGATTATGCCAAGCTTGCCGAGGTTGCCAAGCAATTAAGTCAGCCTGATAAAGGCATCTATGGCTTTGGGGCGAAAATGGACACTCAGACCGGGTATTGGAACGATATGTTGGCTAATGGCGGGAGTATTTTATCGGCTGATATGAGTAAGTCAGGCTACGATGATCCGGCTTCCATTGAAGCTTTACAGGCCCGTTATCAAATGACTCTCGACGGCGCTTCTCCAACTCATCAGCAAATGACAGATACGGAAGCCACCGAAATGTTCAAGTCCGGCAGATTAGCGATGATTTTCGACGGATCCTGGCGGATCAGCGACATTGACAGCAGCGAAATTATTAAGGGCAAATGGGATTGGGCTAAATTGCCAAAGGGTAAAGTGAAACGAGCTAATATCATTAATGGTCTGGGCAATGTCATGTCCGCAAGTGGTAAAAACAAAGATGAGGCTTGGTTATTCCTCAAGTTCCTTGGATCTGAAAGAGCAGCGCAAATTACGGCGGAAATGGGTGCGGCTATACCGGCATTCAATGGCACTCAGGATGCGTGGCTAACTTCGAGACCTCACTTGAATCTGAAAATATTCACGGAACAGGTGGCTGATGCGACTCCGTATCCGAGCGGTTCGTTAGCTTACCCGGTATGGTTCGCGAAAGAGCCTGAGATTATGTCGCAAGCGTGGGGCGGAGCAATTTCGGTTGAGGAAGCTGCGAAGAAGGTCGCTGAGATGATGAATCAAGCGATAGAAGAAACGAAATAAGCCATTTATTTAAAATAAAGTGATTCAGGGGACGTTCTTGGAGATCAGGAACGTTCCCTGATGAATAGGGAGTGGTCAGATTGAATTCCAGAAGCAGATATGTATGGGCTTATTTCATGATCGCGCCGACTCTTCTAGGCACATTGGTTTTCTGGGGCTGGCCGGTTCTTCAATCGATTCTGCTGGGATTCCAGCAGTCGGAGAATTTCGGACTCGTTAATCATTGGGTTGGATTTGATAACTATGTGAAGTTATTTAGTGATGGAGAGTTTTGGCAGAATCTGCGCAACACTTTATACTATGTAGTTCTGTTTGTACCGATAACACTTGCCCTTTCTACTTTTTTTGCTGTATTGCTAAATACGAAGATTAAAGGATTATCCGTTTACCGGGTCGTTTTTTTCTTGCCTCAAGTCACAATGCCTGCAGCGGCAGCGATGGTTTGGGTCGTCTTGTTCGCTCAGGACTTCGGGCTCATCAACCATATATTGGGAACTCGTGTAGCCTGGTTGTCTAATCCCAATTATGCCATGTTTGTGTTGGTTATCGTTGGCGTGTGGGGGGCAATTGGCTTGAATATGCTGTTGATTCTTGCAGGTTTGCAAGGGATACCTAAATCACTCTATGAAGCTGCCGAGATTGATGGTGCCAAGAGAATGGGGAAGTTTCGCTATATTACACTTCCCATGCTGACACCAACACTTTTTTTCACGAGCATCATCCTTTTGATTGGAGCAACGCAAATTTTCGACTCCATCTATCTGATTATCGGGAAGACGAATGTAGCACTTCCATCCGTTCGTTCACTTGTTTATGCCTATTACCAAAACACTTTCGTTTATTTTAATCCTAATTATGGCGCAGCAATTATCAATGTATTGTTGTTTATTAACGTCATACTGACAGGGATCCAATTTGCTCTTCAAAAAAAATGGGTCGTCTACGACTAAGAAGGGGGGAAGACAGAAGTGCAGATCACATCAGCGCGGAAGATTAACTCGATTGTTCATGTCATTCTAATGATTAGCGCTATTGCTATGCTCGTTCCATTTATATGGATGGTGCTAACTTCGCTAAAGTCAACGACGGAAGCCACGCAAATTCCGATCCGTTATTTTCCGGAGGCCCCCAACTTAAGAGGATATATAGAGGCGATCAAGCAATCGGCATTTCCGCATTATTACTTAAATACAATTTTTACGGCATTAATGAAAACCGTGTTTCCAGTTATATTTAGTTCGATGGCGGCGTATGCCTTTGCACGGATTAGATTTCCAGGAAGTTCATTTCTTTTTGCATTGATTATATCGGTCATGATGGTACCTAATCCTGTTTTCTATACGCCGCAATACATGATGATGAGTGACTTGGGCTTAGTCAATACGGTGACTGCTCTTTGGATTACCTCGCTGATCAGTCCTTTCGCAACTTTTCTTTTAAGGCAATTTTTCCTAACTATTTCTAAGGAATTGGAAGAAGCGGCAGTATTGGACGGTTGCAATCCATTTCAAATTTATTGGCATATCATGCTTCCTTTAGTCAAGTCGGCTTTAGTTGCGATTGTTATTATTCAATTGCAGTGGGCATGGAATGAACTGCAATGGCCCCTTATCATTAACAGCTCACCTGAGAAGATGACTTTGTCATCGGGTATTGCGACGTTAGTCTCCATGTTCGGAACGGATTACCCGGTATTGATGGCAGGCGCCTTCATGGCAGTGGTTCCGATGATCGTCCTCTTTTTTATATTTCAAAAGCAGTTTATCGAAGGAATTGCATTTAGTGCGCATAAAGGATAAACCGACTGTTTCCATTTGGCATTCTGAAATCGTTCACACTGATTGATAACAGCGTTAACGAGGAGGTTCTATGAATCTATTATCTGTTCAATATATTAGGAAGGCATCATTTAAAGTATTGCTCATCGTATGCTTGTTACTGAGTACGTTCTTTGGGAATGCTGCCGGCACAGTCAATGCGGACCCGGAGCAGGCGCGTGTACCCTCTAATCCATATCCCAGCCCTGCAGCGGATAGTACACTAACCAAGCATGACTTGATGTATGCCCCAAGTCCGCTCGACAATCCGTTGAAAGGGTTCGCACCTTTCTATCCTTGGGAAACGGAGACCTCATTCCCCCACAGCCTGGAATGGTATTATGTCCCTCTGAAAGCAGTGATGAACGGCCCTGATTCATACACATTTGATACCGGTATAGAGCCAGCGCTGAATGCGATTGCAGCAAGAGGGAATCAGGCAGCGATCAGGGTATATCTTGAATATCCGGGCAAAGAGGATGCAATACCGGATTTCATTCATGACAGTGGAGTGACAATGCGTCATAACGATACCTTTAACCAGATCGAGCCTGATTACGATGACCCTGCTATGGTAACTTATTTGACGAACTTTATCCGGGCTTTCGGTGCAAAATATGACGGAGATCCGCGTATCGGATTTATTCATATGGGCCTCGTTGGGCTATGGGGAGAGTGGCATACTTACCCTTATGATGAGGATGAAACGGATGGTTTGCCGAACTATATGCCTAATGCTGAAACCATCGGAACAATCTTCAATGCCTATGATTCTGCTTTCAATCAAACCAAGCTTGAGGTCCGGTATCCCGGCTTGCCGGGCGCATCGGAGTTCAATATCGGATACCATGATGACTCTTTCGGGTATAAGGAAGGTGATCCGCTGCAGAGTGTAACCCAGCCGGAGAGTATGGGCGGAACCTATTACTCGTTTTTGACCAAAATGCTGGGAGCTGGTTCGGAGAATAAATGGATCACGCAATCTGTTGGCGGAGAAGTACGGCCGGAAATTCAGAACAACTTCTTCAGCGGCGGCACTAATGTGGATAATGCAATGAATGATATTGAACTGACTCATGCAACGTGGATGATTAACCAAGGCGGTATCAGCAACTATAATGCCAATGATCCGGCCGTAGCCGCAGGCGTGAGAAAGATGGGCTACGATCTAAATGTGACGAGTGCCTACTATAATAATGTTGCCCAAGGTGCTCCGCTTAAGGTCGGAGTAGCCATTCAGAATAATGGCGTTGCTCCCTTCGCATATCCTTGGAAAGTAGAACTGGGAGTAAAGAATTTATCCGGGAAGCTTATTAAAGAGTGGGATACCTCATGGGATATGACAAAGGTCATGCCATTGCAAATCAGGACATATCCTGAATGGAATCTTCCTGGTGATCCGCAGTACGCCCCATTCGGTGAACCCTATTATTTCGATACTTCTATTTCTGCTCCGGATTTGAATGATGGCTATTATTATTTAGTGATGAAGGTCGTTAATCCGTTAGAGGCCATTAGCAATAAGGCTAAAAAGGTGAGATTTGCGAATACGGACCAAGACACAGAAGGCTGGCTCAATTTGGGCCCCGTATTAATCGGGGAGAGTCATTCAACAACACCTCCGACTTCACCACCGCTGCCGCCAAAACGTCTGCTAGTGGATGATTATGATGGTACCCGGACGTGGTCCGGAAGCACCCAAAATGATCTGAATCAATGGACAGGTTCGAGCGGTTTCGCCAACGGGAACGGCGCTGGTGTTATCGAAGATGGCGCACTGGTCCTGCAGTATAAGAATATGTCACGGCTAGAAACCAACATCGGCCGGAATCTTTCAGATACGGGGAAACTGGTCATCCGCGTGAAGGGAGCTGCTGGCGGCGAGGAGAATCAGGTTAGTATCAGTATCGGCGGCGTCACAAAGACACTCGGCCAATTCAGTGGAGATACGATAACAACCAGCTATAAAGATATCGTTATCGACTTGGCTGCCCATGGAGTGGATTTATCGCAGACGATCTGGAGTGTGGCGATAGCACAAGCTACTTGGGATACTACAGGTACCATATATATTGATGAAATCTACTTCACTGATAAGTATGACTCAGATGATGATCCCGGTACTGGACCTGGAACTGACCCTGGTACTAATCCGGGTAATGGTACAGAAACACCAGGACTGATTGAGAATTTCGAATCTTATGGGGATAATGCTGCTCTTGGGCAAGCTTGGACAGAAGCGTGGAGCGATATGCCAGGCTCGGTTACACGGGCGCTGGGCCAAGCGAGCGGAAGCAAAGGCCTCAAGCTTTCGGTCGCAATCCCGGATTCGGATTGGTCGAATATCATTCATGCCATCCCTGCGGAGCTAAGAGATTGGTCCGCTTATGACGGATTAAGCCTCTGGGTGGACAATACAACAACGGATAACAAGAATTTCAGCTTAAACGTTGCGCTGCAGACGCCTGTAGCGAATGGAGAGTTCGGGCTGAAAGATGGCGGGGCTGCCTTGAAGATGGCTGCGGATGGAAGCTGGCATTCAGCGGCATTTAATGGAGGCTCGCTTAATGTTCCGGCCGGATTCAAAGGCGTTGTAAGAATCCCGTGGGATCAATTCGTACAATCTGCTTGGCAGTGCGATGGTGTTCAGGCCGACTGCGCTGCTGTGCTGGATCCTAGTGAAGTAACCGGGCTTCAGTTCGGATATCCGCCAGCAGGATATGTTCATAACGTGATCACAATTGATGACATCAGACTCTATCGCGCTGATAAAGTATTGGAGGATTTCGAATCGTACACAGATGATGCCGCTCTGCAGAACGTTTGGAGAATAGACTGGGAATCCGGTGAACCTTCTACACTTCGCACGCTTGATAAGGTTCATTATTCGAATGGCAGTCAGGCGATGAAATTCTCTGTTAAGCCTCCACCGGGCAAAGCTGCCTCCGACTGGGTCAATATCAAACGCGCAGCGTTTACCGGAACGGATTCGGATTGGTCGGCCTTTGATGGACTTACCTTCTGGATCAACCATACATCATCAAGCAATAAAAATATGGATTTGAATATCTCGCTTGTAACAGATGCGCCGAAAGGTGAGTTCTCGTTAAAAGCAGGAGGCGTCGTCAAACTCTACAATGCAGCAGAAGGCTGGAAGGCATCCACTCTTGGTGGAGGTTCCCTGTCGATTGCCCCAGGCTACACAGGAATGGTGAGAATCCCATGGAGCGCGTTTGCCCAGTCCGAGTGGCAAGGCTGCGTTGCCTGCGATGCATCGTTCGACGCAAGCAAGGTGCTGCAAATTCAGTTTGGTTTCGGTCCTGGCAATCAGGCTGATAATGTCCTCAGCATCGACCAGATTGGATTATATGCATTAGCGGGCAGAACAGGCGGATCTGGAGAAGGGCCGGAGAACCCTCCAGTTGATCATCCAAGTCAGCCAGATTGGGTAACATCGGCCGGAACTCATATCTTAAAGTATGCGCAGGCACCGGTTGATAATCCGCTCAAGGGGTTTCTGCCATTCTACGATGCTTCGGAGGAGGCTTATTTCAAAGTAGGTGATGATTGGAGAGATCGTCCTACACAGCTGCCTTACAGCTTGGAGTTCTTCTATTTGCCGCTTAGCAAGCTGATGAACAATCTGAATGACTTTGATTGGTCTGAGCTGGATAAACGGCTAGCAGCGATAGCCTCCAGAGGTAATCAATCCGTGTTCAGGGTGTATTTGGACTACCCGAACAAACCTTCAGGTATACCAAAATTCCTGCTGGACGAAGGGCTGAAGACTTATGCTTATGATGAATTCGACAATGGCAAAGATGCCACGAGCTTAGCGCCTGACTATAATGATGAGCATTTACTGGGCGCTTTGGATAATTTCATTAACGCGCTTGGAAATCGTTATGACGGCGACCCGCGGATCGGATCGGTGATGATCGGATTAATTGGCTTCTGGGGCGAATGGCATACGTATCCGTATGACGGGAATCTGAAATCGCCTAACCTGATGCCAACCGATGCTAACCTGAAGCGTGTTCTTACCGCTATGGACAATGCCTTCGACCAAACACAGCTCGTCCTAAGATATCCGATGGACAACAGCACACTTAAGACCAGAAATTTCGATGTCGGTTATCATGATGATTCTTTTGCCTTCCAGACACTCCCGCCAAGCCTGGGCGGACAGGGCTGGCATTTCTGGGGCAGAGTGAATGACGCAGGAGTGACTGAGTTCTGGAAGAACAACGTTATGGGTGGCGAGATGAGACCGGAAATTCAGGTGAAGATGTGGAATAATGATCCGCCAAAATACAATGAACCGTCAACTCCGATCGAAGGGGCGCAGGGAGAGGATTATTACACCAGCCTGGGCTTGACCCATGCATCCTGGCTGATTGCCCAGGGGATATTCCAGACTCCGTTGGATGCTGCATCTTTGGCGAGAGCCACTGAAGGTTCACGCAGGATGGGATATGAATATTATGTGCCCACCGCTTATCTGGACGCTTCAGATGGAAAGCTGAAAGTGGGAGTAGAGCTTGAGAACAAAGGAATAGCGCCGTTCTACTACAACTGGAAGGTAGAGCTTGCAGCCAAATCAGGAAATGACATCATTAAAATCTGGAATCCGGATTGGGATCTGAAAGACATTCTTCCGAATACGAATGGATTTGATAACAACAAGCTGTTTGTATCGGCTGATAATCCGCAATTAGGTAATGGAAGCTATGAAATATTGTTACGCTATGTGAATCCACTTGAGAAAATTAATGCTGATGCCAAAACATTCCGCTTCGCAAATGCTGAGATGGGTGAAAGCGGCTGGCTGAGCTTGGGCAGCGTAGATGTAGCGAATAGTTCTGCCCAAACCCCAGTAAGGGTTACAGGCTTAACGGCGAATACGCCGGAGCAGTTGCAATTGGCTCCAGGTGCAAGCAAGAAGCTTGAGCTCAGTGTAGTTCCGGCAGAAGCTAGTAATTCAAGGGTCGTATGGTCATCGGCAGATCCTAAAGTTGCTTATGTATCCGCCGCAGGCCTGGTCACAGCAGTAGGTGTCGGCCAAACCGTTATTACGGCGAAGTCTTCCGACGGCAATTTAGAAAAGCAATTTAAGCTGACGGTTACAGCGGATACGAACCCGCCTGCTGGAGGCGAACCGACGCCGACACCTGAAACGACTTCGACACCAGCCACATCAACACCGCCGCCAGCAGCGACATCAGCAGTACCTGTATCTACGACGCCAGTTCCTGCAACACCAGCACCCGTAATCCAGAATAATGGAATCATTCTGGAGCTGGATGGGGCAACGTTTAAACGGACAACGAATAAGGATGGTGTAAGCGAAACAATAGCAGCCATTGATGTGAAGAAGCTACAGGATGCCTTCCAAGCCCTTCAGAACAATCCGGCTGCAGCCAAATCAGGATCAGTAATCATTAAACTGAAGAGTGACGGCGGAAGTGTGAAGGTTAACATTCCATCCTCTGCGTTTGCAGGTGTGGTGGATGAATTGCCGGAAGCATCCGTTGTGATTCAGACGGATTTCGGAAGCTACAAGGTTCCGGTCAAAGTTCTGGGAGTAGCGGCATTAGCGGCGAAGCTTGGCGTTAGCCCGGCAGATATGACCATAAGTATAGTTATAGACCGGGTTTCAGGCAGCACAGCAGAGCTATTGTCTGAGCAGGCCGGCAAAGAAGGTCTGACCTTGCTCACTCCAGCATTCGATTACAAAATCATTGCGCAAGTAAACGGTCTGTCGATTGAGCTGGACAGCTTCGGCAGCACCTATGTCGAACGCACCCTTACTCTTCCGGGCTCAATTGATCCGAAGAAAACCACTGCACTCCTGTTCAGTCCGGATACAACGGCATTCAGCTTTGTTCCAGCCCTACTGCTGGATAATGGCGGGATTACCGAAGCTGTAATCAAACGGAACGGGAATAGTATTTATACGGTAGCTTCGAGCACTAAGACGTTCGCTGATCTACAAAGCCACTGGGCAAAAGCGGACATCGAACTAATGGCCTCTAAGCGGATTATAAACGGTGTTGGAGTTAACAGCTTTTCACCAGATAATCCGGTAACCCGCGCAGAGTTCGCGGCCATTCTCGTCCGTTCCTTGGGACTTAATTCTCTAGGTAAGGTAGCCGGCTTTAAGGACGTATCTACAGGAGACTGGTATGCGGGGGCACTTGCAGCCTCGGCTGAGGCAGGAATCATTGAAGGCTTCAGTGATGGTTCATTTAGACCGGGTGAAGAAATCACCCGTGAACAAATGGCTGTCATGCTGTCCAGAGCGCTGGATTATGTGAACAAATCCGTCCCGGCGAGTGATGGGATTGACACTATTCTCAGGAAATATACAGATAACGGTTTTGTCAGTTCTTGGGCAAAACATCCGGTAGCCGCCTTGCTCACAGCTCAAATCATCCAGGGGAAATCTGCAACAATAATCGATCCAACTGCCCATGCAAGCCGGGCAGAAGCTGCTGTCATGATTAAACGGCTGCTGCAGTATGTCCAATTTTTAAACTGAATAGTTGAGTGAAATACAGGAGCACATGATATGAAATTCATGTGCTCCTGTTCCAACTCAGAGGTATATACATATTGTATCCGCTTTCATATATTTAGTGTAGACTAGCAATGAGGCTCTATGGTGAAGGAGGTAGCGGTTCATGAAGAAGCCCGCTGTCACTATTATAATTGCGATCTTTTTTCTATCCATAATCTATATGTTGTACAGCGAATACTTCCGCCCGGACGTATCCGGTCCGCAAGGTTTACAGAATGCTATTGCAGTAAATGAGCTGACGTCAGATGCGCCGGCACCCTTCGTCACCTTAAAGGTGATTATGCCTGGCGATTTGTCGGCACGTATGGGTGATTTCGTTGAAAATGAATTGAATGAGAGGCTTAAAAAAGATTTAAATATGAAGCTTGAGTTGACTTATATTCCATGGTCTAATTATCAGCAAAAACTGGAGCTGGCCTTATCTACTGGAGAAAAATATGATCTGTTCTGGTATGGCGCACCCTTCGTCACTGTCTATAAAGGTTATATTCAACCTTTAGATGAGCTTCTGAATCGATATGGACAGGATCTTATTGAACATATTCCCGAAGAAAACTTCAAGCAGAACGTGATTGATGGCAAGCTTTGGGCGATACCGTCTCAGGCATTTACCTCTGCGGGGAAATTCTCTTCAGTCATGGTCCGCCAGGATTTACTGGAGAAGGTCGGTATGTCAGAAATTAAGACAATCGCTGATTTAGAACTGTTTTATGAAAGAATGCAGCTGATAGATCCAAGCTATTATGGCTATCTGGAAACAGACCGAGGACATGAAATGTTGTGGCGTGAATTGACAGATCGAAACTACTCTTCATTGGATGAGCGGCTGTTATTTATGGTTGATGAGGATTCTGGAGAAATTTTGAGTTATGTAGAGTCTGATTTATACAAAAAAGTAGTTCATTTACGAGAATCATGGGTGAAGATGGGGATCATCGATAAGAATTTGGTGGGTAATCCGGCAGCGAAGATCGATCAGGAGAATGCTGGTAAGCTTCTTTTCCGGGTAGGTGCAGTCTCGAGGGCGATGGAGAACCTGCAAACGGTACGGAATGCCGATCCAAATGCGAGGCTCCGCGAGTATTATCTTGCTAAGGAGAAACCAAAGTTTATCACTACCCCAAGTAACGAAGCCTTTATGATTACGGCCGCAGCGGAAAATCCTGAACGCGCAATGATGTTTATGAATTGGATTCTGCAAACCCAAGAGAATTATAATTTTATTATTTATGGAGTAGAGGGTAAGGATTATGAATTGGAAAAAGGTAAAATTAAGCAATTAACCAATGACCAGCTGATGTACGAATGGATGTGGCGAAATAAGGACTATTTTATCGCACCTGCCAGTGTAGAGGACGATATTATTCATGACCTGCTCAAAAATGACGAGAACTCTCGCATTTCCAAACTATTCGGATTTCATTTCAATGAGGCGTCTGTCAAGAATGAGATAGCGCAGGTAATGGCTGTCTATAAGGAAAAATTCGAGCCAATCAATTTTGGATTAGCCAATTATGAAGAATATTATCAAGATGCAATTACAGATCTTAAGAAGGCAGGTTTTGACATTGTCTTTACCGAATTAAAGAAGCAGTTCTCGGAATTTGAGCGTGGGCATCCAGATGCTGAACCCGGATTTGAGAGGACGATTGATCATGAGTAGATTCAGCATATTCACAAAACTAATTGCCACTTTGTTGATTTTACTTATCCCGATCCTGCTCCTGTTTGCAGTGTCGAATCGAACAAGCAAGGATGTACTGACGGAGGAAATTATTAAGGTAAAGCAATATCAGATTGAAACGTTCGCTAATCAGTTGGATCAGTTGTTTTTCCGGCTGGATACCTATAAGAAAATGCTGTATGAAAGTACAGATGTACGAAATTTGGCCTATCCTGATTTGCTTGATGATGTTCTGGATAAATACAGAACCAACCGAACTGTCTCTGAAGAGATAAACCGTCTTGCCGGTTATGGAGACTGGAAAGCAGTGATCGCAGTCCTCTATCCTCGTACCGGAATTGTCATCAAAAGTAACTCCAGCTTGAATGCACTCCCAAAAGTACTTCCTGCGCAGGATACATTTTGGCAATACTATTCCGATTCTAATGAGGATTATTTCCTAGGGATATTGTCTTATCCCGAAAAATCAGCGGAGTCAGGCGAGGCGCATATGAGAGTCGTGCTTAAATTTGGTGTAGCAGAATTGCGGAGAGCTCTATCTGAATTTAAAACGAATGGTTCGGGAGATCCGTTTCTGTACCATCCAGGAATGGATCCTATTTATAATTATTCCGTAAATGTTAATCAAATTGATGAATTTCTTCCCCGGCTTGGAGAGATCGACCACTCGTTGGAAAGTGGATACATGCTGCTAAAATCCGATAAGACGAGGTTTCAGGTTCATTATCAAAAACTGGAATCATTAGGGTGGTATCTTGTTGATTATGTACCTATCAGTGATATTATGGCACCTATCAGCCGGAACCAGACTATGTTTTATGTGATAAGCGGTATGCTTCTGTTTATGGGGGCATATCTTGCCTTTGTGATGTACCGGAATATTCAAATTCCATTCCGAAAACTGTTCAAGAACATGAACTTGATCGAGAAGGGCATCTATTCCGTAAGAATGTCGGACAAACCTGAAGGGGAATATCGGTTGTTATATGAAAAATTCAACTCCATGGCGTCAAAAATAGAGGAACTGATCGAGGATGTGTACAAAGAGCAACTCCGGTCAAAGGATGCGACGCTTAAGCAGCTGCAATCGCAGATCAATCCGCACTTTCTATACAATACCCTTGCTTATATCAAAAGTATGATTGAGTTAAATGAAGACAAGGCAGCGGTTTCGATGACTATGAATTTGAGCAAGTACTATCGTTACACGACTAAAACGGGGAATAAGATGGTACGGCTGAAAGAAGAGCTGGATTTGATTCATTTTTATCTGGAAATACATTGTATGTTAAGAGATGATTTTGAATTTCATATTGAGGTTGAGCCGCAGATGGAAGACTTGGAAGTTCCGCGGTTAATTGTTCAGCCGCTTGTCGAAAATGTAATCCTTCATTCGTTCAATAATCATTCCGACTATGGAATGATTCATATCCGCGTGTGGAGAGAGGAAGGCATGAATCATGTATCCGTTGAGGATACGGGCACAGGAATTGATTATTTAGTGATCGAATCTATCCGAATGAAGATTCAGTCCACTAACGAAGAAATAGAATCCGGACTCAAAAATGTCCATCAACGCCTGCGTTTGATGTATGGCGGTGACTCAGGGGTGCTGCTCAGTCAATCGAAACTAGGTGGACTTTGCGTAGAATTATGTTGGAGCAGTAGGGAAGGTGAGTCTTGACCTAAGGAGGGGAAAGGGATGTACCAAATATTAATCGTAGACGATCATACCCATTTGGTTGACAGCCTGGCGATAGGACTTCCGTGGGAGCAAATGGGGATCACCAATGTCTATAAGGCATATTCCGGCGAGGAGGCCCTGGAGCTGCTGAATTACCATTCCGTTGATATTGTGGTCACGGATATTCATATGAACGGAATGACAGGGCTCGAATTGATCGCCCGAATAAATCAGAAATGGAAAAATACGAAGGCCGTTATTATAACCGGCTATGATGAATTTCAATATGCGAAGGAAGCTATCCAACAGCAAGTAGCTGAATATCTGCTCAAACCAGTCTCGAACGAGGAACTGGAGCAAACTCTTCGCAATATTATCGTTAAAATTACAGAAGAAGGAAATGAATTATTAAATCAGCAAAAATTTGTTTACCGTTTCCGGGAGAGTTTGCCCAAATTAAGAGAAATGTTATTGTTTGATTTGATCTCCGGTAAAAATTATCCCTTATCTGTTTTGAAGGACAAGATTCAACTATACGGACTTCCCTTTTCTGTTGAGAGAGAGACCATTCTCTTATGTATGAGGGTGGAGGAGGATTACTCAAATACGGATCTTTATAGCCTCTCATTGATTGAATATGCTATGTATAACATCGTAGAAGAAGTTTTTTCGGAGAAATTTAATATCATGCACTGTAAAGATTCACATGATTATTTGATTTTTCTGGTTCAAACCAATCTGGAGCAACCAGACAAAGCGGACTCTGCGATCATAGAAGACTTGGCCAGACTCTCCCAACATCAGATCAAATTGTATTTAAAATCGAAGGTTTCCCTGGTCATAAGCGATTGGGGAGGTTTCCCAAAAGATATTCTATCCATGTACCATTCTGCTTTATCGATATATACCGATTATATTGGCTATCAAACGGAAAGCTTTTTTCATGTGACGCAAAAGAAAGAAATGTTTGAAATCCAGCCGCTGGCAGAGCTTTATCGCCCCCAGACTTTAATGGAATTAATCGATATCGAGCAATGGACGGCATTTGAGAGTAAGCTGAAACTGATATTCAGTGAACTTGAAGGGGCGGGAAGTGGAGCCCGTGAATACGGGATTGAAATATACGTTACCCTGCTGCAAGCATACGCTTATTATTTGCATAAGAAAGGTAAACGAATCTTTGAGGTGTTTGGAAGAGATATCGAAAAGATGCTGAAAATGGATGCCAGTTGGAGTGATGAACCGTTAAAAGAATGGGCCTTCAGCAGCTATGTCCAAATCAAAGCCTACAGTGACAGTCGCTCGGACAATATACGCTCTGATCTGATGGAGCGAATCCGCCGGTTCATCCAAGGAAATATAAAAGATATAACTCTTCAAGCGGTAGCCGATAATGTTAATCTTCATCCCGTATACGTATCTAACCTGTTTAAACAGGAAACCGGAGAGAACTTTTCGAACTATGTGCTCCGCTTGCGAATGGAGAAGGCGGTTCAATTGTTGAAGTACAAGGATTTGAGAATCAGTCAAATTGCGCATGAAATCGGCTATCAGAAACCGCAGTATTTTATTAAGTTGTTTAAATCCCAATACGGGAAGACGCCGCAAGAGTATAAGAACAGTTTATAAAGAGGATTTATAGCGAGAAAATCCTGCATGATTCTGAGGACTTTGAATTTTAGCTAATCTATCATGTTCATTTACAAACAAAGGAGCGACCAATCCGGTTATTGGATGATCGCTCCTTTGTATAATCCACTTATAAAAATTCAATCAATGACCCATTCCGTGATTGTTAAAGGTGTAAATGGTGGAGCCCGAATCGACAGCAGAAGCACTTGCAGAGGCGATCATTAAGCTGGAACTAATCAAGACTACGACTGTAAGAAAGAACATTTTCTTTTTCATTAGTAAACTCTTTTACTATTATTTTTTCCATTATGTTGTGATACATTTGAAGTTGTGATTGATGAGCATGTTCTCTTAGGAGCTCAAAGAGTGCTACTGATTTCTTGAGGTTTGTATCGTTTTCAATTTTGATACTAAAAATCAGAGTTTCTAGAATAGTGTTGATTGCTTCGTACATATTCTCTTGTTCGTAGTAATACATTACCAGCAAATAAATGTATTCCTCGTAATATCTTATATCCACATTAGTCACATACTCTTCTATGTCATTTACGTTGTTTTTATGATCACTCAGAATCCAATCTACGGAATAGTTATATTTTATCGAGGATTCCAAGATGGTAATTAGTCCTGGCAGTAACTCTTCCTCAGCACTGTTTCTAATAAATTCAACATACTCCTTTAGGACTCCAGTCTTGCCTTCTAAAAGGTCGAGCACGTAGGTATTGGCTTTTGCAATATTACAGTAGTATTTGACTTCATTAATTCCTTCTTCATCTAACCCTTTGATCCATCCTAATTCAGCATATTTTTGAATACACATTCTAGCTTCAGGATACTTACCGAGCTTTTGCAGTGCGATTCCTTTTGAACATAAGCTAAATCCAAAATAATAGGGAATACTCCGCTTCAGGTTTTGTTCTCTCAATGTGTCACTGCTTGTCTCATATATAATTGCAATCTGTGTGATCAGCTTGTCCGCAACTTCAATCATAGCATCCCAATTTTCCAATGAAAAAGATGCCTTAAGCATACACGTTAAGGAATCGGCATTTAATCCATCCAAATCCAACTTCAATGCGATCTTCCTTTCTTCAGCATATCATTCATCGGTTATTACTGTGACGTTTGTATCTTTAAATTATTCTTTATTTTACCAATATAGTAAGTGATTTTCATCACTGGAACAAGGAAACAAGAGTTTGTTTTAGGATTGTCCAAATATAACCAGGGTACAGTTACAGTGTTTTTACTAAGTTCCTTCGAATCGCAGGAATTATGTCTGTTATGCTGTTTATTTGCCCCTCTATTTTGGGGTTATTTGTACGTAAAATTCCGAAATGTACCTATCTTGGAAATCCATATTCAATTATGATCTTCCCGAAAGAAAGCGCTATCAAAGTAATTTTGACCACATTTCATGAGGGGGTAAGGATGATTTGAAGCGAATGGGAAAAAGATTGGGTATGAGTCTGCTAGTATTCATTATTGCAGCAGCACAGTTCGGATTTACAGGAATGAAAGGTAACGTGGCGCAAGCGGCGGAGAAGAGTATGGCTCAGAAGCCATATATGGGCTGGAGCAGTTACAGTATGCAGGTGTATGATGGGGCAGGAAACTGGACATCGGCGGAGAGCGTTAAGAAGCAATCGGACGCGATGCATGAGAAGCTGCAGGCCCATGGATATGAATACATTAATATTGATGCAGGCTGGAATGGCGATATGGATGAATACGGGAGACCTATTCCTAGTGAAGTCCTTTATCCGAACGGATTTCAGGAGGTCATTGACTATGTTCATCATAATGGGCAAAAGATTGGGATCTATCTGATCCCGGGGGTATCTATCGATGCATATAACCGAAATCTTGAGGTGTATGGGACAGGCGGCGAATGTCGTATTCAGGATATTACAGCCAAGCCGCTTACCATTATGGATTATTGGAATTCCTACACCTATAAAATTGATTTCACGAATCCCTGTGCCCAGAAGTATGTGGATTCCATTGCAGACATGCTTGGCGAGTGGGGAATCGATTTCGTCAAATTCGACAGCGTAACCCCTGGGTCGGGGATTGACAACTTGAGCCGGGATGCACGCGGTGACGTAGAAGCTTGGTCCAAAGCCTTGGATAGAAATAACATCTGGTTTGAGCTGTCCTGGGCACTCGACCACAATTACGTAGAGTTCTGGAAAAAATATGCTAACGGTTGGCGAATTGACTGGGATGTTGAATCTTATGACGGCAGTGGGTTGACAGCATGGCCGAGTATTTCCCGATTATTCCCCAAAGCAGCACTTTGGTGGCGGGATGCAGGCCCTGGCGGTTGGAATGACTTCGATTCCCTGAATGTTGGTAACGGCTCCATGGATGGTCTGACCAAGGATGAGCGGAAGACTGCGATGACGTTTTGGTCCATTTCTTCCGTACCGCTCTATACAGGGAATGACATGACACGGCTGGATAGTTATGGACTAGAACTGCTTACCAATGATGAGGTAATTGCCGTCAATCAGGCCGGACGTCCTGGACATCCGGTGTCGATGGATACCCAACAGCAGGTCTGGTACGCCAATAATGGAGATGGGACTTACAGCGTTGCTTTGTTCAATCTGGGTAGTCGGGGTGGGGAGGTTAAAGTCAAATGGAGTGATCTTGGCCTTGAGGGTCCGGCTTCAGTGCGCGACCTATGGAGCCATTCCGAGCTGGGAACCTTTGAGAAGGAATTCAGCGGTGGCATCCTTGAACCCCATGCCTCTCGTATGCTTAAAGTAACCGCATTAAGCGGCACATCAGCTGTCAATAACGATGATACAGGGATGCGCTACAGCGGCGATTGGAAGCGAAATGGAGGCAAGGAGCTGCTTGAAGGGAAGCAGGATCTAAGCATTACGATAAAGGATTCCTCGGCTACTGCTACCAGTACTCCTCAAGAGGATGCTCTCAACTCTGTGGCTGACCCTGCTACGGATTCAGCTTCGGCTTCGGCAAGCAATACCACCGTTACGGATGTGGTTTACATTAATGATAATGACAACGGCATTAAATACAACGGCACATGGCAGGTAAGCTCTGCCCGAGAACATGGAGATTATAATGGCGATGTGCATTATACCGAGAAAGACGGTGATTCTTTCGAGTACACCTTTACGGGAACGGGCATTGAGCTGCTGACGGAAAGGCATGAATCGCAAGGAGAAATGGTTGTTACATTGGATGATGAGACAGCACAGACTGTAAATGCGTATACAAGTGGACCGAGAGAGGTACAACAATCTCTTTATAGTGTATCAGGGCTTTCTAACGGTCCTCACACGCTTAAGGTGAGCAAGGGATCGGGAAATTATATGCTGCTCGACGCGTTGAAAGTGACAACAGAAAGTCCGGCTGGGGGTCAGAACAGTTCTATCACTCCGACTTCCGCTGGGTTTGATAAAGCAACGGAACAACAGAAGGATGTCACAGTCACGCTTAATCTGCAGGGAAATACGCTGAGTGCTATTGAAAATAATGGAGTGGCACTGCGCGAAGAAGATTATACGGTGACTAATGATAAATTGACCATCAAGAAGGAATATCTTGCGCAGCAACCTGCTGGCCTGGCAAGTCTGAACATCATCTTTAACGCCGGTGATCCACAGACGCTAGCGGTACAGATTAGCGACTCTACAGGCATCCGTTATGTGATGGTTAATAACGACGATCCGGCAATCAAATATAACGGTACTTGGTCCCGCAGTAGTGGAAGAGGAATGGGCGACTACAATGACGATGTGCAGTATGCGGAGCAGAACGGTGATTCTTTCGAATACACCTTCAGAGGAACAGGGATTCAACTGTTCACTGAGGTAGACGAATCGCAAGGGGATATGGATATCTATGTAGACGATCAATTCAAGGGAACGGTAAGCGCTTATCGAAACGGGCGATTGTCACAGCAGATTTTGTACAGTATCTCTGGGCTTACAGATGGCCAGCACACACTTAAGGCTGTGAAAAAATCGGGCAGATTCATGCTGCTTGACATGCTCAAGGTAGAGATTCCGAATATGATCAATCCGATCGCAGCGAGCTTTGATAAATCATCTTCTGCTCAGCAGGACATTGAGATTACACTTCTACAACAGCCGGAAAGCTTCATTGGCATTACGAACGGATCAAATCATCTGGTTCCAGGGACCGATTATACGGTAGCTGGTGAGCATGTTACATTGAACAAATCTTATCTCGCATCACAGCCAGTCGGAAAGTTGACCCTCAGCTTTATTATTGGTGGCGATTATCTTAATGATGTGCATTCAACGACAGTAGATGGCGATTCCTTTGAATATACCTTCAAGGGCACTGGAATCCGTCTGATTACACCTACGGGTCCAGATCAAGGTGAAGTAGATATTTATGTGGACGGCCAAAGGATTCAGACCGTGAATACTTATAGTCAGAGCCGACTGACACAACAGGAGATTTATAGTATTTCTGGATTGGTAAGCGGCTTACACACACTTAAAGCTGTGAAGAAATCAGGTAATCTCATGCTGACAGATCAATTGAAATTTACAGTCCCAACCAGTGATGGCGGAACAACGAACCCTACAGAACCTCCAACTCCAACACCGACAGCAACACCCATACCGACTGATGCAGGGGGGCCGTCTATACCCGCTCAGCCTTCATCCGCACCTACCCTGACGCCAACGCCAACTCCGGCATCTGGAACTGATGGGAAGGAGGATGCAGAGACAATGCTACATTCGGCGTATATCAACGGATATCCGGGCGGCTTCTTTAAACCCGATGCTCCCATTACCCGTGCTGAGATGGCAACCATCCTAGCGAAGGTTGCTGAGAAAGAGGCCACTGGATCAGGCGTGATATTCAGTGATGTATCCTCCAGCTATTGGGGGGCAGATGCCATTGCCAAAGTAGCGAAGATGGGACTAATGAACGGTTACATCGATGGTACTTTTAAACCTAACCAACCAATGACGCGTGCAGAAATGGCTAGTTTAACAGCCATGCTGAGCCCGGATTCTGCAACATCGGGCCGTGGCTTCTCTGACATTACCGGCCACTGGGCACAGGCGGCGATAAAGAAAGCCCAAGATATAGGCATAATGAAGGGCTACAGTGACGGAACTTTCCGCCCGAATTCCAAGCTTACTCGTGCGGAAGCCGTTACAGCTATCAACAGAGTTTTGGGCAGAGGTCCGCTTATGGGTGTCACACAGCCAGGGTGGAACGATGTTCCAGTCTCCCACTGGGCATTCGGTGATATTGAGGAGGCTTCGACCGACCATATCTCGAAGCCTGGTACACAAGGCGGAGAACAGTGGACAGAATAAGTTGAGCGATGAATGAACGGAGGGGCCTTCTTTGGCCCCTTTTTTCTGAATGATATGAGATGAGAAAAAGAAGGGGAGAAGAGCATGAATCTTCTAATTACCGGAGCAAGTGGATTTATCGGAACGGCTCTAGTCAAGCATTTGGCGGATAAACATACAGTGATTTGTCTGTCACGCCAAGCTCCGGAAGGGGCTTTTGCCTATGTTCAGGGTTCTTTTGATTCAGCGGAGGATTTGAGCAGGCTGGACTCGTATGATATTCAGGCGGTGATTCATCTTGCTGCTGTTACTGGCGGCTCTACTGAGGAGGACAGCCTTGCTGTTAATGTACTGGGAACAAGGAGATTGTACCGTTATCTGCTGGACCGCGGTTGCCAAAAGTTCATCACAGCGAGCTCCATTGCCGTGGTGGGTGGACTCACTGAGGATTTTATACCGCTTGAGCTGCCTATCCCAGAGGATCATCCCTGCTTGGCGGCGGATGCCTATGGGCTAAGCAAGGCTATGGTCGAGGAGTTGACCCGGTATTTTCATCGTAATCATAAAGATACCGACTTTATCAATCTTCGCTTTGGAGCTGTAGCCTCCCAGGGCTGGATTTCTCCTGTCTTGGAAACTGGATCCAAGCCGACGCTCCCGTTCATCACACTGGGGCATGTCCACGCAGAGGATGTAGTGAAGGGTATTACTGCGGCACTGGAATCTCCACTCAAGCCGGGGGTAAGAACTCTTAATCTGGTTGGGCCGGATGCTAGCAGCAACTTGCCAGTGGCTGAGCTCCTTACCCCGTTGGTGGGGAATGATTATAATTTGGATTATTATCATTTTTCGGGTCAAGAATATATGCCTTTATATGCCATGGATCGTTTCAAAGAGGAATTCGGTTTTGTGCCTTCACATTCTACCCGCCATACGATGGGTAAAGCGTAGAAGGGTTTACATGCTGGAAAGATAAAAAAATTCGGATGGTGAATAAAAAGCAGTGATAACGGCGTATATCGCTGCTTTTTATCCAGTTCTGAAAGGTTTAACATCTGCAAAATTGGGTTTGCACACTTGACTATTAAGTAAAATGTTTTAATCTATGGTAATGATAGCGCTATCGAAATGATATTAGGGGAGGGGTCACTACGCTTAAATATTCCAATATCTTTCGTAAATTCTTAATCTCCTATGTAGTCATTTTGGTCATTCCCAGCATTGGCGGATATATGTCCTATCTGACTTCGATTTCTGTGACAGAGTCTATCTCTATTGAGAACGGGGTCACCCAGCTCCAGAAAAGTCAGGAAATATTGGAGCGCCGCATGGCGGAAGTAGAAGGGTTTACCAGGCAATTGGCAGTCAACCAGGAGCTAAATGTTCTGATGAATGAAAGAGACAATGAGACGAACGTGTATGGCATTTGGAGAACGATGCGGAATGTCCTGACTTTCGGTCAGACGAATGATTTTTTGCAAAACTATTATATTTACCTCGCCAATTATAATCTTATTCTAACCCCAGGTTCTTCTTACCGACCGGAACATTACTACTCTAATTTCAACTATAAGGATCTTCCGCTACAGGATTGGACCAAAGAAGTGCTTGAGAAAACCCATCGCAGTGAAATCAAGCCACTCAGTGACTATGTTAGCAGGGGCATGCAAACCTCCGTTATTACCTATATGCAGTCACTCCCTCTGGATAGTTTCAACGATTCCTCACCAGCTGTCGCGGTAGTGATCATAGACGAGAAAATCATTTCTAGTCTGTTATCTGGTTTAACTGAGCGATACGGAGGCTGGGTTCATATCAGCGATGCTGAAGGAAATACGATTGTCCTGCAGGGAAGTGATGAGCAGAAAATGGCCCATATGACCGCTGATTCGGATTTTGATAAAACCAAGGTTAGTCAGTTCTATGAAGACGATCTAGTGATCACGACTCGTTCTGATTCGAACGGCTGGGTATACCAGACAGGGATTCCCCGGCCTATTTTGATGGATAATGCTAACAAGATCAAGCAAATGTCCATACAAATTACGGGAGGAACATTACTCATCGGCTTGATAGTCGGACTAATATTAGCTTACCGTAACAGCGCTCCAATCAACCGTATGCTTAGCGTCATGAAGGAGCAATTTGGCAAGGAAGAGGCCTCCGCCAAGAATGAATTTGACTTTTTAAGCGGAAATATTGCCAATATGATCACTAAGAACAAGTTGCTGGAAACCGAACTTAATCGTCAGCTTCCGTTGGTCAGGGATGCATTTCTGAAGCGGCTATTAGCAGGTGAATTCAAAACGCATGATGAGATTCTCACAGCCGCTGAGCAGGTGGGGATTAATTTGAAACAGAACACTGGGTATGTAGGAATTGTTCAGATTAACGGCTATGCCGGTATGGACAGCGTTGAGATTCTCAATGAGCTGAATGCTTCCCGGTTGCTGCTGAAGCAGTCCCTATCGGATCTCGGAGTGGAAGTACTAATGACGGATATGGGCTCCGACAAAGTGGTAACTCTGTTTTTCTCCAAGGAAGAAGAGACTGACAAAGCGTATGAGGCAGAGAATATCACCAGCATTCTGGAGAATTTGGCGCAGTACGTTTTTAATGAGTATCGTATTACTACTCAGGCGGGCTTCGGAGATCTTTTTACAGAAATAACGGAAATCGGCCTTTCCTTTGACCAAGCCAAGCAAGCTCTGGAATATGCCGTCTACATGAATAAAAAAGGAATTGTATGGAGTAGCGAAGCCCAAAATGAGAATACGACCTACTATTATCCACTGGATACAGAGCAACGTCTGATCAGTACCATCCGGGCTGGAGAGTTAGAAGAGGCTAAACGGATTGTCCGTGCGATTGTTGCCCAGAACATGGAACAGCGTGAATTATCCATGGAAATGAAGCAACAGCTTGTTGGAGAAATAAAAGGGACGTTTCTTAAGCTTCTGGATCAAAAGGCTTTTACAGAATACCCGGACATCGAGAGTGTGAAGCGGAGGGTCATAGACATTGGTTCATCGGAACGACTCGAAATGATTCAGACCGAATTTTTTGTTATTATGGAAGAACTGTGCGGACTTATTGCAAATAAAAAGAAGGATGTTCATATTCAGATTATTAAGCAGATCAAGGAATATACAGCAGAGAATTATTCGGATACAGAGCTGAGTCTGTACCGGGTAGCCGAACAGGTCGAACGGCCTGAAAAATATATTTCTCAATTGTTTAAAGAGGTTACAGGTGTCAATTTCTCCGATCATCTGATAAAAGTGAGAATGGATCAGGCTGTGATTTTGCTCAAAGATAGTCGGTATACGGTTGATGAGATTGCTATTCGGGTGGGCTACAATAGTTCACATTCTTTCAGACGGGCCTTCAAGCGGTTAATCGGCGTTTCACCGAGCGCTTATAGACAGTCTATTGATGAGTAAACAGTTGTTTGGCAAAAATTAAGTATTAGACTGATCCAGTAAAAGAAGCAGCGGCGGACCAAGACTTGATAAATAAAGTCTTAGACTGCCGCTGTTGTCGTTCAAATAACGTTCCCGTTAGCTTGTCACCGACGGTCTATGCATCCTACTTTACTTTATTTAATAAGTTTGTCACCATTCTGCTCAATGTCCCTTGATCGACGAAAGGAGCAAGACTTGCCAGCAGATCTGGGCTAAGATGTTCAGCTTCGACTCCACTAATCAACTTCTCGAGATTTTTACTGTCCAGAAAAGGTGCAAGGCCTATGATCTGATCCGCATCGATAGTGCCGTCTTCAACCCGGTCTACCAAACGGTTTAATGTTTCTCTGCTAATAAAGGGTGCCAGCCCTTGAATGGAATGCCAACTCAAGCTGCCCTCTTCTGCTTGTTGTACTAACCGATCTACATGTTCTCTTCCAAGAAACGGGGCAATCCCAACAAGATTGTGCACTTCTAAGGAACCGTCAATCGATTTATCTACCAGTCGGCTTAATGTGTCGCTGCTGACGAACGGAGCGAGTCCAGTAATGGTATTCCACACAATTTCGCCCTCTTCTGCCTGACGAACCAGTTCATCCAATGTGCCTGTTCCAAGGAACGGAGCCAGCCGCATGATCACGTCTAACTTAAGGACGCTGCTGTCTAATCGTTCTGTAACCTTATGCAGAGCGCTTGCTTTTACAAACGGCGCTACTTCTACAAGCTCCTCCACCTCCGCTTCTCCGGTATTGACCATCTCTGCAACTTGTTCCGGCCTGTTCTCTGCGATCTCCTCAACGATCGTTCCTAGGTGCGGGTGCTCCCGATTTTCTGTATTGTCTCCTGCATTTAAAATGTCGTCTACCGTTTTGCCGAATAACCTTGCAATCTGCGGAAGCGTTCCGATATCCGGTAGCGATTCGCCCCGTTCCCATTTCGATACCGCTTGATGACTTACATTCAGTTGATCGGCAAGTTCCAATTGGGTAAGATCCTGGTCTTTGCGAAGCTTCGAAATATAAGCTCCAATTTTACGCAAGTCGAGCATTGTATACCTCCAATAAAACAAAATGTACAGTGCGCACTGTCAAAAACAGCATAGCATTTCTGCAAACGCAATCCTATCAAGAGTTGGTTGAATTGTCTCATGGGCTTTATTCAACTGCCGGTAGAATTGTCCAGATTGAAAATCTCCAGTGAGGGTCCTCGAAAGGTGAAGACGGTTCCTGCTGATGCCTATCTATTGGAGAGTTGTACTACAGAGAAGGGAATTAAATCTGTGTGCGAGTTAAACATCTATGGAGAAGTTGACCGTTTTGATCATCCGAAGAAACTACTTTACTGGTAATCTTGACAAACTATTAGCTGGTATAGCTTAATGAAGCATCGTCAGTCTAATACTTTTTTCGGAGTCCGAACCCTGTTTCCGGAAAAATGGCCGTTCTACAGCTATTTTGTTCTCCCTGAACAGGGTTATTTGTACGCTGAAATGCCCAAGTGTACCTTTTCTTTGGGGATAAAAGTCAATTATGATCAACTCGTAGAAAGCGCTATCATAAACTACTGGCGGTTGCTTAGGGGGGATTGTTCTGGAGAAAGAAATAGTATTACACCACAAGTCGTTACCGAAGCGTAGGGGCTCTGTATTTTTACAAAATGCTCGCAGAAGTATGAAAAAGCACTGGCAGCTACATTTGTTCGTGATTCCACCTCTGTTATTTTTCCTCATTTTTAAGTATTATCCAATGCTGAATGCGGTTCTAGCCTTCAAGGACTACAACGTGATTAAAGGAATATGGGGAAGTCCATGGGTTGGATTTCATAATTTTCGATTATTTTTTGATAATCCGCAGTTTTGGACGCTGCTCAAGAACACCATCATGCTTAGTGGTTACCTGCTGCTGGCGGGATTTCCAATTCCGATTATCCTTGCGCTCATGATTAATGAATTGCGCGGGGGAAGGTTCAAAAAGTTCGTCCAGCTGGTCTCTTTTGCGCCTTATTTCATCTCGACGGTTGTCATGGTGTCCATTATTATGCTATTTATGGCACCTCGTCTTGGATTTGCGAACATCGCTCTCAACTTTTTCGGTTTGGAGTCGATCAATTTCCTTGGAGAACCGGGAATGTTTCGTTCGATTTATGTCTGGTCTGATATTTGGCAGACTGCGGGCTACAGTGCCGTTATCTATTTAGCAGCGCTTGCCGGTATAGATCCTACGCTTTATGAGGCAGCCAAAGTCGATGGCGCTTCACGCTTTCAAAAAATTCGTTATATTGATCTGCCAGGTATTGTGCCTACCATCGTCATCATCCTGATTTTGAATGTTGGGAATGTCATGGCTATTGGCTTTGAAAAGGTCTATCTTCTGCAGAACCCGCTCAATCTGGCGAATTCCGAGATCATTGCCACTTATGTCTACCGGGTCGGTTTGCTGAACGCCAATTATAGCTTTGCAACTGCGGTTGGTCTATTCAACTCGGTAATCAACCTTATTTTGTTGCTTACGGTGAATGGCTTGGCTAAACGCATCACAAACAACAGCATCTGGTAGGAAAGGAGCAACCACATGGCAGCAGTTCAACAAAAAATTAAAGAATCAACTGGCGATAAGCTATTTCTGACCACTATTTATATCCTACTCAGCCTCGTGGTCATCGCGGTGATTTATCCGCTAATTTTTATCATCAGTAGCTCGATTAGCAGTCCGGCAGCCGTTACCTCCGGCCGAGTCTGGTTATGGCCTGTAGATATTTCCTTCAAAGGTTTCAAGGTTCTGCTAAATACACCTGAGATCATTACAGGCTACGGCAACTCCATTTTTTATACAGCCGCAGGGACGTTCATCAGTGTTGTGCTTACGATCATGATCGCGTACCCTTTATCACGCAGAGGTTTCTTCGGACGCAACACTTTGATGATGATCATCACCTTTACGATGATATTCAGCGGCGGGCTGATTCCGACCTATATGGTCGTGAAGGAACTCCATTTGATTGATACCCGCTGGGCACTGCTGATACCAAACGCGATTTGGGTATGGCAGGTCATTATTGCCCGGTCATTCTTTCAATCCTCCATTCCGGAGGAACTGCTGGAAGCCAGCGAAATCGACGGTTGCAGTGATATGCGGTTTGTCTGGAGTGTTGTTATTCCGTTATCGAAGCCCATTATTGCGGTGTTAGTCCTTATGTATGCGGTAGGACAGTGGAATGCCTACTTTGACGCTTTGATTTATTTGAAATCAGCGAATTTGTTTCCACTTCAGCTTGTCTTACGAAGCATCATCATCCAGAACAACAGTGCAGGTACAATGGATGCGATGAAAATGGTGGAGCGGCAGCAGCTTGCTGAGCTACTCAAATATGCACTTATAGTTATCGCTACGCTGCCTGTACTTGTTATCTATCCGTTTGTTCAGCGTTATTTTGTCCAAGGCATGCTGGTCGGTTCAGTTAAAGGTTAATTCACAGCTTTCAGAATCTGGAGAGGGGGAGAGGCACGCAGTAAAATGACAGAAAGATATCGTACCTGCCTAAATTATAAAAGGGAGTGATCGGATTTGAAGAAAAGTATGATGACCTTGTCATTGGTGCTGGTATTAATTCTTACGGTGGTGTTAAGCGGATGTGCTAATAAAAATACAGATAACACATCCTCCGCACCTGCTGACTCAGGTAACTCGGAATCAGCAAGCAAACCGGTGGAAATCAGCGTGTTCTCGGTTCAGGAATCCGGGATCGATGTTCCTACCAATAAATTTTCGAAATTTGTGGAAGACAAATTCAATATTAAATTCAAATGGGAAATCAACCCTTCAGACGGAGCCAAGGAAAAGCGCCAAATCTCACTTGCTAGTGGCGATTACCCTGATGCTTACCTGCTCACTCACTATATCGATCAGTTCTCACAGGCAGATCTTCTGAAGTATGGCAAACAGGGCGTACTGATTCCTCTGAACGATCTAATTGATAAATATGCTCCGAATATTAAAGCGGCTATGGAAAAGAACGATAATTTGAGAACGCTTAACACAGCGCCTGATGGTAATATCTACGGGCTTGTCGCTTACACAGAATGCTTTCACTGCTCCTATCCGAGCAAAATGTGGCTCAATACCGAGTGGCTGAAGAAGCTGAATCTGGAAATGCCGAAGACAACCGAAGAATTCAAAAAAGTGCTGGAAGCTTTCAAAACACAAGATCCGAACGGGAATGGAAAAGCAGATGAAGTGCCGCTGAGTGGCTCCATTGAGGAGTTTGGTGTACGCATTGTACCATTCCTCATGAATGCATTTGTATACGATGATGACCGCAATTATCTGAACATGATGGATGGAAAAGTTCAATCGGCGGCTGTCACACCGGAGTGGAAGGAAGGCCTGACTTATATCAAATCTCTGTTTGACGCAGGTTTGATTGATCCAGGGGCATTCACACAGAATGCGGAAGCCTTTAAGAAAATCGGTGAAAATGCCGATGCGGAAATTCTGGGCGCTGGTGCGGGCATGCACCCTGCGATTTTCGTCAATATTGATCCGGGCAATAGAAGCTCGGCACACTACAATCCTGTACCACCGATTAGCGGACCGGAAGGTATCTCCTATGCGACTCATGATGCAGGTGGCGTATCCCCGGGAGCGAAGTTTGTCATCACAAACAAAGCTAGCGAGGAAGCACAGGTCGCTTTAATTAAAATGGTAGACTATATGTTTACTTCTGAGGGACAGACCAATGCTGGCAGCGGTATGAAGGGCATTGACTGGACGGATCCAGAAGAAGGCGATGTAGCGCTGGATAAAGACGTTAAACCAGTCGTCAAGAGCATTCCTATGGCGGAAGGCGAAGCGCCGCGCAATGCGGGCTGGAGCGGCATGGGTCACTTCTATATGCCAAAAGAGTACCGTGATACTTTCGTTCAAGCTACTGACATCTACGCTTCCAGCGGTTATGAACGCAGATTGTATGATGCGACTCTGCTGTATGAAGGGCATGAGCCTAAAGAATTATTCCCAATCTGGTCGATTTGGATTGATCCAAGCGAAATCGATGAAGCGAGCTTACTGCAAACCAACATTAAGAATTATATTGAGCAAAATCAGCTTCAATTCATCACGGGCAACAAGGATCTTACTAAAGATTGGGATGCTTATATAAAAGGTCTGAAAGACTTGAAGCTAGATCGTTATCTCGAAATCTTGCAAAAGGCTTATGAAACTTCTAAAAAATAAAATATTGAAATCAGAATCAGGTGCTGTAAGATATACCCCAGCACCTGATTTCTTGATTTCAAGGAAAAATATACATTTTTATTACGGAGGATCAGTCATGACAGAAGAGAAACATTGCAATCATGAATTTGTAGCTCCAAGACGAGGACTACCGAATACAAGTGTAAGACTTGCAGGAAAGGAGCGGGTGACGGTCGCCTTTTTGGGTGGTTCCATTACGGAGGGGGCGGGTGCTTCCGATGCGGACATATTTAGCTGGAGAGTGCTGACTGGTAAGTATCTGCAGGAGCGATTTGCGAATCATGAATTCCGCTTCATCAATGCGGGAGTGGGTGGAACGAATTCCACGCTGGGCGCTCACCGATTACAGTCACATGTCCTGCAATACGGCAAGATTGATCTACTATTCGTTGAATTTAGCGTCAATGACGGCAACGACCGGGAAGAATCCATTAGAGGTATGGAAGGCATTGTACGCCAGTGCAGACGGTTGTCGCCCGGCACTGACATTTGCTTCTTGTATACGGCAGCAGAGAAGAATCTGTCGGGGAGCAACCCCTTTAACATTGCCGTCCACGAAGAAGTAGCTGAGCATTACGATCTTCCATCAGTTAATTTTGCAGCTAGAGTTTATGCACAGACCCAGGCCGGACAAATGGAGTGGACTGAGCTGGCTCCGGATGGTTATCATCCCAATGATGATGGACATGCGCTGTATGCTTCTTTTTTACAGGAATATTTGGATGCAGCTCTTGTTCCTGACAACACACATTCAAATACTGGAAGCGCGTTAAGTATTGCTCCTCTGGAGGAGCGAAATTATGAATACGGTAAATTACTGGATTTCAGAAGCGCTGATCATGCAGATGGGTTCGAGCTACGCGAGCTTACCCCTGATGATCCACTGATGAACTGGCGATTTGGAACGGAGCATTTATATACAGACAGCAAAGAGGCATCTTTTTCTTACACAGTAACCGGACAGAGTGTGGGTCTGCTGCTGCTCTACGGCCCGGACAGTGGGATATTCGAATATTCGCTCAATGGCGGTCCCTTTTATGCGGTTCACTTATTCGATGAATGGTGTCCGCTTGCGTTTCGGCCTATGATTGCTATGTTCGGAATCGAGGAGCAACGTCAGGAATTGCAAGTAACCTTGCGAATTACAGGGGAAAAGGATGAACAGAGTAAAGGCACCAGTCTGCGTATTTTGAAGCTAATGTACAATTAATTATTTTAACCGAAAGGATTATACTGCGTTTACAATACTAAGAAAGTTGGTGTTGATCATTTCTTTTACAGAACACAGCGTCGGTTCTTCTCCTATCGTAATCCGCCTGACTGATTATGGTGTTCTGCCGGATTCCGGGTTGGATGCTCAGCCAGCCATGACAAGAGCTATTGAGGCAGCCGCCGAAATAACTGGGCCGGTCCTGCTGGATTGTCCAAAAGGCTGTTATCATTTCTATTCGGAAAAGGCCATCCGGAACCCCTACTACATCTCCAACACTACCAGTGAAGAAGAGAATCCTGATGTCACCAAGACTATAGGAATTCTCTTAAAGGGGCTGCACAATTTAACATTTGAGGGCAATGGCTCTCTATTTATCTTCCATGGCAAGCAGACGATGTTCTTGCTGGATGGCTGCAAAAATGTAGAGATTCGTAATTTGCATACCGACTACGCTCAGCCGACTGTGTCAGAGATGACGATTATTGAAAGCGGTACTCATTATTTCGATGTCCAGGTTCACCCCGATTCGCATTATGAGATCAGGGACGGCAAGCTGGTCTGGATCGGTGAGGGCTGGAGCTTCTCGGAAGGACCGATGCAGACCTATGATCCACTCAGCAATACGACTTGGCGGGTGGACAACTGGTCGGAGCTGGCTGATTCGGTTGAAGAGCTGGAGCCGATGAAGCTCCGCTTGCATTTTGATCATCAGCCGGAGGTTGTCCCCGGGCAAGTCCTGCAAAGCCGTGATGGTATTCGCGATCAGGTAGGTGTCTTCCTTGTGGAAAGCTCTAACATCACCTTCAGCGATGTGGGGCTGCATTTTTTACACGGACTTGGTGTTGTAGGGCAGTTCAGCGACAATCTCACCTTTCAACGCATGGATATTTCGCCGCGCCTGGAGACAGGCCGAACGGTTGCTGGCTTTGCGGATTTCATCCACATGTCCAGCTGCCGAGGTAAAATAACTGTTGCAGACAGCCGTTTTGCCGGTTCTCATGATGACGTCGTCAATGTCCATGGTACCTATCTACGGATCGTTGAGCAGCTGTCTGCGAATAGGGTGAAGGTTCGCTTCATGCATCCGCAGACCTACGGTTTCCTGGCCTTTCATCCGGGAGACGAAATTGAATTTGTTCGTTCTGGCTCTCTGACTACCTATGCGGCTAATGAAGTGATAGAGGTTACGCGTCTCAATCCACGCGAGCTAAAACTGACTTTAGCACATCCTATTCCTGAGGGGATTGGCAGCCATGATGTGATCGAGAATGTAACCTGGACACCGGAGGTTGTAGTCGTAAATAATCACCTCGCGCGGGTACCGACCCGCGGTATCCTTGTGACAACCCGGCGTAAAGTAGAGATTAAGGGGAATGTTTTTGAACGGATGCAAATGAGTGCGATTCTGATCGCTCTGGATGCGGAATCTTGGTATGAGTCTGGCAAGGTTGAGGATGTGACCATCGCTGAGAATCATTTTATTGAATGCGGGGGCATCGGGCATCCGGTAATATTAATTTTGCCAGAGAACACAGAGATTGATCAGAGCGCCCCTGTTCATCAGGGCATTGTCATTAAGAACAACAGGTTTGAGACTGGTGAAACGTTAGTCCTTAGTGCCAAGAGTACCCGAGGACTGGTCTTCAGTGCTAACGAAAGGGTTAATCTAGGGGATAACACGGACCGTCTTTCCAGTCTTGAGGATGCGATACGTTTAACTACCTGCAGCGAGGTCGACATTCTCGATTATTTGTGAATTGAGTTAGCTTAGGTTGTGTTAGATCGCGATATGGATCGGTAGATCGATGTATAGAAAACGCTTTATCTGATCTTTATAATGAGGGCATACTTGGGGGAAACATCATTTAATTCATGACAGATAATGAGGGAGAGAACCGATGAAACTTCAATATGACAAGCCAGCAAATGTATGGACCGAAGGGCTTCCGATTGGGAATGGCCGTCTGGGTGGTATGATATTCGGTGGTGTGGAGAAGGAGAAAGTCAGTTTAAACGAGGATACATTATGGTCCGGATTCCCAAAGGATGGGAACAATCCCGGTGCTAAGGAAGCTCTGCCAAAGGTTCGAAAGCTGATTCAGGAGGGCCGGTATTCAGAAGCGGACACCCTGACTAGAGAGATGCTAGGTCCGTACAGCCAATCGTATCTGCCTTTTGGAGATTTACTACTTCGTTTTGAGCATGGTGGTGTTTATCAATCTTATCGGCGGACATTAGATATTGAACATGCGGTTCACCGCATTGAATATAAGATTGGTAATGTTACTTATACCCGTGAGATGTTCGCTTCACATCCTGATCAGTTGCTCGTGCTGCGTCTGACTGCAAGTGCACCGGGAGCGCTGAATGTGCATGCTACGCTAGATAGTTCGCTTCGGCATAGCCTTCACGCTCTGGGTGATAACTTTGTACTCTCGGGAACTGCACCGGAGCATGTTGATCCAAGCTATTTTTGGAGTGATAATCCCATCCAATACGGAGAACCTGGCAAGAGCAAGGGCATGGCCTTTGAAGGACAACTCTCCGTAGTAGCAGAGGATGGGGAAGTTACCGTTGACGGTAGTGGAATTCATCTGTTGGGAGGAACGGCTGCAACCTTCTATTTCAGCGCGGCTACAGGCTTTAATGGTTTTGACAAAATCCCGGGAGCTGAGGGGAAAGATGCTTCTGCTATTGCAGCTTCTTACTTGGCAGATGTGAATGGAAAGTCTTACGATAGCTTGCTTCAAGCGCATTCCGAGGATTACCGATCGCTTTTTGACCGAGTGAAGCTCCAATTAGGTAAGACACTAGCCCCGGAGTCGATGTCCACGGAGCAACGGATTACGACATACGCGGCACAAGACCCTGGACTTGTCGAGTTGCTGTTTCATTACGGGCGCTATTTGATGATCGCAAGCTCGCGCCCTGGAACGCAGGCTACTAATCTGCAGGGAATATGGAATGCGGTTACCCGTCCGCCGTGGAGCAGCAACTATACGCTGAACATCAATACAGAGATGAATTATTGGCCAGCTGAAATTTGTAATCTGGCGGAATGTCATGAGCCGCTGCTGGATATGATCGGAAACTTGGCGAAGATGGGTGCGGAGACTGCTCAAGTCAACTATGGTACCCGAGGCTGGGTGGCTCATCATAATACGGATCTTTGGGCACAGACAGCACCGGTGGGGGATTATGGTGACGGAGATCCAAGCTGGGCTTACTGGTCGATGAGCGGCGTTTGGCTGACACAACATCTCTGGGAGCATTATGCTTTTGGCGGCGACGAGGAATATTTGCGGACTTCCGCTTATCCTGTGATGAAGGAGGCGGCTCTGTTTGCACTGGACTGGCTTATTGACGACGGTAACGGAAGGCTTGTGACCTCTCCATCCACTTCACCAGAGCATAAATTCCGGACTGCGGAGGGCTTGGCTGCAGTCAGTGCAGGTGCTACTATGGATATTTCGCTCATCTGGGAGCTGTTTACGAATTGTATCGAGGCCTCGGAAACGCTTGGAACGGATGAGGATTTGCGTGCAGAATGGGTAAGCGCCCGTGAACGTTTATTGCCGCTGCAGGTGGGTAAGTACGGACAATTGCAGGAATGGTCCTTAGACTTTGAGGATGAGGATATGTATCACAGACATACTTCACATTTGGTCGGTATCTATCCGGGCCGGCAGTTGTCAGAAGATGAGACCCCTGAGCTGTTCGCGGCCGCCAAAACTTCGCTTGAACGGCGTGGGGACGAGAGCACGGGCTGGAGTCTGGGCTGGAGAGTTGCGCTCTGGAGCCGCTTCCGGGACGGCAACCGCTCACTACGCCTGCTCTCAAACATGCTGCGGCTGGTGAAGGACGGGGAGTCCGAACAGTATAGTCACGGCGGGGTTTATGCCAATCTGCTTGGCGCACATCCACCGTTCCAAATTGATGGTAACTTCGCCGCTTCTGCCGGAATTGCTGAGATGCTACTGCAATCTCACCTCGGCTATCTCGATCTGCTGCCTGCCCTGCCAGATGAATGGCAGGGGGGAAGTGTAGCAGGGCTACGTACCCGCGGTGGCTTTGAAGTTAGCATTCAGTGGGATAGAGGCCATCTCGTGGAAGCACAGATTACCTCCCTTCAAGGCAATGATTGTGTGATCCGCACAGATGCTTCGCTTATGGTGAGTAATGGCGGTAATGAAATGAAGTGTGACCGTTCCGAAGATGGAATGGTGAGCTTTCCAACGACCGCAGGCCAAACCTACAAGCTTATAACTGGTAAGCAATAATAGTTAGTTTCATACGAATATGGACAGCAGCAGGGACCTGAAATACAGGCCCTGCTGCTGTTTTTTTTTTGTACGAATATATGCTGATCAACAACTAGGGAAAAACTCCCTGAAATTCGGAGATTTCTGCTCGCAAGACTAACAATCAGGGAATTTCTCCCTGAAATTCATCAGATCTGGTGGTGAATTTGGAATTCACTCTCGTTATTAGGGAGGAATTCCCTCATTTCATTGGAATATAGTGTTTTCTGGCTTTTTTTAGGGAGATTTTCCCTAATCTATCTCTTCTAGCTATCACAGGGATTCACAAAATGATCTATAGCGGCAATGGAAATATGTGGACCCGTGTGGCAACTGAAAAACACTATTATCGCAGAGTGAGTAAGAGGGAAACGGAGTGTGGATACGAAAGATGCGAAATGGTTAAGCGTAAGCAGTATTTTTAGCATAGGCGCTTCTTCTTGTTCAGCCTGAATATTTCTTGAGTAAATGCTTACCGTCCTTATAAGGATACCGAAGGCGTTTATGCTTGAGATGTGTTAGATCGCGGTATGGATCGGAAGATCGTTGTATAGAAAACGCTTTATCTGATCTTTATAATGAGGGCATACTTGGGCGACACAGGTACAGAGCCTGCCGCCTTCAAGGTCCAAAATGCAGTAACAAGGAGGCAAATCATGCTAACTGATAGTGCTACAACGGTAAAAGTGAATACGGACACAGCATCTCTTATCCGTGTAACCAATGATGAGGTGAATCTAGAGATTGATCTCGGGACGGGTGAAGCATCCGTTGCCCGCGGAAACACTTCTCATATAAAAGGGATTCGCAGCGCATTCCGCTGGCAGGGCCGGGAATACAATACAGAACATTATCAGAGCCACACACTGAAGTCTCAGGAAGTAGTAGTTCGTGAGGGCTTTGGAAAAGGTGTTCACGTAGTCATTTTGCACGAAACGTCCCTGCTGCCACAGCTGGAGCAGCATTTCTATATTTATGAATCTTCATCATTTGTGTTGATGCAAATCGTAATCACAAGCGCAAGCGACAAGGAGATCAAGGCAAACCGGATGGCAGTCCTTCAGACCCAATCGGTGTCACTTGGCGGGGAGTCAGGGCAACCCGAAGAACCAAGCATTCTGCGTGTGCCGTACGACAACGACAAGTGGGTCAGATATACAGTAGTGAAGCCGCCGATGGATACGGAAAGCTATGAAGTAACTGCATTGTTCGCGCCGGAAAGCCGGCAGGGAATTATTATGGGTTCTATTACGCACAAGGTGTGGAAGACAGGGATTCGTATCAAAAGCGAACGGAGCGGAGGGATCGAGGAGCTGGATCTTTACGGCGGCGCTGTAAGTGAAATGACCCGCGATTCCCAGCCACATGGTTATGTGAAAGGAACACGGGTAGAGTCACCGCTCGTTTTCGTAGGGTTTTATGATGATTATAGAAAAGGGCTTGAAGCATACGGTCAGGCTAATACCTGGATAGAGGCTCCTCTGTCATGGGATGGCGGCGTTCCTATCGGCTGGAATAGCTGGTCTGCGGCAATGGCTGAGCTTGATTACGATCTGTATACGTCCACCAGTAATTTTCTGAAAAATGAAGTGCAGCCGCTAGGATTCCAGAATGAGGACACACTGTACATCAACTTTGATGCTTTCTGGGACAATTTCACACCAGAAGAAATGAAGAATGCACTGGACCTGGTTCGGGAGAACGGTCATAGACCGGGAACTTACTGGACGCCTTTTGCCTTCTGGGGAAGTCCGGCTCAGTTTGGAGATCCCGTGGAAGGTACAAACGGCAAATACACTTATGGTGATATCTTGCTGCGAGACAGCGAAGGAGAAATTTTGCCGGATGTTGATGGAGGGCTGGCCATTGACCCGACACATCCAGGCAACCTGCAAAGAATAGATTGGTATACGAATAAGTTCATCTCGGAAGGCTTCGAGTATGTCAAGCTAGACTTCTTGGCGCATGGTGCACTGGAAGGGCAACATTACAATCCGGAGATTACGACGGGAATTGCGGCATATCACTATGGGATGACTTACTTGCAGAACAAGCTCTTACCAGAGGTGATCGGTCGGCCGTTCTTTATCAATCTATCCATCGCGCCATTGTTCCCTTATGCATTTGCGCATAGCCGCCGGGTATCCTGTGACGTCTTCGGTACACTGCACGATACAGAATATTTGCTGAATTCGTTGACACATGGCTGGTGGATGAGCCATACCTTATATCGTTACAATGACCCGGATCATTCCGTGCTGTACAAGAGCCATAACCAAGATGCCACGGGCTGGCATGAAGGTCGGAGTCGGCTGACCGCTTCAGTCATCGCTGGAACGGTGCTGCTGTTAGGAGATGATTTCCGAAAAGAAGAAGCAGCCACCCGGGCCAAAGCGTGGCTGGGCAATAAAGAGATTATGAATATCGCCCGCCTAGGGAAGACCTTCCGCCCTGTCGAAGGGGATCTTGGCAAGCAAGCTTCCAATGCTTTCGTACTTGAAGATGCAGAAGACAATGTATTCTATCTTGCGGTCTTCAACTATGATGCTGCGAATTCCGCTCATAAATTGATCTCTTTAGAGCGTGCAGGACTGAATAGTCAAGTAGCTTACGAACTGTTTGATCTATGGGAAGGCACACAAGGGCAAGCAGCGGGAGAGCTTGCGGTTACGCTCGAACCTGCAGAGTCCAAAATCTTCAAATTAACGGCAAAGTAGAACTGATTATACACATTGAAAAAAGAATACGCGCAACCGCTTCTCGCGGGTAGCGCGTATTCTTTTTATTGAAGTCTTACCTTCGTATTCGGCTTTGTGGATGAAGGCGGTACTGTGTGGGATTAATGCCGTAGCAGGTACTGAAATGTCTGGAGAAGGGGTGGATGGAAGGATAGCCCAGCTTCTCAGCAATCGCAGTCACACTAAGCTCACTTTCCAGAAGCAGCCCTGCCGCCCGCCTCATGACTAAATGATGATGATAGACGCGTGGCGTCATTCCGGTCTCCCGTAGAAACAGCTCATGGAAATATGTCCGCTTGAGCCCGCAGAACTGTGCCCAATCTTCGATAGACTTTCCACGCTCGGGGTGGGTGTTCAAATATTCCAGCAGGCGGACAATACGATAATCACTTGGCTGATGCTGATGGAGGGCGTTATACCAGCTCAAGATCCAGCCGTACAGATAACTATTGGCCGTCTCATTACGATAGAACAGCGCGTCATTGTAAGACTTGGCAATCATCACAAGACTATCGTATAGCAGGGGATATTTAGCTAGTGGAAATACGCAAGGTAGCTCGTTCAGCTCGGCACAGGGTGCTTCGGTGGCTTTTTTTTCAAAATGTAAGCCTTCAGGGGCGTGGATAAATGAAAGGTTATTAGATACTGGAGTGCGGTTGTCCCATAAATCAAAATAGATGTTGTAGGACGACAGTGGATGAGAAGACATGATATGAAAAGCATGGGGCTGACCGGGACGGAGAAAGACAAGCGTCCTCCGTTCAATCGGATAACGTATTCCGTCGATCTCCATCTCACCGGGGCCATCCGTAAACAAGTGGAACGCGTATGCATTACCGACTCTCAGATGCTCATTGCTGCTGCCGTCGTACACATAAGGCATGATTGCGCCGACATACGGAGTTATTTCAGATAGTTTATTCATGTGGCCCCTCTTTTCTTATTTTACCGTACAAATCGTCAAATAATCGAACGGGTCAACAAAGACAGTGGTTCATACAAATGGTACGATAAATACAATGAATCCGCAACATATTGGATAGGTTTAAGAAAGAATGATTCATCATGAAAGAGATGGAATTATGAATAGGTTTACACTATTTAGCGGATTATTTAACAACGTTTTTAGAGGGTTAACGCGATTGCACAGATTCTACTATGGACAGGAGAAAATAAAATGAGCGATTTTAGATTATGGTATTCTACCCCTGCAACGGATTGGTCACAAGGATTGCCACTGGGCAATGGAAGAATAGGTGCAGTAGTGATAGCTGCTCCGTACCGTGAGGTATGGAACATGACCGAGGTTACCTACTGGTCGGGTCAAGCGGAGTCAGAGCCTGCTCCTTTCGGAGGCAAAGCTGCGCTGGAAGAGATGCGGAAGTACTTCTTTGCTGGCGATTATAACAAAGGTGACCGTCTAGCTAAACAACATCTGCAGCCGAAGAAACGAAATTTCGGTACGAACCTTGGTTTATGCGAGGTTGTCATTGGCTTTGCAGAACAGGACAGGGATTCCGGGTCAGCAGCGGCTATCGAGCGAGAGCTGGATTTGACCTGTGCGGTGGCTCAGACAGTGGTTCAAAGTAGAGGAGCAACGCTGCATCGTGAGATTTTTGCCTCTCATGCTGATGATCTGGTGGTCTCAAGAATTTGGAGCGATGAACCGGGAGGTGTATCCTTTACGATTGGTCTGGAGGGTGGTTCAGAGTCGTTTACGACTCAAGTCGTGAATGACGACATTATTGAATTTAGAGGACAAGCCACAGAGAATGTGCATAGTGACGGCACTTGCGGGGTATGGGCAAAGGGACAAATTAAGGTAAGCATTTCCGGTGGTACGATGTACAGAGGGGAAGGTCAATTGAGAATTGCCGGAGCCAATGAGGCGCGAATTTATTTTGTCGTCAGCACCGATTACAACCGTAGTAACTCGGAGTGGGAAATGGAGAGCAGCAGCACATTACAGCAGGCTTTGATTAAAGGATATGCGCAGTTAAAAGAAGATCATATCAAAGATTATGAGCAAGAATATGGGAAGGTGGATATCCAATTAGGTACCACTGGGAAGGAGAATCTGCCGACTGACCAACGTATTCGATTACTGGCACAGGGTCAGGAGGAGGATTCGCAGTTGTTCGCGTTGTTCCTGCAGTACGGACGTTACCTGACTATTGCTGGAGCTCGGGCAGACTCCCCGTTACCGCTGAACTTACAGGGAATATGGAATGATGGCGAGGCTTGCCGTATGGGGTGGAGCTGTGACTATCATTTGGACATCAATACGCAAATGAATTACTTTCCGACAGAAGTCGTAAATCTTGGGGATAGTCATTTACCATTAATGCGCTATATTGAGGATTTGTCTCAGGCTGGAAAGTCAAGCGCTCACGATTTCTATGGCAGCAAAGGCTGGGTAGCACATGTGTTCTCGAATGTCTGGGGCTTCACGGCTCCGGGCTGGGAGACATCTTGGGGGCTGAACGTTACAGGTGGACTATGGATTGCGACGCATCTGATGGAGCATTATGAATATAGTCAGGACCGTGTATTTCTGGAGCAACAGGCCTATCCAGTGCTAAAAGAAGCCGCAGCATTCTTCCTGGATTATATGACCATTCATCCAAAATACGGCTGGCTGGTGACCGGACCTTCGAACTCGCCGGAGAATCATTTCTATCCTGCGGATAGCAGCGATGGCGCACAGCAGCTATCTATGGGTACCACTATGGATCAGATGCTGGTGAAAGACCTTTTTGAGTTCTGTTTGAAGTCTGCGAAACTACTGAATACGGACGAGGAACTACAGGAGCAGCTGGAGCAAGCGATATCCAAGCTGCCACCGTTTCAGATCGGCAAGAGAGGGCAGCTGCAAGAGTGGCTCGAGGACTACGAGGAAGCGCAGCCGGAGCATCGGCATTTGGCCCATTTGTTCGCGGTATATCCAAGTAATCAGATCACACCAGGTAAGACACCTGAACTTAGCGCTGCGGTGAGAGTAACACTTGAGAACCGGATGGTTCAGGAAGAACTGGAGGATGTGGAATTTACCGCCGCATTGTTCGGTCTCGGCTTTGCCAGATTGTATGACGGGGAAAAGGCCTTTAATCATATTTCTCATTTGATTGGTGGACTCAGTTTCGATAATTTATTCAGCTTTTCTAAATCGGGCATTGGAGGAGCGGAATGCAATATTTTTGTGATCGATGGGAATTTCGGGGGGACGGCTGTTATTGCCGAGATGCTGCTGCAAAGCCATGAGGGTGAGATTCATCTGCTGCCTGCGCTTCCAAAGGCATGGGGTACAGGATCGGTATCAGGACTGCGGGCCAAAGGAAATGCTGAGGTTGATGTAGCTTGGGACACTGGTCAATTGGTGGAAGCAAGGGTCCGTACCTACTCGCCAGGAACCGTGACACTTCGGCTGGGAGATAGAAGAGCTACTGTTCAAGGCGAAATAGGAGGAAGCTACTATTTTAACAGTCAGTTAGAGTTGGTATAATGATTCAGCGGGGGGGATATGAACCCCCGCTTTAATTATGCTAGGTGATTAGCGCATAATTAAAGGGCTATCCGGTCTGTTATGGACCGGATAGCCCTTTTGCCGATATCTGCAAATTAACGATTCATACCTGAAAATAACTTTCATTTATTTGGACCATAGTAGCCTAAGGGGAAAAGAATATAATAGAAGAAACAAAAAGCAGACAACAAAGAGGAGGGGACATCCGTGTATAGTATTTTTCTAGTTGATGATGAAGAAATAGGCCTTGAGATGATGAGAGATTATATCCGCTGGGAAGAAATGGGTATTTATGTGGTCGGAACTGCGAATAATGGTAGAGAGGCTCTAGAGAAGATAGAGGCCATTAGACCTGATATTATTCTTACAGATGTCCAGATGCCGATTATGAACGGTATTGAAATGGCTAAAAAAATACATGAGAGCTATGACTGGATGCAGTTAATGTTCCTGACTGGGCATGACGAATTCGACTATGTAAAATCGGCATTAAATGTAGGTGCTGTTGGATATTTACTGAAGCCCCTCGACTTGAATGAAATTGGAAGCGTTATCGCAAAGGTGAAGCAGCGCTGTGAGGAAGTTCAAATGAAGAAGCGTTCCATGGAGGCGGCTAAAACGAACCTTCTTAAGGAGCTTTCCTATGAAAAAAATGCGGAACATGCCGCTGATCTGGCGACCAGCTATTGCAAGCTTACCCGTGAGTCTGAGAGGAATCGCTACACAATGGCGCTGTTCAGTATCGATCCGATTGAGGCAGAGGGAGAACAGCAGAGTCTGGAGGATTGTAAGAACCGGTTGGTAGCTTTTCTGGATCATTTCTTCAAGTCAAAGAATATAGAGACGGTATTTGTGCCCTACAAAGATGGGGAGGTAGGTGTATTTATGGAAGCACGCCAACAGCCTGGGTATTATGCATGGGAGGATTTGGCAACGGCTATCCGAAGCGGACTGGATTTCACAGTGACGGCAGCAGTCGGTGCGCAGGAAACCGAATTAACAGAGGTACATTGTCTGTATAAGCAGACGCGTGAAATCCTGAATGAGCGTTTCTATAAAGGGACGGGTTCAATTATTCATGCCTTGGCGATTTCAAACCAGTTCGATAGTGAGCATGTGCCACCTTTTAATAGAAAAGAGTGGTTTGAAGCTATCAATCAGCTAGATTTCGAGCAAGCTGCACAGAAGTTGCATCAGTATTTCGAGGGACTAGCCCAACTAAGAATCAAGAAAAAAAATATCTGCGAATGGGCGATTGATCTTGTCGATGAGCTGCTGGAGCAACTGCATCAACCTGTTCCTGAAGGGGTTAAACGGGCGGAGTTATATCATTCCATCTATAATGCATTGACTTTAAATGAGATTGAGGATTTGATCCTGGGCACTGCCGGCAATGCCATGAGCTTGCTGGGTGAGCGTCTTATGGACAAAAACACGAAATTAGTTCACAAGGTCCGCAGTATGATCGACCAGAATTTTGATCAGCCGATTACGATCAATAGCTTATCTGATCAGGTTTATTTGTCGCCCAACTATTTACGCTCCATTTTCAAAGATAAGACGGGTATCACGATTCATGATTATTTAACACGTATCCGGCTCGGTAAGGCTATAGAGTTGCTGGCTGACGGCTCGCTCAAAATTCAGGATATCGCTCAAAGAGTCGGTTACGAAAGCACGTCTTATTTTATCTCCCTATTTCTGAAGAACCAAGGCGTTACACCTAACGAGTACAGGAAGAGTCTATGATTGTGCAGCGCTTCAGTTCGGCAAATAGGAAATAAAGTTACTTTCCCTTACGAATAGTAAACTTGCGATATGGATATTAATCACTCTGCTTTTTACAATTAAGCATGTATTATAACTAGCACATGTGAGGGGCTTCATTCATCAAGGCAATCAAAGGAGTTTTAGTTCATCGAAAATCGGTAGCGCTTTCAAGATGCTTCTTAACCAACTCCTTTGATGACTTGATGGACAGATATAGCCCGAATATCACAAAAGTGCAAGGAGACCTACAAACGGAGGGATTAAATGTTTGGGAAAGCAATGAAAAGAGGATTTTTGTTCTTTGTCATCATCTGCTTGGTAATAGGCAGTGGCGGTCAGCTTGTCAGTACGGTTTATGCCGATGATACGGAGAATACTACCTATGAAGCTGAAGCTGATGGAAATGCTATGACTGGCAATGCTTCTATTTCTGAACACCCAGCGGCTTCCGGGGGGCAGAAAGTCGGAGGCATGTATCAAGGAAGCACTTTGCAGTTCAATCATGTGACTGTAAGTGTGAGTGGGAATTATAAAATTACAGTATACTATTTTTCTGGCGATTCGCGGCCATTCAATATCAGTGCCAATGGCGGCGATAAGCAGTTTGAAGAACCACCCAAGACAGTGGATTGGGATACGGTGGGAGCTTATGATGTGACACTTCCGCTGAATGCTGGAGAGAACAGTATCCTGATTGATGACAACAACTGGTATTCTCCAGACATCGACAAGATCGTAATTCGTGGACTGGACGACAGCGAACCAGGTGAAGGATCTGGAGGCGACTGGAAGGAGAAGCTGCATGGTGCAATCATAGAAGCCGAAGCGCCTGAAAATATAATTACAGGCAACGCCAAAATAGCGGACAGCAGCGTTGGTTCCGGTGGCAAAATTGTAAAGGATATGAATAAAAACAGTACTTTACAGTTCACAAATGTCACTGTGCCGGCAGCGGGAACGTATTTGATCCGTATTTCCTATATTTCCGGTGACCAGCGGCCTGTCTATATACAGGTGAATGATGGACAGGATGAATTGGTTGATCTGCCAAAGACAGCAAGCTGGGATACGGTAGGGACTTATGATGTAGAAGCCTCCCTGCAGGAAGGGTTGAACACGATCACTTTCTCGGATCATGACTGGTACTCTCCAGATTTCGACCGGATTGAAGTCATTCCGTATACGATCAGTTATGAAGCGGAGTCTCCGGTCAATGATTTAACTGGAGAAGCACGAGTTGGCGATAGCCCGAATGCTTCTGGCGGTCAGAAGGTAGGGTACCTGAATGGAGGTAGCTCTATAACCTTCAACAAGATTACAGCTCCAATGCCAGGTGATTACCGAATCACGGTAGCATACTTTTCAGGAGACCCACGCAGTTTCTATGTAAGCGCCAATGGCGGAGTTGAACAATATTATGAGCTGCCTAAGACGCCGGACTGGGATACAGCTCTCACATATGAGCTTACCCTGCCCCTGAACGAAGGCGAGAATACAATCAAATTCTCAGACGGCAACTGGTATGCGCCAGATCTGGATCGAATTATTGTAGAACCGGCATTGGGTACAGATCCTAATCCTCCAGTTGAAGAGGAGGGTGATCTGGGGACACCAGGGACTTCGAATAACTACGGGGCCATCACCGTTACCGAATATACTTATGGAACACTCGTATCGAATGGACAATATGAAGTGTCTTATAATACGAAGTCTGGATATGCAAGCTACAAATGGACGGATGGTATCAGAAGCTGCAAGGAATCTATAGCAGCATTAAACTCGGTGAGACTCTCGTTGAAACTAAAAACTATGAGAATCATACAAGTGCTGGTGCTCCGGTAGAAATTCAAGATGGCTTCGGTAAAGGAGTGGAGCTTACTTTTGTTCACACCTCAGCTGGACAGCCAACACTCAAACAGGTTTACAAGTTTTATGACGATCAGAAGTATTTCTTAACTCGTCTGGATGCCGTTAACGATACGGCGCTACAGACGAATTATATGTCACCTATTACCGTAAAACGTTCAGGTGGAGTAGATATCGGTGCCAGTGCAGATAACCGGGTGCTGACCGTTCCTTTTGACAATGATGCTTGGATTCGTTATAAATCTCAATCTGTGAACCGAGCGGATACCAGCTATGAAATGACGACTATCTTTAATAACTCGACACGCAGCGGCCTTGTGCTAGGGTCGGTCACTCATGATACGTGGAAGACCGGGATCGACTGGAAGGGTTCTTCTAATCGGCTCAACGAACTGGTGGTTTATGGCGGCGCTGCAAGTGATGTTACCCGAGATACACAACCTCATGGCATCCTTACAGGCGCAGAATTGTCTTCGCCGCTGATTATGGTGGGGGCATTCAGTGATTACCGCACAGGACTTGAGGAATACGGAAAAGCTAATGCGATCATCACACCTCCACTGTTGCTGAATCCTGAGTTGCCGCAAGGCGTGCCGGTTGGCTTTAACAGCTGGGGAGCTTACGAAGGTACACTTTCATACCAAGACGTTGTGGATGTCTCCAATTATTATAAGGAGCACCTAAATGATTTCAATAATAACGGTAATGTATTTATTAATATGGATTCCTATTGGGACAATTTGAATGATAAGCAGCTTGCTGACGCTGTATCAGTCATTAAGGGTAATGGTCAGCATGCAGGTATCTATTGGGCACCATTTGTCTATTGGGGCAACAATATGAGCCAGCCGGTAGAGGGTACCGACAATAAGTATACGTATGGCGATATTGTCCTCAAAGATGCTGAGGGTAAACCGCTGCCGACGCTGGATGGGGCTTTTCCTCTGGATGTGACACATCCAGGTGCTAAGCTGCGCATGAATTATTTTTTGGACAAATTTAAGGCTCTGGGCTTTACCTTCATCAAATTGGATTTCTTGACGCACGGTTCGCTTGAGGGACAACATTTCGATTCAACCGTAACGACAGGGATTCAAGCTTATAATGAAGGAATGCGTTATGTGAAAGAACGTTTGGATGGAAAAATGTTCATTAGCGCATCTATTGCGCCAATCTTTCCAAGTCAATATGCACACAGCAGACGTATTTCCTGCGATACCTACGGTAAGATCAATGAAACGGAGTACATGCTGAATTCGTTGACTTATGGCTTCTGGCAAAATGGCACGATCTACACCTATACGGATCCCGATCATTTGGCGTTGGCCCGTGCTTCCAGCTTAACTGAAGCTCGCAGCCGCATGAACTCTGGCGTCATCGCCGGTACCGTACTTCTCGGCTCTGATGATGTTAACGATCCAAAGGCACAGGAGTACATGACTGCCTTATTTAACAACAAGGAGATTCTCGAATTAGCGTTAAAAGGAAAAGTGTTCAAGCCGCTGGAAGGGAATACGAATGCCAATGCAGCGGATACTTTTGTGATGAAAGACGGCAACGATTATTATCTGACTGTATTCAACTACAGCGCCAATGCTTCTGCAGACAAAACGGTGAATCTGGGTAGAGCCGGATTGGACGCAGCGGATTCGTACACGATGCAAGACCTATGGACGGGAGAGGTTTCGACGATTTCAGGAACACTTGCATTGTCCATGCAGCCGGCTGAATCGAAACTGGTAAAATTAACAGCTGCACCTAAGAAAGTTACAGGTGTATCGCTAGATAAGACAGAGCTAACATTAACTGCTGGTGCAACCGGAAAGCTGACGGCTACGCTATCTCCAGAAGAGGCGGCGAATAAAGCAGTACACTGGACTTCAGGCGATACGTCTGTAGCTACCGTAGTGTATGGAACAGTAACGGCTGTAAATGCTGGGAAAACCACAATTACGGTGGAAACAGTAGACGGCGGCTTCAAAGCTACGGCAGAAGTTACAGTCAAAGCAGCCTCTACTGTAGAACCGGGAAATCCTGAAGTGCCTGCGAATCCGGGTAACCACAACGGTACTCCTGGTAGCATTGTAGACCAAGAGAATGGCGCGGGCACTCTAATCCTTACACGAGAGATGCTGAAGGTGGATAGTGCATCTGGTAATGTCATCGTGGAGATTAAGGGAGATACACAGCAGATACAATTATCCTCTGATATTGTTCGCCAGCTGGCGAATCACACGCTGGTTCTGAAGTCCGGTAAGTTCTCCATGAAGGTGCCTGCGGATCTGCTCCGCCAGTTGCAGAGCAAGCTACCGGAAGGTCAGCGGGAAGATAGCACGATAACCCTGAAATTAGCACCATTCAGCAGCAAGGCTAATGAGATCATTGCTGCAGCGGAGGGAACTACTCATGCACAGGTTAGACTCATGGGTGATATCTATGAGTTCAGTCTGTCGGTGACCCCGAAAACTGGCACAACAGAAAAGCTTTCTGCGTTCGATCAACCCATTACGCTAAGCTTGTCAGTGGGAGAAGGTTTTGATTTGAGGCGTGGAGGCATTTACTATATTGCGGATAACGGTAAGCTGGAATATATCTCTGCGAATTATGCTGATGGTGTATTGACAGCACAAGTTAATCACTTTAGTAAATATGCTGTGCTGGAGCTTAAACGGAGCTTTGTCGATGTGCCAGCCCATCACTGGGCTAGTCCTGCAATCCAAGAACTGGCGGCCAAGCTGTATGTTCAAGGGACTAGCAAAGACAAGTTTGAACCAAACCGTGCGATTACACGTGCTGAGTTCACCTCTATGCTCGTTCATTCCCTTGGGCTGACCACAAGAGGAGAGGTTAGCTTTGCTGATGTTGCACCGTCTGCTTGGTACGCGGAGTCCATTTCTATCGCTTACAAGGCGGGCATCGTGAGCGGCAGAAATGCAACCAAGTTCGAGCCGTCTGCACAGATTACCCGTGAAGAAATCACGGTCATGTTAATGAAAGCCTATGAGCTGAAGAATGGCAAAGTAACTGTTGCTTCAGCTGACGTGGCATTCACCGATATGAAGCAAGTCTCCTCTTGGGCAGCATCTTCTGTAAAGGGAGCAGCCAGCCTAGGACTGGTTCAAGGCCAAAGTGAAGGTCTGTTTGCACCAAAAGGGATCGCTTCCCGAGCAGAAGCGACCCAAGTGATCTATAACTTGATTATGAAGTAAAATATTGCAAATATAGAAATGAACGAAGGAGTTAAGCGATCTCTAGATGCTTAGCTCCTTCGTTTTTGGTGTTCACTGAAGCTTTATTAAGTAGCTAGCGTCCTAATGATAATGGTTATATCGAGGGGCTCGTGGCAACTAGGCTAGGTGAGAGCGATTAGGGAAAATCTCCCTAAAAATAGCCGGAAAATTCCTGGATGCAATGTAATTAGGGAAATCCTCCCTAATAATCGGGCGAATTTCCCTAATTGTTAATCAATATTTCTGATTTCTCAATAAGCTTTGCGATTATTCAGATGCGTCGTTCCTTACAGTTCCTTTTGCGGCAAGCGAATTTGCACAGTGGTACCTATTCCGAGTCTGCTAAACACTGTAACGCCGTAATGCTCCCCAAATCTCAGTTTTATCCGTCGATCTACGTTTGAAATCCCATAACCTCGTCCGGGCTTATCCTCAAGTAAAGCGTGAAGTGTCTCACGACTCATCCCCATACCATCATCAATCACGGATAGAAGAATATCATTATCTTTTATTACTCCTTTGATATGAATATTTAGCGGGCTTTCCTGATTCCACACAGCATGAAGCACCGCATTTTCTACAAAAGGCTGCAAGGCTAGCTTGACTGTAGAGTAAGGTAAGATCACTTCATCCACATGGTAGGTGATGTTCAATTGTCCTTTGAATCGGATCAGCTGAATGGCATTGTAGCTTTGCGTCAGCTTCAATTCTTCATTAATAGTTAAGATGCTCTTCCCTTTATTCAGGGAAATGCGATAAAACTTGGCGAGATGAAGCACCAAATCCTGAATACGGGTATCTTGATGTTTTAGGGCAAGAGACGAAATGGAGCCCAGTGTATTGTAGAGAAAATGGGGGTTGATCTGAGCCTGAAGCAGGTTAAGCTCTGCCTCCTTATTCTGTAGCTCCTTCTGATACACTTCGGTGATTAGGCTCTTTAAGCGTGTAGTCATTTGCTTGAAGGCAAAATGAAGCTGGCCAATCTCATCATTGCCTAAATACTCATCATTCGTAGGGTTGAAGTCACCACGTTCAAGCCGCCGGATCATTCGGATTAACGTGCGAATACGTTTGCTGAACAGCGATGCCGTAATATATATCAGTATTAATGCTACGACTATAAAAGCTAAAGAAATTTTGATGATGAGCTCGGACAGTGATTTGGCATCCTGAATGATACTGTCATAAGGAAAGATAGATACGGTTTTCCATCCGTTTTTTAGCGTATTGTAGACGGCGAATGCTTTTACCCCATTATATGTAGTATCAAATCGGCCAGAAGGCGATTCATCAAAGCTCTGATCAAGCATTTCCGGCAGACTTGTATTTAATAAGTGCTTGTCAGCAGCTGATAATATAAGGCCCTTGTCATTAACAATAAAAATATCTTTGCCACCCGTCTCTTCCTCCATTAAAGAATAGATCACCGATTCGGATATTTCGAAAACCAGAATACCGTAGGGATATTGATTGCGATTATTGTTCAGTAACCTGGCTAGTGTAAACATCGCGGGATTATCTTGTGACTGCGGTGAGGATAGATGAATAATATTCCCGTGAGATTGCATCAGCTGCTTGTACAGCGCTGTATTTTTAACCTCAGGTGTCACAGGCTTGATATAATAATCATCTTTGGGAAGTGATTCATTTTCCGAATAAATGAAAACGCTACCAAAATCGGGATAAGCGGCCAGTACCGTGTCTATACGATTGCCAATATATTGATAGACGTCTAGATAAGATGGATCATCCTGGTATTCGCTTGTGAGATAAGTGGCCAGTCTGTTATCCAAGTAAATGGAAGCGGAAATATGCTCATAACTGTCCAGTTTGTTCTCCAGGTTCTTATTGATCTGCGCCGTCGAATTCATCATATTGCTGTAAATCTGATCTGTTAATTTTGATTTTGTTAACTCGTAGGAAAGGTAGGCTAATAACATCATTGGAATAATGGTGACCAGAACGAACACAAGGAACAGCTTGGAGCGAAAGCTAAGGTCAATAAAAGGCATATAAATATACTTTTTGTAGAAATGACGCATCGTAGAAGTCCCTTCTTTACTGTGAATTCACGGAAAGCCAAGTTTATCATATCAGACTGAATATCGAAATCCAATGCTCGAATGTACCGAAACTCCTTTAAAAAGCGCTATCTTTCGGAGGATTGAAGTATAGAAAGGAGTTCTATACGGACTTAAGATAAATAGGAGAGAAGCTGAATCGAGATGTAGCAGGGCATGCTGCACGAAATAAAAAGGGAGGGTATTTGATGCATAAAGCAAGCGCTATCAAAACAGTCAGGGGCAATAATTTTTGGTACAGATTAAAAGAGCAGAAATGGTTATTTTTGCTAATGCTCCCTGCCATAATTGCGACATTGCTATTTTCCTATGGACCTATGTTTGGTATGTATATGGCATTTACAAACTATCAACCGGGTGGAGGAACATTTTTTCAACAATTTTTCCATGCCGACTTTGTGGGCTTTAAGTGGTTTGAATATTTCTTTACCACAGGAGACTTCTACCGTGTAATGCGTAATACGCTTGCGACAAGCCTCTTGACCTTGTTATTCGGATTTCCGGCGCCGATCATACTCGCGCTTGTGCTGAATGAAGCAAAACAGGGATTTTTCAAACGCTTTACGCAGACGGTTTCTTATCTTCCGCATTTTATCTCATGGGTTATCGCCGCTAACATTGTAATTACACTGCTAGCTTCCGATGGGATGTTCAACAATCTTCTAGTAACGCTCGGGATTGTGGACGAACCAGTAGCTTTTCTACAAAACGGACCTTTATTCTGGTGGATTATCGCCTTATCTAATATGTGGAAAGAAATGGGTTTTAGCGCCATTATGTACCTTGCTGCAATATCCGCTATTAATCCGGAGCTTTACGAAGCCGCAAGAGTAGATGGAGCTAGCCGATTCAAGCAAATGTGGAATATTACGCTCCCTGCTTTACGTCCAACTATCGTGATATTGGCGATTCTTGCAGTCGGAGGTATTTTGAATGCCGGCTTTGAACAACAATATCTGTTGCAAAATAACACTGTGCTTGAGTACTCGGAAGTTATCGATATTTATGCATACAAATACGGGCTGCAAAACAGCATGTTCTCATACGGGGCTGCCGTGGGGGTATTCAAATCCGTTATTGCCTTCATTCTTGTTGTAATCGTGAATCGAATTTCTAGAAAAGTGAACGACCAAGCGTTGTTCTAAATAACAAAATGGAGAGGAGCGCTTGAGATGTTTTTGAACAGATACGGAGATCATATCTTTAAGTGTTTTGTATATTTGATTCTTATTCTTGTATTGCTAGTTACCTTCTTACCTTTTTGGAATATTCTCGTGCTTTCATTAAATGCTGCTGAGGATACTGTTCGTGGTGGCGTCTACTTTTGGCCAAGAGATATCACCTTTGATAGCTATAAACAAATTTTGAAAGATACCGAAATTATGAATGGGATATGGGTAACGGTTAAACGGACCGTAATTGGTGCACCACTGTCGGTTCTTGTGATTACGATGCTTGCTTATCCGCTAAGCCGGCGGAATTTGATGGGACGCAAGGGCTGGAACCTTTACTTCGTCTTTACGATGTATTTCGGAGGCGGTTTGATTCCTTATTACATGGTGCTTAAAGCCCTGAATATGATCGACACTTTCTCCGTTTTTATTCTGCCAGGCTTGATGAATGTCTTCTATATGATTATTGTCCGTACCTTTATGGAGGGATTGCCTGGTGAGATTGAGGAGTCAGCGAAAGTAGATGGAGCGAACGACTTAATGATTTTCTTCCGGATTGTGCTGCCGTTAACAACACCAGTACTCGCGACAGTGGGCCTCTTTCAGGCAATATCACATTGGAACTCGTGGTTTGACTCTTATGCCTTTACTTACAGCTCAGACCTGAAGACCTTGCAAGCTGTACTCGTCAAAATACTGAGTCAATTCCAGACCGGAGGTATGGTATCGCAATCGCAAATGCTGGCAAACTCCGCCAAGCGAAATGCGGTTTCAAGCGATACGATCCGGATGGCAGCGACGATGGTTGCAACATTGCCTATCGTTCTAGTGTATCCGTTCCTGCAAAAGTATTTTGTTAAGGGTATGACTTTGGGAGCTGTTAAGAGTTAATATGGTTAAATAACCGAACGCCAGCCGGAGAGGAGTTGTCCAGCTGGCGGCCCTGAAGGGGGGTGAGCGGACAGACTTGCTTGGTTGCTTGATAGACTTGTGACGTAACTTAATTAATGGGAGGAATTAGGGTGTCTATGATAAAGAAAAACAAATTGTTGAGCGTAAGTATGACAGCTGCATTATCTGTGGGTCTATTAGCGGGCTGTGGCTCTAATGATGGAACAGACAATACAAACAAAGCGGCTGGAGACAATACAAAACAAGAGCCGATTACACTTACATGGTTTGATTCAAATACTAAGGGAGAGCCTTTTACTGATGCTGTCGCCCAAGAAATCACTAAAAAGACTGGCATTGAGATCTCCATTCAGCAGCCAACAGGAAATCCGACAGAGAAGCTAAGCTTGATGCTTGCCAGCGGCGACTATCCAGATGTGGTCGTGATGAGCCGCGGGGATGCTTCACTTGATAAATACATCACAAGCGGTGCCTTCATTCCACTCGATGAGTTGATTGAGAAGAATGGTCCTGATATCAAGGAAATGTATGGCGACACACTGACCAAGACGCGTTATAAAGACGGAAAGAACTATTACTTGGCTAACTGGTATGGATTAGATAGTGACCCAGTCTTTGGGATGCTGATGAGAAAAAATCTGCTTGCAGGTCTGGCTCCGGACAAAGCAGATGGCAGAGCACCGCTCACAACAGATGAATTAGAAGCAATTTTGAAGGATTTTAAAGCGAAAAATAAGACGATTGATGGAAAAGAATCTGTTCCAATGACCATGAACGGTGAGAATATGGGAGCCAACCTTGGAACGTTCAAGGGCATGTGGGGGCTGAAAACCTACTACGATAATAATGGGAAATTGCAATATGATGTTAAGGATCCTAAGTATCGTGAAATGCTGCTCTATGTGAACAAATTATACAGAGAAGGTCTGATCGAAAAGGAATTTGCCATTAGTAAAACACAAACCTGGATTCAAAAGCTGGCTACCGGCGCAGTATTCTCTACTCCAGGCGCATATTGGGACCCAGGTAACGCGAATGGTACTTTGAAGAAGGATGGCGGCGAAGATAATCAATTCTTCCCTTATAAGGTTGTGGCACCAGGCACAGACCCTACCCAAACGACATCTGGACCAAGAAGCTCACTGGGATGGGATGCCATCGCTATCACTAAGAATAACAAGCACCCTGAAGAAACAATGAAGCTGTTCAATTTCTTGGCGAGTGATGAAGGGCAGCATTTACTGCTGTGGGGTCAAGAAGGCGTTCAATACACCATGGTGGATGGCAAGAGACAACCAGACCCTGCAATCTTGGATAGCTTCAAGGAAAATTGGGATGACACAGTGAAGAAAAGCGGTGTCCGCAAATGGTTATGGTTTATTAAAAATGGTCTGGATGCCAATGAACAGCCTTACGATATGGCGGTTAAATATCAACGCAGTGAAGTAGATCAGTTGGCGATCAAGAGTCTTGGGGACTCCGTATGGGATACAGCGGAATATGACAACCTGACCCCTGACGGGGGAACACCTGAAGCCCTGACTGCACAGAAGGTAAAAGATATTATGGATCAAAGCATTACGAGAGTGATCATTGCTCCATCGGAAGCCGAAGCTAATTCCGTATTTGACAAGATGCTTGCGGATATGAAAAAGGCTGGGGATGAGAAAGTAGAAGAAATTATTAACCAGAAGTACGCAGAACGTATGGAATTGTGGAATTCAAAATAATTAATGTAAGGGCTTCCTCTCTGCATTCAGGCAGAGGGGGAGCCTTTTGTTATGGCATGCGTATTTTTGCGGAAATCTAGCGGGGCCTGGTGATAGTACTTTTTGAATTGATGATAGAAATGGCTGACATTCTCAAAGCCGGATTCCAGGGCGATTTCGACCACACGCAGTTCAGTAGTAAGTAATAGATTACGTGCCACGTTGAGCCTAAGTTGATTGATATATTCTGTCGGTGTCTGGTTCAAATACTGGCGGAAGGCCCGGTTGACATGACCGGCACTTCTGCCCGACAACTCGTACAGGGTATGAAGACCTTTGTTCAGGTTTTCTTTTAGATGCATCTTGGAAACGGCATGTTCGAGCCACAATGGGAATTCAGGCTGCTCGATGGTTTCTGGAGAGAAAAAATGCTGGGTAAGTGTATCTACGAGTATTCCTTTCAGATAAATCCTGGACTTTACTTTGTCTAAGGTAGAGAGCATTCGGATACGGTCAAAAGCACGAATGAAATCATCCATCTCCAGTTGAGATAGCATGGCGATTCTAGGAAGCGGAGTATTTAATAGCCCGTGCAGGAATTCTTCTTCATTCAGGTAACTAAAGGCATCATTAATGAGGCTTTTTCGGCAGGGAATATTGAGAAAGCGGCAATCGTTATCCCCGTCAGCTTCATAGTGATGAGTATCATCGGGCCGGATGAAGACGAGGCAGCCAGATTGAAGAAGCTGGGTAGCCCCGTTGACAATATGCCGGCATCGGCCTTCAGTGAGTATAAAAAATTCATAAAAATCATGCGTATGTTCTGGGGATACCTGACTCAGAGATTCTACCCAGAAGGGATCAGCTAGCAATTCGGGGTTGATGTGGCTTGCCTCGGTGTATTTGATCATGCTCTTCCTCCAGCGTTTGATGATGTTAAAATAGCACACTATTTTTGCGAACACAATAGAAGAAATGTATACATATTTCTGTTAAGATTTTAATACAAGAAGTCAAAATAGCACATCTGTGGAGGCGAAAATATGCAACTTATCGATCTAAATGGAAAATGGAAAATGAAACGGCTTGATGAACCAAATTGGCTGGAAGCCAGTGTACCAGGCTCTGTCTACCATGATATGTTGAACGCCGGAGCAATGCCAGATCCGTTCTACCGCGAGCAGGAGCATGAGGTTCTGGAACTGTCCAATTATGATTACGAATATCAGCGTACCTTTCAGCTGGAGGCGGGAGTGCTAGAGCATGACCACATCTTTCTGCTGTGTGAAGGGCTGGATACGCTTTGTGAGCTTTACCTGAATGGAACGAATATTCTGAATAGTGACAATATGCACCGGACCTATGAAGTGGATATTAAGTCTGTATTGATACCCGGTGAGAATATCATTCATGCTATTTTCCGCTCCCCCGTAGAGTTTACCCTCAGGAAGCAAGCGGAGTTGCCGCTTAGTGGATGTGCTGATGCGGTAGAGGGGATATCTCATCTGCGCAAAGCGCACTCCATGTTTGGCTGGGATTGGGGTCCGAAGCTGCCTGATCTGGGAATCTGGCGGAGTCTCTCTATTCAGGGTTATAACAGCGCCCGCCTTGAGGATGTTTATATTACACAATTTCATGAGAAGGATAAGGTCACGCTGGATGTTCGAGTTAGGACAGCGAGCTGGCTGGAGGCTGATCGGGAGATTGTGGTTAAAGTTCATTCACCAGCGGGTCAAATTCGGGAGCAACGTGTAATTGAGACTATTGGAACAGATCATCATATTACACTGGAAATTACCGAGCCAGAGCTGTGGTGGCCGAATAATCTCGGTGCTCAGCCGCTGTACAATGTAGAGGTTGTACTTGAGGAAAAGGCGCAGGAGTTAGATCGCAGAGAACTGCGGATTGGACTCAGAACCATTACGGTGAAGCAGGAAGAAGACCAGTGGGGAGAATCATTTGCATTTGAAGTTAACGGTGTGCTTATTTTCTCTACAGGTGCTGACTATATTCTGGAGGACAATCTTCTGCCGCGTGTGACTAGGGAGCGTACAGATCGCTTGCTTCAAAGCTGTGTGGCTGCCAATTTCAATACGATTCGTGTATGGGGTGGCGGATATTACCCGGATGATTATTTCTATGATCTCTGCGATGAATATGGTCTTATCGTCTGGCAGGATCATCTCTATGCGTGCGGCATCTATGCCTTGACCGAGGCTTTCGAGGAGAATATCACGAAAGAGACCATTGATAACATGAAACGTCTTCGCCATCATGCTTCGTTAGGCTTGTGGTGCGGAAACAATGAGCAGGAGATGGCTTGGGACGAATGGAACTGGGAGAAGCAGTACTCTCTACAGCTTAAGGCGGATTATATTAAGCAATACGAGGTGCTTCTACCGGCAATCGCTAAACAAATTGATCCAAATACCTTCTACTGGCGGGCTTCACCATCCTCCAAGGGCAGCTTTGATAAGCCGAATGACGAGAATTACGGAGATATGCATTACTGGGGTGTCTGGCATGGGAAGGAGCCATTTACTGATTACCGGAAGCTATATCCGCGCTATATGTCTGAATTCGGGCTACAGTCCTTTCCGGGCTTGAAGACCATCGAAACGTTCACGTTGCCGGAGGATCGTAATATCTTCTCTTATGTTATGGAGTCTCATCAGAAGAACAATACCGGGAATGAGAAAATTCTCTACTATATCGGAGAGACCTACAAATATCCGAAAGATTTCGAGTCTGTGCTATATGCCTCGCAGCTGATTCAGGCAGAAGGGATGCGCTGCGGCGTTGAGCACTGGCGCAGACATAGAGGTCGCTGTATGGGTGCATTGTATTGGCAGTTGAACGACTGCTGGCCGGTAGCTTCTTGGTCCAGTATCGACTATTATGGCCGGTGGAAGGCTATGCATTATGCGGCTAAACACTTCTTCGCGCCGATCCTTGTTTCTGCCCATGAGGAAGGAACGAAGGTCTCCCTTCATGTCTCTAACGAAAGCAGAGAACAAGTTATTGGTGAACTGAGTTGGAGACTGCTCACTGCGACATCTGAGGTCTTACTGGAAGGCACAAAGCCAGTGGAGATTGCCGCATTAAGTACTGCTGAGTTCGAACAGCTTGATTTCGGTCACATATTGGATACGAAAGGGAAGAAACGTGAGACTTATCTGGAATACGCTTTTGAGGTAGACGGGGAGAGGAAGAGCGGCGGAACGGTCCTGTTTGTTAAGCCGAAGCATTTTAGCTTCGTTGACCCTGAGCTTGATGCGGTGCTTACCGAGGAAGAAGAACAATTCATAATTACTGTGAAGGCCAAGACCTATGCTCGTTTCGTCGGCTTAGACTTCAAGGAAAGAGATGCCATCTTCAGCGACAACTATTTTGATATGTCGGGTGGTACAACTAGGAGTATTACCATCGCTAAAAAAGATCTCGACAAGCCAGCTACGGTGGAGGAACTTCGTGCACAGCTTACTGTACACTCCGTATTTGATATTTAAATAGGAGGATTCACAGGAAGTAGGCCCTTAACTTGGGCCTCTTTTTTTATGTATTTTTTTTACTATAGCCGCTAATAATCATTTATTGTTTTGCAAAGCTTAATAACATGAAATTGAATTTTTTATAGATCAATATTTTACTAATGAAGGTATAGATATTCAGATTGTATCCCCTTCCAATTATCTTTAAAATAGACTTCAAACAGCAAGATCTGAAAAGAAGAGTAGGAGGATATTATGAGTATTTATTATGATGACAGCCGCAAGGTATTTCATTTACAGTCTGAGCAATCCAGCTACATTATTGAACTCGTCAGAGGTGAGCTTCCAGCGCATGTTTATTGGGGTCCTAAATTAGAGGGAATAGTGCAAGCGCTGAATTTGGTGGAACGTTGCTCCTTTAGCCCGACCTACACGATGGAGGATAAAAAAATCTCCCTCGACACCCTTCCAAGTGAATTTCCGTCTTATGGAAACGGCGATTTCCGTGAACCCGCGCTTGAGGTTCATTTAGTAGATGGTACGAGCGTTACAAATTTCCTGTATAAGAGCCATAAGATTAATAAAGGAAAACCTGCATTAAAGGGTTTGCCATCCACCTATGTTGAAAGCGAAGCAGAAGCAGAGACACTGGAACTGTATCTTCAGGATGACAAAACGGGATTGATTGCTGTATTAAGCTACACTGTATTTAATGATCAGGATGTAATCACACGTTCCGTGCGAATTGAGAATCAGGGTAAGGATAATGTAGTACTGAAACGTGTATTAAGCGCAAATGTTGATTTCCATGATTCGGAATATGACATGTTGCAATTATCTGGGACTTGGACGAGAGAACGCCATATCTATAAAAGACCACTTGTACCTGGTATCCACCGAATTGACAGTAAACGCGGTGCCAGTAGTTCCACGCAGAATCCGTTTATGGCCTTGCTTGCAAAAGATGCAACAGAGGATCATGGTGAAGTATACGGGTTCAGCCTTGTGTACAGTGGAAGCTTTCTTGCGCAAGCGGAAGTGGATCCATACGGGATTTCCAGAGTGGGCATCGGCATTCAACCGTTTAATTTTCAATGGTTGCTTGAACCGGGAGAATCTTTCCAGGCTCCTGAAGCAGTGCTGGTAAGATCCAGTCAAGGACTTGGTGGATTATCAAGAACATACCACCGTCTGTATCGGACCCGGTTATGCAGAGGTGAATTCCGTGATCGGAAGCGCCCTATTCTCATCAACAACTGGGAAGCGACCTATTTTAATTTCAACGCAGATAAAATCAAAGAAATTGCTCAAGCAGGCAAAGACCTTGGCCTTGAACTGTTTGTCTTAGATGACGGGTGGTTTGGGAAACGAGACAATGATGATAGCTCCCTCGGAGATTGGGTAGAGGATCGCAACAAGCTTCCGGAAGGTCTCGGAAAACTCGGGGAAGACATTACGGCAATGGGCATGGAATTCGGATTATGGTTCGAACCGGAAATGGTATCGCCAGAAAGCGATCTTTATCGTGAGCATCCGGACTGGTGTCTTCATGTACCAGGTCACAAAAGAACGTTAGCCCGCCAGCAGCTTGTACTGGATTTATCCCGTAAGGATGTATGTGATTATATTGTGGATTCGGTTAGCTCTGTGCTGTCATCGGCTCCGATTACTTATGTGAAATGGGATATGAACCGGAATATGACGGAGATTGGATCTGCTCTTCTTCCTGCAGAACGTCAACGCGAAACAGCTCACCGTTATATTCTTGGACTTTATGATGTGCTGGAACGTATCGTCACCCGTTTCCCTCATATTCTGTTCGAAAGCTGCTCTGGCGGTGGCGGACGATATGATCCAGGAATGCTGTACTATATGCCACAGACCTGGACCAGTGATGACTCGGATGCGATTGAAAGATTGAAGATCCAATATGGAACAAGCATGGTGTACCCTGCAAGCTCTATGTGTGCTCACGTATCGGCTGTTCCTAACCATCAGGTGCACCGTATCACCCCATTGGAAACACGAGGTCATGTTGCGATGTCTGGTAACTTCGGCTACGAACTAGATATGACCAAGCTCACTGAAGCTGAACGCGAAGATATCCGTAAGCAGGTTTCTGAGTACAAAGAACTGAGAATGCTGATTCAATTCGGAGATTTCTATCGACTGCTTAGTCCATTTGAAGGCAATCAGACGGCGTGGATGTTTGTTTCGGAGGATAAAAAAGAAGCTTTTGCCACATATTTCAGAGTTCTGGCTGAGCCTAATGCTCCTCTCCGCAGATTGCGGTTGAAAGGACTCGACCCCGCTAAGAATTACAAACTTGAGTTTAATGGTGAAGTGTATAGAGGGGATGAGCTGATGCACTTCGGACTCACTCTTCCACAGCTTGAGGGCGATTTCAAAAGTTTGCTATTTGTACTCAAAGAGGTTTAATAAAAAGAGGAGCAAGCCACGGGTTTGCTCCTTTTTTATATGAATTAATTTTCGAAAAATACATGTTTGGTGAGGAACGCTAGATCCTGTTCGCGGTAAGTCGAAGGGTTGACCCCAAAATAGGACCGGAAAACCTTTCCGAAATAGCTGGCATTATCAAATCCGGTTTCCGTCGCAATCTGGTTGATACTCAAATCTGTTGTTTTAAGTTTAGAAGCTGCTAACTCAATCCTCCGTCTTTTTAAATACTCAAAGGGTGAAAGATTGATGTTTTTTTGAAATAGTCTGCAAAGATGATGCTTGGAAACGCCAATATGAGCGGCAACATCGTCTAAGCTTAGATTATTATTATGCAGATTATCCTTCATGAATTGAATTGCGGCGTGAAGCTTGTCATTTTTTATATAGGTAGTTAATAAATTTGGTTTCCTAAGGTATTTCTCCATGGACAAGATCCACTGAAAGACTTTTCCCGTTAAAAGATGCAAATCTCTTTCTTCATGAACCTGAATGTCCTTGAATGTATTCCACAATAAATCTATTGAAACCGATTCCTGAGGGAGTTCTACAATGGGACCGCAATGAGCAGCGAGCTGGTTCCAAAGTGAAATCGCTAAAGGCCCCCGTAGATTGAGCCATAAAACTTCCCAAGGCTCGGTGCCTTCTTCCGGATAATAGTACCTGTGTATGCTGGGGACAGTCACTAAAAAAGCTTTGCCCTTCGTTAACCGATGAACAACCCCATCTATTTCAATTCTACCTTCTCCCGATAATGTGTATTGAAAAATAACACAACTTCTCTCCGTCCGGTTCTGGCCGTTGAATGAATAGGCAGGTGAATCGAGTAGTTCCCAGCCGATAGAATCAAACAGAAGCATGGAAGCTTCTTCTTCCGAGCGAAAGGTGTAGGAGGAACGGTACATTAGCAACTTTCCTTTCTAAAAAAAGCTTTTGAGAACAGATCAATAATTTACTACTGTTGTTTACTCTATCAAAGTGTAAGCTTTTTTCGTTCTCTGTTCAATCTCTGTTGAATACGCAAGCCTCAGCTCTAAAAAATAAGAGCTGGTGTGGTGGGGGAAATTACCTCACCTTTTTTGTTGCTTAAAATTCCCGATTACGCATATAATACAAACAAGTGTTCTTATTTTTATGGAGGCGATCGCATGCAAATCAGCATCGGCCAAATAATTGAAATTATATATCTGGATAAAGCGAGAAATATCAGCCAGCGAAAAATTGAAATACACAGTATCCGTGACGGCCGCATACGAGCAAGCTGTCTGACTACAGGGACGCCCCGCATGTTCTTGGCAGCAAATATTCTTTCATGGCAACCCGTGCAGGAACAACGTCATGCCTAAGAATCGCGTCATTCTACTGTCTGATTGCCAGGCATTTTACGCCTCTGTGGAGAAAGCTGCCCACCCTGAATTTCGAGATAAACCTGTTGCAGTAGGGGATCCAACAAGAATGAACGGGATTGTGCTGGCAGCCTGCCCGCTTGCAAAAGCGAAGGGGGTAACAACGGCCTCGCGTGTAGGTGAAGCTTTAGCAAAATGCCCGGAGCTAATCGTAATAAGGCCCCGCATGGGGACTTACATTAAAGTATCACTCTTGATATCAGAGATTTACCGAACATATACCGATCTGGTAGAACCCTACAGTATCGATGAGCAGTTTCTGGATGTCACAGGATCCCTTGCGTATTTCGGAGGATCGCTGCAGGACATGATTCATAAAATTCAGCACCATGTATTACTTTCGACGGGAGTCTGGACACGGGTAGGTATTGGATCTACTAAGGTTATGGCAAAGATGGCGACAGATAACTACGCCAAGAAGATGAAGGATGGGATATATGAACTTTCTTTTGACCAATTAGAGACGACCCTTTGGAAACTTCCGGTGCAGGATATGTTTATGGTAGCGTCTAGAATGACCAAGAATTTTTGGCGTATGGGTATATCCACAATTGGAGACATTGCGCGAATGGAACTGTCAGAGTTTAAGCAACGAATGCGAACCACCATGGGTAAGCAAAGTGATATTCAAGCGGAATATTATTGGCAAACTGCGCGCGGGCTGGATCCTAGTCCAGTGGTCACAGGAATGCGCCATCAGATCAAATCTGTGGGACACGGCAAGGCTCTTCGCTGGAATTTATACACCCGGCATACAGATATTGAGGTTGTGCTGCTTGAACTCGTCATTGAAGTATGCCAGCGAGCCCGGCGGTATGGTTATATGGGATCGGTAGTTTCTATTTCAGTTTTAGAGACGGACGGAGAGCGTTCAAACGCTTACGAGCGTCAGATGACATTGCCCGAACCGACATCACTAACACACGAAGTAGCTGCTGCTGCGCAAAAATTATTTGCAGACAACTGGTCTGGCCTTCCCGTAGGTCGATTAGCGATTTCCTTGTCTAACCTATCAGATGATAGCGTCATCCAACTTACACTCTTTGATGACAGGGTTCGGGCTTACAACAAAGAACGTGCAATCGATCAAATAAAAGCCCGTTATGGCAGTAAAGCTCTAATCAGAGCTTCATCTATGCTGGAATCCGGTGTTGCCTTAGAAAGAGCTGAACAGATTGGAGGTCACTATAAATGAGTAAACTTGAGGGTAATGAGCGCTGGAAAACGAAAATGATCATGACCGAACATGTTGAGCAGTACGAGGAACAGCAGCGTGTGAACCCAGATAAAATGATAACTATGGAGGAGCGTACGATGGTTCGAGATCTCATTTTGCTTCCCTATATAGATACCATGGTTAGCAAGAGCTTGAAAGAGATCGAGCCCTCCAGCAACATTCTTAAACGCGCCTATTTGATGGCTGGGCAAGCCATTCAACGCCGGATCATGCAGGATACTTATCGGCTGCAAAAAGAGCTGAAACAGCGGAATATCAGGGTGCTGGCAGATGAACAGGAGGAATTCTTGGTGTATTACAAAATCTTTTGCCGGGGATATCAGGAACGCTTTGGATTAACCCGAGATGTTATGCGTACAGAGATAAGCTTAAGGTTGACGAAATACACTGCTGAACTAGGAGCAATATTAAAAGATCACTTGAAATAAAACAAGGCTTTGTCAGGGATTATTACTGGCGTGGTCTTGTTTTATGTGAACCAGAAATTAATCCCGGAGATCTTCTTCTGATGGAATAATCGCCCAGGGATATGATAAGCTCATGTAGAGTTATCATATCCCTAAACAGAGGAGGGAAATCTATGAGCCGTTTGATCACAGGGAACACTTATTATGGATTTCAGGTCGTTAATGAGGAATTTATCCGGGAGAACGAATCCAACGTATTCACGCTGGAGCATCTGAAGAGCGGCGCCAGGCTGCTGTTCGTGCAGAATCAGGATGACAACAAGGTATTTAGCATAAGCTTCAGGACCCCGCCTGAAGATAGTACGGGGGTCTTTCATATTTTGGAGCATTCCGTATTATGTGGTTCAGAGAAATATCCGGTCAAGGAACCTTTTGTAGAACTACTGAAAGGTTCAATGCAGACGTTCCTGAACGCATTTACGTTTGGGGATAAGACGATGTATCCAGTAGCGAGCCGGAACGATCAGGACTTCTCCAATTTGGTGGAGGTTTATCTGGATAGTGTTTTTCAACCGAATATTTATAAGCAACAAGAAATTTTTGAGCAAGAAGGCTGGCATTACGAGCTTCAGCATTCCGAAGATGAGTTAATCTATAAAGGCGTGGTTTATAACGAGATGAAGGGTTCATATTCCTCGCCGACTACGGTTTTGATGGACCGAATCAAAAAATCATTATATCTGGATACGATTTACCGCCATTCCTCAGGTGGAGATCCACAGGAGATTCCTGCGCTAACGTATGAGCAGTTTCTTAGAGCGCACAGCAATTATTATCATCCGTCCAACAGTTATTTTTATCTCTACGGAGACGTTAATATTGAAGAAAAGCTGCAATTTATAGACCAGGAATATCTCAGTCATTATGAACATAACAGCTTCGATACTTCCATTCCCCTACAACAGCCCATTGGAATGACGGAGCTGGTAGCAGATTATCCGATTCTGGAAGCAGAAGCAGCCACAGACAAAACTTATTTGAGTCTAAATTATGTGATTGGAGAGTCTACAGATCGGGAGCTGAACCTCTCCTTTGATATTTTAAAAAGCATGCTGATGGACAGCAACGCAGCTCCGCTCAAGCAAGCCTTGCTCGAAAGCGGACTGGGCAAAGACGCGTTTGCTTTTTATTCCGACAGTATGGTTCAACCGCTGCTTGGTATTACGCTGACGCATTCCAATGCTTCCTCCAAAGATGCCTTCGTGGAGCTGGTGAAGACTACATTAAAGCGTTTGGCGGAGGACGGACTAGATGAGAAGCTGGTGCTGGCAGCGGTCAACAGTAAGGAATTTGAACTGCGGGAAGCGGACTTTAACCAGTATCCGAAGGGGCTTACTTACAATATCGAAGTGATGAAGTCCTGGCTCTATGACGGTCAGCCGACTACTCACATGTGCTATGAAGAGGTGCTCACGGCCATTCGGGAAAAGCTTGCGGACCGTTATTTTGAGAAGCTGATTGAGGACTATTTGCTGAACAGTGATCATTGCAGTGTGGTGGTACTGAACCCGTCCAAGACGATCGCAGCGGAAAAGGAAGCATCCACTCAGCATCGGTTGAGTGAATACAAAGCGTCACTGCAACCAGATCAGTTGGAGCAGCTTGTTCAGAGTACACAGCATCTTCTGGCGCGGCAGAGTCGTGCGGATGCAGCCGAAGATTTACAGAAGCTACCAAGCTTGTCTTTACAGGATATTAACCGCAGCGTAGAACCTCAGGTGCCGACCCATGAACAAACCCATGAGGACATAAAGGTGATCCACCATGAGGTAGCTACCCATAAGATTGCCTACTGCAAGTTTTATTGGGATACGGGTGCTATAGCTCCTGAACGAATTCCTTATTTGGTGCTATTGGCAGAGGTATTGGGCCAAATGGAGACTGCCTCTTACGCTATTAAAGAGCTCACCAGTGAAATCGGGATCAAAACCGGGGGCATAACTTTCAGAAATGAGCTGTTTGGCGCTGCAAAAGCTGCGGGGGCGGGTTATCAGCCTAAATTCTCTGCGCTGGTGAAGGTGATGGCGGGGCATATTGGTGAATCACTGGACCTACTGCGAGAGATACTCTATACAAGTGCGCTCGACAATCTGACTAAGCTGCAGGAAATCGTCCGCCGGGAAGCCTCGCAGATGGAATCGATTCTGAATCAAAGAGGGAATGAGATTGCGGCCAGCCGCCTGATGTCCTATTTCTCGGATATGGGAGCATATCAGGAACAACAGGGCGGCGTTACTTATTACCGCTTTATACGGGAGCTTGCCGAGACGTTCGATCAGCAGGGAGCTCAAGTAGCAGACATACTGAAGGACATTTGTGGGGATTTGTTCAATAAAAACAATCTGATCATCAGCGTGACGGGAACACCTGACTTGTATGAAGAATTCGTCGCTAATGCAGCGAAGCTGGGTATCCAGGATCGGCCAGTAGTAAATAGGCCTAAGATTACGGCGCAGGGACATGCGGACAATGAAGGATTCATGTCTTCCAGCCAGGTGCAATATGTGGTTAAGGGATACGACTTTACTAAACTAGGATTCACATATTCAGGGAAAATGCAGGTGCTCAAGAAAATCATGAGTCTTACCTATCTGTGGAATGCCGTGCGTGTGAAGGGTGGTGCGTATGGCGGGAACCTGGTTCTGCGCAGAGATGGGATGATGATGTTCACTTCCTACCGTGATCCGAATTTGCAGGAGACGCTGGAGGTTTATGATCAGGCGTACCGCTTTGTTGAGGGATATGAAGCAGATTCCGACGAGATGACCAAAGCAATTATCGGCACCTTGTCCATGCTGGATCAGCCGCTGAGTCCCAGTGCACAGGGACGGCGGGCGGACAGACATTATTTTGAACAGGTGATGGAGGCCGAGATGCAGCAAGAACGGGATGAAATCTTGTCGACAACACCGGAAGATATCAGACAGTACACCGATTTACTTAAGGCTGTGACGGAACAAAATTATTTCACGGTGGTCGGCAATGCTTCAAAGCTGAAATCGTCAAAAGCATTATTCGGAAGTTTAGAGGAGCTTGTGAAGTAACAAGAGGTATGAATTACTGAACACCTTCAAGAGAATGGCATCATGTCGTTAGACTTAAACATGAGGCCATCTTTGGAGGTGTTTTTGTTCTACTTTCTAACATAATCCGAAGACTCACGAATGATGAGCTCGGAATCCAATTTAAAGACTCTATTACCCTGAAATTCATTTTGCTTCATCTGATCAATAAACTTCTCAACTAGGAGCGCACCCATTGTATATATGGGCTGATTTACTGAACTCAGCGTGGGCGTCAGGTATTTACTAATTCGGTTATTATCGACACCAACGATTGCTATATCTTGAGGAATCCGCAGATTTTTTTCGCGGCAGGCTTTATAGACACCTAACGCCATCTCATCATTGGCCGCATATACAGCGGTGAAAGAAATTCCTTTTAATAGTAGACGCGTCATGGCCTCATAACCGCTGTCTTCATTGAAATTACCATTCTCAATAAGCTCTGGCCGGAAGGGAATTTGGTGTTCGCTTAATCCTTTTAGATATCCATCTAGACGTTCATAACTGTCTGTGGAATCGGGATATCCATTTAAATACACAATATCCTTATGGCCATTTTGTACCAAATGGTTTATAACGGTTCTAGAAATTTTCACATTATCTGTATAGATGCAGGGAACTAAATCATGCTCAATATGCTTACCAATGACCCCGATATTATAGCCCTTCTCAGCAAAATCAATAATTTCCTTTTCACTAAGTTGGGTGGTATTTAAGATCATGCCATCTACCGTTCGATCTGTTAAAAAGGTTAGATATTCCAGTTCCTTTTCCTTTGAATTCTCAGCATCGCAAATAATCACTTTATACTTTCTGGCATAAGCCATGTTCTCAATCCCTTTAACGATCTGAGCAAAATAGGCCGAATTAATATCCGGAACTATGATACCAATCGTTGAGGTTTTTTGACTACGTAAATTTTTGGCGGCAGCATTAGGATGGTAGTGTAATTCATCGATCGCTCGAAGTACTTTTTCCTTTGTTTCAGGATTGACGTGAACGATACCATTTAAGACTCGGGAAACTGTAGCAGGGGAGACACCGGCTTTTGCCGCTACATCGCTTATTTTAATATCCATTTGATTCCACTTTCTGAATTATGATTTGACAATCAATTTATAATATGATTATAATTTATCATGAAAACGATTTCAAGGTGATCTTCATCTTATTATTTAGACTAGAGAGGGATAGGGATTCCTCAGAAGACGTAGTTTAGAGTGAGATTAACCATTGGCTGCGGTATCATTTTTGAAAGGTATGACTTTCAGTTTTTTATGAAATCGATTTCATGAAATATAAAGATAGAGTTTCTATAATTTCTAAAGGTGGTGATGGAGTTATCAGTAGATGACTCTAAATAATTAAGTTTTGCAATCGTTTACAAAATTGAATGTGGAGGATATCACGTGAAAAAGCGAAGTATGCTGCTCTTTTTGATTATTACTATTTTAGCCGGGAATCTTGTTTATTTCTCTACGCCTGCTGAAGCTGCTGCTATGCCGCAAGAAGACAATACATCAGTTAGTACAGCTCTTTCTTCAGATACTCTGCTGTACCAAGACTTCGAGTTGGGCAATGGTTTTTCAAGTCCAAAAGCGACGGTAACTGCTGAGAAAAATAGAGATCACATTGCGAACCAGAATGGCAATACGAGCATGAAAATGGTATCTACGACTGGGGGGGACTGGCCAAACAATACGCAGAACTATGTTGACATCATTCCTGGAAACGGGTCCTCTATGGATGTAAGTGCTTATAAATATTTAATTTATTACATAAAGGATATTGAGAAAAGTGGAAATATGGAGCTCACGCTAACGGATTCAAATGGTCGGACAACAAATCTCTGGACAGACGATAAATCCGTCAGTGGAGAGTGGACAAAAATTATTGTGCCGTTTAGTTCTTTTGATTCTGCAAGTAAATTGGATTTAAGCAAGGTGGCGAAAGTTACCATCGGCCAATGGGACAAGCATACACTTTATATTGACGATATGTATTTTGCGATGAATAAGGAAGATATCTTACCGGGTTTTATTAGTAAGAAACCAGAGGTAAAGATAGAGTGGTACCAGAACTTTGAGAACAAAAAAGGGTTCGTGGAAGCCTCAGGAGTTACAGCCACTGTAGATACGTTATCTTCCAATGAATATGGAAAGAACAGCCTCAAAGTAACCATTGCAGAAAGTAGCCAAGCTCAATCTGCGCATCATGTGACCATTACGCCGCAGTTGTTAGGTGCATCTTTAGATCCTGCTGATTCGAACAATTTTGGGGAACATTTTGATGCTACAAATTATGAATACCTGATCTTTTATGTTTACGATGCTGTCGGAGGTAATCCGGTTAACGTAACCCTCAAAGATGTGGGAGGGAAGAGTTGGACTCCAGCCATAGATACACTCACGCTGAAGGATCAATGGAAGCGTGTGGTGGTGAATCTTGATAAATCCATAATCAATGCTAAACAGATTAACGGTATCCAATTAGGCTCAACTCAAAAAGGGACCTACTATTATGATGAACTCTATTTTGCATCTAGTGACACCGCTCAAGTTCCAGGTTTTGGATTTACTACGCTAGTCTATAGGGCCGTGGGAGCGGATTTAATTCCTTATCAGAATGGAGTGCCTCTTGCTTCATTTGAAAAGCAGAAGGATCGTGATTATCTGTCTTTAAACGGGGAATGGAGTAAGCAGCGGGTAACTGTGAATTCAGCATTATCGGCAGCGCCAAGAGACGCCGCAGGCATCTCCGCTATCGAAGCTGAAAGTGGGAATCGCTTCGCTGCGCAATACGACGACTCCACTTGGGGGAACAAAACGTTACCTATGCCTGAGAATGACCGAATGAAGCCGGGAGCGGATAAGGAAGTCACTGAGAATGACTCCTTTGAAGATTATCAAGGCGCAGTCTGGTACCGAAAACATGTTGAACCCGATGCATCTTGGGCCGGGCAAAATGTGAAGTTATCCTTTTTGGGCGTTAACTATTTTGCGGACGTGTGGGTGAATGGAGTATATGCGGGTGGCCATGCTGGCGGTTATACCCCTTTTGGACTCGATGTCAGTTCGTTATTAAAATACGGTGAGGATAATGTAATTGCCGTACGGGTAGACAATCCGAAATGGGACTTCTTCAGTAAAGGTGAAATCCTGCCTTATGTGAAGTCAGACTGGTTCAACTATACCGGTGTGTTACGTGATATTTATCTGGAAGCCTCTGATGAAGTGTATGTGGTGAGAAGTGATATTAAACCGCTTAATGCACAAGGGGATCTGGATATCTCGACCATTCTAAACAATAAACGAGTAGGATCAGACGCTAATGTAGATTTAACTTATGAGGTGTTTGAGGCCAAGCTAACGGATTCGAATCAATCCAGTGATTTCGCCGAGGATCTGATCAGTGGGGCTGCTGTAGCTTCGACAGTACAGTCTGTCAGAGTCAAGGCTGAATCGGCTGGATTGGCTCATTTGAAGCTGCAGGTACCTAATCCGAAATTATGGAGTCCAGCAGAACCTAATCTGTATGTTTTAAAAGTTACAAAGAAGTTGGCAGACGGAACGTCTGAGTCCTATTATTCGCAATTTGGGATTCGCACATTGAGCACAGAAGGCGCAATTATTATGCTTAATGGGAAGCCCGCACCGTTCTTAGTAGGTATGGGTAGAAGCGAAGACAGCTTTGATAAAGGACCTTCCTTAACACATGAGGAACTCTATAAGGACTTCTCGATCATCAAGAATCAATTTAACGCAAACTTTGTGCGAACGGGCCATCTACCGAGTCATATCAATTCGTATATGTATACGGATCGTTTAGGACTAGCCGTTTGGCAGGAAATCCCGGCCTTCTGGTTCTCCGATGATGGATTTAACGGTACAAGACAAACTGGAATGGCTAAGCAAATGTTCAGTGAAATGATTTACAGCAACTATAACAGACCTTCGGTTTGGTTCGATGGAACGACAAATGAATCAGGCGGGAATTTAACGCGAATTAACTATATCCAAGATTTATACGATACTGCGTATGAGATTGATGGGACTAGATTAGTTGCGCAATCTGCAGTATCCAACAAATACATGGGGCAGGACGATAACACCCATACGGTTGCCGATATCGTCGGAATGACGATGTATTATGGGATTTTCTATGGTGAAAATGCAGATATGGAAACGAGACAATCCATAGAAGATCTGCATGCGATGTATCCGGATAAGCCGATTCTTGCTACAGAGTATGGTTATTGGTCCGGTCCAGATGGTGCGCAAGGTGATAAACAAGTGCAATTCTTTAATTCAACCTTTAATGCCTTCGCTAGTAAAGCAACGGTAAATGAGGATGGCACTCCGAATCCGAACGGTATATTCAGCGGAGCGGCTTGGTGGACAGCCTTCAACTGGTACTCTAATGTGGACGATGATGGAGGACATATTCAATCCATGGGTCTGATGCATATGAACCGGGAGGACAAGAAAAAATTAACGGATATTTTATCCGAACGTTATGGTCGATATACGAACAAATCTGTAGAGCCCCTACCTGTAGGTCTAAGTGATTTCTATCAGAACTTTGAATCGGGGAATTTCTATTCCGTTGGGCCTAACGGCAAAGCTGTGGTTTCGAAAGAATCTGCGAATGTGAATGGAATGAAATCTGTTCAATGGACCGTAACGGATTCTACCTATTTGGCAGTAGCACCTGCAGATGGGATGTTCTCCAAAGACTTGACGTATGCTAATTATTTGAATTTGTATATGAAAGCAGATCAAGGGAATGTACCTCCGGTGGGCGTTACGCTAGTCGACACGGACGGGAAATCCTGGAGCGGGATAGCTCGCGAAACAGCCGTTAAGGATGGCTGGTCGAGATTAACCCTGCCACTTGGTTCTGTTGTTAAAGGAATCAACAACCTTTCTGTTAAAGAGATTCGACTTGAACTCAGTCAACCCGGTGTTTATTATGTGGATGATTTTTATCTTACGACCTATGAGAATGATCCATTGCCAGTGCTTAATCCCATGGGAATTACGAAATGGTATCAGAACTTGGAGGATAACGCTGAAGCTGCTGTGATCGCTGGCAGCAATACTACAACAACTATAGAGAAAGAACACCCACCATATTCAAATGGGATATCGAGTGTACGGATGGAAATTACGGGTGAAGGTGGGTATCCAGGTCGGTCAGATCGTAACGTAACCTTGCTGCCTCAAGAAGGAAGTTTCTTTGATTCAACCGGTTATGATTATCTTAGCTTTTATGTAAAGGATATGAGTAAGAAGGGGAACACCGTCAATGTTGTCTTGCAAGATGCGAATGGTGTCATCGCAGATGGCTGGACAGAGAATGCGGGCATAGGCGGGACATGGACAAAGGTGTCAATAAACCTGAGAAAAATAGTGAGCAATGGACTCGATTTCTCGAAGATTACAAGTATTTCACTCGGTGAATGGAATCCAGGGGTATATTATTTTGACGATTTGTTTTTTGCACAATATGCCACAGATGGTATTCCAGCTGAACCCTCTACCGACAAGACGTTGACCTCATTGTCTATCACTGGGCCATCTACGATGTATTTGGGTGAAGCAGATCAACAAATGAGGCTGATAGCTAACTATAATGATAATACAACGGTAGATGTTACCGCTGAAGCAAAGTTTACTAGTAGTAATTCAGAAGTAGCAACTGTATCTAATACGGGATTGATAAGAGCAATCTCAGCAGGTAGCGCAGAGATTAAGGCAGAGTTCGAAGATCAGGCCGCCTTGCTTAACTTAACAGTACAGGCTACTAAAGAACCGCTGGGAATTCTAACGGGATCCGCAGAAGTTACAGGAGGCCAGTCTTTAGATTTAACGTTTAAGCTGGTGGGTGTAAGAGAAAGTGTATATCTGAAAGAAGTGACTTTCAATTATGACCCAGCGCATTTGAAATTTGTTCAAGTGGATTCCTTGATCGATGGGGTAAGCGTTGATACGCAAACGGATGAATCTGGCATTGTAAAGGTTCAGCTAACGAGCACAGACCCATCTTTTATTCCTAGGGAGACAGGTGACTTACTGAAAATACTTTTCCAGACGGAGCCTGTTGCTGAGAACACTACAAGTTCTATAGCTCCAGTGAATGTTTTAGTGAGCGATCTAGATGGAAGCGAAATGAAGCTGTCTGCCGCACCTCTATATCAGGTACGGATTAATAAATTGTCTGTAGATAAATCGTCATTAATCTCAATAATAGATGTTGCTCAAGCTAAGGTAGCGGCAGCTGTAGTAGGGACTGTACCAGGGCAATATTCGCAAGCTGCGGTGGATAGATTAAATCAGGCGATCCAACTAGCACAGGTCGTTGCGAGCAATAATCAAATCTCTCAAATACAAGTAGATCAAGCGCTGGTGGACCTGAAGAAGGAAATAGAGGTTTTTGCAGCTTCCGTGATCACCGCACCACCAGCTGTGAATGACAATATCCATGACAATGACAAGGGGTCACAAACGTCTAATTCGACGATTAAGACAGGGCTGATTGAAATGGCGTTACAGCCGAATATGAGTGTAGTGAAAGTAATTGAGGCTGATTTCCAGAAGGGTGTAAAAACAATCGTGGATGGAAACTTAACCATTCAGGTGATTTCTGAACTTCCTTTCAATACAGTAACCGTTAAACTACCAGCTAAAGAAATTGCAGGCTCCATTGCAACAGGTGATCTGAAACAGCTTACGCTGAATATAGGTCTTGCTTCAGTGAAGCTATCCAAAGAGCAGTTATTGGAGCTTATTGGAGATCATGGTAAAGAACTTACGCTGACCGTACGACTAGCAAATCCCTCTGAGCTTTCTGGCGCGATGCAGAAGAAGTTTGGTTCGAATCCTGTACTAGACTTTACGTTTCAGGTAGATGGAACAACGATTAAGATCTTTAAGGCGAAGCACGGACTAACCCTGGCCTTGCCATATACAATCAACAACGATGAGAAGCCCGAGAATATGGTTGCCTACTACATTAATGATGCTGGAAATGTGGAAGTGATTCGACACAGCAGATATGATGCACAAGCAAAGGCAATCGTGTTTGAAACGAATCATTTCAGCTATTATGCTGCGGCTTATGCGGGGTCATCCTTCAGAGATATCGAAAAGCTGGCTTGGGCAAAAGCGAGTATCGAGGCCTTGGCAGCAAGAGAAATTGTGAAGGGGACAGAGGAGTCCAGATTTAATCCTGATGTTACAGTGACACGTGCAGAGTTTGTGAAAATGCTAATGCTTACCTTGAACCTCAAGGTAGAGCGTACCTCAAGCAGCTTCACAGATGTTAAGGCAGACGCATGGTATGCGGACTATATTGGTTCCGCACAAGTGCTCGGCATTGTGGAAGGCAAGCCAGATGGCAGTTTTGGTATCCATGATCCGATTTCAAGACAAGATATTTCGGTGATGACCTATAGAGCGGCCCAATTGGCAGGAACTCATTTTGAGGGTGGAGAAGTGAATTTTACCGATGGAAATCTCATCTCTGAGTACGCCAAGGCAGCAGTCAGTGCTATGCAAAAAGCAGAGATATTAACAGGATTTACCGACGGTAGTTTTGCACCTCGCGCCCAAGCAACACGTGCGCAGGGAGCAGTTATGATCTATAAGTTATTGAACCGATAAGGAAACTATAAAGGATCATCTATAGCACTCCATTTCAGTACCTGTCTACTCGACGGGTGCTGGAGAGGAGTTTTTTTAATTTAGTTAGAACCTTGACAGTTAGGGTTCTAACTATTATGATAATGATGTTACTTAGAGTTCTAACTAATGCGAATGCGGAGGAAATAACAATGAGAAAACCCGTTGAAAACACACCATTTTCTAATTTGATTCGAGAGATCGGGATGAAACTAAAAAGTACAGCTGATGCCAGGCTGAATGAGCTAGGGCTGAATTCTCAGCAAGGACGCATGATTGGCTATATTTTTGAGCATCAAGAAAAAGGTGTGATCCAAAAGGATTTGGCGGAAGTCTTTAATCGAAAAGGAGCGAGTATCACCAGTATGCTTCAAGGGTTAGAAAAGAAAGGCTATATCAAGCGTGTCACACCTGAGAATGATGAACGGCAGAAGAGTATTTTTGTTTTGGAAAAGGGTGCGCTTTTGGTCGAGGAGTTCAATGAGATTTTCTCTGAGGTAGAAGCAAGCATTACAAAAACACTACGTCCGGAAGAAACAGCTACCTTAAAGTCTTTACTACAAAAAGTTAATTCAAGTCTATAAACGTTCGGAGGATTAATCATGGAAACCGAAGTCTCCAATCAATATTATTTAGAATCGGCGCCGATCAAGAAGGCAATAGCTCATTTATCCATTCCTATGATGATCGGGATGTCTGTAGGTACCATCTATAATGTAATCAATGCTTATTTCATTGGGTTACTCCACAATACTAGTATGCTGACTGCCATTACGCTGGGTCTACCCATTTTCACAGTCTTAATGGCCTTTGGGAATATGCTTGGCGTTGGTGGAGGAACATTTATTACAAGGCTAGCGGGGCAAAAGGATACGGAGAAGGGGAAGAAGGTTGCCGGATACACTTTTTATGGAAGCATTATAGTGGGTATTCTTATTGCTCTACTAGCGATGTTAGCGATGGATCCAATTACGCGATTACTAGGCGCAGATGCTGCTACTCTAGCCTTTACTAAGGCTTATGCTTTGACTCTTTTCGCCGGTGGATTCGCCATTGTGCTTAATTTTGCCTTGGAACAGCTAGTCCGTTCCGAAGGTGCCTCCAAAGAATCGATGTACGGGATCTTCATCAGTACGGCTTTAAGTTTAATTTTTGATCCACTCTTTATTCTTGTGCTGAAGTGGCATGTGGCAGGTGCTGCGTTGGCGATGGTTTTAGCGAATGTGGGTTCCGCGATTTATTATGTGTATTTTTTAGAAAAGAAAAGTGAGCATTTAAGGGGATTTTTGAAGCATTTCAAGATATCTGTACGAGATCAATTAGAAGTATACAAAATAGGAGTATCGGAGTTATTGCAATTTAGTTTTGTGATTGTGAGCACGCTTTTGTTAAATAACTTCGCGATTCAATATGGAGAGAATGTGGTTGCTGGATTTGGTGTAGCCTTAAGAATTGTGCAAGTTCCGGAATTTTTATCCATGGGCTTATTCTTAGGTTTGATTCCACTATTTGCATTTAACTTTGCTAGTCAAAATATGGCGAGACTTAAATCAACGATTAAACATGCTTTTGCCTATATCGGAGGCATTGCATTTGTCTTTGTAGGTCTAGTGTTTTTGTTTAGAGGAACGATCTTGCATTTCTTCTCTAATGACCCTTCCGTGTTAAGTATGGGAACTTATATTTTGGTAGCCATGTTAATCTCTGCTTTATTTAATGGTTTTACAGGTTTGTTTATGAGTGTTTTTCAAGCGACCGGACAGGGGATACCAACTAACATTATGGCCATCACACAAGGCGTATTGTTTATCCCTATGATTATCGTGTTACATTCTGTCTTTGGACTTCATGGCGTGATCTGGTCAATGACCATAACAGAAGTTATAACGAGCTTGATGGGTGTCATCTTGTTTATCATTTTTAGTAAAAAGCTTAAAAGCACGGGTGGGGATGGAAAAGATATTGTAGAGGTTGCGTCGGTGTAACAAAAGCTTTGCTTTACGTAAAAGCATAGAAATATAGTGGATGGCGGGAGCGTGGCTCGCGCTTTTTTTGCAAATATAAAAAAGTATAAGTTTTACAATATACTTTATGTCTTATATTTCTCGTATAAACACCTTTGGCGTCCTTATAAGGACGCTAAAGGTGTTTATACTTGGTTATCTAGAAGGTTTCATGACCGAAGGATCGGTAAAATTAGTTCCAAAATGAACAATTATAGTTCTTATGATCAATGCTTACTTTTTCTACAATTAGGGATAAGTAAAGGAGGAGAATTATGATACGAAAATTTCATCTTAAAATGGATACGCGCGAAGCGATCGCTGGGTATTTATTCGTCACTCCACTAATGTTGGGGCTGATCATCTTGACCTTGATCCCTGTCCTGGGTTCACTATTATTAAGCTTCACGAACTGGAACTTTGTAGCTGGTCTAGGGGGGATTAAGTTCGCGGGTTTCGATAATTTCATAAGGCTGTTTCATGATGATGCCTTTATGAAAAGCTTGCTGAACAATTTGCTCTTTATTATTACAGTACCGGTTACGATCATCGTTGCTCTGCTGTTAGCTATCCTGATTGATAAACAGGTTTTCCTGAAGGATTTATTTAAAGTGATTTACTTCCTTCCCTACATTTCCAGTGTAGTTGCCATCGCTATGGTTTGGCAGGTTATGTTTCACCCTTCCCTAGGGCCTGTCAATCAATTTCTGATGTCGCTGGGATGGGATTCTCCACCCAAATGGCTGGCTGATATCCATTATGCGCTGCCGTCGCTGATGATGATCCAGATTTGGATTCAGCTCGGGTACAACATTATTATTTTTATCGCGGGTTTACAGAGTATTCCGAAGGATCTTTATGAAGCGGCTGATATTGACGGTGCCAATGTCTGGCGGAAATTCCGCAACATCACGGTTCCCTGCATTTCGCCAACTACCTTTTTCCTGCTGGTTACAGGGGTCATCGGCTCCTTTAAAATCTTTGATCTCATACAAGTACTGACACAGGGCGGACCGGCTAACTCCACGACCGTTATTGTCTATGAGCTGTATGACACTGCCTTCAATCAATTGAAGACGGGTTATGCTTCTAGCATGGCACTTGTCCTGTTCCTCATCTGCCTGATCATTACAGCCCTGCAGATGTTAGCGCAAAAAAAATGGGTCAATTATTAAAGGCGGAAAGGAGAAATTACAGTGAGAAAAGAGCTTCTATCCAGAACCATCTGGACAATCGCAATGGGACTGCTAGGTATCGCATTTCTTTTACCCTTTCTATGGATGTTATCCACTTCCTTTAAACTGGAGAAAGATGTGTTTAATTTTCCAATAGAATGGTTGCCTCAGCAGTGGAATCTTATTGAAAATTACAAACAGGTTTGGTCCGGTGATTTCGCTCGTTATTACGGAAATTCCATTTATATTACGTTGGCTACGACTATAATTAATGTGCTGATATGCGCATTGGCGGCTTACGGGTTCTCCAAGCTGCGTTTTCCGGGTAGAGATGCAATGTTTATAGTTGTATTGGCCCTTTACATGGTTCCTCCACAGGCTTCGCTGGTTCCGCAGTTTCTGCTGTTTAACTGGTTGAATCTGATTGATACACATTTAGGGTTGATCTTAATTAACAGTTTTAGTATTATTGGTGCGTTTATGCTCAAGCAATTTTTTATGGGGGTAAACAACGAGTATCTTGAATCCGCGCGGATAGATGGAGCAGGTCATTTTCGTTCGTTTCTACAAATTGCCTTTCCGCTGATCCGTCCTGCTGTTGCTACTTATGCTATTCTACGTTTTATCTGGACCTGGAACGACTATCAGTATCCACTCATTTTTTTGAAGTCTAAAGAACTGTTTACTATTCAGTTAGGTATTAGGTTGTTTGGGGACCAATACGGGGATGTCTATTCCCTTATGATGGCTGGTGCGGTGTCCGCAATACTGCCGCTGCTGATTATTTTTGCTCTTGGTCAGAAGCAGGTTATTGAGGGGATTGCCCTCGGCGGTGTGAAAGGATAATAAAAGTCAAAATAGTTTCTCTTCGGTAGAATATGAGAACTTTCCTCATCTATCCTGCATGTTAGGATGTTCTTGTAAGCAGTTACATAGCACTAGCTGTAAGACGAGGTATGCCCAACACATTTATAGGAGGGTCTATATGAAAAAGAAATTATTATCCGTGCTTATGATCTCATCAATGGCGTTGTCACTCACCGCATGCGGTGGAAATGCGAAAACAAATAATGCAGGAGCGACAAATGCGCCTGACACTGGTGGAAATAAGGAGCCTGCAGCAGAGAAGGTTACGCTGAAGCTGAGCACCTGGCAGACAGAAGCTAAAGCGAAGTGGAGCACGATTATTGCGGAGTTTGAGAAGGCGCATCCCGACATTCATGTAGAAGTGGATCTACTAAATGAAAAAGGCGACTCTGTTGCCTCCATGCAGAAGCTGGATTTGATGGCCGCTGCAAGTGACCCGCTGGATATTGTCGAATTGCCGTATACCAACTATTCGCAGCGTGCAGATATCGGTGTGTTAGCACCGATGGACGAATATATTCAGAAAGAAGGGTATAAGCTCTCCGATGAATATCTAGTGGATACTACGGTCAATGGCAAAGTCTATGCGTTACCGTCATCTATGCAGCGCTGGTTCGTGCTTCTTAACAAAGAAATGCTAGATGAGGCGGGCCTGCCGGTTCCGACCGACTGGACTTGGGCGGATTTCGAAGAGTATGCCAAGAAATTGACTAAGGGTGAGGGTGCAACGAAGCGTTTTGGCGCATATCTGCATAATTGGCCGGATTATTTCCAGCTCCAGCTAATGAGTAAACCAGAGGATAATACTTTCCTGAAATCTGACGGAACCTCCAATGCCCTGGACCCGCAATTTAAGGCTAATCTGCAGATGATGAAGAAAATGATGTACGAAGATAAGAGTGCTACTCCTTACGAGGATATTATTTCGCAGAAGCTTGCCTACCGGAATCAGTATTTTAACGGTTTAGCAGCGATGCTTCCGATGGGTGACTGGATGGTTGCGGAATCGGGTGGAACGGATGCCATTCCAGCAACTTTCGTTACCGCGTTTGCGCCGATCCCTCGACTGGATAGTGAGAGCAAACATTACTCACCTGTTCAGCCAACCTATATGGGGATAGCTGCTAAATCCAAGCATAAGGAAGCTGCTTACACCTTTGTACGCTGGTATACCTCAGAAGGGCTGGAAATCGGCGGACGTGTCTTCTCTGGCTGGGCGAAATCGGACACGAACAAATTGGTCGATACGATTGTAAGTGGTTCTAAGGATCCATCTAAGATAGATGTTGATTCATTGAAATTTACAATGGAGAACTCGAATCCTGGTGCGACGCAAGTTCCGGCTAAATATGCGGATGAAGCTAAGAACAACGTTATTCCAGAAGCGGAGATGTATCTCCTTGGCCAACAGGATCTGGATGTCACTGTTACCAATATCGATAAGAAAATTTCGGAGGTCGTTCAGAACAACAGCGGAAAGTAGGCGGAGACTGATTGTACGCTTCCCCAAGGGGGCTTATAATGTGGGGGCAGGAAAGCATTTCTGCCTCCTGCTCCAAATTTAAAACAGATATGGGGCCTGTCATCCGTGTTTAGAAAGCATCAATCACTTCGAATGAAACTTGTCTGGTCTTCAATGATCTGCGTACTGATCCCGCTAGTCTGCATTTACATGGTTACAGATTACTTAACCCGGGATCTGATTCTGGAGAAGGCCGTTGGCAGCGCAAGAGAGTCTCTCAATGCGTCCAGTGCCAATATGAATGCCATTTTTGAACAAACGCTGGAGCAGTCCAATTTTGTGCTTCAGAACAGCGAAATTAGGCAGATGATGTCTGCTGATCCAGAGACACTCCGTTCAGCGAAGCATATCATCCAGTATAACCGTATGTCACGGATGCTGGATGATATGTTCGTTCTGACAGAATATTTGAAAGTAACGCTAATCGGAAAGAATGGATTTATTTATACCAGCTATCCTTATAGTGACTTTAATCCTTCAACCTTTTATAACGAGCAGTGGATGTCGCTTCTGAAAAAAATTCAACCGATCTCGACCTATTGGAAAGCGGAACACGATACTTACTATAATTACTCGGATAAGAGTTCAGTGGATTGGGTAACCATTGCAAGACCCATTCAATCAACCTCCAGCAGCACGATCGGATATATGATTATCAACATCAATGAGCGCAAACTCCGCCCTTACCTGAACAATGACAATGGCAAAGAGATGATGCTTTTGGATGACAAGGGAACTGTAGTCTCGCATGCTGACAAGGCCCGAATAGGTGAAACGATGACGTGGCGGAAAAAGGATGGCGAGCTTGATACTGTCGAAATTAACGGGGAGAAATTCTTATATGTAGACCAGGAACTGAGCAGTAACAAATGGCGGATGGTAAGCATTATTCCATTGAAGGATGCCTTATCGAAGAATAAGCAGATTTTATTTATCAGCTTAGCCGTGCAAATTCTATTCTTTACCTTGTTTTCCGTTCTCTTAACTGTTCTAATCTCTAAGCTGACTCAGCCCATCGTGAAATTAAGTGCTTTTGTAAAGCGAATAGGCCGTGGTCAATTGGATGAACGTTCACTAATCCGTGGGAATAATGAGGCGGCACAGCTGGCCCGTACCATTGACCAAATGCTAGATCGAATCGAGTCCATGATTGAACAGATCACCTATGAGCAAACAGGAAAAAGAAAAGCTGAACTGGAAATGCTGCAGGCACAGATCAATCCGCACTTTATGTTTAATCTGTTGAATTCGATCCGGTTAAATATTCTGATGCAAGGAGACAAGGAGAACGCCGAGTTGATTGGTTCGTTGTCGTCTTTGCTCCGTATGACCTTTAACAGAGACAATGAGTTTATCCCGCTTCGTGAGGAGACAGATACGATATCTCATTATGTGACTTTGATGAATTTTCGCCATGCCAATCAGGTCAGGCTGGAAATGGATTTAGCAGATGGAACTGCTGAAGCACTGGTGCCTCGGTTTATGATTCAGCCTATGATCGAGAATGCGATCATCCATGGTTTCGAGCAATTTGGTGGTGAGATCTTTATTGAAGCTCATATTGTGGCAACTTCGGGAATGCTGGTTATCACGATTAAGGATAATGGCATCGGCATGTCAGCGGAGAATTTAACAAGACTTCGTGAAACCGCATACAGCAGCGAGCAAATTGCAGATGAGGACAGAAGAGGGTTCTCCGGCATAGGCTTACGCAATGTGGCCCAACGCCTCAGTATGATTTACGGCGCTGCTTTCAAGCTGAATATTCAAAGCGAACCTGATGTAGGGACGGAGATTTGTTTGGAGTTTCCTCTGGATGATGGAAAGGTGGGTGTGGTGAATGCTGACGGCAATTTTGGTGGATGATGACTATCCGGTGATCCGTTATTTGTCGCAGGCTGTGCCTTGGAGTGAGCTCGGGATTGAACTCATCGGGTGTTATTATAGCGGTCTCGAGGCTTGGGAAAAAGCACAGCAGAATCCACCGGATCTGATTATTACCGATATTGGAATGCCCAAGATGAACGGACTAGAGATGCTTGAGAAATTCAGAGCGGTGAACCCTGGAATCCGTGCGATCATTCTCTCCTGCCACAACGAATTCAAGTACGCTCAGCAGGCACTTAAGCTTAACGTGGGGGAATATATTTTAAAGGAATCTCTGGATATCGATCAGCTGCAGCATGCCCTTAGAACCCTTGTAACGGAAGTGGGCCTGAACAGGCAGCGGCATACGGAGATGCTGGTATATAAGCAAAAACAGTCTCAAAACCGCGCCGCGCTGAAGGAAAAGTTTCTAAAAGATACCTTGTACCAGTCCTGGGACAAGGAGGCTTGGATCGAGCAAGCCCGGTCAAACGGAATTATGATCCATGCTAAGAACTATATTCCGGTGCTTATTGTGATTAACCGCCCTGAGGAAGTTTCGAGGGTACGCCGAATGAGTGAATATACGATTTCTTTTGCAGTTGAGAATATCATGCAGGAAGTGCTTGAGGCTGATCACAGTCTGTTTATTTCGAGATATAGTCATAAGGAAATTGTCATTCTTTTTTGCAGTGACAAGCCTTCTAAAGACCACCAAGTGATCTATCATTCAATGCAAAATGCAGCTGCAGCCGTGCAAAAATATCTTAAGCTGTCTGTCTCCTGCCTATTTGGCGCTGAGGCGCGCAGTCCTGAAGAAATTCGTGGGACATTACAGCGGATGCTAAGGGAGAAGACCCAACGCTTTTATCTGCCAACAGCAGGAATTCACCGTTTTGAAGAGATTTGCTTTTCAAAGGAAGATATTTATGCCCAATATGGAAGCATTTACGCTGTTATCAATGATGATATTGCCTTGAACAGGGAAATAGAGCTTCGTGTTCATATCAAGGAATGGAGAGAATGGGTGGCCTCGCAAAAGTTCCATCCCAATGAAGTTAAGGAATGTGTGCTCCGCTTGCTGATGGACTTGCAAATGAAGACGAAACAGCTGTTGCAATCTCCATTGCCTATGGCTGAAGAGAAGCTGTTTAATGTGGTGGGTGACATTGAAACCCTGGAGCATTTGGAAGATTGGCTGGTTCAGTACTTGGAGGAATTAGCCCGGAAAATAAGTATGTTCTCCATCAAGTCCAAACGGAGTGAGGTCATCAAAGCCCAGCAGTTCGTGATTAGTCATGTAACGGAGAAAATAACGCTAGAGGACATGGCAGGACGCTTGAACTTGAATGCCAGCTATTTCAGTCGCCTCTTCAAAAGGGAAACGAACCAGAATTTCATTGAATATGTAAATATGCTAAAGCTTCAGAAGGCAAAAGAACTGCTTAATCAGTCTGGAAAGACTGTAGAAGAGATTTCCGAATATCTGGGATATGCGAACAAAAGTTATTTCATCAAGCTGTTTAAGCGAGAAATGGGCATGCGGCCTAGTGAATATGCGGCTTGGCATTGAGTTTGGATTGGGAGGGACCATTACTGTGGAACTGAAGGGTACTAAAAATGAATTACAGCTGTTCTTAAATGATCTGTATGCTCCGCTAGAGCAACGATTTACTGCTGGTCATGCAGGAATCGAGATGGGAGCTACAGGATCTATATATAATGAAGCGACTGCGCTTATGGAAGCCTTTGCCCGTCCTTTATGGGGGCTTGTTCCCCATGCCAGCGGTGGAGGAGAAAGTGCGCTCTGGCCGATGTTTCTAGAGGGGATCATTAACGGGACTGACCCGGAGCATGAAGAATATTGGGGTGAATTCTCGACCAAAGACCAGCGTATGGTGGAACAAGCCGTCCTGGGACTGGGGCTTGCTCTTGCGCCGCATAAGCTGTGGGAACCATTGAGTGATGTTCAGAAAATGCAGGTATATAACTGGTTGAACCAGATCAATCATGTGGATCGCTCGAATCCGAATAACTGGCTGATGTTCACGGTTCTTGTCAATGTGGGCTTTAAGAAAGTCGGATTGCCCTACGATCAAGAGATCATGGATGATTATCTGGAGAAGATTGACACCTACTACTTGAGTGATGGATGGTATTCCGATGGGCTGACCGATCAGAGAGACTATTATATTGCTTTTGCTATGCATTATTATACGCTGATATATGCTAAATTGATGGCGGAGGATGATCCTCAGAGGGCTGCAGTTTACCGGGAAAGATCCGCGCAATTTGCCAAGGATTTTATGTATTGGTTTGCTGAGGACGGAAGTGCGATTCCTTTCGGACGTAGTCTGACCTATCGTTTTGCACAGGTCTCTTTCTGGAGTGCGCTGGTGTATGCCGAGGTGCTTCCTTTCTCATATGGCGTTCTCAAAGGAATTATAATGCGTCATTTTCGTTGGTGGTTTGAGAAGCCTATTGTGGGAATAGACGGATTACTAAGTATCGGATATGCTTACCCGAATCTGGTAATGACGGAGAACTACAATGCCCCCGGATCACCGTATTGGGCCTTTAAAGCTAATCTCATTCTAGCCTTGCCGGACGATCATCCTTTCTGGCAGGCAGAGGAAGAGCCGCTACCTGAATTGAAAGAGCTACGGGCTCTCCAAGAGGCGCGTATGCTGGTGAGTCGTCCGGAAGGAAATAAGCATGTTATTGCCTATACCTCTGGTCAGATGGCGAACTTTGATATGGCCCATAGCGCAGCTAAATATTCCAAGTTTGCTTACTCTACGCTGTTCGGCTTTAGTGTACCGAAGGCGGGTTACGGGTTGGTTCAAGGCGCTTACGACTCTACGCTGGCACTGTGCGAATGCGATGAACATTACCGGGTACGCAGATTTTGTGAAATGTGGGAAATTGGAGAGCGTTATGTATATTCCCGCTGGCATCCCTGGAGTGATGTACAAGTGGAGACATGGATTATTCCGGCAGGTTTATGGCATGTCCGTATTCACAGCATTCATAGTGCCCGGCATCTAGATCTAGCAGAAGGTGGATTTGCTATTGGCCAGTCTGCTGGCTTCTCACGTAGTGAACGGGAAATCATTAATGTAACTAACACGGCCGTTTCCGTGCAAATGCCTTGGGGAATAAGTGCTATACATATGCTAAACGGCTTTGACCGGGCAGAGTGCGTGTATCCTGAACCCAATACCAACCTGCTGAAGCCGCGGACACTTCTTCCTAGCTTGTGTACTCGATTGGAGCCCGGAGATCAGGTATTGATGTCTGCTGTCTTCGGAGCAACGAATACGCCAGAGAACCAGTCAGCACTAGCTTTGCCACCAATTATTAAGCAGCATTCGGATGGAAGGATTTCTGTATACGATTCCTGTAACGGTGAACTGCTCTATACTGCTGACTTATCGGAAAGGAGAAACAAAGATGTGGAATAAGGCGATTGAGGATGCGATTCACAAAATTAAGAGAAATATTGCTAACCATCCGGGCAAACTGCCTCATATAGCAGAGGGACAACAGTACGAATGGGGAGACAATGATGATTGGATAGAAGGATTTTATGTAGGGATGATGTGGCTTGCTTATGAATATAGCAAAGATCCAAGCTATAAGGAGGCGGCAGCCTCTTGGTTAGGTGACTTCAAGCATCGTTTGGATCATCATATTGCGCTGGATCATCATGATATAGGTTTCTTATATTCACTTACTGCTGTAGCGGAGTGGAAAATAACAGGCAGCGAAGCGGCACGGGCTGTCGGTCTACAAGCTGCGGATACGCTATGCAAGCGCTGGCGTGAACCAGCCGGGATTCTTCAGGCATGGGGCTTGGAGAATGACCCGGAAAATGCGGGACGCATTATTATTGATTGTTTGATGAATTTGCCGCTGCTGTTCTGGGCGACAGAGGAAACGGGGGACAATCGCTATTATAATATAGCTCTCCAGCATGCGCTAAAGAGTCAGAAATTTCTTGTGCGCGGCGATGCTTCCTCTTACCATACGTTTTATTTTGATCCGGTCACTGGAAATGCAATTCGTGGAGGAACACATCAAGGCTATGAGGATGGGTCGACTTGGACACGGGGGCAAGCCTGGGGAATATATGGATTTGCTCTAGCTTATCGTTATACACGAGAGGAAGACTTTCTTAATACCTCTAAAAGTCTGGCCCATTACTTTATCAGCCATCTTCCAGAGGATAATGTGGCGTATTGGGATTTTGATGTGCCAGTGGAAGCGGGTACGCCTCGCGACAGCTCGGCTTCGGCCATTGCGGCTTCCGGTCTAATAGAGCTGTTGGATCTTCTAGATGCAGATGACCCGGACCGCGCTGTTTATGAAGATGCCTTACTCCGCAGCATGAAATCCTTGGTGGAACATTATGCGACCTCTGGGAATCCGGAGTCGGAGGGGCTTCTAAAGCATGGTTCTTATCATGTCAGAGGTGGACGTGTGCCGGATGGTCACATGATTTGGGGAGACTATTATTATTTGGAAGCACTGATCCGTATGCAGACCGGAATCCGCGGGTATTGGTAGTAGATGAATGGAACAACGGTTCATTCACGTAGTGACCACAACGAGCGTCAACATACATCCTAATCTGAAAATAAAGGGAGAGTTCCGCAGCCGTTTCATGGCTTGTGGGACTCTCCCTTTTTGTGATGTGCGTATATTATTCTCCATACAACATTCCTGTCTATATGAACTGATTATGTATTTGGATGTTGTGTGGATTCCCTAATGATCAGATGGGTAGGAAGGAGAATTTCTATAAAAGGCTCCTCGGGATGATCGATGCGCCAGAAGAGCTGTTCTATAGCTTTTCGTCCAAAGTAAGACAAATCTACATCCATCGTTGTAGTCAAAGGAGTTGTTATCCGTGATAACTGTCCATTATCAAAGCTCACAATAGATACATCTTGGGGGATCTGATACCCAAGCTTGTACATCACGGAATTGATCAAGAACCCCAAGCCGTCATTGACACAGAACCAAGCCGTAGGCTGCTCATCCAACTTTTGTACAGCGTTGAACACATCATCCATTTCTTCAATGGCATGATCGAACACCCATATTGGGTTGTATTCAATGGCAGATTGGTATAGAGCCAGGCGATAACCTTCTAAACGCTCGTAATAGCTTGGTGAGAATTGAATATTGCCGATGAATCCAATACGGGTATGTCCCAATCCAATTAAATGCTGCACCGCTGTATAAGCGGCATAACGATTATTGGTGAGAATACTATCGGCCTTAAGATCAGGGTGATGATGATCAATTAACACGGTGGGAATCCCTGTGCCCGTCACTGCTTGAATATACGGGGTCGTAATATGGGACAAAATCAAGATTCCTTCTACAGAAGGATCAAATAATATAGGAGGCAGAATCAATTGTTCGGAAGCGTGATGATCAATAGATTGAATAACCATACGCTTATTCCGCTTCGCTGCTTCCTTCTCAATACTCAAATAAATTTCTCCAAAAAAATTACGTTTGGAAAATGCAAATTCTGATGCCAAAATGACAAAGGTTCCAGCTTCTTCTTCTGTGCTTTTGCGCCCTCGCGAATAGGTGTAACCCATTTCATTCGCAGTATCGATAATTAATTGTCTCGTTTCCTCACTCACACCGTCTTTACCGGACAGAGCCTGAGAAACAGAGTTCTTCGATATATTCAATCGATCGGCGATATCTTGCATTGTCACCTTCACCTTCATGCGAAGATACGTCCTTTCTAATTAGAAGTGTAATGAATATTCTTCCATACTGTCTCTCATAATACTAAAGATTATGCTGTAAAACTACATTACAACTATAAATTATTTTAACATTACAAACTATATAAGTAAAGGTAGTTTGTAATGTAATTAATTGTGTCTTTTTCATTAACACTCGAATAACAGGTTGACATTTTCGCTAAAAACTATAATAATAGCAATTGTAACGCTTACAAAGCTGCTTACAGGTATATATTTGTTTAGTTTTGTAACGTTACAAAATTATATCTAGGAATTACAAAATGCTGCACTGATGTGCATCGATACTCAGGGAGGGTTTATTTTATGAAGAAGAAGCTTTCAGTAATGCTTGCACTTACGCTTGTATTCACGATTCTTGCCGGTTGTGGATCAAAGAGCGGTAATTCAGGCACTTCAGCTGATGGAGTAACAACTATTGAGTTCTGGGCTGCACCTAACCCGACTCAACAAGCATATTGGCAGAAAATCGCCAAAGAGTATGAGACTGTTAACCCTAAGGTGAAAATTAACGTAAGTGCGATCAAGGAGTCCCCTACTTCTGAGGCAAGTATCCAAGCCGCAATCGCGGGTGGAAGCGCTCCGACGATGACTGAGAATATTAGCCGTGGTTTTGCAGCACAACTTGCGAACAGCAAAGCGTTAGTTCCATTGGATACGATTGCTGGCTTCAATGATATTGTGACAAAACGTAATATGACCAAAACGATTGAGCCTTGGGAATTTGCCGATGGCCATCAATATGTTCTTCCAATCTACTCCAATGCAATGTTGTTCGGATGGAGAACGGATATTTTGAAAGAAGCTGGTGTGAACGAAGTTCCAAGAACATACAGTGAAGTGATTGAGGCAACGAAAAAATTAAAAGCAAAATACCCGGATAAATATCTTTGGGCGAAACCTGACTTAGCAGACCCTACCTCTTGGAAAAGATGGTTCGACTTCTTTATGCTGTACAATGCAGCTTCAGATGGCAACAAATTCATTGAAGGCAGCCAATTTGTTGGCGATGAAAAAGCTGGTGTAGACGTTCTTACTTTCGTGGACAATCTTCGTAAGGAGAAAGGGCTGTTGTCTCAGAATGTAACAGAACCTTTTGAAAATGGAGTGGGCGTATTTACGGATGTAGGACCTTGGACATTCAGCACATGGGCTGAGAAATATCCAGAGCTTCAGTACAAGGAAAACTTTGAAGTAACATTGCCTCCTGTTCCTGACGGTATGGATCCAGCGAATGCAAAAACATTTGCGGATGCTAAAGGAATTGTTATCTATGCTTCGGCAAGTCCAGAGCAACAAGCTGCTGCAATAGAATTCATCAAGTGGGTTTACTCGGATGACCAAAATGATGTTGCCTTTTTCCAAGAAACTAACTTGCCTCCAGCACGTGATGATGTAGGTACAAATGAAGTATTTAAACCAGTATTTGAAAAAACGCCTGTATTGCAAGAGTATGCAAAAGCAATCCCGAATGCTGTTCCATCCATGGACAATCCGAAATTCAACGAATTGCAAACCTTTATTGGTCAAGAGGCCTTTAACAAAATCGTTCGTGGTGAGATTGATCCAAAAACGGGTTGGGACAATATGAAGAAGGCGATTGAAGGGGAACTTCAATAATGATTGAAAAAAATAATAATCGGTTAGGCTGGCTTTTTGCCAGCCCTTACCTTATTTTTTCGACTGTGTTTTTCTTGGGCCCGCTTATCTGGTCTTTATATTTGTCTTTTACTAACTGGGACTTGATTTCACCAACTTATGATTTTGTTGGATTCAAAAACTTTACCAAAGCATTAGGCACGCCAGGGGTAAGATCGGCATTTTGGGTAACGTACAAATTTATGATCGTATTTGTACCGATTGTCACAGCCATGTCGCTTTTTGTAGCGGTAATTGTAAAAGGCTTACCTAAATTAAAAACGGTATTTCTTATTGGATTCTTCTTGCCTTACCTATCCTCAGGGGTTGTTGCATCCCTTATTGTTAAAGGATTTTTGTCACATACAAGTCCTGTTCAGACGTTTCTAAGGGAACGGTTAGGTCTTGATATTGACTGGCTCGGCGGATCTTTCTCGGCATTGTTCGTCGTTGCGATGATTATGGCTTGGAAATTTACCGGTTACTATGCGTTAATTCTTACTTCAGGTTTAGAAAGCATTGATCAGGAAGTATATGAAGCAGCGGCAATTGATGGCGTGAAGGACAGCCAAAGGTTCTGGAAGATTACGTTGCCTTTGCTTTACCCTGCGATTTATACAACCTTAATTTTATCCTTCGGTGCAACATTCGGTATCTTTACTGAGGTCTACCAATTAACAGGCGGCGGACCAAACTACGCAACGAATACATGGCAAATGGAAATATACAGTCAAGCATTTAAGAACCTGCAGGCAGGTTACGCGTCAGCTATCGCGATTATGGCTGCGGTTGCGACATTTATATCTATATTCGTAATCCGAAAAATTCTGGAAATGTGGGGTAAGCGCAATGGTTGGGTCTAATTCAAACATCAAGCTCCGGCTGTCGATCCGCTATCTGATTGCGATCGTACTGCTTGTGATTATGGTATTCCCCTATTTATATATGGTATTGAATTCACTTGCAGATTGGTCACAGGTAGACCGGAAGCTGATACCGACGAAATTTACGCTGCGCTCGTATCAATGGCTCTTTACAGGTGGTGAGACCGGGATTACAAGACCATGGATTCACGCCTTCTTTAACAGTGTGTTCGTTTCTTTGGTATCTACAGCCTTAATGATGATGTTCGCAATTATGGTAGCTTATGCGTTGGCGAAGCTGAAATTCCGCGGGAGAGACTCTATTAACAACTTTGTGTTGTTTCATATGTTCTTCCCGGCAATCATTCTGATCATCCCTAACTTTTTGATTATTCAAAAAGTAGGACTGTTCGATACGTATTGGGCGCTCATTATTCCCAAGGCGATGAGTTTATGGGGGATCTTCATGTACACCAACTTCTTTAAGGCGGTGCCCGACGCCTTCATTGAAGCCGCCAAGCTGGATGGGGCATCCGATTTCAAAATCCTGTATAAGATTATGATGCCGATGTCGAAGTCCATTACGACCGTTGTATTCCTATTCCTGCTAATGGAACGTTGGACAGAGCTCCTATGGGATATGATCGTCGTCCGAAGTGACGGCATGCTAACATTGAACGTTTTATTATCTCAGATGTTTGGTCCGTATCAATCGTATCCGGGTCCGATGTATGCCGGTGCAGTGATGCTCACCTTGCCAATCATTATTTTGTTCATTATTTTCGGCAAGAAGTTCCAGGAAGGCATGCAATTTAACTTGAAATAGGTCTGCACAGGAGGGGTATCGGTTGGAACAGCCGTGGTGGAAAGGGACGGTATTCTATGAAGTGTATATGCCAAGCTTCTGTGATAGCAATGGGGATGGGATTGGTGATTTCGAAGGTCTTACTTCCAAGCTGGATTATTTGCGGGAACTTGGCATCGGGGGGATTTGGCTAACGCCGTTCTATAAGTCTCCTAAAGTAGATAACGGGTATGACATTGCAGATTATTGTCAGATTGATCCAGACTTTGGAACGATGGAAGATTTCGAACGGTTTATTCAGGAAGCGAAGGCTCGCGGGATCAGAGTGATTGCCGATCTTGTCCTGAATCATACGTCTTCAGAGCATGCATGGTTCAAGGAATCGCGATCTTCAAGGACGAACCCGAAGCGGGATTGGTACATTTGGAAGGACGCTGTGAACGGCGGCGTACCTAATAACTGGGAATCGTTTTTTGGTGGAACCGCGTGGGAATGGGATGCTGCAACAGAACAGTATTACTATCATGGGTTTGCGAAAGAACAGGTCGATTTGAACTGGGCAAATCCCGAAGTTAAAGAAGCGATGAAGGATGTTATGGCTTATTGGCTGGGCAAAGGCATAAGTGGCTTCCGGTTAGATGTTATCAACTTCTTATCGGTGTCCGATCAATTCCCGGATAACCCGATGGATGAAGTAACGGGTGAGCAGAAGCATGTACATGATCAGAATCAAGATGGAATTATGGATGCCATCGAGGAAATTAGCAGGTTTGTTCATGCGCATAGCGGAATGTTCATGGTAGGTGAAGTCGGCTCTGAAGATATGGACATGCTGAAGCGTTACAGCGGAACGGGTAAGTTTGATGTGGTCTTTAATTTCAATCTGGGAAGCCAGAAGGAATTTAGTCCAGAGAATTTGTTCGCCGAGCTTAAGACGATGGAGAAGATGCACCGTGCAGATCAGATTCCAACGTTATTCTTCGGTAGTCATGATATGGACCGCGTAATTTCGCGTTTTGGTGAAGGGGACGCGGAGATTGAGGAAGAACGGGCCCGCCTTATGGCAACGTTGGCCTTGACCGCAAAAGGGGTACCTTTCTTATATTTCGGTGAAGAGATTGGGATGCGGAATTTCGTAGCCCATAAGCTGGAAGATATGCGGGACATCCAAGGATTGAAGGCATATGAAATCGCACTACAGCGGGGGACAACTCCAATGGAAGCCCTGGAAATTGCGAATGCAAAGGGAAGAGATGCATCTCGCTCCCCAATGCAATGGAACGCAAGTCCACATGGCGGGTTTACGTCAGGAACACCATGGATTGGCCTGGGCCCAAATTATCAGCAATTAAACGTGGAGTCCGAATGCAATCAACCGGATTCATTATTACATTATTATAAAAAGCTTCTCCACTTGCGCAATACACAGGATGTATTTCAATTCGGGGATTATGACGTGCTGGAACGCAGAGGCAATCTTATTTTATATGTAAGAACATTGAAAGAAACCAATACCAGAGCGCTCGTAGCCTTGAATTACGATAATCAGAGCATACAGATTGATCCTAGTGAGCTGCTGGATGGGCAAGCAATTAATATATTATCGAGCCGCCGAGAGATAGTGAGCGGCACAGACTTGGTAACGCTGTTGCCGAATGAAGCCGCAATATGGATGCGTGCGCCGCTATTATTTGACTAGAGAGGAATTTTATTATTATGAAACTGCTCAAGAATGCTGTGAAGACATGTGAACAACTGCTTATGGAATACGCGATGAAGGACGTATCCGTAACCAATACACAGAAGTTAACATTCACAGGTGTAGATCATAAAGATGTCTACAATATTACAGCTCCATTCCAAGATGAGGGTGAGTGGGTGATCGCGGGTCGGGTTGAATCCCGTGACAGCGAGCATTCCGATGTCGTCTTTTTTGTCGAACGTGATGGACAATGGGTACCCTGTGAAGGAGCGCCTACCCTTGAACTTCAAGATCCTTTTTTTACGAAAATTAATGGCGAATTGATAGTTGGCGGCGTTCAAATTTATCCACATCCGGTAAAGGCTGATGCCTTAATGTGGCGTACAGTATTCTACCGCGGGAAGAACATCGCGAGCTTAGAACCATTCTTTAAAGGACCGGATGGCATGAAAGATCTGCGCCTAGTGGATCTGAAAGATAGCATCGGAGTACTGACCCGCCCTCAAGGAGATAAAGGAGGACGCGGTAAAATCGGCTTTACCCGCATTGCATCGTTAGAAGCGTTATCCATTCCATTGATCGAAGAAACACCGTTATTGGATGGACAGTTTGTTGATGAAGAGTGGGGCGGTGCGAATGAAGCACACTTGCTAAAGAACGGACTGCTCGGTGTTCTTGGGCATATCGCTTCTTTTGATGATGCGGGCGATCGTCACTATTACCCGATGGTATTCGCTATCGATCCGGCAACGGGTGAATATTCAGATATTCAATTAATCGCTGTACGCAATCAGTTCTTGCCAGGTGCCACGAAACGGCCTGATTTGGAGGATGTTGTATTCAGCGGCGGGCTCGTACGTCATGAAGACGGTACAGCTAACATATATGCAGGAATCAGCGATGCGGAAGCACAACGTGCGACAATCCCTGATCCATTTGCTCAATTTGAAATTTTGTAAACATGAAATCCATTTGGTTAAGGGAGTTATTACAACATGAAAATCTATCGTTATGAACAAAATCCACTTATTACACCGGCGGACGTTAAGCCGTATCACGATGACTTTGAAGTGATTGGTGCATTTAATGCCGGTATTGCTAGCTATAATGGTGAAATATTAATGTTTCTCCGTGTAGCAGAACGCCCAATTAGCAAGGATCCAAAAATTGTGAAAGCTCCGATTTATAATCCGGAGACCAATGAATTGGATATTTTGGATCTGGATACAGATGATGAGCGCTTCGACTTCTCTGATCCGCGTGTGATCAAAAATAAATCCGCTAGTGCTACATTTCAGTACTTGACTTCATTATCTTATATCCGAATCGCTCGAAGTAAGGATGGACATCATTTTACGGTGGATGAGAAGCCATTTGTGTACCCTTCCAATTCACTGGAGACCTTCGGGGTAGAAGATCCTCGGGTAACCCGAATTGGGGATACCTATTATATTTATTTCTCGGCAGTCTCCCCTGTGGGCGTTGGAGAATCGCTGGTATCCACTAGAGATTTCGTGAATGTAAATCACCACGGCATGATCTTTGGGCCGGATAATAAAGATGTATTGATTTTCCCGGAGAAAATTAACGGCAAATATTATGCATTGCACCGTCCAACAACGAAAAGCACGGGAGATCCGGAAATATGGATCGCAGAATCGGACAACTTATTATATTGGGGTAACCATAAGCACCTGATCGGTTTGCGTGAGGGGATGTGGGATAGCGGCCGGATTGGCGGCGGTGCGGTTCCATTCAAGACTGATAAAGGCTGGTTGGAGCTGTATCATGGGGCCACGCTGGAACACCGTTATTGCATGGGGGCAGTCCTATTAGATCTCAATGATCCCTCGAAGGTGATTGCACGTTCCAATGCTCCTATCATGGAGCCGGAAGCGGATTATGAGAAGAATGGATTCTTCGGCGATGTTGTATTCTCTTGCGGTGCACTCGTGGAAGACGATGTTGTAAAAATGTATTACGGAGTCGCGGATACATCAATGGCTTGCGCAGAACTTAGTGTACAAGAAATTTTAGATAGCTTGATATACGTATAACAATAAAACGTCAAAACCGAAGTGGTTTTGGCGTTTTAATTTGGGAGAGAGGATGAAGAGAATGAACATTAAATTAACTGAAAACTGGAAACTTCGTGATTTTCATGTAGGGGAAGCCCGGGATCTTGAAGTTGCATCGCCAGAGTTTATTGATTATTTCTGGATGACCACCTCAGTGCCCGGTGACATCCATACGACGCTTCGGGAGAAAGGCATTATTGATGATCCTTTCTTTGGCCACCAAGATCAGAAATGTCGTTGGATTGAAGAAAAGGTATGGTGGTATCGTACGGTCTTTTCATACGATTCTGATCTTAAACCTGGTGAGAAGATGGAGCTATTATTCGAAGGGTTAGATACCTATGCAACCGTATATCTCAACGGTGTGGAGCTTGGATCAACAGATAATATGTTCATTAGCCATTCATTTGATGTAACCCGTGAATTAAATAAAGGGAAAAATACGCTTGCCGTAAAATTTGATCCTATTCATGTACATGCAGGTGATAAGGTTCAATATTATTGGTCAGGCTTTAGTAAGAAACGGATCTGGACACGTAAAGCACAGAGTCATTTTGGCTGGGACTGGGGTCCGCGTCTGGTCTGTGCAGGCATTTGGAAAGAGGTGCATTTGATTAAACACCGTCATGCACATTTAGATCATGTGTTTGCTCGAACAACTTCGGTAGAGGGTCAAGTGGGTGTTGTTGATGTGGATTTATGCGCACATGCCTTTGATCGCGGATGTTCGTATACGGCGCGTGTGGAACTTTTAGAAGGTACAGAGCGTGTTGCGGAAGAACATGTCTCTTTGGATAAGATTGGAGGGATTACAGTTGACGGTGCGATTACAGCGCGTACGCTTCATCATTCAGTTACCTTGCAAGTGACGGATCCGAACTTATGGTGGACCCATGATCTAGGAACGCCTTTCTTATATCATCTACGCGTTACGTTATTTGCTGATGGGGAGCAAATAGATACCTATGAGCAGCCATTTGGGATTCGAAAGATCGAGTTGATGCAGCTGGATGAAGAAGGGCGCCATGCTTTCACTTTTGTATTGAACGGCGTAAAGGTTTTTGCTAAAGGTGCAAATTGGATCCCTATTGATAGCTTTATTGCGACCGTGCCAGACAGCCGCTATACACATCTGCTTCAGATGGCCAAGGATGCCAATATGAATATGATTCGCGCTTGGGGTGGAGGCATTTATGAGCGGGATATCTTCTTTGATGAATGTGATCGGTTAGGAATTTTAATCTGGCAGGACTTCATGTTCGCTTGTGCGTTGTATCCAGATTACAATCGTAATTTTATGAATAATGTTCACCGCGAAATTGAGCAGGTCGTAAAACGTCTTCGCAGTCGTACGAGTCTTGCTCTATGGTGTGGGAATAACGAGAATGATTGGTTGTATGAGGCACTGTCCTCTAACGGCGAGATCACACATCCCTTTTATGGAGAAAAAATTTATCATGAGCTCATGCCCGCAGTACTAGAGCAACTTGATCCATCGCGAACGTTTTGGCCTAGCTCGCCTTTTGGCGGCAATGATCACAATTCACGTGATGTGGGTGATACTCATAACTGGCAAGTCTGGCATGGGAATAATGAGCCGCGTCAGTTTGGTGAACCGCAGACACAGGATTATAGTGTTGAAGGGATATCGTTCAAACGATTCAAGTCAGACTTCACGAAATTTGCCAGTGAATTCGGGCTGCATGCCGCTTCCAATCGTTACACCTTAGCAAAGAACATGCCGGACAATCAGTTCTATTGGGATAGCGATGAAATGAAATATCGTAATAAAGATGTCCATTACCCAAAGGGTATTATGCTCATGGAAGGTTATACAGGCGTTCCGAAGGATATCAATGAATATATTCAGTTCTCCATGCTGACCCAGGCAGAGGGATTGAGGTATGGGATTGAGCATTACCGCCGTAATAAGCCGGATACAAGCGGGGCTTTATTCTGGCAGTTCAATGATTGCTGGCCGGGAACAAGCTGGTCTGTTATCGATTATTATGGTTTACCAAAGGCGAGCTACCATTATGCGCGTAAATTCTTTGCACCGGTACTCTTATGTGTGGATCATGATCCGAATGGACTGCTGCAGTTATGGGCTCTCAATGATCGCCGCGAAACTTATCAGGATGAGGCGGAATTAACGATCTATCGGATGGATGGTACAATTGTATATCAGCGTACATTCGATGTTACCGTTGATTCGAACAGTAAAGTTAATTTTGCCAAGTTGACTGAAGCTGAGGTACTGCAGCAACATAGCGCTGGCGAGGTTGTGGTCGTACTTCGTTCGAAGAAACGGGTAACAGAAGATTATGTACTCTATTTAAGAGACTATAAGGATATGGATTATCAACCCGCACATGTTCAGATCTCCGTGGATGAAGCGAAAGGACATATCCACTTGATCTCAGATCGCGTTGCCCGGATGGTGATGATCGAACTAGATGCACCTTGGGTGATCATGGACGATAATTTCTTTGATCTGATGCCGGGTGAAGAGAAGATTGTTCGTGTGCATCATGTTGATGTCGGGGAACTGCCTTGGGAAACCTTACGTGTAACGGCAATGAATGATGCGGGTTAACAAAAACTTGGATTTAAGGAGATGAGCTAATATGAAGGCGGCTGTATTTCAAGGGAAGAAGCATATTGAATTTACGGACTGGGAAGCCCCGGCTGTGGGCTCCAAAGAAGTTAAACTTCGTGTGAAATGCTGCGGGATCTGTGGTACAGATCAGCATATTTATCATGGATACCCAGGGTCTGCTGAAGTGACAGCTCCGATTGTGTTAGGACATGAGCTTGCGGGCGAAATAGTGGCTGTGGGTGATGAGGTTACGACCTTGCAAGTGGGGGACCGTGTATCGGTTGATCCGAACATCTATTGTGGAAACTGTTATTTTTGCCGGAATGGAAAGGTACATTTATGCGATAACTTGCAGGCTGTTGGGGTGACTCGTGACGGTGGCATGGGCGAGTATTGTGTTGTTCCTGTAGCGAACTGTTACTTGCTACCTGATGAAATGAGCTGGATCGAAGGAGCAATGATTGAACCTCTAGGTTGTGTGCTTCACGGTTATAAGAAGCTGGATATTCGTCCGTCACTTCAAGTCCTGATTATCGGCGGAGGTTTTATTGGTCAATTGTTCTTGCAGCTCGTCAAAGCTGCGGGTGTTAAAGGGATTATTGTCAGTGAGCCAGAGGTGTTCAAACATGACCGATTAGTCGAATTAGGCGCGGATGAAGCCGTATCTCCTACAGCAGAAGGTGTGATGGAAGCTCTCCATCATCAATTTGACATTGTCATCGAATGTGTCGGCCGGGCGGATTCCATGGAGCTGGCGGTTAAGGCATCACGTAAGGGTGGACAAGTATTAATGTTTGGTGTTGCTTCCCCGGACACGTTGATTCAAGTCTCACCATTCGAAATTTTTACAAAAGAGTTGAACATCATGGGCTCGTTCATTAATCCATATACCCATGAGGAATCGATTGCGTTAATTGAAAAGGGGATCGTTCAGATTGAGTCGTTGATTAGCCATCAGTTTTCGCTGAAAGATATACCGGAAATCATGGGCGAATATCCAAAACTGCGTGTTTCTAAAGGGGTTATTATGCGCGAGAGGTAGTATTGAATCATAGTAAGCGTACAAGAACGATGACTGTTGGCTATTTGCCATAGGTCATCGTTTTTTTGTGCGCTTTAAGCGGGTCCCCGATAGAAGGAGTTAATAAATATTTAATAGATAGCGAGTAGAATGGCAATACAACCTCAGACATAAAGCTTTGATAAATGTCATACATGGAGAGGAAGCCTATGAACAAAATACTATTGATAGAAGAAAAGCAGAGTTCAGCTAAATGTATGGAACTGAAGTTGTCACATGAATCGTACTCCATCACTGTTACGCACGACGGACTTCAAGGTCTACAATTAGCTCGAGAAGAAGAGTGGGATATAATTTTATTGGATGTAATGGTTCAAGGCCTTAGTGGCGCAGAGATGTGCAAAAGAATAAGGGAAACTAAACAAACACCAATCATAATCCTTGCAGAGGAAGCGGGGCTCGCGGATAAAGTCAGAGGTCTGGATAGCGGAGCGGATGATTACATTCTGAAACCATTCGCTATGGAAGAGCTGCTGGCACGAATGAGATCACTGTTAAGAAGGGCAGGTACTTTTAACACAGGACGGATGCTAATATTTCGCGATTTGGAGATGGACATTGACGGCCGAGCGCTGAGAAAGAAGAAGATATTTGTTAATTTAACGAAACGGGAATTCGAAATACTATTAGTGCTAATGGAGAATAGGGGCAGAGTAATGACCCGGGAGATGCTGCTCGAAACCGTATGGGGATATGATTCCGAGGTGGATATTAAGGTAGTCGACGTGTATATCAGCTACCTTAGGAGTAAAATTGATGAGGTGGGACAACCAAGCATTGTGCAGACGATGCGCGGCCTCGGATATGTGATTCGTAAATGAGTTACTCCGTAGATTTGATGAACGAGAAGACACTTCCATAGGTCCCTGTATATACGGGCTGCCCGAATTTTTGTGACCATTCATTAAAAAGCTTATGTGAGACTCCATTGCCGGTAATTACATAATCGGGATGATCATAGTCTACAATTTCAGGAAGATACTCAGAGAACCCGTACATGGAACGCTCAAAAGCAGTCCAGCCCAATGTACCAAGTGAAGCCTGCGTAACGAAGGGGTCCTGTCTGCCATCACACAGCACATCTCCACCTCGAAACATCACATACCCGGATGAACCATAGCGGGCAAGAACCTTTGGACGAGTACCTTCAGGGGTATGCTGCATAATATAGTTCATTTCATTCACAGGATAATTATTTGCATCAATAACAGGGGGTACAAAGAATATATACACAATATTTAGGAGTAGTCCTATCGCAAGCCATAGTCGTAAGGTGCTTTGACGGAACAGAACAACGGGTTTACGGAAGTAAGGAAGCGCATCAAAGAACACGGCCGCAAAATAAGGAACAAATAGCCACATAAACAGGTTCTGCTTGAAGTTCGATACGCCGAGATAGAGAATCCCAAGCATGAGAAAGAAGCGGAATGGTTTACGTTGGAGTGCGAAAGGAAGCGTACAGGCAAAGAACAGAAGCAAGAGTAGAATGGGTAGATTCTCCAAGCTATTGAACTGAATAGGCTGCCATTCGTTGATCAGCAGGTTAAAGTTCTTTTTCGTAACAGTCAAAATAAATAAGAGGCTTTTTGCACCTCCAGGATTTAGAAGGCCAGCTAACCAGACTAGAACAAAGACTGTGATTTTACGCCAATGGAGCGTTTTATTAATCAAGGATTCTAGCAGAGCCATTCCTGTAAATACAGCTGTTACAAGCCATACCCCTGCATGAAAGTTGGCGATAGCTATAGAAAGTGCAACCATTGCAGCGGCGTATTTCTTATGAGCTGTCATCTGGTATTCCCGTAAATAAACGAAGAACCAGACAATCATAAACGAGGAGATCATCTGCGGACGACCCTTGAAATAATTGTAGTAAATCCAGCAGGTAATTAGCAGTACAAAAGGGAGCATCAGCACATGGTCTTGTTGAAGTCCTAGCTCTTTGCGGGACACTTTCCCTAACCGAAGCAAACCGAGTACTAAAAAGAACAAACAAACAGCGGTCAAAATATACACCCCTGGCCATCCAAATGCAGCATAAAGCGGAGCAACGAGTAGTTGGAATCCGAATTCATGAGGGACATAGGGCAGCTTATCTCCGTAAAAAGTATGTATGGCATGATGCAGGATTTGTCCGTGCTCTATCATATATTGTCCTAACTCTATGTGCCAGAAAGTATCAGGATCATTATAAGAGAATTTGGGAATCATCAGCAGTATAATAGCTATTACGAATAGACCATATAAAAACTTAGGTGATTGTAATTTTTTCATTATGGTACTTCCCCCGACTTTTAGTTCAATTATAGCGTTACATTCTTAAGGAATAGTAAAATTTATGAAGCGGAGTGAACACTCATGCATCAATTATTAACTTGGATATCTGAAACTGCGCTCCACCTTGTCAATACGATGGGAATTTGGGGCATATGGTTAGGGATGATCCTAGAGAGTGCCTGTATCCCGATTCCCAGTGAAGTGATAATGCTCAGCGGCGGTTGGCTGGTTGCGCAAGGCTCACTTACTTTTATGGAAGTTGCTGTCGCTGGGATATTTGGAAATCTAATAGGTTCCATCATTGCTTACTATATTGGGAAAGCCGGAGGTAGGCGGTTATTAGAGAAATACGGTAAGTATATTCTCCTGAATGAGCATCATCTGGAGCAATCCGAGCGATGGTTCGACCGTTATGGTGAGAGTACTGTGTTTTTCACACGTATGTTACCCTTTATCCGAACATTTATTTCACTACCCGCAGGAATTGCTGGAATGAAGGCATGGAAATTCATTGTATTTACAGCGTTGGGCTGTATTCCATGGAATCTGGCGTTAATCTATCTAGGTTACCGATTAGGAGACAATTGGAGTATTGTAGAACAATATATACGTCCGATTAGTTATACCATTTGCGGTATTGTGCTTCTCCTGCTCATATGGTGGTTAGTACGGAGATATCGTACGATAAGCTCATCAAGAAACAAGAAGAGGTAGGGTGAGTATTGCATTATGTCTATACGTTGGAAATTTCTTCTATCCTATGCGGCTATGCTTGTAGTTCCACTTCTTCTCCTTATCATTACGGCTATGTTAATGAGCATTGTCTATCATGGGGATGTGCAGAGCTTAAAGAGCACGTATGAAAGTAAATTTGAAGGAATGGAAGAGAACGATATCCGCAATCTTATTAAACATACTTTTTTGCAAAATACAGATTTACTTACAGATACTGCTTTCCTGAATGAATTATCCGCTGATATGACCAAGAGAAATACGTCTGTCTATATTCGTTCGGAGGACCAGATCCTGTATGCTTCAGAGGATCTGAAGCTTAAACAAGGATTAACCGATCATTTGCCTGGATACAAAGGAGACAGATCGCATATAGAACCTATTAGACAGCAATTTAATAATGAATGGTATCAAGTAGGCCAGTTTGATCTGTTATCCAAGGATGCCAAGCCAGTAAGTATATTTTTTCTGACGCCAATCGATCCTCTTGTCCAATTTGTGCGAACGTTCTTTCCGACGCTGTTTTTGATTACGTTGGTTATTCTGGTGCTGACACATACATTGCTGACAAAATATATGTCCAGACGGATAATCCGTCCCTTGCTGGAACTTCGTAAAGCGACAAAACGAGTCACCGAAGGGGATTTGGATTTTCAGGTGGAGATTAGTGGTAAAGATGAGCTGGGCCAGCTAGGGATGGCTTTTGAGGAAATGAGACACAGGCTTCAACAGTCTATCCTTGTACAGCAGCAATATGAGACGAACCGGAAGGAGCTAATCACCAACATTTCACATGATTTGAAGACACCGATCACTGCCATTAAAGGATATGTGGATGGAATTTTGGAAGGGATAGCGGATTCTCCGGAAAAAAATGAAAAATATATGCGAACGATTGCTGCCAAGGCTGGAGAAATGGATCATCTAATTAATGAATTGTTTCTATACTCCAAGCTGGATATGCAAAAGCTGCCATTTTCTTTTGAGTCCGTAAGAATTATACCCTTCTTAAATGATTGGGCAGAGGAACTAAAGGTAGAGCTGGAGAAGCAAGAGGTCGCCCTTAACATAGAAATGACAGGTGGCGAGGAAGTATGGGTCTCTGTAGATCGTGATTCCTTTAAGCGCGTTCTTGGCAACATTATTCAGAACAGTCTCAAATACATGGATAAGCTTGAAAAGAAAATCACAGTACACAGCTGGCAGGAAGAAACACAGTTTATTCTGGCTATTGAAGACAATGGACCAGGAATTCCTCCAGAAGCAACGGAGCATATTTTTGAACGCTTTTACCGTGGGGAGCAGTCCAGAAACACACATACTGGCGGAAGTGGATTAGGTCTGGCGATTGCTAAACAGATTATCACTGGGCATGGGGGAACGATTTATGCGAATAGCACGGAAGGAATAGGAACTATTATATATATTGCCTTGCCGATTGTGAAAGGAGACATCAGAGATGAACCGAAGCATACTGATTGTTGAAGACGAGCCTGTTATTGCTGAGCTGCAACGTGATTATTTGGAGATGAGCGGGTATCAGACGGAAATTGCAAAGGATGGAGAAAAAGGCTTGGAGATGGGCTTAACAGGGAAATTTGATCTGATCGTGCTGGATGTGATGCTGCCCAAGTTGAATGGATTTGAGGTCTGCAAGAAAATTCGTGAGGAGCTGGATATTCCGGTTCTTATGGTCACCGCCAGACTAGAGGATATTGATATTATTCGTGGGCTGGGTCTTGGCGCAGATGATTATATCACAAAACCATTTAAGCCAGCCGAGCTTGTTGCCAGAGTGAAAGCACATCTTTCGCGTTATGATCGGCTGAAGGGACGTGGTTCCTCAACTAACGAATTGGAAATCAAGGGGCTGCGTTTAAATCCTGATTCTAGACGTGCCTTTGTAAGAGATGAGGAGGTAACCTTAACGACCAAGGAATTTGATCTGCTGTATTTCTTGGCGCTGCATCCCAATCGCGTGTTCAGTAAAGATCAGCTCTTTGAGCGATTATGGGGGATTGATTCTCTGGGTGACACGCAGACAGTGACGGTCCATATTCGTAAGCTCCGCGAGAAAATTGAGGAGGACTCTGCAAATCCACTCTATATCGAAACCCTTTGGGGTGCCGGCTATCGCTTTCATGTCTAGAACATCTCCAGCGATCACGTCTATCCTGACCAAACTACTTGAGGTGTCTCAGTTAGCCATTTTAATGGCTTCTGGGACATTTCTTTTTTTAATTATAAGAAAGTATAAGTTTCACGCTATATTTTATCCTTATAATTCTCGCATAAACGCTTACCGTCCTTAAAAGGATGCCAAAGGCGTTTAAGCTTGTAAAAATACAAGGAGTTAAGAATTATTTAAGGGTCTGTTCACGGGCATTTTAGATTTACGACTTAGTCTAATATTGCAGGGAAATGGAATTGTTAAATGGAGGACAAGAATTGAAGTAAAGGGGGAACTGAGATGGAGAGCATAATCAAGCTAACAGGAGTGACCAAAGAATTTCGTAATGGCAGCGGGATTAGCGGGGTTTCTTTGGAGCTTCGAAAGGGGGATATCTACGGATTACTTGGACCGAATGGTGCAGGGAAAACAACACTCTTAAAAGTAATAACGGGTCTGATTTCACCCAGCTTCGGCAGTATCTCACTGTTCGGGCAAGATCTGGGTTCATCCTATTCTTCTAGTATGAGGAAAGTAGGCTGTATGATCGAATCGGCTGATTTCTACGACTATCTTACACCTGTACAATATTTGAAGCTGACAGCCAGCTTTTATCCGAATATTCGTCCAGAACGGATCACCGAGGTATTAGAGGCGGTAGGTCTCGCCTTGTTCTCCAAAGAAAAAATCAGACATTTCTCTACAGGAATGAAGCAAAAGCTCGCCATGTCTGCCTCTATCATCCATCACCCAGAGCTAGTGATTTGGGATGAGCCGACTAACGGGCTGGACATTGAGGGGGTTGTTCATTTTCGTGCTTTAGTTAAAGAGCTTTCTGCTAATCAGGGAATTACCTTTTTCATCTCCAGCCATATGATTCATGAATTGGAACAGCTATGTAATAGAGTAGGGATTCTGAATCAAGGTGTTCTGATTCGTGAGGGGGAAGTACAGGAGCTACTGACCGACAGCTTATCCCTTGAGGAGTTTTACATTACGGAGCTAAAGAAAGGAAAGGAGGTGCTTGAGAATGGAGGGATTAAGAGCGGGAATTAAAAATGAGCTTCTACTGATGATTTACCGCAAAAAGACCCTAATGTTCTTTATTGTTTCTGCCTTTATTCCACTATTATTGATGTTATTATTTCAGGCGCTTCACCCTATTCTGGGCATTGTGGCTGTTGGTTCCACGTATCCAGTCCAGATGCTGGGAATCTGCACAACATTCTTAATTCCATTGTTTATGTTCTTAGAGATCTCTGAGCTATTTCCACAAGAGGTGTCCTCTCGTACCTTGAAGCTGACGTTACTCAAACCGATTACGCGATTGGGAGCGTACACCGCTAAGTTCCTTGCGCTAGGGCTTGCGATCGGAGGACTACTGTTTCTATTAGGGATAGTGAGCACGTTATGTAATATTCTGTTTGGAACTATCCATATGGGGAACGTAGGTATTATTAGCTTGATAAAAGCTTATACAGCAGCATTTCTCTCGATGTGTTCACTGGCAGCCTTGTTTGTGTTCATCGCTCAATTTTTTCGCAGCACAGGTGGGTTTCTAATGTTCTCGATCTTTGTCTTCGCCGGAGGTAAGGCTGTGCCTTACTTTATAAGTGGATTCTCTTCCTTTTCTATAATTTCTTATACGAATGGGTACTCTCTATGGTTAAGTCATGCAATTTCCGCAGGCAGGCTTGCCACAACTACCTTGTTCTTACTTTCAGGATTATTGCTATTTCTATCAGTGGGCTATTTCTTCTTTGATCGGAAAGAGGTTTAGCCTGAGCGCTACTTTTACTTCTCGGAGTATCAATTGTGTTGCTAAAGGAAGGGGGAATGATTGGTGAAGGAAACCAGTTCATTATTATCGGAAGATCGGAATGTATGGAATAAGGTGCCACAGGTGACTGTTTTTTTCTGGATCATTAAGATTATGGCGACCACTGTTGGAGAAACTGCTGCGGATTTTCTTAATTTCAACCTCTTTTGGGGGTTATCTAATACAACCTTGGTGATGAGTGGACTGCTGATTGCAGCACTATACTTCCAGATGTCAGCATCAAAATATGTACCTGCTCTTTACTGGCTTGCTGTTGTATTAATCAGTGTCGTGGGTACGCTCATCACTGACAATCTGGTGGACAATCTTGGCGTATCACTGGAGGCGACCACTATAGTTTTTTCTATCCTCTTAAGCCTGACCTTTGGAGTCTGGTATGCCAGTGAGAGGACGTTATCTATCCATTCGATTACTACCAAAAAGCGCGAGATGTTTTACTGGCTAACCATTCTATTTACCTTTGCCTTAGGCACAGCCGCTGGAGATTTAGTTGCAGAAAGTCTGAACTGGGGATACCTGCTCTCAGCAATTATTTTTGCCGCTCTGATAGGCGCGATAACACTCGCTTACTATCGCTTTAAGCTAAATGCAGTAACTGCCTTCTGGCTTGCATATATTCTGACTCGGCCATTAGGAGCATCACTGGGTGACTATCTTTCACAGGACCGGAGTGAAGGCGGGTTGGAACTGGGCACGACAGGAACAAGTATTATTTTTATTGTTATTATTCTCGGGTTAGTGATCTATTTAACCAAGACAAAGAAAGACGAGGTAGCACTTTAGAAAATATTGAAATTAATACTCAGTTAAGACTCCCATCACTATCCGTTTACGATTCAGAGTTAGAGTTAAAGGAGGCCATGAGAAAAGGAGCTTTGTCATGAACACAGATCCTAAAGTACTTATTGTTACTTCGGCATTTGGAGACGGGCATATGAAAGTAGCCGAGGCCATCGAACATTCATTTCGACGTCAGGGCATTAGCCGGATTACCACCTTGGATCTATTCGCTGCAGTTCATCCTACCTTGAATGAGCTATCCCGAAGATTCTATTTGAACAACACAGGGTATACCCAAGAATTTTATGGATTCTTGTACACAATGACGAGTAAGATGAGGCCAGAGCAGTTCATGGGTAGACTCATCCATTCTATGGGCAAACGAAAAGTACAAAGGATCATCGACGTGATACAGCCGGATATTATTATTCATACCTTTCCTTATTTGGCTGCAGCTGAGCTAGCATCAACAACAGGAGGTCGGATGCCTCTATTCACGGTTATGACGGATTATGTAGTTCATGGCAGGTGGCTTCACCCACAAACGACGAAATATTTTATCGCTTCAGAAAGCATGAAGGCGACTCTGATGGCAGCAGGGATTGCTGAAGAGAAGCTTGTGGTCAGCGGGATCCCTATTCGCGAGGCTTTTGAACAGACTCAGGATCGTGGAGCACTTTTACGCAAACATGGGTTACATGGAGATCGCCAATATCTATTACTAGCGGCAGGGGCTTACGGCGTATTAAGTGATATTAGCAGTTTAATAAAAAGAGTACTGCTTCAATCAAGCTTCGATGTCATTGTATTATGCGGGAATAATCATAAGCTTCGAACAGCTACGGTGGAGCTTTTTCAAGAGAACCCTCGTGTTCACATTTTGGGCTATACGGAAGAAATGCAGGAGCTGATGTGCATAGCTTCCTGTCTATTGACCAAAGCAGGCGGGATTACCTTGACTGAGGCGATGGCTCTAGCACTTCCAGTTATCGTCTATCGACCACTCCCCGGTCAGGAGGCAGGCAATGCAGAATGGTTATCTGGGCACCATTTGATAGAGATCGCACGAAATGAGGAGCAGTTAATAGAGCAGCTTCAGCGATTGGAGCATATGGCGTACAGAGAGGAAAGGGAACAGCATATGAGGGTCTTTTCGCGGAAATCAGCCTCGGATGCTATTGTTACCGAAGCCTTAGAGGCTATTAAATTGCGTCAGTCCTCTGTTCCCGCAGTAAAATCCATGCTTGTTGAAGGGCAGGCGAAGACGATTCATGGATATTATTAGGAAGAAAGAAAGGCAACAGCAGACGTTTACCCGCCTTGCAATAATTCTCTTTTTTATAGAATGGATAAGAGGTGCTGTCCTAATCACGTTCTTACCCACTTATATATTGACGAGCTGGGGGCTTACAACGTCAGTAGTTGGCATTGCGGTCTCCGTACACTATTTAACGGACAGCTTGATCAAAAGCTTCATTGGCTATCTCTTGGATAGATATCCTGGGCGTACCGTGCTTCATGGAGGCTTCTTTCTTGGGCTCGTAGGACTGTTAATGATGGTGACAACGCATAGTCCATGGATGCTTATTGTAGCCTCTGCTTGCTTGGGGGCTGGATTCTCACCGATCTGGATCCTATGTATGAGCCAGGTATCAGAGGAAAAACGAGCACAGCAGATGGGAACCTTGTACGTATACTGGATGGCTGGTCTAGGTCTGGGTCCCGTAATGATGAATTTATTAATGGGTGGTGGACTGTCACTGTCCCTTGCTGTCATTGGATTATTTTTTGTAGCGGGCTGGATCATGGTAGGTCTTGTGAAGATGAACAAGGTCTCGGTGCAGCGTGTGAATATATCCGTAGGCGAGCAGTTTGTATCTCTATGGAACAAAGTGAAGAAAGGGGGATTTCTCGTCCCGGGCATGCTGCTGCAGACTACAGCGGGCGGGATACTGGTCCCTTTTCTAACCAGCTTTGCTATTTCTCATTTAGGTCTGTCCCATTCTCAGCTGTCGATCGTGTTATTTATGGGAGGAGCAGGTGTAGTTCTATTTCTTGTGCCCATGGGAAAATGGTTTGATCAAGTTGGAGGTAAATGGTTCCTTGTGATTGGGTTCGGCGTATTTGCGGTTGCCTTGTTCGGCTTAACTTCTATTAATTCCTTCTCCGCCGCCATTGGGCTCTCGCTTCTGCTGGGATGTGCTTATGCTGCTTTACTTCCCTCTTGGAATGCTTTAATGGCCAGTTACATTCCCGAAGATTCCGTAGGGATCAGCTGGGGCTTATTGTTTTCTATAGAAGGTTTAGGGGTGGTTATTGGTCCGCTAATTGGAGGCTGGCTGGGAAGCTCAGGGAATCAATTGCTGCCATTTCAAGTCAGTGCCTGTTTGTTTGGATTGATTAGTGTTGTCTACTTACTATCCCCTGCCCGATTATTTATTCACAGAAACAGAGTAATCGAGAAGCTTCCAAATGTATCGTAGTTAAGATTTATTTAATAGACTCTTCACAACGAATTTAGGAATTGCACCTAAGCTTAATATGCAAGACTAAATAAGTAATGAAGGGAAGGAAAAAGAATGAAGAAGAAATGGTTACTCACAGGAGGGGCAGCAGGGATTAGCGGGGTTATCATGCTGGCTACTGGACTGACGGCGTTTGCGGGAACCTCTGGGTATGAGGATTATAAAGCGGCACTTAAGAATACTGCAGAGAACATGCAGAGTATTACCGTACAAGCTGATGCGATACTTAAAGATAACGGCAGTGTTCTTAGTCAGGCACAAGGAAGCTTAAAAGCAAACTTGGCGAATGAAGCCGTTAGTGGGGCTGTAAAGATTAGCGGGTCACAAGGTTCCCATGTACTTAGCCTCTATAGTCAGCCTGACGGACAGGTCTGGAAGAGTGATGCTTCCGATATCTATTACGTAAAGCAGGATATAAAGGATAAGAAGGATCAGGAATCAGGAACAGAACCCAAGGAAGCCGTTTGGTTAAGTAGCCAAGAAGAGACAATCATGGATGCTTTGATCGGTAATTTAAAGAATGAGTTCACATCTACCACCGATAAAGACGGTGCCAAGCATATCTCGCTGCAGCTTGATAATGCGCAAATTCCGGCAGTGATGCAGGCTTTAGCCCCAGTTCTGTTCAAGAATCTTTCAGAAGAGAAGGATCATGAGTCCGGTAAAGACACTGCTGTAGATTCGAAAGATCCAGAAGATCTTATTCAGCAGAACCTGTTTGATTTTCAAGCCATTGATATGACGAACGGCGTACAGATTCAAAGCATCCGTCTGAATGCGGATATCACTCCAGCCAATGCGCTTCAGCACCAACAGTTAGATCTTACGTTTGTGGGTCAGGATGAGCAAGGAGCTTCCCATACGTTGGCTGCTAGTCTGGATGTTCAACTCTCTGCATTCAATGCGACTACGACAGAGTCTATTGACCTGACAGGTAAACAAGTGCAGCAGGTGAAAGAGGATCATGAACACGGACATCATGATTAACGTTGTTGTGATTAAATAAGTGTGGAACAAGTAAAAAGTCTGCAAATAGAAAGTCTCTATGATGTGAATGGTCATAGAGACTTTCTTTGTTTAAGGGTTGTTTTAGCATATACTAGTGCTAGGCAAGCCCCACAATTTGGAGGTGTTTGAATGAAAACTTTAGTTAACGAAAGTGACAACTGAAATGACTTATGAAGAAATCAGCGAACTTATTAGTAATTAATCAATTTAACTTCTACTGAACTCCCCCGACTTCCGGTGCTGCCAACTCATGAATACCAAAGATAATGCAATGATCGTGAGCATAATCCCAAGGACTTGAAATCCCTCAAAGTTGAATTTTTCTCCCATAATTATCCCTATCAACAAGGAAGATAGGATGGTTCCCAGATATCTTGATGTGTTAAATAAGCCCGATGCTACACCGATGATTTCTTTTGGAGAACTTTGGAACAAAGCGGCTTGCAGACCTACATTGTTCAACCCATTGCTAATCCCGAAGGCAGCCAATGCCACACATACACTGATAACCGGTGAAGTCTGATTTAATGTGACAAGCCACACCGATCCCAATGTCATTAGTATTGCGGATACCAGCAATGCTGGCCGGGGGCCAGATCTATCGATCCAGCGTCCTGCTATTGGAGCAGTAATCAACGAGCATAATCCTAGCGTTAGCATGAGAATCCCGGTTTGGAACTCACTGACATGCCGTACCATTTGCAAATAAGATGGAATCCCGAAAAAGAGGGAGTAAAAAAGTACGTTAACGAGCATAAATTCAATATTAACCAAAGTCATCGCCGGATATTTGGCAAAGGTACGCAAAGGAATAAAGGGTGACTCCGCTTTTAACTCATGCCGGACGAATACTCCTAACAAAGCGATTCCTGTTAGTAGGGCAATAACATTTACTAATGCGACATGCCCGGATGATTTGGCTGAGAGCAATCCAACAAGTAAGGCGATCAGTCCCATCGTGAAGAGCAGGATTCCTGTCACATCCATCAAATTAAACCAATTTCGAAAGGATATCCCGCGGGTAACGGTTGTTGACGGTTCGTCCTTAGGGATATTTCTCCAAGATAAAAGAAAGCTCGCCACGACGATTGGAATATTGACGAAAAAGATAGCGGGCCAGTCCCACCAGTGAATGATGACCCCGCCAATAAAGGGTCCAATGGCTGCCGCTCCGGACAGGAATATGGACAAAACAGACAGCGCTGTCGCTTGTTTCTCCGTAATATGAATACGTACAATGGCCATTCCAACGGCTACCATCATGCTTGTTCCAATGGCTTGCACAATCCGGAACACGATGAGCCACCCGAAATTCGGGGATATTGGAGCTAATAAGCCTGCGATGAAGGATACGACAAGGCCAGTAAGAAATATCTTCCTCCGGCCGAATAAATCGCTGGCTTTTCCCATGACAGGTTGAGCGACACTACTTGCAATGTAGAAAGAAAAAATGATCCAGGAAACACCTGTATAGTCAAGCTGGAATACATTTTGCAGCCTTGGAATAGCAACAGAAACCATTGAAGAATTTAAAGGATTCAATAATATCCCCAAACCCACTGAAATCATTAACCACCTGCTGCGAACACTCATTATGAAGCCTCCCATTACTTATTAATTTCATCGTACTTGAATTCGTTTATTCATTCCAACGCATTTCATGGTATGATCTCATTGATTTGAAGGAATGAATGGAGGCATGAAATGGAACTTCTGCAATTGCAATATTTTCTCGCAGTAGCTCGTTTGGAGCATATGACTGAAGCTGCACGAAATCTACATGTTACTCAATCATCCCTAAGTAGAACGATTCAACGTTTGGAGGAGGATCTTGGGGTCCCTTTGTTCGATCGGGTAGGGAGAAAGCTGCGATTGAATGAGTTCGGCAGACGATTCCTTCGCCGTGCTGAAAGAGCTTTATTTGAATTGGAGCAGGGAAAGCAGGAGCTTAGTGATTTATCTCACCCGGAACATAACACGCTTGAATTAGCGGTGACCACCGCGAGCACATTACCCAATATCCTTCGCAAGTTTCGAAAAAAGAGACCTGATATTCAATTTCATGTGCAGATGCTGACCACGCAGGAAATGATCACACTTTTGGATAGAGGAGAGGTGGATTTCTGTTTGTCCTCACCACCTATAGAAGGGGACGATATCGAATGCCAAATCGTATTTATCGATCCAATCCTTGTAGCCGTTCCAAAGGGGCATCGGTTGGCTAATCGAAGTAGCATATCCTTGTTAGAGCTGAGAGATGAATGGTTCGTCGGGGTTAAGAGTGGTTATGGAACTCGGGATTTAATAGACTCTGTGTGCCAATCGGTTGGATTTGTGCCTAAATATGTATATGAGGGGGATGAACCTGCAAGGCTTAGTGCGCTTGTGGAAGCTGAAATTGGCTTAGCCTTCATTCCAAGTACGGCAAGGAATTCACGGGAAGATATCAAATATCTCCAAGTTGAGAATCATGAATTGGAAAGAGAGATTGCTTTGATTTGGCACAAGAGCCGGTATATTTCGCAAGCTGCTCTGGAATTTCGTGAGGTAGTTGTAGAATATTTCGGAGCGATATCTAAAGAGCATTAAGATAATTGAGGATGGGTATCGAGAGGTATTGAACTGGATACATAAGAACAATTGCATCCAGCTCAAGGACACATGGTCTAAAGATATATTTTATAATGAGGATGTAGAAGAATCTGGTAGTGTTTAATTATCTGATGTTGGTTCTTCCATAAACCATGAGATATGGGTGCATCTCTTACAAATAAGGATTGCAGCGTTTTTGTTTGCCCAGTCAAATCCTAGAAATGATGCTCCGCTTGTGTTAAGTAGTTTATAATCCAGATCAAAGGTATCGTTTTGACAACAAGGACAGGTTATTCGCGCGCCAGCAGCACTGTATCTCATTTTTAAAACCTCCTGTGAATTTGTATAGTTCTTTAACGCATCTGAGGTTATTAAGGTTTCATGTACTCGAACTTACTAGTCAATTTGGGGTGAAATTATGAACAGCTGGGAAACAGCTTTGTCAAAGGTATGTGAGCTTTATTTTTCATCGGAAGTGAATTCGAAATTAGAATGGATCTTGGTTGGCTCGGTGGGTTCGGTTTTACAGGGCTGTGAAATGACTCCGGGAGACGTTGATATTTATACTAAAAATAAAGAAGGGATTGCACAATTTGCAGAACTTCTGAAGGAATATTCCCTGATAGACAAATGTGAACTTCCTCATGGGGAGAACTGGTTATCCTCTTTAGAAGAACCTGCATACACTCAGACCTTTTCTTCGGGCTTTTCGTGGACAAAGGGAAGTTGGATTATCAATGGATTCAAAGTGGAAGTCGTTCATATCTCCAACTCAGCGGGAATTCCTGATTCTATGGATGGTGATGGGATATGGGAAGGTGGACGATTCATTTGGAACCATTGTAAGAATGTAACAATCGGACGGTACACTATTCCTACGGTTCCTCTAGAAATACAACTGGAATCTAATTTAAGACGACAACGGTCCGACAGGACACAAGCGATTATTACTGCACTGCAAAAATATGGCTACGATCAAGAACTAATCGAAAAAGCTCTATCAAAGAAACACTTACCTTATTTTTATTCTCAAATGAATGGAGCTAAGTGATTTATTAATAAAAAAGGAAATATACTGGTATAATATGGTTGGTAATCATGGGAAGGGGTTGATTTCTATGTCAGACTTTTTTAATCCAGGACCTAGTTCGAATACGACGGACCCTGGTGGTCATAAAGCAAACCATGATGTCAATGCGCAGAAATATCATACACAAGGTGTTCCCGGATTTTGGAGCGAAGTGACCAATCTTTTAATTGTGGTGGCAATCATTGCAGTTATTTTCTTACTCATATGGATCTTTTAATGGTGTTGTAGCTTGTTTTATTTACGTAAAAAATGACAGCCCTTATAAATTTCAAGGGCTGTCATAGTTGTTATTAGGCTGAGGTTCGCGAACCGCACCTTTTGATGCCGAGTAGTGACTATGCCATAGGAATCGAGAATAAAGTACCATCCCCATACTGAGTTCATTCATCCGAACATTGCGAAGGATCCGGCTTGTAGAGTAACCCCTCCGATTACCAGCACCTTAAAATCAAATTTACCCATCCCATACCCAATTCTCATCCCCCAGACGGAGAAAGTATCCATCTGGAGCCAGTTATCTAAATTTAGATTCTAAAATAAAATGAATTTAACAATGGAATCACTCTTTAAAAATCGTACGGGAGAGGATGGTTATAAGGTGGAGAAAATTATAGAGGTACAGGGGATTAGCAAGGTCTATGCGAAAAGAAAGACGAAAGAGAAAATACATGCCGTTCGTAATGTTTCTTTTCATGTAAATCGTGGTGAGGTTCTCGGTTTATTGGGCCCCAATGGGGCTGGGAAAACATCAACAATAAAGATGCTTTGTGGTTTGTTAGAATCGGATGGGGGTTCTATTTCCATTAATGGTTTAGATATATGCAAGAAGAGACTGAAAGCGCTAGAGCATATTAGTGCTGTATTAGAGGGAAACCGGAATTTATATTGGCGTCTTACCGTACGGGAAAATTTAGAATATTTTGCAGGTAACCGGGGGTACTCTCGGAAGCAAATAGTCGATCAAACAGAGAAATTATTAGGGCAATTCAATCTTAAAGAAAAGGAGAATGAGCTGGTTAATGGATTATCCCGGGGGATGCAGCAAAAGCTGGCAATCGCTGTGGCGTTATTAGCTAATACGGATGTCATCTTGCTGGATGAGCCAACGCTCGGTTTGGATGTTGAGGTTAGTTATGAATTACGTAATATTCTAAAAACGATAGTAAGGGAAGAAAGACGTACGATCATTATTAGCTCACATGATATGCCCGTCGTTCAGGAGCTGTGTGACCGTGCCATTATCATTAATAAAGGTGAAGTTGTGATTGATGACAGGGTGGAGAATTTACTTAAGTTATTTGAAACAAGGGCATATTCCATTAAGCTGGGTGAGCAATTAAGCCTAGAACAGGAGAATAAACTGTTAAGTATATTCCCTTTAAGTACTTATAAAGCAAGCTCTCATGAAACGATTGTGGAAGTGAACTTAGAGCATGGGCAGGATATCTACGAGTTGTTTGATCTCCTGAAAGAGGAAGGAACCATGGTGGAAAGTATTGATCGTATTACGATTGATTTTGAACAAGTGTTTATTCAGATTGTGAAAGGAGGTAGAACTCATGAAATGGCTCCATTTATTTAATGCGAATTTTCGTAAGGAATATATTGAGATGAAACGTTATCTACCGAACACGATTGCGTTAGTAGCCACTTTTTATATTATATTTCTGGCTGCATTTTTTGGAATTATGTTCATAGGAGATCCGGCCAGCTTTGATACGAATGTTCAATACTCCATTGTAAGTGTGGTCTTTTGGAGCTTAACGATGATGACGATGAATTTTATTGGTTATTCGGTAATCACAGAAGCGACGCGTGGAACGTTAGAACAGTTATATATGTCTCCCTTGGGCGTGTGGAAAATCATGCTCACGCGGATCATCAGTCAATTGGGCTTACAGTCTGTTATTATGATCCTTTTACTCTTTGGTGCGATGCTGACCTCCGGGCAGTGGTTGAGCTTAAATCCTATGACTACGATCCCAATCATTATAGTTACGATGATAAGTATGGTGGGGGTCAGTTTTATGATTGCTGGTTTGGCTGTTATCGTGAAACAAATTCAAGCATTTTTACAGATTTTCCAATTCGTTTTGATGGGACTTGTATTTGTTCCGATATCTGTCGCACCATTTCTGGCGTTTGCTCCATTCGTCAAAGGCGTGAATATGGTAAGAACAGTGATGATAGAGAATCTTACGCTAACGGAGTTGCCCTTATCAGATTATGGCGTATTACTATTAAATTCGCTAGTGTATTTGATTTTAGGGCTCTTTGTGTTTGATCGGTGCGAGAAAATAGCCATGAAGAAAGGTCTTCTCGGGCAATATTAGCCTACACAAACGTTTATTCTTTAGGTATAGCTAATACTTATAACCTGCCATAACTCATTGGTGTAACGGTATAGGCCATCGGATATGCTATATTAATTTTAATAATTTTTTACGAGGAGATTAATATATGAGCACTCAAACCGAACCTAAACAACGAACCGTTACTCCATTTCGATATGATATTGTTGGCAGCTTCCTGCGCCCTCAAGCGTTGAAAGAGGCTAGATCAAAATTCAAAAACGGCGAAATTACCGCTGAGCAGCTGAAGGAAATTGAAAATAAAGAAATCGTTAAGCTAGTGCAGAAGCAAAAAGAGGTAGGCCTTCAAGCTGTAACTGACGGCGAATTCCGCCGTTCTTGGTGGCACCTCGATTTCTTCTGGGGATTTGATGGTGTAGAGCGGACTATTATTGATCAAGGCTACCAGTTTAACGGCGCGCAGTCGAGACCAGAAACAGCCCGATTGACCGGGAAAATAAGCTACAGCAGCCACCCTTTTGTAGCGCATTATGAATTCTTAAAAGGCGCTGCAGGCGAGGGCGTTGTTGCGCGTCAATCGATTCCTGCAGCTGCGCAATTCCTGTTTGAGCTGGATCGGGCAGAAAATAAGGAAAGCACGAATGAATTATACCCGAATCGTGAAGAGCTAATTTCGGATATTGCCAAAGCGTATAAAGCATCAATTCTTGCCTTTTATGCAGCGGGCTGCCGCAGCATTCAAATCGACGATTGCACGTGGGGAGCTCTGTGCGACGAACAGTTTATAGCATTTATGAATCAGGTTGGTGTGAATGTAGCTGAATATGCGAACGAGCTTGCGAAGTTGAACGAAGAAGTAGTATCCGGTCTGCCGGAAGATCTGGTTGTAACGACACATGTATGCCGAGGCAATTATGTTTCTACTTATGCTGGAGTAGGCGGAGGTTATGAACCTATCGCGCAAACACTTCTGAACATCAATAACTACTCAGGTTACTATCTGGAGTTTGATACGGAACGGGCGGGCGATTTCAAACCTTTGCGCTTCCTAAAAGACAATCAACAGGTCGTGCTTGGTCTGTTCTCTTCCAAATTTGGTGAGCTGGAGAGCAAGGAAGATATCCTGAAGCGTATTGAAGAAGCAAAGCAATATGTTGATCTGGACCGGATTTGCCTGAGCCCGCAATGCGGATTCGCTTCTACGGAAGAAGGTAACCACCTGACAGAGGAGCAGCAATGGCGCAAGCTTGCGTATATTAAAGAGATTGCGGAAGAGATCTGGAATTAAGGATAAGTAAAAAGTTAAAAAAACACCTTAAACCGCACGGATATTCATCCGACTCGGCTTAAGGTTTATTTTGATTTAAAGCGAGTGCATCGATATACTTGGCTAGTTCTATCTATACCAGTGACTAGATTAGGGAAAATCTCCCTAATAAAAGCCGATCATTCCTCTAAATGAATCGAATCAGGGAATTCCTCCCTAAAAATCGGGGGATAACTAAATTCACGACCAAATCAGTTGAATTATAGGGAGGAATTCCCTAATTGTCAGCCTAATGATCAAATATCTCTGAATTTTAGGGAGAAATTCCCTAATCTATAAAACGCAAAGTACAAAAAAGGGAGCTCTCGTTAAGAGGCTCCCTTTTTTGTACTTATATTATTTTGTATAGTTATCGAAGTAACCTTGAATATAAATCATTGGTGTTCCTTTGTCTCCACTACCAGAAGTCAAATCAGATAATGAACCAATCAGGTCCGTTAATCTACGAGGTGTAGTCCCTTGGGCTTCCATCGCACCAACCAGATCCTCATTTTTATTCTGGATATATTTAGAAATGGCTTGTTTCAGCTCTTCACCACGAAGATGAGAGAAGTTGTTATCGGCCAAATATTTCAATTTCACCTCATTTGGCGTTCCATCAAGTCCTGCAGTATAGGCAGGGGATACAACTGGATCTGCCAGTTCCCATATTTTACCGACCGGATCTTTGAATGCACCATCGCCATAGACCATTACTTCTACAGTTTTACCTGTAATTTCTTTAATTTTTGCTTGGATACCATCTACGATAGGTTGGCAGTTATTAGGGAATAGCTTTACGCTTTCTTCTGTTGCTTTATTAGAGCCAAGCAGACCATAAGCTTCGTTAAAGCCGCTGCCATCGATGGATTGTGTAAGAACATCATCCAGACCAAATACTTTTTCAGCACCATTGCTCATGAGAATTCGTTTGGTTCTGAACCGTGTGTGAATATCACAAGTTAATACATTTTTTGTGTAGTTTAAAATGGTTTTCGGATTGTTGGAGAAGATGACTTCACAAGCCACACCTTCAGCTTCAATTAAGCTTTTATAATATTCGATATAGTCAACACCTGTGAATGGGTGCTTAATATAGCCGAAATGTTCACGGAACTGAGCCTCAGTTAATACATCCGTCCATGGATTGACACCCTTAGCATCTAATTCGTCGATGTCTACAAGATGGTTGCCTACTTCATCCGATGGATAGCTTAACATTAAGACTACTTTTTGTGCCCCTTTGGCAATTCCACGCAAGCAGTTAGCAAACCGGTTACGGCTAAGAATAGGGAAAATGACACCCACAGTCTCTTCACCGAATTTTGTTTTAATATCAGCAGCAATATTATCAATGGTCGCATAGTTTCCTTGTGCCCGAGCCACAATGGATTCTGTTACGGTTACAATGTCGCGATCCTCTATCTTAAAACCCTCGATTGTTGCAGCATTCAATACGGTCTCAACTACGATTTCTTCTATGTTATCCCCATTGTTAATGATGGGTCCGCGAAGTCCGCGCACCACTGTTCCAACTACTCTTTCCAATACAATCTCTCCTCTTATAAGGGTATACTCTCTATATAAGTAATGGTTTTTATCCTATATTACTATACCCTTTTAAGCGATATAAGTGAAATTAATGTTTGTGATATCTAATATAAAAAGGATTTATAGAGGGAGCGCCGTATGAACAAAATGGATCGATTGTTAGCTATAGTGCTTGAACTGCAGCGAAATAAAATGTTACGGGCGGAGGATTTGGCGGCTACGTTTGAAACGAGTGTGAGAACTATCTATCGGGATATTCAGGCACTGAGTGAAGCGGGCGTATCCATAATAGGAGCGCCAGGGCAGGGCTACTCCTTAATCGAGGGGTATTTCCTGCCACCCGTTAGTTTCACGCTGGACGAAGCAGTGACATTGCTTATCGGGACTGACTTTATCGAGCAGTGGTTTGATGCCCACTATAGCAATAAGGCTAGAAGCTCTAAAGCAAAGATAGAAGCTATCCTTCCAGAAGCCATCCGCAGTGAAGCGTCACAGATCCGCAAAAGTTTTCGTTTATTTGCATCCGCAGCAGATATAGCACCAATACAAGAAAAGGCATGTCTGGAAGCCATTCGTCGAGCGATAATGGAGAAAAGGAAAATAAGATTTCGTTATTCCAAAAGAATCGCCGAAGCCGATGGGAACCGTCAAAGTATTCGTACGGTTGCTCCTTACGGACTTGTGCTTCATCAAGGATCATGGGTACTCGTCGCTTGGTGTGAATTGCGTCAAGGCATCCGTCATTTCCGGTTATCCCGAATGAGGGAGCTTATGGATCTGGAAGATAAATTCATACTGCCAGCGGATTTCCAATTGGAGGTATACCAGCCTCCTGATGATCGCAACGTTCATGTGCTTATCTTAGTCCATTCGGACATAGCCGATAGGGTAAGGGAATCGAACAATTTCTATATTGAAACTATAGAGGAGCATGCGGAAGGCTTACTGTTTACTTTTCGAGTTCGAGAGCCAGCGGAATTGCTGCAATGGGTGCTGGGCTGGGGAGGCGGCATGGTTGTGCTAGAGCCGGAATCTTTTCGCCATCAAGTTAGAAACGAGCTGGAAATAATGTTAAAACGCTACTGACATAACGCTGTCAGTAGCGTTTTTGTATACTTGGATAATTAATGACTAGAGGAGCTGAAATATGATGATTACAACTAAAGAAGCCTTACAACGTTTTGAAGAAACTGCGACATACTATATTCATGAATTAGAGCGATTCAATCTGGAACAGCTGAAGCAAAAGCCAAGTGAAAACGAGTGGTCCATCGGACAGATGGTTCAACATCTCATTAACTCGGCACTGTATATGCAGCTTCGTAATATTGATCAATGTCTGGCGCCAAGCCAAGATCCCTTAATATCTCATGTAGGGAAAACCGAGGATGGTGCGGCTATATTTGCACAAGGAAGCTTTCCACCCATTCGTATTCAGGTTCCGCCTTCTGCCCAATATACACCGGAGCAGCCGGAGAGCAAAGAACAATTAATTCAAGGGTTACAATCAGTCATCCAAAGAATGAGAGAGGTCGAACCGTCTCTTGAAAAAGCGTCCAAACTTAATACCGTATCTCATCCGCGATTCGGTGGACTATGCGCGGAGGAATGGTTCCTGCTTATTGAAATGCACTATCGTCATCATCTTCTGCAGCTGGAGCGATTAAACAAGGAATTGTTTCGGAAAGTGATGTAAACCAAAAAAAGAGGCCATTGCTGATCTACAGCAATGGCCTTTCGTCGTAAAAGAAATGATCTTTAATTTCCTGAGCCAAGCGTCGCTTGAACATAATCTTTATATTCACTCGGATTAACACCAAAATGCTTCTTGAAAAGTCTGGTGAAATAAAATTGATCATGTATACCGATTTGCGTGGAAATCTCTTTGACATAAGGGTTGCCCTTTAGAATTAACTCTGCGGCCTTCTCCATTTTTACAGTATTAATGTAATGGATGATACTTTGCCCGACTTCTTCTTTAAAGATTCGGGATAGATAGTTCTCACTTAAGTTGACCTGCTTGGCAATCAGAGATAAGGTCAGCTTTTTCTGATAATTTGCATTGATGTAATCAATGGTTTGTTTAACATCCCTATTATGGGTAGTCACAATCTGTTGTTTTTGATGGGTGAATAATTGAAATAAAAGCTCCATCTGCGTTAGAATCTCAGCACTTCGCTTACTATTTGCAATATTCTCAATAGTTGTTTTCAAAAGCTTTGGATCTTCAACGATAATGTGAGCATCGCATAATGGAAGATAGTGCAGACAATTGACGATGAATGTTTTGGCTTCAGCCGGCTTTATTTGTTTCGATCTGCAGGTCTCAAGGAAATTATGAATGGCTTGATTAACGGCTTCAACGCCGGAGCGTTTCCAGGCCTGTATTAAATTTGTAGAGAACTCATGAACGTTTTCGAAATCGAGCGTATCATTTAAATGGACAATCTCGGGATCAATAATCGTTATATCGTTGTAAAATTGGATTTCCAAGGATTCTTTACATCGCTCTAGCATTACTTTCGCCTCAGCGTATCCTCTAATGGGCTGGGAATAAACAATGGTAGGGGTAATGGAAATATACATTTTGATCAACTGGATGACTCTATGGATAAAGTCGGTACGGATAATTTGCTGATTATCTAAGGTATCAGTGGAGATTAGCAGCAACAATGCATTCGATTCAAGCTGAATAATTTCGAATTGATCTACGGTTTCCAGGATATCTAAGATGATGTTTTCAATGAAGGATACCGAAAGTTGATTTTTCCGTTCGCTAGGGCTGGCGCTATTTTGCTCAAAGGTAATGTAGAACAAATAGCAGCTATTTTCACTAAAAGCGAGTGTTATAGAATCTTGCTGTTCAAGCTGGTTCATATCATAATAGGGGTCGGTAAAATAATCTTTTAAAATCGCATTTTTTACACTCTTTAAATTGTGTTGCAATAGCTGAGATTGTGTCTCTAGCTGCTGCTTGGACTGAAGCTGTTCTTGAATTAGGTGCGTGGATTTCTCCAGCAACTGGATGAGGTCCGCAGTCTTCATACTAATCTTAAGCATGTAATCTACAGCGCCAAGAACTAATGCTTCGCGAACCAACTCATACTCCCCGTGGTTACTTGCCACCAGGATTTTTCCTGCAAACCCTCTGTTATTCAGTTCTTTTATCAGCTGCAAACCATCCATATTAGGCATTTTGAGATCTGTAATGATGATATGGGGATTAAATTTCTCGACAAGGGTTAAAGCTTCAATTCCGTCAGAGGCTGTAGCACAGATCATATATCCAAGCTCTTCCCACGGAATCATGGTTCTGAGCGCGACTTTTACAATAGGTTCATCATCCACCAGCATTACATTATACATTGGATACACTAGTATCACCCCTTATCTTCTTCGTAGGTTTGTTTGGGGATCATCAGGCGGCAACAGGTGCCTTGACCCACTAAGCTTGTGATGAATAGTCCGTAGCTCTCACCATATTGAAGCTTCATGCGATCGGCTACATTAGAAATTCCGATACCGGACAGGGTATCAGCCTTTTCCGATTTTTTCGTGTCAAAGCCTTTTCCGTTATCAATGATTTCTATAACAAGTGTGTATTCATTTTTTGCGTAAACCTTAATGCGAATAAGAACCTTTCCTCCAATATCCGTAACCCCATGGATGATAGCGTTCTCAGCGATCGGCTGCAGAATAAGTTTAGGGATCAGACTATCTAAGACCGATTCATCTAGATCATATTCAACGTCAAATCGATCAGCATAACGTATTTTTTGAATGGCAAAGTAATTGTCCAGATTATTAAGCTCCTGTTTGATGGTTATTTCCTCATCTTGATCGATGATGGTACTTCGCAGTAATTCTGCGAGAGAGGAGATACCATCACTTAGCACCGGAACCTGGTTAATCATTGCGAGCCATCGCAAGGAATTTAGAGTGTTGAATAAAAAATGAGGGTTAATCTGTGATTGTAGCATTTGTAATTCAAGCGAACGCTGCCTCTTTTGATCTTTCTGTTGATCCTCTATCAGTTGCTCAATCCGACTGACCATACTATTAATCCTATTAGCCAGAACACCCATCTCATCGTTACTGTGATCTTCTATACGATTGGATAAATTGCCATAAAAAATTTGATTACAGAAGACAATAATTTGTTTGATAGGCTTCAGGATACTTTTATACAAGACGATGATAATTAGGATACAAAGGACTACAATGATGCTGACAACGATAAGGAGTCCAGTGGTGATTTTACTTGTCTCAGAATTAATATAAGAGAAGGGAACCGTAGAAATCATGTACCAGCCTAATTGATTATTATTGATATAGGAGATCTGATGCATTTTGCCATTGACTAAGCCTTGAAAGGAATGGTTCTTCTGTGACTCTTGTTCTTTGATTTGGTTGAAAAGTTGACCTTTATCATAGGCTTCACCAAGTGTTGTACTCTTAAGGTTCGAGGACATCACTATTCCTTCTCTATTCATGATAAGCAGATTAGAACCTGTTCCTAAGTCTACACTGGAAAGAATGACTTTTGAGAATAACTCCCCGCCGATAAAAACAAACACATAACCTAATGGAACGCCAATGTCTTCTTGATCAAAAATTTTACGCCCCAGGACAATCGTATGGGAAGCACGATAGCTTTTTACATAATTAAGACTGTCATAAGGGGCATTCAGATCTACCTGGTTCATGATTTCCCCATATTTTGAATTGGGAATGCCATCATAGCCTAGTTCATAGATCGGTTCGTTCTTGGAATCTATGATCCGAACGTTCTGAACATATCCCGGATAAATGGTTCTGTACACATTATCCATAGCGTGGTTAATGGTAGCATTGCTAGGAGCGGGTTCATTAGGTGCTGCCGTTAAACGCTCCTGAATAATAGGATTGGTAGAAACAGATCCGGCAAGATATTGATAGTTATTAAGCTCGCTTAACATCGTTCGATTGAGCAGTGTCAAAGCCTGAAAGGTAGATTTACTTAATTTATTGTTAATGGATTTGGAGTAGATAGTATAGGAATAGAAACCTATAAAGATGATGGGAATCACGGAAACGATTAAGAAGATAACGGTTAAGCGATTTTGAATTTTAATTTTTCTTATGATTTGTGGGGGACTAGGAAAATGCCGATTCCCTTTGTTATGACTCAGGTGGATGACCTCCCATTCGATATCCTTTACTTACAAGTTAACATAAAAAGAAGAATGGAATATATATGCATGGGCGAAAAGCAAGAATAATCTATGGAATCGTTAGTATTATCCATTCCTTTAACTGCTAAGTTTACAAGTCATGTGAGTCTGATGAATAAGTATATCTGAAACCTGAATGATAGATGGATAAAATAATACATAGGTACGTTTGTATTGTAAATGTAAATTAAACGTAAACACTTCTATACTTAAGTTATCAGATAAAGCGTTTTCAATATTGAATCTGTGATTGGATTGATAGCAAGAACATCTTAAGGAGGGCGTGTATGAGAAAGACGATGAGTACGTTATTAGCGGTTACGCTGCTAGGTGTAGGGTTGGTTGGCTGTGGGAATAGCACGAATAAACCTGCTGCTTCAAATGATTCGAATGCAACAAAAGCTACAAGTACCGCGCAAGCCACAAGTACAACGAACGCTGAGGATACTTCTAAAGAGGATGCTAAGAAGGAATTTGATAACAAGGAACTGAGTATTGCTGTATTCCAAGGAGGATATGGCGCCGATTATTGGAATGAAATTGTCAGCAAATTCGAGAGTACTTATCCAGGGGTAAAAGTGAATATGACGATCAACCCTAAGGTTGGTGAAGTGATCAGACCACAGATTGTGGCCGGTAATCCTCCTGACTTCCTATCTGTTACGGACACAGAGCAAAGTGGGATTATGTTGTCCCTCATTAAAGAAAAAGGACTCCTAGATATCAGTGATGTATTCGAAAGCAAAGCATTAGATAAAGATGAGACGCTAAAGGATATGATTCTTCCAGGAATGCTGGACAGCACAAGATTTCAGCCGTATCAAGACGGGAAGATCTATCTGGCACCTTTTAACGCTGGACCGATGGGCTTGATTTACAACAAAACATTGTTCGCGGAAAAAGGCTGGAGTGTTCCTGAGACTTGGGATGAGTTCTTTGCTTTAGGCGATGAGCTGAAAAAAGAAGAGAACTTCTTGGTCAATGCAGATGGAACGAAAACGAAAAGAGCCTTGTTCACTTACCAAGGCATCTATCCGGACTATTTGGAAGAAATCCTGTATCCTGCCATTGCTAGTGCGGGTGGTAAAGAAACGTTAGATAAAGTATTTGCTTATGAGGAAGGATCATTTAAGAACGACACGATCAAAAAAGTATTGGATATATTCTACAAAATATCTAAAGACGGATATCTGATGGATGGTACGGTTGCCCTGAATCATACCCAATCGCAGACCGATATGATGATGGGGAAAGCGTTGTTTATCGTAAACGGCAACTGGATGGAAAATGAAATGAAGGATTCGCCTAGAGAGAATGGCTTTGAATTTGGGATGACGACTGTGCCTGTATTTAATAAAGGGGATCAGAAGTACGTGCTTTCCAGCTATGAGCAATTCTCCATTCCAGCAAAAGCTAAAAATCCAGAGCTGGCTAAAGAATTCTTGAAGTTCCTGTATACGGATGAGTCCGTTAAATTATTCGCGGAAAAAGCTAATGGTGCGTATGCACTTAACGGTGCGAAGGAGCTGTCGAAGCCATACTTGACCAAAGGTGTATATGACATGTTTGAGGCTTATAATGGTTCCATTTCAATTCTGCAAGGCTGGCAATCCTTACCGAAGGGCTCCAAGGTTAGTGTAGTGACTGAAATGTTCAAAAATACGATGACGCCAGTCATGACAGGTCAAATGACCACTGACCAATGGATGGATAATGTTGAAAAAGCTTTTGCACAGATTCGTAAAGAGAAAGCAGCTAGTAAATAATTTATAGCATCTCATGCCAATGCATCCTGTTAAGAATGGATAAGGACATCTATGAACAGGATGCATTTTGCATGAAGAGGAGTGAGAAAGATGTCTGAGATGCAACTAACGGAAGTAGCTCCTAGAAACAGAAAAATAAAGACTAAGTCAACGAAAACTAAAAATCCGAAGCTATTCATAGCCGTATGTACCATTCCTGCGCTACTGTTGACTCTCGTATTTATGATCATTCCAACCTTTCGGGCATTCGTTATGTCTTTTACGGATGCAACCGGGATGAGTGATGAGAACAAGTTTATCTTTCTGGATAACTATAAATATATGTTCCAAGATGAGATGTTCCTCAAAGCGCTTAGTAATACGTTCAAGCTGATGCTGGTCGTGCCGGTGGTTACCTTAGCCTTTGGCTTAGTGCTTGCTTTTCTATTGACGCAGACGAAGCTGAAAGAGCGCGGCTTTTACCGGACGGTATTCTTTTTCCCCAGCATTATCTCTTTGACGGTAGTCGGGATCATATGGTCCTTTGTATTTCATCCGAACATGGGAATCTTGAACAATATTCTCTCAAGTATTGGGCTGGATCAACTGACTATGACTTGGCTTGGGGATAGCCGAACTGCATTATGGTGCGTAGCGGTCACTCTGATCTGGCAGGCGGTTGGTTACTATATGGTGATGTATATCGCTGCTATTGATGGGATTTCTGCGGATGTGTTCGAATCGGCGACCATTGATGGTGCGGGGTATTTCCGGAAGCTTATCAGCATTACGATCCCACTGTTAAAAGAAATCATTGGTATAACCTTCGTGCTGTCCCTGGCGGGTACGATCAATTTAAGCTTTATAGTTGTAACTATCATGACTGGCGGTGGGCCGGCAGGTGGTACTACTGTGTTACTCCATTACATGTACACGCAAGGTTTCCAAAATGCGAACTTTGGATATGCCATGGCGATCGCAATCTTTACGCTTGCTTTTGCCTTTGCCCTTTCTTTTCTGTCCAGACTACTTACAAATCGAGCAGAAGGGTAGGGGAGAAGGGTGAATAGTAATCAACAGAGTCTTATAAAAATGAACATTATCAATTGGATCACTCGGCTGTTTCTGATTGTGGCTACCATTGTTTTGTTATATCCGTTTGTATGGAATCTTTTAGCCTCATTTAAGAGCAACACGGAATTTTTAACCGATCCTTTTGCCTTTCCACAATCCTTACACTTGGATAATTATGTACGTGCTTTTCAGAAATCCAAGATGGGAAGTTATTTCCTGAATTCTATCTTTCTAGTGGTGCTTTCAACTGCGATTCTAGTTATTTTTGTGGTCCCTATAGCTTATGTATTAACAAGATTTAAGTTTTGGGGTTCTAAAATGATTCTTAATATTTATATGGCCTGTATCTTTCTTCAAGCTTCTTATATTATGGTCCCTTTATTTATTCAAGTGAATTCTTTCGGGATGCTGGACAATCGCGGGATGCTCGGTTTGATCTATGCGGTCCTTCAGTTTCCCTTTGCGATCTTTGTGTTGAGCGGATTTCTACGATCTGTCCCTAGAGATTATGAAGAAGCCGCTAAGATTGACGGTTGCGGGAATACAGGGGTACTCGTCAGAATCATTGCGCCACTGGCTAAGCCAGGAATTGTAACGGTCTGTATGCTGGCAGCGATGGGCTTTTGGAATGAGTATCCACTGGCATTAGTTCTAATTCAGACGGATAGCAAAAAAACATTACCGGTGGGCTTAGCCAATCTGTTTGAGGTTCAAAGGTATGCTACAGATTGGAGCGCACTATTTGCCGCATTGATCTTGGTACTCATTCCAACGATTCTCCTATATGTGGTAGGACAAAAACAATTGCTCCAAGGCATAAGCGCTGGCGGAATTAAGGGCTGAACAACAAAGTCATGGAGGGAATTTGTGTGGATAAAGGAAGATTTACACTACCTGGTGAAACAGGAATGGAAGAGGTCATAGCTGATCTTGTAGAGAGATGGGGCGTAGATGCTGTACGTGACAGTGATGGCACGAGTCTATCGCAGGACATTCTTGATATGGGTCTGCAAATCTATTCAACGCTATGTCTGGTGCGTGAGGACAACGAGTGGGCAAAGCAGCATCCACAGTATAGACAGCAGATTTATCTGATGTCTGCACCATTGATTGTGACATCGAAGGTAAACACCATCGATATTATGGCAGATTTTTTTGCAGATCAATTTGTTCCTAACATAGATGTAGATATTAAAAAATATTGGCAGGTTGTAAACCGGACCACAGGAGAAATAGTACCTTCGGCACATTGGAGTTACGCAGAGGGGATCGTCACGCTTGAGCAGGCGGAACAGTTTCACAAATATACCGTCAGTTTCTTGGCCTATCAGATTTGGGAACCGGTCTCTATGTACAATCACATCACGAATAACTGGACGGAAGAGCATCGCTTACCACTGGATGTTCGTTATCCCGAGGCTCAAGAGCAGGTATTGAAGGTGCTGAAAGATTGGCTAGCAAAGCATCCGAAGACTGATATCGTTCGTTTTACTACCTTCTTTTATAATTTCGACTTGATTTTTAATAAGGAAGGTAAGGAGAAGCAAGTTAATTGGTTTGGCTATCTAAGCTGCGTAAGTCCATTAGCATTAGATCAGTTTGAACAAGCCTATGGATATCGTCTGACTGCGGAAGATTTTGTGGATCAGGGACGATATAACACACCGTTTAAGAATCCGACACCAAGGTATTTGGACTGGATGGAATTTAATCAGAAATTCATTGCAGGTTATGCCAAACAATGTGTTGATATGGTACATGATTTTGGTAAGAAAGCGATTATGTTCTTTGGGGATCACTGGGCAGGCACAGAGCCTTATGGTAAATATTTTTCCGAGATTGGGCTAGATGCGGTGGTTGGGGCTGCCGGAGATGGGGTTACGACCCGTATGATCGCGGATATTCCGATTAAGGATACTGAAGCCCGTTTCTATCCTTACTTTTTCCCAGATGTATTCTTTGAAGGTGGAGATCCTGTTGGGGAGTCCATGCCCATCTGGATAAAATGTCGCCGGGCACTTATGCGTAAATCGGTTGGAAGAATGGGGTATGGCGGATATCTAAGTCTGGCGTACCAATTCCCTAATTTCATTGATCATGTGACGGAGATCGCGGCTCAGTTTAAAGGCATTCATGCAAATGCTGAAGGGACTCAGCCATATAAAGCTTCGTTTAAAGTGGCGATTCTTAATACTTGGGGCTACATCCGTTCTTGGCAGACACATCAGGTGGCTCACTCTTTATGGAATCAAAGATGTTATTCCTACATAGGGGCACTGGAATCGCTCGCAGGACTGCCTTTCGACATTGAATTTATAAGCTTTGATGATATTCGGCAACACGGGATTGATCCTAGTATCGGTGTGATTATTAATGCGGGTGATGTTCATACTTCTTGGAGCGGTGACGATCACTGGAGCGACCCGAAAGTGGTGGTAACGCTTCGCGAATGGGTGCATCAAGGCGGCGGCTTTATTGGAATTGGTGATCCAACGGCTTATGAGCATCAAGGGGGTCTCTTTCAACTGGCAGATATTTTAGGTGTTCAAAAGGAAATGGGTTTTACAGCAAGCGTTAATAAGCCTAAGGTAACGCCAGTAAAGGAGCATTTCATTACGGAAGATTTGGAAGGCGACATCGATTATGGTGAAGGGATGACCATGATCTATCAAGCAGAGACTGGCGCTGAAATATTGGATGTGCAGGACAAAAGCTGCAATCTTGCTGTGAATTCAGTTGGGGACGGTCGAGGCGTTTATATTGCAGGGCTGCCGTATAGTATCCAGAATACTAGATTATTGAGCCGGGCGATCTTTTGGGCTGCACATCAAGAGAATCAATTGTATTCTTGGTTCTCAGTGAATCCGAATGTAGAGTGTCATGCCTACCCTGAGACTGGGCGCTTTTGTGCAGTGAATAACACAGCGGAGACCCAGAAAACGACGATCCTGATGGAGAATGATATGAGACTGGAGCTGGAATTGAACGGAATGGAAAGTGTGTGGCTGGATATGAATTCTATGAGGGCATACATTTAAGGAGTCCGTCGTAACTACGGAGAATATTTGGACTTCCGGCCGCTGTTGTCTCCAAATTTCCTGAATTGTACCGCTTCGATAGAGTAATTGGGGAATTTCTCCCTGAAAGTCCGGGATTTTTGGTCATTAGACTACTAATCAGGGAAAACCTCCCTAAAGTTTAGCTGATTCGATAGCAATTAAAGGAATCCCCCTTCTTCGATTTTTCAGGGAAGGGGGCTTTTGCTTTTTAAGCATAAGCATGAATCCATCAACCGCAATGTTTTTGGCGAGTTCTTCTTACTTGGATTGAGATGTTCTGGGGTTTCCGTATCTAGAGAATCCGGGACAACTTACGATACGCCCGCGGAGAAATCCCCTCATTCGCCGTGAACACCCTGCTGAAATAATGGATATCGGGATAACCGACCTGATCGCCCACCCGTTCAATCGGCCAATCCGTTTCCCGCAGCAGCTTACGCGCTTCCCTATGCCGGATCGAGCGGAGGTATTCCCCGGGGGGCATACCTGCGACCTCACGAAAGAGTTTGGCAAAGTGGTCCTCATGCATATTCATGGATGTGGCCATGGATTTATTGGTCCAGCGTTCTGCTAACCGCTCTTCTATCTCATCGATTAATGCTCTGAGCCGCTCGGTGTGAACCGAAGATTTAGCAGCATCCCGGGAGTTTTGCGTTCGAAGCAGCGAAGTCAGAATGCCGAGTAGTAGCCCTCTACAGACCCACTCATAGCCGGCAGGCCGCATGGTGAATTCATGAACGAGTTGTTCCATGGCATGAACACATTCGGGAGGCGGAGAGTAGATCGGTTCTTGTGACAATGGCATGAAAGGAGCGGTCACGGCTTCAAAGGCGAATTTATCGTCCATTACTTCTTCCTCATTAACTACCATATCTTCCTCATGTGTAATAATGGATTCCCCAAAGAAATCAAAATGGATACCAATAAGCTTGGTGTCAGAATCCGACAGGATCGCATTCTGATGATATACCCCAGCTGAGAGAAAGATTAGCTGCCCAGCGTTCAGTACGTATTCCACCGTATCCATCTTTGTTAATAATTTGCCCTGGCGAACATAGAGTAACTCGTAGTCATATAGCCTTCTTCTTGGAAAGGTGCAAGGAGGAAGGGTCTGCAATTGTGCATAGTGAATTCCGGGTGACCAATCACGAGAGGGCACCTGTTTTCTAAGTGGATAAGAGGGATCTTTGTCAGACATGGCACTGCCTCCTTGATGTTTAATAGAACATATCGGAATAATGCAAAAAGTCTCTTTTTTTCCTAAATAAATCGAACTTTGAATCTATTATAATATAAATAAATAAAGGATAGAAGTACATCTAAGTCTAGGGAGTCAAAAACGGAAAACAACAAATTTGAGGAGGGCTCAAATGAAAAAGGGAATAAACATCTGGTCGTTTCGCGAAGGAACAGAAATTAAAGAATGTGTACGTCTAGCCAAAGCTGCTGGATTTGAAGGGATCGAGCTGTCCTTGAACGAGTCAGGTGAGCTTGGTCTGCAAACCACTGAGAAGGAGGCGCGTATTCTTCGTGATTCCATTCATGAAACAGGTCTAGAGATCGCAGGATTGGCAACAGGGCTATATTGGTCTTATGCGATGACTAGTGAATCTGAAGCGAATCGAACCAAGGCAATCGACGTATGCAAAAAGCAACTGGAGCTGGCGGCTGCGCTTGGTGTAGATACGATTCTTGTCATCCCTGGCGCTGTTGGTGTGGATTTCATCGAGGGCTGTGAGGTTGTTGATTATGAAAAAGCTTATGATAGAGCACTGGAAGCGATTAGTCATTTAGCCAAGGATGCTGAGCAAGCGGGCGTTTCTATTGGTCTCGAAAATGTGTGGAATAAATTCTTGCTGTCTCCGCTTGAATTACGTACTTTTATTGATACGGTCGGTTCCAGTTATGTAGGTTCCTATCTTGATGTTGGGAATATCGTGCATTCCGGTTATCCAGAGCAATGGATACGGATTCTAGGCCATAGAATCAAGAAGGTGCATTTCAAGGATTACCGTCGGACGGCTGGTGGGCTTCACGGATTTGTTGATCTGCTCGCCGGGGATGTGGATTATCCAGCAGTTATGAAAGCGCTTGAAGATATTGGATACAACAATTATGTTACCGGTGAAATGATACCTTCATACACACATTATACGGAGCAAATTATTTTCAATACTTCTGCAGCTATGGATGCCATTCTCGGACGTACCACTTTCAAAGCTTTAGCGGGGGAGGCTTCACTATGTTAAGAATAGGTTTGATTGGTTTTGGATTTATGGGCCGGATGCATTTTGATAATTATGTTCGCTTAACGGAAGAGGGACATCCCATCGCCCTGAAAGCTATCTGTGATTTGCGAATTGAGGAATTAAAAGATGGTAAGGCGGACGGCAATATGAGTACCGCTCGGGAAGTGTATGATTTAACAGCTTACAGTCTCTATGATGATCTGGAGAAAATGATAGCGAATGAGGAACTGGATATGATCGATATTGCAGTTCCTACTTACCTGCATGCTGAAATGGCTTGTTCGCTGCTGGAACGAGGATATCATGTCTTTTGTGAGAAGCCGATGGCTAGAACTTCAGTAGAAGCGCAGAAAATGGTAGAAGCAGCGGAGCGCAGTGGAAAGAAATTGATGATCGGACAGTGCCTTCGTTTTTGGCCAGGGTATGAGTATTTGAAAGAAGTTGTGGAAACTGAGCAATTTGGTAAAGTGACGGAAGGGTATTTCTACCGTGGTTCAGGGGCTCCTAAAGATTGGTTTCTGGATGAGAAGCTAAGCGGTGGATGCATTGTGGATATGCATATTCACGATACGGATATGATTAACTATCTGTTCGGCAGACCGGACAAAGTATCGACCTTAGGACGGAACGTTCTGCCGGGAAGTGGCTATGACATAGCTTCTACACACTATTTTTATAAGGACGCAAAGGTGATCAATGCTCAGGTGGACTGGACGCTGGAGGGCGACTTTGGTTTCTACATGGGGTACAGGGTTAACTTCGAGCGAGGAAATGTTGTATTTGATGGTAGTGAAGTCAAGGTGAATCCTAATAATGGAGCAGGCTTTATGGTGGAGCTTTCGCCGGATGCGGGTTACTATAGAGAGCTGGTCTATTTCCTGAATGCGATTATTCAAGATAAGCCTATTGTCATTTGTACGCCGGAAAGTGCAGCCGAATCTTTGGAAATCATAGAGGCGGAAGTACAGTCAGCGAATGCCGAAGGGGAATGGATTATACTTAACTAGCAGGATATAGAGTAAGCATAGGCGTGACTGAAGGAAAGATCATTGTAGATGATTTCTCCAGTCACGTCTTTTTGGCATGCATTCTCGCCTAACCTTTATTGCGCTGGAATTTTGTATTGTCCCTAGCATAGTGTGATACAGAGCCGTCATATCTTCTTAGCCGTACTTGTTTATCGGAGAACTGTTCAACAATTCCTGAGGCTACCTCAGAATACATACCATCAGGATCAAGCTGCAGGGCAGTGATATAAGTTTGGGATAAAGCGGCTATAAAAAAATCAATGTTTTTATTAAGTGTATGTGGCATGGTATTCCCTCCGGTGATATCTTCAACATTATGAATATAAATAATCCTAAGGAACTATTTTACCACGATTTGCGGATGATTTTGAGGAGGGATTACTTGATTTGGGTCAAAAATATGCGAAATTTGGTCTGGTTTGAAAAGAAACCTGCGGACGGATATGATTTATGTAGTGAAAGGATGATCGCCAAATGACAGAACAGCTACAAAGAGCCAAGGAGTTATACACACAATTTCTGGGTCATTTTTTGGATATGCATAAGGCAGGTTTCCTTAAGGAATATAAGAGTTTTGAAATTCCTAGAGAACAAGAGATAGAATGGCTCAATGAAATGGCCTTGGCGTACGCCGGGCAGTTGTCGATCCGAGATTGGGATGCAATTAATGCACTAGAAGCTTTATCGAGAAACTATCAAGATAGCTGGATTGTGGAGAGGGTATCTTCTTTTGCCTCGAGGAATATGATGAGTGCGGATAGCCTGGTTAGATTGATCTACACAGAGAAACTGGTTGGAATTATTGGCTCCCATAAACAAGTGATCTCAAAGGAGCTGTTATTTGGGGCCTGCAAAGTTGCTGTACAAATCCTCGAAAATGTAATTTCACAGCCGATGGTCATTGACCCTGGACATGAGCTTAAGGAGCTTGGCCTTAAAGATAAGAGAGCTTTGAACAGTCGTGCAGAGCAAAGCTTAGAACAGGTGAAGGTGCTAATTAATTAACCGTTGGAGGGGAAATATGAGATTACTTGTAGCTCAACCCAATCATGAGCCCCATTTGGAGCAGCTTTTGAAGGAACTAAAAGAACCGGATTCTTTTGACGCGGTGTTGTATCCGGAAGGTTATGTTGCAGATGAAGCCAGTGTGAGGACCTTATGTGAACTAGCCAAAACGTATAACAAGCTGATTATTACAGGATATAGGAACAGTAATAATAAGGATAGAGCGCTAATCATTCATCCTTCCGGGGACATCATTTTGGAACGAGCCAAATCTCCGATGGATAAACAGCTGTATCACCCGTCTATAGTGGAAACGGAAGGTCTCAGGTTTGGTTATTTGCTATGTGTGGAACTGCTGCAAGGATACGTTGGTTTGGAGGGGCAAGCAGAGTCGTTGGATTTCATCGCGCATCCGATTGGGGTAGGCATGTTCAGTGAAGAACAGTTTGCATTATGGATCGAGGAAGCCACTAGAATTGCCGTGAAATATAACACGATGATTATGGGGACAAGCCATGCGGACGGATCTTACCGAAATTGTGGCATCTCGATTCCCATCTCTTATTGGATCGACGCTACCGGAGAACCTATTTATATTTCGAGCAATGATACGAGAAGTCGCATTATTAATCTCAAGACAAGGCAGGTTGATATTCTTAATTTAGGGAGCGGCTGAAGTTGACATACTGTTGTCAAATTGGGTGTGCTACGATTCCATTACAGATTAAATCTGATGATCTATAGAAGAAAAAGAGGGATACACCATGGCTGAACCTTTAAAAGCGATGTACAATGAACAATTTCTGCATTATTTCGGCGAAAAGATTCGCAGTGTACATAGTGTATTTGACACAGATGCGTTTGTGATGTCGGCTATGACGGAACCTTGGGAATCACTCGAACTGAAGGCAAGGATGCGGCGGATTACAGAGACATTGGGAAATCATTTACAGCTTCCTTATGAGGATGCGCTGGCGATTTTGACAGCTATTACTGAGGATTGTGTGGGATTTCCATACTTGATCTTTCCGGATTTTGTAGAGGTATTTGGTCAAGGGGCTGAGCATTGGGAGCTATCTATGCAGGCGCTGGAAAGGTTCACACCAAAGTCGTCAGCAGAGTTTGCAGTTAGACCCTTTCTCTTGCGTGAACCGGAGCGGATGATGGCGCAAATGCTAGTATGGTCCAAACATCCCGATGAGCATGTGCGCCGGTTAGCAAGTGAGGGTTGTCGCCCTCGTCTGCCATGGGGACAGGCGCTCCCGATGTTTAAGCTTGATCCAGCCCCGGTGCTGCCTGTACTTGAGCAGCTTAAGGCGGATTCTTCCCTATATGTGCGCAAGAGCGTAGCCAACAATTTGAACGACATTGCGAAGGATCACCCCGAGGTGGTGCTTGAAACCGCTCGACGCTGGATAGGGACAAATGCCCTCACGGACTGGATTGTGCGGCATGGTTGTCGTTCTTTAATCCGTAAAGCGAATCCGGAGATTATGGCTTTATTCGGATATGCAGAGCAAACAGATGAAGCAACACCCCTAATAACGAGTGCTTCTATCACGATTGATCCTACCCTATTGCGAATTGGAGAAGACTCTGAATTACAATACAAACTTCAAGTTTGTGAAGGAACTCCTGCCCGTGTTCGAATAGAATATGGCATCTATTTCGTGAAGGCTACAGGTCGAACCTCTCGTAAATCTTTCTTACTTTCGGATAAAACAGTACCTGGGGGTACAATTCTGTCAGGTAAACGGACGCATCGTTGGGCGAATTTAACCACTCGTCGTCATTATCCCGGGGAACATCGGATTGTATTGTTGGTTAACGGGCGGGAAGTTGCAGATACGTTGTTGAAACTTGAGGGGGGGCAGTAAATGAAAAAAGAAGTATTGATTTTTATTTCTAATGGATATGCGGATTGGGAAGCTGGCTATATAAGTGCCGAACTAAACAAGCCAGAAATTGAATACAAAGTGAAGACAGTTTCTTTAAATAGCGACAATGTACAATCTATGGGCGGATTTACTGTTATTCCAGATTATCATCTAGACAATATCCCCTCCCAGTTTGAAATGTTAATTTTAATTGGGGGTACGGGCTGGAAAGATAATTCAGCGATTACTCCAGTGATTGAAAGTTGTATACAGAATAGAACTCCTATAGCTGCTATATGCGATGCATCAACCTTTTTGGCAGAACATGGATATTTAGATAACATTCCTCACACTGGAAATTCATTAGATTACTTAAAAGAGTTCGCTCCTAATTATAAAGGACAGGCAAATTTTTTAGAAAAACAGACCGTTTCCAGTGACGATATCATTACTGCAAATGGTACGGCGGCATTGGAATTTACAAGTGAAATCTTGAAGAAGTTAAAGGTAATGCCATTAGAAAAAGTTGATGGATGGTATCACTTTTTTAAAAATGGATTTTATCAGGAATAATAAAAAAATGCTCTCCAGTCTGATTGAACTGGAGAGCATTTTTTTGAAATATAAGAGGTGTAGCTGCTTCCGCTTGAGCGACAACCTTATTGTTTCACTTCTGTAACACCCGTAACTTTTCCTTGATCCGAGGTGTCGAAGGTGGATTGATACTTAGCATCTGTGAAGTAAACATTCCCTTCAACCGTTGCATTTACTAAGCTGAAGCCTTCCGCTTCTACGTACACATCACCAATAAATGTGCCGCCTTGAATACGGGCATTTTTACTTTTGATCGTAAGTTTTGGTGCTGTTAGTTTATAAGAGTTAGTGATATTGTGATCTGCATCTTGTGTGTAGAGAGCGATTTTTCGAGCAGGTTCATCTTTATTCGTGAATTGTCCGTCCAGCACGAGATCCTCGGTGAAGGTTAAGTCTTTCAGCGTAGCAGCAATCCAAGTACCGTCCGCACTGATAGCCTTTTTAAAGGCCTCTTCATTATCTACTACCGACGCTGAGGTTACAGCATCAGTGGTGTTATTAGTGTTGCCAGCGTTATTGGTGTTACCAGGTGTAGTAGTGGCGGTAGGGGTAACGTTGGCATTGTTATTGGTTGAGTTTCCGCATCCGACCAACAGCACAATTGCAAATACTGCGGCTACGCTTGCTATCTTTCTCATCTGTATAACCTCCCTGAGTAATTGTACTGATATCCTACGAGCTTAATATAGACTGATTAGTTAGTATTAATGTGGTGTAAGCACAAACGCTTACCGTCCTTGAGGGACGCTGAAGGCATTTCTGCTTGTGGACACAATAATATTTACCGATCATTCTACAAATGGTAATATAGGCCTGGACATCTCTGGCGTATAGTATGACCTGGAAAATATGAATTATTCGAAGAAATTCACGAAAAATAACATTCTTCTTTTGGTGAAGAAGCATTTTAGATTACAATAAGTTAAGGCGGAAAAGGAGCTATACCAATGGCTAAACAGAAATATTATGTAGTATGGGAAGGCAAGCAACCGGGAGTCTATAGCACTTGGGCAGAATGTCAGGCGCAGACGGATCATTATACCGGAGCTAAATATAAATCTTATGAATCTAAAGCGGCAGCAGATGCGGCTTACAAAGCAGGTTGGAAAGGCAATTGGGGAACTGGGGCATCGGCAACCAGTGCGGCTAAATCTAAGGGGACAAATTCTTTTAAACGAAGCGCTACAGTGGAGACTTCAGCGGAAATCGATTACGACAGTATTTCTGTGGATGTAGGTACGCGTGGCAATCCGGGTCCTGTCGAATACAAAGGCGTGGATACACAAACTGGAGATATTATTTTCTCTTGTGGGCCGATTAAAAAGGGCACTAATAATTTAGGTGAATTTTTAGCGATTGTGCATGCCTTGGCGCTCCTGAAGAAAGAGGGAAGTAATAGAACGGTCTACAGTGACTCTGTGAATGCAATGAAATGGGTAAAGCAGAAGAAGGTGGCTACAACCTTGCCACGCGATGCTTCAACAGAGGAAATATGGGTGCTTATTGATCGGGCAGAACGTTGGTTGCAAACCAATACATATGACAATAAAGTGCTAAAGTGGCAGACCAAAGAGTGGGGCGAAATCAAAGCAGATTATGGTCGGAAATAGTTGCAGTAAGGCTCTGGGTTTCGGCTAGAGGAGGAGAATTGGGGATGTTTGGAAACGATTGGGATGAGGTATTACAGAATGAAATGCAAAAGCCCTATTTTCTGGAGCTAATGGCTAAGCTAGATAGTGAATATAAGGAACACATAGTCTATCCGCCAAAAGAATTATTGTTTACGGCGTTAAAGCTTACGCCTTATAGCGCGACACGGGTCGTTATTCTGGGACAGGATCCTTACCATGGAGCGGGACAAGCTCACGGTTTAAGCTTCTCAGTAAATCCGGGGGTGCGTATACCCCCTTCCCTGCGTAATATTTATACGGAGCTAAATGAGGATATCGGTGTTCCGATTCCAAATCATGGTTCTTTAATGGGATGGGCAGAACAGGGAGTGCTTATGCTCAACTCGGTACTAACGGTACGTGAGGGAGAGCCGAATTCTCATAAAGGTCTAGGCTGGGAGACATTCACAGACACCATAATGAAGAAGTTAAATGAAAGAACTACGCCGATGGTTTTTATTTTATGGGGAAGTCATTCGCAAAAAAAAGGCGCCTTCATAGACCAAAGTCGTCATGAGGTGATTCAATCTCCACACCCGAGCCCGCTTTCGTCGTATCGTGGATTTTTCGGTAGTCGACCTTTTTCGAAGGTTAATCAGTTTTTGGAGTCGAAGGGAATGAAAGGGATCGATTGGTTCATTTCGGACTTATAGCTAATGGGATGTTGGGAAGGGGGAGGGAGCTATGAAGCATTGGGTTGGTAAACCGGTTATCATGTACTGCGGCGACGAACCTTACACGATCATGAAAGGCATTCTGCGCAAATGGGATCTTTCCGCTTCTGTAGCGGTCATCGGTCATCAGGAAATTGCTGTGCCATTTCGGGATATTGTGGTCATCAAAGCTTTGGCTCCTAGAGAAAGAGCACTGCCTCCAGTCTTGCATTCTGTGGGTTATGTGATGAGGGAACGGCAGCAATTTGATAATGCAGTATATTTTAAATCGGCTGTAAGTGTCTGGAAAGAAGATCGGCTGATTGCTCTGAATACGACCATCATTTCGCATACCAAAGGTTCAGTTACACTTCAAGATGGACAGAACCTTATGAAAGGCAATCACATATTTGTAGTTCGTTCATTACGAGGTTAATTTCAGTAATCCTATAAAGAAGCACAAAAAGGTACATCTCTAATCGGAGACGTACCTTTTTTTATTAATGGAACTTCATTCCGTCGTAAGTGCTATAGATTCTCATGCTTGAGAGGCTCAGCCTCTTCCTCTCGATCTGCAACAATAATCTCATACACTCGTAAAAAAATTATTTTGGCAATCATATAAACGGGCAGCGCAATAAGCACACCAATAATACCGTAAAAATCCCCACCTATAAGAACAAGAAGGACCGTGGTCAGTGGATGCACATCTAATGATTTGCCGTAAATGATCGGTGAGAGTACATTATCTTGGATTTGCTGTGCAATGAATATGACGACCAGCGACCATATGGCCATCGTGGGTGATTCAATGAATCCAACAATAACTACGGGGACTCCCGCAAGGAAAGAACCCACATAAGGAATGAAATTGAGCGGTATTGAAATGATTGCCAGCAATAGCGAATAAGGGAGACCTATGATAAGGAAACCGATATACAACATAATACCGAGTACGACGTTTAACACCACGCGTGTGACAATGAAACTGCTCAGTGCGCTGTCGATATCCCCGAACATCTCTTTACCTTCCTTGCGGTATTTTCTAGGGATTAAGCCTTGTAGTTTTGGTGATAGCTTATAGTCATCTTTTAGCATGTAATACAGAATGATGGGCAAGGTAGCGATTAGAATAACAATGCTGGAAACTACGCCGATCAAATTAGACATCGAATTGGTCACCCAAGTAATAGCCTCGCTAAGATATTCTGATATACGGGCAGCTATGTCGGAGTCCCCTTGGAAAAAACGTGACAATGTCGGATTATCCTTTAATGCATTGAACTGATCCTGTAGTCCCTCAACGAGATAAGGAGTGTTATCAATAAAGTTCTGAATTTGTTCTTGCAGCGTCGGCCAGACTAAAATCCAGAAGAGGATAAACAATCCGGCAAACAGGAAATAAATGAGCAGGATGGAGAAGGCCCTGTTTAATTTTCTTTTCTCAAGAAGCCTTACTAAAGGTCGTAACAAGTAGTACATGAAACCTGATAGTACCATAGGAACGAGTAATAATCTGATAATGGCAGCCAGTGGTGCGAATAGAAACATTACTTTGGAGCCCAAGTACAAAATAAGTAAAAAAGCGATAATAGCAAGACTTGTCCGAAAATATTTCTGTTGTTGCAATAGGAACATCCCCCAAGTTTAAAATAATAATCTATGTAGTTTAATAACCCTAATTCACATGTCTTGATTCAAAAATGTGGTTTACTCCCCTTTAGGTAGTTCTTGGCATATCCGTGGAGGGTGTTCATATGGCTAAGGCTACGCCAAGTAAGAGGTCACAACTCATAACCATAACATCATCATTTCGATTCTTGGGGGCTTCGTAGATTATCTTAACTTCCGTCTAGAAGATTTCTTTGTGGATAGGGTGAATATTTCTGGCACTTCAATTTCGCCTCCGGTTTCCTTCGTAACTTGTCTCGCCTTGACGAGAGATAAAAAAGCAAAAAATTCCCCTAAAGTGGCCAGTGCGGCAGCAATGATTTCATAATCTTCAGCGCTTAATTCTGCATTTTCCTCACTAGTGCCGTTCCCGTTGTTATTTCCACTACTATTTCCATTACGCTTAGTGTTGCTGTTACCGCCCATTTTTTTGTTGTTTCTTCCGTTGGCCATTTCTGATCACCCGCTTTTTCCTATATGTAGTATTAATATGTTTTAAACGCCAGTGATGAGATAGGCAATTGGTATGTAATTTTCTAATGGGCCTGTTTCACCTTGGACGTAGGATGAAATCATTCCATTTATTACATTTTCCCGAAGCATCATTTTTAATGTTAAAGCGCTTTACAGATGATGAAAACGCTGTTAAAATCATAAACGAGCACAAATGATCAATAACAGTCATATATAATCAAATAATGGTCATGAAATTCCAAAGATAAGCGCATTTAATAAATGGGACAGCACTGTAAATAAAAGGAGCGAACCACGATGTTGTTTGAGGAAGAAAGAAAACAAAGAATCGTGCTATTTGTGGAAAAGAATTCAAGAGCTTCGGTACAGGAGCTAAGTCAGGAACTGGGCGTATCGGAGTCTACTGTGCGCCGTGACCTGAAAGAGCTTGAAGAAGCCAAGTTGCTGAAACGAACGCACGGGGGGGCAGTATCCCTGCAGAGCGTTAACTTTGAGGCGGCTTATCCAGATAAGGAAGATCGATTATTGGATGAGAAGCAGAGGATAGCACGTAAGGCTGTAGAGATGATTCAGGAAGGCGATGCTATTCTGCTGGATGCTGGAACCACAACGCTTCAGATTGCTAAAGAGCTGAGGGCTTTTTCTAATATAAAAGTCATTACGAATTCAATTATGGCGCTTAATGAACTGCGGGATTGTCGCAATATAGAAGTCTCAATTACAGGCGGAATGTTGCGACCGGATACATTGGCTTTTGTAGGACCGATGACTGAGCGCTCTTTAGAGATGGTAAGAGTGGATAAAACATTTCTTGCAACCAACGGATTAGACTTAAGAGAAGGAATCACTACACCTAATATGCTTGAAGCAGCGACCAAGCGTAAGATGATCTCGGTTGCAAAGCAAGTAATTCTTCTGGCTGATCATAGCAAGCTCGGTCAAGTATCCTTCTGTAAGGTTGCCGACGTGACGGAAATGGATCACTGCATTATTGATTCTGGTGCATCTGACAAGTTCATCCGTGAGATTACGCAAATGGGTGTGGATTTCTCGCTGGTATGACCCTAGGTGGAGGCTGTTCTACGGTTAGAAAATGTTTTAATTTGAGTGGTATGGAATCATTGTAAGATCGTTTGGAGAAATTACATTTGCCGCATGTTTAGCCGGTAATCTATGGCTTAGAAAACCAAAATAATTGAGGGATAATTATGATCTATACAGTAACGCTTAATCCTTCCATCGATTACATCGTGGAAGTTGAAGATTTGAGACTAGGTGGCTTGAACCGGATGAAACGTGATTTGAAGCTTCCTGGAGGTAAAGGGATCAACGTATCACGCGTGTTAAATCAGCTTGAGGTTCAGAATAAAGCTATAGGCTTCCTTGGTGGATTCACTGGACGATATATTGAGGAATGGTTGCGGAAAGAGTCGATTTCAAGTGATTTCGTATTTGTTTCTGATGATACCCGAATTAATATCAAGCTTAAGCATGGAGAGGAAACGGAGATTAATGGTGCAGGGCCTGTCATCCGAGATACGGAGGCAGAGGCATTATTACAGAAGATGGCTGTTCTGAATGCAGGCGATGTTGTGATATTGTCCGGAAGTGTTCCTCCTTCACTGGGTGCTGATTTCTATGACAGGTTGATATCTGTATGCAAGCAAAGAGAGGCCGAATTTGTCATTGATACTACAGGTTCAGCGCTGAAAAAGGCACTTCCTCATCAGCCGTTGCTCGTTAAGCCTAATCATCATGAGCTTGCAGAGCTATTCGGCGTTACGATAGAGAATAAGGAAGAAATTATTACTTATGGTCGTAAGCTGCTCGAAGCTGGCGCGAAGCATGTGTTAGTTTCAATGGCTGGTGAAGGTGCCTTGTTCATTACGGAACAGGGGGTATACCACGCCAATGCTCCAAAAGGAGCAGTAAAAAATTCTGTAGGCGCAGGCGATTCTATGATCGCTGGATTCGTTGGCACATTTTCTTTGACTGGAGATTTAATGGAAGCTTTCCGTGCAGGTGTTGCCTCAGGCAGCGCAACAGCTTTCTCTGATGACCTGGCAAATAGAGAATTCATTGAGCAACTGAGACCGCTGATCAACATCTCAGAAGTGTAAGCTAACAGCATTCAAAGTACTCAAGGGAGTTGGAAGAAATGAGAATTACGGATTTGATGATAAAAGAAACAATGATTATGGATTTAAAAGCAACCACTAAAGAAGGTGCAATTGATGAATTGATTGCCAGTCTTGCCGCAAGTGGTCGTATCAATGATCCTGTTCTATTTAAAGAGATGATCCTGAAGCGTGAAGAGCAGTCCAGTACTGGGATTGGTGGCGGTATCGCAATGCCACATGCCAAGACTATAGCGGTGAATGAAGCGACAGTTGTGTTTGCCAAAAGTGCGACGGGCGTGGAATTCGAATCACTTGATGATGAACCGGCTCGGATCTTCTTTATGATTGCAGCCCCAGAAGGAGCGGGCAACATGCATCTTCGTACATTGGCCTCGCTGTCCAGACTGTTGATCGATAGTGAGTTCATTGAACAGCTGATGAATACCCGAACTCCAGATGAGGTATCCGCCTTGTTCGATGCGAAGCAGGCCGAAGGGGAAGCCAAGGAGAAAGAGAGCGAAGCTGCTGAAGCTGCCAAGAAGTCAGAACCTGAAAAGCTAATCGTCGGCAACCCAGATTCCCAAGCATTCGTCGTAGCTGTTACTGCTTGTCCTACTGGAATTGCGCATACCTTTATGGCTGAAGATGCGCTCAAGAAGAAGGCTCTGGAAATGGGAGTTAATATCCGTGTAGAGACAAATGGTTCAGAAGGTGCCAAAAACATCTTAACACCCGATGAGATTCGGCGTGCAAGTGGTGTAATTGTGGCAGCAGATAAACAAGTGGAAATGGCTCGTTTTGATGGCAAGCCAGTACTGCAAAGACCGGTTAGTGACGGTATTCGCAAATCGGAAGAGCTCATTCGCAAAGCAATGAACGGCGATGCACCGATTTACCATAATGAAGGTCGTAGTGGTAATGAAGGAGAGTCCAAAGAGAAATCAGGCAGTATCGGCAGTAAAATATACAAGGACTTGATGAATGGTATCTCCCACATGCTGCCGTTTGTAGTCGGCGGTGGTATTCTGCTGGCGATCTCCTTCCTGATTGAACAAGTTGGTGGAGAGAATCACCCTCTATTCCAGCTGCTGCAGACGATTGGTGGCGGTGATGGTGCCTTCCATTTCCTAATTCCGGTTCTTGCTGGATTTATTGCGATTAGTATCGGTGACCGTCCAGCTCTGATGCCAGGTATGGTTGGCGGTTATATGGCCTTGAATTCCAATGCTGGATTCCTCGGCGGTCTGGCTGCAGGTTTCTTGGCTGGTTACGTTGTTATCGGTCTGCGCAAAGTGTTTGCGGGTCTGCCAAAAACGCTCGACGGATTAAAGCCGATTCTGTTATATCCGGTATTTGGTCTATTAATTACCGGTGGATTGATGTATTACCTGTTCGATCCGATCTTTAGCTGGATGAACGTAGGGCTCATTAATTGGCTTAACGATCTTGGAACGGTTAATGCAGTAATTCTGGGTCTGGTTCTTGGTGGAATGATGGCTATTGATATGGGAGGTCCTTTCAATAAAGCGGCTTACACTTTTGCCATCGGGGTATTCACTACCAGTGGAAATACTAACGGATTTATGATGGCGGCTGTAATGGCAGGCGGTATGGTTCCTCCACTTGCAATAGCCCTTGCTACTACCTTCTTCAAGAATAAATTTACAGAATCAGAACGTAAATCAGGGTTAACAAACTATGTATTGGGCTTATCGTTCATTACAGAAGGGGCGATTCCATTCGCCGCTGCCGATCCACTGCGTGTTCTGACTTCTTGTATCTTAGGTTCAGCCGTAGCTGGTGGTCTCACTCAGTTTTGGAATATCAACGTTCCAGCACCGCATGGTGGGATCTTTGTAGCCGCGCTTTCGAGTCATGCGTTGTTGTTCCTACTGGCCGTTCTGATCGGATCTGTTATTTCCGGATTAATGCTCGGATTATGGAAGAAACCTCTTGAGGCAAAGTAATAAAATAAATAATTTGAACTGCTGGGTGCCAGACGCTTCTTCTGGTACTCGGCAGTTTTTTGAAATATAAGAATTTTTATGCATACGCTAAAAACTATTCTTCTATTTTTGCAGAAACGATCATCGTCCCTAAGAAGAAGCCGAAGGCGATTCTTCTTACCTAAACGTTGACCACGATGCCCTCAGCCCTTGCGAGAATAATCTCCTTCATTGAGGTTTATTTTTGTATAATTGAAAATATATATATAACAAGAGGGCAAAGGAGCGAGCGAGATGATACTGCACAAGGGGGAAGTCTTGTTCCGTCAAGGGGACAGCTGCGAATTCTTATATAAGGTGAAAAGTGGGCTGTTCAAGGTAACAAGGCTTCATGAAAATGGGAACATGGTGTTGTTCAACATCTTGTATCCTGGTGAGATGGTTCCCCATCATTCACTCATTTCGCCAAAGGAGGCGCATGGAACAGCGGTTGCTATGATGAAGAGCGAGGTGGAGGCAGTTCCTTCAGCGGAATGGTATCAACAGGTACGGGATGAGCCAGGTCGAGCGATGGAAATCGCTATGTTGCTTCAAGAGAAGGTGCGTTTTATGCAGACTCGGCTAGATCACCTTACGGTTGGAACACCCGCAGAACGTATGGAACTGTTAACCCGCTGGTTCAATGACTACTCTCATGGCGCAGCACTAACAGAGCTTTTGACACAGGAGGAAATTGGGCAATTGATCGGTGTGAGACGCGAAACAGTCAATCGTTTGTTGCGTACCGTGGAGTGATTCCTGCCTATTTTTATAGTGAAGTGTTTAGAGTAGTGGATCTCCGTGGTATAATGTATTCAGAACTTATTAAATTACAGAAAGGATCAGGATACCATGTGTCCCCGAAGGACGATTCCCCAAAGGACGATTTGGAAACGTTATGATCTGTCTTATACTTAGCTTCCCTGTAGAAGGTGCGTGAACCGTTGTTACTCGACGAACCGCCTCTGCGAGGGGAAGGAGTATATATATGCGAAGGAGCAATACCTCCGGTTTTACCCGTCGTAGAGGTTGGTGGGACGTTTAGCCGCCATATACGATAAGGGGAGACCTGTATGAGGAACCACAATTACGGAGTGAATGTACTGCTCCGGTTGACAGTCATTTTGTTTGGAACATTTTTGCTTGCATTTGCTTATTATCACATCAATTTTCAGAACCATTTGTCTGAGGGCGGATTCGTAGGATTATCGCTTCTCGGCAAATACGTATTAGGAATATCACCTTCAATTTCAACTCTGCTTCTAGACGTTCCAGTACTCTTGATTGCATGGATGTTCAAAGGGAAAACGTTCGTATGCAACACCTTTGTTTCTGTAGGAGCTTTTACAATCTTTTACGGACTCATGGAACGTTATTCCGGTTTGGTCATCAACTTGCAGGGCAACTTGGCATTAGCAGCCCTTTTATCTGGCGTACTGACAGGTTTAGGCGCGGGAATTATTCTGCGAAGCGGCGGCGCAAGTGGTGGAGATGATATTTTGTCGCTGCTGATCAGTGAATGGAAGGGAATTAAAGTAGGTACAGTTTTCATCATGTTGGATGTAATCGTTCTGGCATTATCACTCTTTTATATGCCTGTTAGAGAAACGATGTATACGGTGATGGCGGTAGTCGTCGCAGGTTATGTGATCACCTTTACAACCTCTTTAGGTAAACCAAAGTTAGTGAAGGCGCCAAAGATTCAGTCTACGCTGCGTAAACCGCATGATGGTACGGTAATGTGAATAAGACTGTATAAACAGCTTATTTCGGGGATATACTATATATAAGGTCAGCCAGAATTTCTGGTTGACTTTTTTTTTGTTGAATAAGTGATCTCAGGGGCGTTGCTTGGACGTTTCGCTCATAACAAAGGTGGCGCACGGGATTAATCCTATGCGCCACCTTTTTGTTAACTTAAGACTCTCTTATGCTTGTCTTTAAATCGTGAAGAGACATTTGCGACCACTTGTCCCTCTTATTTAGCCCACTGCATTCGTGATAGCTTCACATTCGTCCGAGCAATGTCCACTATGCTCATTTTCACAGTCCTCACAGCAAATATGCTGTAGATGGCAAGCATCGTTGGCGCAGTTGATGAATTTGTCAGCGGGCTTACCGCAGTGATGGCAACGACCAACAACGATATCATCATCGGTATGATTAATCTGTACGGAGATCCGCTCATCGAAGACATAACATTTTCCATCGAACAGTTGTCCCTGTACCTCAGGGTCTTTACCGTAAGTCACAATCCCACCATCCAGCTGGTACACCTGCTGGAAGCCTTCTTTCATCATAAACCCGCTTAATTTCTCGCAGCGGATTCCACCTGTACAGTAGGTCAGGATTGGTTTATCTTTTAGCTCGCTCATATTCTCGCGAATCCAGTCCGGGAATTCTTTGAAGCTGTCAACTTCAGGGCGGATGGAACCGCGGAAATGACCCAGATCGAATTCATAGCCGGTACGGCCATCCAGAATTACCACATCATCGCGCTGCATCATTTCATAGAAATCTTTAGGCGCCAGATGCTCTCCGGTGATCACGTTGGGGTCCAGTTCATCCTCGACCCGGAACGTCACGAGTTCCTTTTTATAACGAACGAAGATCTTTTTGAAGGCATGACCATCTGCCTCATCGATCTTGAAGACGATATCGCTGAACATCGGATTTGCGCGCAAATCCTTCATGTATTGCTCGGTTTGGGCAATCGTTCCAGACAGTGTCCCGTTAATGCCTTCATCTGAGATGAGAATTCGTCCCTTTACGTCAAGCTCTTTGCAGTAAGATAAATGCTCCTGAGCGAATTGTTCTGCATCCGGCACTTTTACAAATTTATAGTATAGCAGAATTGCATATTCCGATTGTGGTTTCATTCTTTTCACCTTTATCATTAGAATTAGACTACTAAATAAACGTTTAAGTATAAAAAGTATTGTAACATATTATCAAGCATTGACAAGAGAAACTCTTGATTCAGTAATGGTTAAAACTTGGATATTAATAAGAAAAACAGCGCAATGAATATGTCAGAATCATCATGCATATGGAGACTATTCTGCGAAATGGCGGCGCGAGTGGAGGAGACGATATTTTGTCGCTGCTGATCAGTGGATGTGGGAGTCAAAGAAGGGACTGTATTCATCATGTTGGATGCAGTCGTTTTGGTGTGATCACTCTTTTATATGCCTGTTAAAGAAACAATTATTTCATCTTTAGGACTCCAATTCGATTAGGGGGCTTGAGAGAAATGGCCTTGCTGAGGCGAAAGAGGGGCATAAATGCTCTCGATTTCTGGGAAATGGCCCAAATGGAGCGAAAGAAGGGCAAAAATGCTCTCGATTTGAGTGAAATGGCCCAAATGGAGCGAAATAGGGGCAAAAATGCCCTAGATTTCTGGGAAATGGCCTAAATGGAGCGAAAGAAGGGCAAAAATGCTTTCGATTTGCACGGATCGCGCGAATCCAGCCAAATGAACGGTATAAATCCCGTAGAATGGGCCGGATCGCGTGAATCCAGCCAAATGAACGGTATAAATCCCGTAGAATGGGCCGGATCGCGCGGATCCAGCCAAATGAACGGTATAAATCCCATAGAATGGGCCGGATCGCGCGGATCCAGCCAAATGAACGGTATAAATCCCGTAGAAATGGCTGGATCGCGCGAATCCAGCCAAAAGAACGGTATAAATCCCGTAGAATGGGCCGGATCCAGTTCTAATTGCTTCAGCAAGACATTGGTTACTTATGTTCGAGATGATATCGCCGGTTGACGTTTTTTTTATCGACTCTGTGATGTCTACCGCTACTGCTATATAGTGAGACCCGTGAATGATTATGCTCATTCACGGGTCTTTTTTTAGAGGTTGGGCTTGGGATACTTTAATTCATAACCATTAAATATCTGCCTCACGTTACGCTGACGATCTGTCGCACCCCCCTCCTAATTTGACTAACCCTGTCCACGATGTATATATTATTTGGCAAACCCCTATATTGTTAAGGCTGTGACCGGAGGCATGATATGTTCAAAATATTTATTATAGAAGATGACCGTGGACTGGTAGCTCTGCTACAGGATTATTTACATAAGTTTGGATATGAAACACAGGCTGTGAATGATTTCGAGCGGGTTCGCACTCAGTTTGAGACGTTCGCTCCGCACCTGGTTCTATTAGATGTTAATTTGCCAAAATACGATGGTTATTACTGGTGCCGCCAGATTCGTGGGATTTCCACCTGCCCTATCCTTTTTATATCTGCCCGCGACGGCAAAATGGATCAGGTGATGGCGCTGGAGAACGGTGCCGACGATTATATTACCAAGCCCTTTGATTACGAAATTGCGATGGCCAAAATTAAAAGCCAGTTAAGACGCGCTTACGGCACCTATGCGGGAAGCAACAATGAGCGTACCCTAACCGTTGCCGGATTGGCACTGGATGTGGAGCGACTAGTCCTTACTCGGGGAGAAGCCAAGGTGGATTTAAGTCACACGGAAGCCAAGATACTAGATGAGCTGATGCAAAAGTCGGGAACTATCGTTACCCGCGACAGACTGCTCGAAAAAATCTGGGATGATCAAGCCTTTGTGGATGAGAATACGCTTAATGTCTATGTCACCCGTGTACGTAAAAAGCTTGCCGCTCTTGAGATTACGGACGGTCTACAAACCGTTCGAGGTCAAGGCTACCGCTTGATTCCGAATTGGGGGGATGAGGGTTGAAGCTATTTTTAAGGGAGCAGATCCCATTAATTGTGGTCTATCTAGCACAGCTCATCTTGATCACACTAGTCTATCGGCTGGATGGGGGCAGTGGTGTGAGTGTTAGTCTGTACGCTGCTCTTCTCAGCACTTGTCTGCTGCTTGGCTACCTCGCTTACCGGTATATCAGCAATCGTACGTTCTATGAACGACTGGAGACTGTACCTACCTCTCTAGATGAAGCTGGCGGTCCATCACAGGATTCTCCGCTTGCCGTGAGTTTACGAGGACTACTAGGGTCACAATTCCGCCTCTACAAAAATGATTTACACAGCTACCGCCACAAGCTGGAAGAACATATTCACTTTATTAATCAGTGGGTGCATGGAATGAAGACACCGCTGTCTGTGATCCATTTGATGATTCAAGATAAAGACGGACCGCCTTTTACGGCGATAGGTGATGAACTGGATCGTCTGAAAAAAGGACTGGACACTGTACTTTATACGGCTCGGCTAGATACCTTTGAGCATGATTTTTACGTGGAACGTTTGGATTTGGAAACCCTCGTACGTAGCGTGACCTCAGAGCAGAAGCGTCTGTTCATACGTAACCGTATATTTCCTACTATTAAAATAGATGAGCGAATCGCCGTAACTACAGATGAGAAATGGCTAAGTTTTGTACTTACGCAGATTATTACGAATGCAATACGTTATACGAAGGAAGTCGGCAAACATGTATATTTTCATGGGTACATACAAGAAGACAAGAGAGCAGTACTGGAGATACGAGATGAAGGCGTGGGCATCCCAGCAGGTGATCTGCCGCGTGTGTTTGATCCTTATTTTACAGGTGTCAATGGACGAACCTTTCAAGAATCCACGGGAATGGGTTTATATCTTGTAAAACAGATCTGCGGAAAACTTGGCCAAGAGGTGAGCATTTGCTCAGAAGAAGGCAAGGGCACGACCGTACGGATAGTGTTTAAGGAGTCCTACCTTACAAATATGTAAGGTCATTGTAAGTTAGAGAAATGGCAGCCTGTGTATACACTTTGTATAATGAAGGCAATCCAGTCGAAAGAAGGAGAGGTAACACTTGCCCATTCTAGATGTTCATAATTTATCAAAAATATATGAGGGCAAAGTGTCCACTCAGGCATTGAATCATATCCGCTTTTCTGTTGAAAAAGGGGAGTTTGTTGGCATTATGGGACCTTCGGGGAGTGGAAAAACAACACTGCTCAACACGATCGCCACCATCGACCAGCCGACCTCCGGTCAGATTCTGATCAACGGCCGAGACCCCAATCTGCTTAGCAGACAAGACAAGGCACTCTTTCGCCGCCATGAGCTTGGTTTCGTCTTTCAGCATTTCAATCTGCTGGATACGCTCACTGTTGAGGAGAACATTGTGCTGCCTCTCACGCTTGCTGGTGTCCGTGTAACGGAAATGGAGAGCAGATTGAAAGAAGTAGCAAGTATGCTGGACATCAAGCATCTGCTGCAAAAAAGGACATACGAGATTTCAGGTGGACAGATGCAGCGGACCGCCATCGCCCGGGCGATGATTCATCGTCCTGCACTGATTTTAGCAGATGAGCCTACAGGGAATCTGGATTCCAAGGCTTCAGGTGAAGTCATGAATATGCTGACAGAGGTAAATCAGGAAGAAGGGGCAACTGTGCTGATGGTCACACATGACGCAGTGGCCGCGAGTTTTTGTAACCGAGTCATCTTTATTAAAGACGGACGTTTCTATAGTGAAATGTACAGGGGGAGCAGCAGAGGCGCTTTCTTCCAAAGTATCATTGATATGTTGTCTCTGCTTGGGGGAACTAGCCATGACCTTTCGGCAATTCGCTTATAGGAATGTTACACGTAACAAGCGTAAATATGCGGCTTATTTTGTCGTCAGTGCTTTTTCAGTGATGATCTTTTTCGTGTGCGCTTTGTTTATTTACCATCCGGATATTTCTAAGAGTTTGGTTTATAGTACAGCAGCTCATACAATGATGGCGGCAGAAGCCATTATTTATGTGTTTTGCTCCTTGTTCGTTCTCGTATCGGTTGGATCGTTTCTGCAGTCACGTAAGATGGAGTTTGGGATTTTATTGATGCATGGAATGACGAAGCAACAGCTCAACATGATGGTATTTTTGGAAAATATGATGATCGGCACCTCAGCCATTCTGACAGGTACATTACTAGGGTTAATTCTGGGCAAGTTGTTTTTAATGATCGGATCTACTTTTCTGGGTATACCTCTTTTAACGTTTCATCTTCCATGGCAGGCGCTTGTACTAACGATATGTAGCTTTGCGCTGTTATTTATTCTAATCTCGCTAAGCACGTTCTTCTTTATTGGGAATGAATCACTGATGCGGCTGTTTCAGGGAGAACGAAAAGCAGAAGAGGAACCTAAAGTTTCCTTGGTGTTATCAATCCTGTCTGCTTTATTGCTGTTAACGGGCTATTTTATGGCAGCTACTGCACAAGCGGCTTCGGTTGAAAAGGTGATGTTCCCCGTCGTTATAATTACGGTTGCGGGTACCTATCTCTTTTATACTCAGCTCAGTATTTACACTGTTAAACTGCTTAAGACGATCCGGCGCCTGTATTGGAACCGCACGAATATCATTACTTTATCGGGCTTGTCTTACCGCTGGAAAGAGAATGCCCGAATGTTCTTTATGGTGACGATTGTATCCGCAGTATCTTTTACTTCAGTGGGAGTATTTGCATCGATCCATACGCTTTCCAGAGAGTTGAAATTGGACTATCCCGCAGCAGTTGGTTATGTAGCCAAAGGCCATCAATCGCAGGATCCTTTTGACCAGCATTTGGACGAAATTAAGGAAGAGCTTACAACGCTCGGGTTACCCTATGAGACACTTAATATTCCGATTAAATACGCAGAGGTGGAATCTCAGACCGGGCCAGATCGCACGTTAAGGCTTCCCTTGATTGCTTACAGTGATTATAAGCTTGCTCTGCTTCGTGCAGGGTTTACGACGGATGAGCAACCTCTAAGTGGAGATGAAGGACTGGTGATGATCGGTTCGCAACGAGACCGGAGTCTGCAAGCGGGTAGAGTAAAGCCGATATACACCTTGAAGCAAGGTCTTTCCATTCGAGAAATGGGTTATACCCAGCATGTTCCCATTGCCGAATATCTATTGCCGGAGCTGGATGGAAGGGATGGGGGAGATTTCAGCGGTGTTGTGATTAGCGATGAGCTTTACAAGGCTATTCATCCCGTACAGACCGATTTGTATACAGGATTTTACATGGATGACTTCCCGCGAACAGTAGGTATAGCGGCGGATCTTGCTCATAAAGGGAAACGATCCTATGAAAGTAACTCGCCATACGCGATTGTTGTTAGCGGCACGCTGTTTGAAATACAGAGAACATTGTACAACACGATGCTATTCGCTTCTTTACTGGTGGGTACTGTATTTTTCATAGCGGCAGGCAGCTTCCTTTACTTCCGGCTGTATACAGATCTAGATCATGATCGTCATCAATATTCTACATTGTCCAAAATGGGACTTACAGATCATGAGCTAAACCGAATTGTAACGATACAATTGTCGTTGTTGTTTTTTGTTCCGGTTGGGATTGCCATTTTGCATAGTGTGTTTGCCTTTATTGCGCTTCAGCGGTTGTTCTACTTATCTATTGCTGTGGAGACCGGGGCGGTGTTATTGGGATATTTGGCTGTCCAGGGACTTTACTTCTTTTTTATTCGCAGCCGTTATTTACGCAACTTGAAGAAGAACTTGATCTGAATAATGGGGGTTACGAAATGCAAGCATGGATTACAGATTTTATGGAGCAGTTTGGTTACTTTGGTATTTTCCTGATGCTCGCTTTTGAAAATATATTTCCACCAATTCCTTCCGAAGTGATCCTTCCTTTTGGAGGATTCATGACAACCACAACGAATTTGACCATTCCTGGGGTAATCATTGCTGCTACGCTTGGCTCACTGCTGGGTGCAGTGATTCTTTATTATATCGGTCGTTTGTTGGATGTAAATCGATTGGAAAAGATTGTTGAACGCTGGGGCGGCCTACTCCGGATTAGCAAAAAGGACATCCACAAGGCTGACGCTTGGTTTGACAAATATGGCTATTGGACCGTATTATTTTGTCGGATGGTTCCATTAGTGCGTAGTTTGATCTCGATCCCAGCAGGGATGTCGGGCATGAAATTTGGAGTGTTTATGATCTTCACAACGATTGGTACGCTGGGATGGAATCTATTGCTGGTGCTTATTGGGGCGGCATTGGGTGAGTCCTGGGAAGACATCGCCATGTATATGGATATGTACTCTAACGTAGTGTACGTGCTTCTTGCAGGTGGAGTAGTGATCCTGGGATATTTGTTCTTCCGCAAGCGCAGCCGGAAAATGAACACCGAAGGTTGAGCCGAGAAGGACTTATAGATAAAAGTTATGATTAAAAGGAGGAGAACAAATGGAGCTATTAACGATTATTAAAGCTATTATTTTGGGAATTGTTGAAGGATTGACTGAATTTGCTCCGGTATCCTCCACGGGTCATATGATTATTGTTGATGATATGTGGTTAAAATCGACAGAGTTATTTGGGCAATATACGGCCAATACGTTCAAAGTGGTTATACAGCTGGGGTCAATATTAGCAGTTGTAGTTATTTTTAGAAATAGGTTCATTGAATTGTTGGGCTTAAAGCGCTTCAGCCGCAAGCAGTTGGATCCTGTAACCGAGCAACAACCACAGCTTGAAAAAGGCGGCCACCTTAAGCTTACACAGGTGCTTGTAGGCTTAGTGCCAGCAGGCGTGCTGGGGGTTCTGTTTAATGATTATATTGACGAACATTTATTCTCTACATCTACCGTGTTAATCGGTCTAGTAGTCGGTGCTGTATTAATGATTATTGCGGATCTATTCGGACCTAAGAAGATTCAAACGGAGAGTGTCGATCAGATTACATATAAGCAGGCGCTAGGTGTTGGTCTGGTCCAGTGCTTCTCCTTGTGGCCGGGATTTTCACGTTCCGGGTCGACGATTTCTGGTGGTGTTCTTCTGGGTATGAGTCATCGCGCTGCTGCTGATTTCACGTTTATTATGGCTGTTCCAATCATGGCAGGCGCCAGTTTACTCTCACTGATGAAGAACTGGCAATATTTCACCATCGATGCCCTGCCGTTCTTCATTGCAGGCTTTATCAGTGCCTTTGTGTTTGCGCTATTATCGATGCGTTTCTTCTTGAAATTGATCAACCGGATTAAGCTTTTACCATTTGCTATATATCGCATAGTACTTGCTGCAGTAGTATATTTCGTGTTTTTCTAAATCCGTTATAAGGAATCGATATAACCAAAGCCCCCGTCATCTATTGCAGATGACGGGGGCTTTCACGTATGATGACATCAGATTAAGACACTCACTTTATTGATGATAAGGATAAAGTAAAAGTTTCACTTTATTCTTATTATTCTCGCATAAACGTCTTACCGTCCTTAAAAAGGACGCCGAAGACGTTTTAGCGATTAAATGATAAGAAAGTATAAGTTTCACACAATACTTTCTTATTATTCTCGCATAAACGCTTACCGTCCTTAAAAGGACGCCAATGGCGTTTTAGCTTGAAAATAACGGAGACAGGTGCTTGCCGGAATTAGTAATTCGGTAGGCTTAAAAGGGAAGTTCGGTTCGAAGCCGATGCGGTCCCGCCACTGTAACGGAAGAGTCCATAGCAACATATGTCACTGGCAATTTACTACTGCTGGGAAGACTGCTAAGGATGCTGACACCGCTAGCCAGGAGACCTGCCTGTTTCAACAGCACTGCTTCACCTACGGAGGATAGGAAGGTGTTAGACGTTAACCATAGGTATATTATGGGCGTCTTTCCCTTTGACTTTTTTTAGGGAAAGGCGCTTTTTTTAAAAATATAAGAAAGTATAAGTTTTGCACCTATACTTTATGTCTTATATTTCTCGCTAAAATGCTTACCGTCCTTACAAGGACGCCGAAGGCGTTTATGCTTATAGGAATGCAAGTGATATCAAGTCCAAAATAAGAAAATGGAGAAGGGGAGCTGCAAAGTGACGAACAAAGTAAAAGTAAGTAATCTTGGCTATCCAAGAATCGGAAAAAACCGCGAGTGGAAGAAAACGTTGGAAGCCTTCTGGGCGGGGAAAATAAATGAGGAAGAATTCCGTACTGAAATGACAGGCATTCAGCTTCAGCATTTGAAGACTCAGCAGGAGGCAGGAATTGATTTCATTCCGGTAAATGATTTTACATTCTACGATCATGTGCTGGATACAGCTGTTATGTTCGGGATCGTACCTCCACGTTATGCGTATGACGGTGGCGACATTGGACTTGATCTTTATTTTGCGATGGCTAGAGGAAATGCTGAGGCTACCGCTTGTGAGATGACTAAATGGTTCAATACGAACTATCATTACATCGTTCCAGAGATTGGTGCACAAACGCCGCGTCTGACCGAGAACAAACCACTGGAAGCTTATCGTTTTGCCAAGTCCCAAGGGGGAATTGAGGGTAAACCTGTAGTTTTAGGCCTTTATACATTCCTTAAGTTGTCAAAAGGTTTTGCATCTGCGGATATTGCGAAGATTGCTGCTCGGTTTCTTCCGGTTTACATTCAGCTGTTGCAGGAACTGAAGCAAGAAGGAGTATGCTGGGTACAGATGGATGAACCAGCAATTGTTACAGGAATAAATGAGTCAGAATTATCCTTACTTCACTCGATTTACACAGAAATTGCTGAATCCGTGCCTGGTTTAAATATTATTCTGCAGACTTACTTTGAAGCTGCTGAACCGCTGGAGGCATTGTTCAAACTTCCGGTACAAGGTTTAGGTCTTGATTTTGTCCATGATGGCGGGACGAACCTGGCATCGATTGAACGTCTTGGCTGGCCTGAGGATAAGTGGCTGGGAGCGGGTATTATTGACGGACGCAACATCTGGCGCTCGGATCTGGATGCTAAGCTGCAGCTAATCGAGAAGCTGAGTGTACATGTACCGCTTGATCGTCTTATTCTACAGCCTTCTTGCAGTTTGCTGCATGTTCCGGTTACTGTTCAGGGTGAGGCGAAGCTGAAGACAACCGTCAAGGCTGCATTAGCCTTTGCTGATGAGAAGCTTAGTGAGCTTGGCCTGCTTGCTGCAGCCTTAGAGGGTACAGGAGAAGCTGCTGCTGCGTTGACAGCCAGTCGCGAAGCCCTTACTGCCTTCCGTTCGCTTCCTGAACGCGGCCGTAAGGATGTTGCGGAGCAAGTTCTTGGACTTGCAGATTTACCGGACCAACGCAGTCTACCGTTTGCTGAGCGCCTGAAGGTGCAGCAGGAGAAATGGCAGCTGCCACTTCTGCCAACGACAACGATCGGAAGCTTTCCACAGACCGTAGAAGTACGTCAGGCAAGGTTGAAATGGCGTAAAGGGGTATGGAATCAAGAGCGCTATGATGGGTTCGTACGTGAGCAGATCGCGGATGCAATTACCTTCCAAGAAAAACTAGGTCTGGATGTACTCGTGCACGGTGAGTTCGAAAGAACGGATATGGTGGAGTTTTTCGGGGAGAAGCTAGATGGTTACTTATTTACTAGTAATGGCTGGGTTCAATCCTATGGATCTCGCTGCGTGAAGCCACCGGTTATTTATGCGGATATAGCTTTTATTCAGCCTATGACTGTGAAAGAGAGCGTTTATGCTCAGTCGTTAACTGCCCTTCCTGTTAAAGGTATGTTGACTGGTCCTGTTACAATCCTCAATTGGTCTTTCGTACGTGATGACCTTAGTCGGGAAGCAGTAGCCAATCAAATTGCCTTAGCGCTCCGTCATGAAGTTAAAGCTTTGGAGGATGCAGGCATAGAGATGATTCAAGTAGATGAACCGGCTATCCGTGAAGGGCTTCCTTTGAAGGCTGAAGATCATGAGGCATACTTGAATTGGGCGGTGAAGTCGTTCCGTATCGCAACGAATCATGTGAAGGCTACAACACAAATTCATACCCACATGTGCTATAGCGAATTCAATGACATGATCGACTCCATTTCCGCGATGGATGCGGATGTCATCTCTATAGAAACTTCCCGTAGCCATGGGGAATTGATCGTTAGCTTTGAAGAACAGGAATATGATAAGGGAATCGGTCTTGGTGTATATGACATCCATAGTCCACGGGTTCCTGCTGTAGAAGAAATGACAGCTGCTATTGATCGTGCGCTGCGGGTGCTCGACCCTGAACAGTTCTGGATTAATCCGGATTGCGGCCTTAAGACACGTGGCTGGCAGGAGACGGAAGATGCACTTCGTAACATGGTAAAGGCTGCTGCTATTGCAAGAGAAAAGGCAGGAGTTAGTGCCTCCAAATAGCATTAGAGATATACAATAAATCATAGCCGGGGAATTTCTCCCTGGCTTTTTATTTCAGCCACTTGATAATAATTCTCATTCTTGATAGAATGAGAAAAGAAAAGAAGGAACCGTGGAGGGTCCCTTCAAATTATCACCTTATTTGCTTTCGAAAGTCTTGCAATCTGTTTCTTCTGCACGTGTAGGTTCTTGGGAGCTGTGGAAAGCTACAAAGATAGAATCAGCACTGCATTTGTTCTCTTCTGCCCAGTGGGTGCAGGAGTTAACTTCGCAAATTACGTCTTTTGCCATGAGGGTTCACCTCCCCTTCTTAGTAATAGACAGCATTATTAACAAAGAACTACTCTGTTCAACAAGGTGGAGCTTGTCCGAACAGAACCGCGCCCTACCCTCATTCATTATGAATTGAGGGTATTTGGTATTTTCTGTGTAGCTAGACGAGGTTATTGTACCAAATAAAGCGTTTGTAAGCAAATGGGTTATTCAATCACAGAAATATGACAAAGTTATACAAATAAATATAAAAAATTACAAAATACATTTCTCATTAACATACCAAAAAATACAAAATAATCCTAATTATCTATATAATTTTAAAAAATATCTGGTAATATTTTCGATAGGGAACGGCCGATCCTAATCTGAAATATTGGAGGATGAAATTGATGAAAAAGTTCTTACTATTCCCTTTTGCCTTAATGCTAATCTTGTGTTTACCTATTTATGCAGGTGCAGAAGGTGTACATAATGACGAAGCCCCTCAAAATAGTGAACCCGAAATCATAAAAGTCTACAAAACCTCACCTACGGGATTGTCAGAAATCTCAATAGAAGAGTACAATGATATTCTTGCGCAAGGACAAGCTTTAGAGGCTGCTAAAGAGGGATTGTTGCCAAGTGTGCCCCTGTTTAATACAGATTCTTCTTTTGAGAAAGCCTCTGTTATAGCTCCTAGAGATGCTTTCCAAACAACGATCTACTCTTACCAACAAAATGGTTATGTCTCCTATGTTACTAGAAGTGGCTTGACTAGAAAAATCTCTCAGGCTGTTTATAACAGTGCTTCTGGAAATTCGTTGTTAAACATCAGCTATTCGGTTTCTCAAGGTTATATTGCGAACACTAGCTTTGGTGTAACCGCAAAACAAACAGCTGTTAGTGCTGGCATTACAGGTGGCTCGTCGTGGTCCAATACTTATGGTGGCAGTAACACGACAACTGCATTAGTGAATCCTTACAATTATGCTTGGATGGAATATACGCCTATTATGAATAACTCATTTGGTGTGATCACAGAGAAGACTTATGCCAATGTTCAAGGGAATTCAGTTCTTGTAGGCACCACTAGTTATGATGTTGATATTTACATGGCAAGATTATTAAGCGGTTCGCTACCAGATGGCATTTATGTCATTAAACAAAGTTCTTCTAACCCAGGTTAGTGTTTGCACAAAAAATGATAGTTCGAGACCTCAAAGCCGCAGAAATGCGGCTTTTTTTCTTTTGAGTATGCATGATTTAAAAGAAACTATTCATCATTCCATTTTTAAGTGCAACCTTCCAAGTTTTGGAACGTCATAGTAAAGAGTGACGGAAGAGATCTGCTTAGAACAAGACATTCCGTTACGATATGATGATCCGTGCAAGCGGTATCTACTACATTTTTGGAGGAATGAGAATGCGTAAATGGGGTCTGCATTACTTATGTTTATTAATTCTTGCGGTAGTCTTGGCGGGTTGTGGTTCAGCGGATAGGAATTCAGCGGCAGATAGCTCGGCAAAAGAAAATGGTAGTACGAGTAACAACGCAGCAGTAGAGGTACAATCGCAGAGCTCGCTGGCCTCAACAGCGGATAAAAGCACTTCGGCAGCCCCTGAGGCAGAAGCAACAGGCAGCGAGAACTTGGCTATAAAGGGCTCCACATCAGAAAATACTGTTCAAGCAAGTGCAGGGTTTACTGGTAGCGATGTAGTAGCGGGCTTGAACAAGAAGCTGATCTATAAAGCGAACCTTAACATGGAAGTAGAAGACTATGGAAAAGCACAGACTGAAATACGTAATTTAGTAACCATAGCCAATGGATATATTATTGAGTTTAATGAAAATATGTCGCAGTACGAGCAAGGTGGGACGTTTATCCTTAAGGTACCTGCCTCCGGATTCTCACCTTTTCTGAATAAATTAGAACAAGTAAAACACGAATCTCTACAGCGCAGCATTCAAGGTCAGGATGTCTCTGAAGAGTACGTTGATCTGGAGTCACGTTTGAAGGCAAAGCAGCTAATGGAAGCACAATATACAGAGTTTATGAAAAAAGCGACGAAATCCACGGATCTGGTCGCCTTCGCGAACGAGCTTGGCTCGATTCAAGAAAGCATTGAACAGATTAAAGGTAGAATGCGTTATATCAATCAGAATGTATCCTTCTCTACGGTAGAATTGAGAGTGTATCAGACGGATGAAAGCATTGCTGTCAAAGAGAAGAAGGAGCAAGGGCCGTTACTGGAACGCGCTTCAGATGCTCTAAATGGCAGCTTAAATGCGCTATCTGTGATGTTTCAGTGGCTTGTAGTTATCCTTGCAGGAGCGTTACCGATACTTATCGGGGCTGCCATTATATTAGCTATTGTATTAGTTTCCCGTAAAAATATCCGCGAGCGTCGGGAGCAGCAGACCGAGAGGATCCGTCAGCGCAATAAGGAGCTGAAGAGAGAGCAAATCATCCCTGCGGCAACAGAACCTAAGGAGGCAGGTTCAGAGGATGAGCCGAAGGCTAATAAGGACTCAGAGGACTCAAAGAAAGAATAGCCCCTCTAAGCATAAACGACCTCGGCGTCCTTATAAAGACGGTAAGCGTTAAAGCGAGAAATATAAGGATAATGTATAACGTGAAACTTATACTTTCTTATATTATAAGAGAAAAAAACGGTTGTCATCCTAAAAGGACGACAACCGTTTCTTTGTGTACTGAGGATTGATGTTTAGGCAGGCTGGAAGAGTACGCGGTACTCCCCGTATCCTTCCTTCTCCAAATCCTCTTTCGGGACAAATCTTAGCGCCGCCGAATTTATGCAGTAGCGCAAACCGTTTTCTCCGGGACCATCGTCGAAGACGTGGCCTAGATGGGAATCCGCTACTTTGCTGCGAACTTCAGTGCGGACCATCAAATGACTGAGATCCGTCTTTTCCTTCACAGCATAGTCCCGGATGGGACGAGTAAAGCTTGGCCAGCCGCAACCGGAATCGTATTTATCCTGCGAGCTGAATAACGGTTCGCCAGATACGATGTCTACATAAATACCATCTCCATGGTGATCCCAAAAATCATTCCGGAAAGGAGATTCTGTAGCACTGTTCTGAGTGACTTCATATTGAAGAGGCGTTAACCGTTCTTTCAAACTTTGTTTGTCCTCTTTATGTGTCCAGTGGGTTTCTATAAAATCCTCTCGTCCAGAACCTTTGCGATAACGTTTGTAGTGGCCTGGATTCTTATGATGGTAGCCTTGATGATATTCTTCGGCAGGATAGAAAGTGGATGCCGGGAGAATCGGGGTTACGATTGGACTTGAGAACCGACCGCTTGCTTGAAGAGCTGCCTTGGAAGCTTCTGCTTGTTCTTTTTGTTCCTCCGAATGGGTAAAGATTGCTGTTCCGTAAGAAGTCCCGCGATCATGGAATTGTCCACCTGCATCGGTAGGGTCAATTTGCTGCCAGAACAGCTCAAGTAACTTGCTATAAGGGAAAATATCTGGGTTAAACGTAATTTGTACAGCTTCAACATGTCCTGTCGTTTCAGAACAAACCTCTTCATAGGTTGGGTTCACTGTATGTCCGCCGGTATAGCCAGAGACGACACTAATGATTCCTGGCAATTCTTCGAACGGCGAGACCATGCACCAGAAGCATCCACCTGCAAAGGTTGCTTTATCCGTCTTGGTATTTATATGGTTAGTCTGATGTTCACTCATTGATATCCCTCCATTCACATAATGCAATTAAATAGATCACAATTTAATTATAAAGCAAATACTAACTGCCTGCCAGTTTGTAACCGATAAGTTCTTTCGCTATCTGTTATTCTTCGCTTCTTGAGCGCGCGGACGCAAGCTCAGTCCGGCAATAATTAGCACAGCGGCATAGGCGATGATGGCAATAATCGCACTTACAGGGTCCTGGAAGAGATGATTCCCGAGGAAAGCGTATAATGCAATCCCTGGTATTTTTCCAATGCCGGAAGCTGCAATATAGCTCCAAAAAGGCAGTCCAGCAGCTCCAGCGTAGATGTTAACCGCTGTTTGGGGAATGATTGGCACGAGTCGTGCTAGGACAATCGAAGCGAAAGGTCGCCGCTCAATGCCTACTGTGAACTTTTCGAGTGCGGGAATGGAGGCTAAATAAGCTCTAGCTTGGCTTTGAAATAAGTACTTCACAATTCCAAACAGGATTGCGGCAGCCAAATTAGTAGCTAGCCAGCAAATCAAGGCTCCCACTAAACTTCCGTATGCATAACCGAAGAATCCGATGACAGCTTTATAAGGGACAACTGGAAACAAGGCCAGTAAAGTTGCAAACCCTATAGAACTGAAAAGATTATGATCCTCTTTCATCCAGCTTAGGATGTCATATCTGTAGATAAACGCAAGGATTGTACCCGAAACATAAAGAACAATCGAGAACCATTTCTTCATAGATAATATGCCCCTTCTTCCACTCATTCATCTCATCATACGGGATATGAAGTAAATATTGAAGCAAAGATCAATTGTCAGAGAATGAGAAGCAGGTATAATAGCATTTGTAGAGAACAAAGAGAAAAGATCGAGATATTGAAATGTTAGAGGGGGATGGATCAGTGATTGTACCTGAACGTAAAAGAGTCGCCATAATAGGAATCGGCAATATCGCCCGTAAAGTATATTTGCCACTGCTCTCTCAGCATGATTATGCCGAGGTAGTGGGTGTTCTCAGCCATTCATCGACAACGGTGGAGCAGGCTGTTCATACCTATCGTTTTCCTAAAGGGACGACGAATCTGGAAGAGCTGTTATCTTGGGATCTGGATGCAGTATTTGTACATAGCCCAACAACTACTCATTATGATATAGTAACAAAATGTCTCGAACGTGGGATTTCGGTATATGTAGATAAACCACTTTCTTATGATCTTGAAGAGTCCAGAAGGATGGCAGAGCTAGCACAAGATAAAGGGCTTTTGCTGGGAGTGGGCTTTAACCGCCGGTTTGCCCCTATGTATGTCACCGCCAAGCAATGGCTTGAGGAAGTCGGTGGAATTAGCCACTGCAGTGCGATTAAACATCGAACGAAGCTACAGACAAGCACCAGCCGCGAAACTGTGCATGATGATCTTATCCATATGCTTGATTTGCTGTTGTGGTTATGTGGAGATCAGTATGAACTGCTTCGTAGTCATCTTCAATCTAGTGGAGATGGTCGTCTGCTACAGGCATCTGGAATGCTAGCCTGGAAACATAGTGCAGTAGGGATGTACAGTATGGTTCGTGAAGCCGGTGCGGATTTGGAGAAGCTTGAGCTGCACGGAAATGGTAGATCGGTGGAAGTAGTGGATCTAGACAAGGCCATTCTTTTTGAAAAAGATACCTTACCGCATATTCAAGGCTTTGGAAGCTGGGATACTGTACTGGATAGAAGAGGTTTTAGTGGAGTGGTGAATAATTTTCTTTGCAACATAAATACACCGGAGCTATGCAGCATTGCTGCTTCAGCGGTACTGCCTAGTCATATGCTGGCGGCACAGCTTGCTGAATGAGGTCTCTGAGAAAGGAGAAGAATATATGGAGGATAACCGTAAATTAGTGGAGGAACAGATCATCGAAAGCTATAAGCGCGAAGAAGAGATGATGATTCTTGTATTCGCTCAGTGGTGTGTAAATAATGGACTTGATCCACATGCGCTATACTTGCAGGCTTATCCGCAGCAGGAAGGGAATGAAGCCTTGCGTCAGGCACTTGCCCTCACGGTTTCCGCAGAGGAAGCGGGAGACATTTCTGATGACACCGTTCTGGGTGTACTTTCACTTTTTGGAAATGATGACTTGGCACAAATCGTAACTGAAGCGATTGCTCAAAGGGGATCTAAAGGACCTGTGGGGGATTGACATTGGGGATATAATAATAGAGTCAGATGAACTTTTTTCGGTAAACGATGTTCATCATGGTTAAAATGTGTTAATATTATATATACTAACTAATAGTAAGTTTCGCAAGTGAGAGGTGAGAACAATGGAAGAACATCAATTTGCGATGTGTCCCAGATTTGAAACAGCCTTCTCTTTCTTAGGCAAACGTTGGAATGGACTTATTATTCAGACATTGATGAGTGGACCGAAGCGGTTTAAAGATATCTCCGGCCTCATTCCTTCAATGAGCGATAAGATGCTGTCCGAGCGGATGAAGGATTTGGAAGGTGAGGGTATCCTGGTTAGGCATGTATACCCAGAAACACCCGTACGTATTGAGTACGAATTAACAGACAAAGGCCGTGCGTTGCAGCCTGTTATGCAGCAGATTCAGTCTTGGGCTGAGAGCTGGGTTGACTAAAATTCACAGTAATGTTGTGGCCCTTTTTCCGAAATGGTGGAAAAGGGGCTTTTCAGTTTCTAAATATTAGACAGTGACAGTTGTGTTCCAATCCTTTATGCTTGAAAAAAACTTGCACAGTTTAAAAATAATTGTAATATAATAGAAAAACATTGTATGATCCTTGAATGGAAGCGCTCGCGTATTGGTTTTTGCTCAAATCTACTCAGCTGGAGTACAGGCATAGCAAAACTGTTAGGAGGCGAGGGAGATGAAGACGAAGACGACCCTATTTTCCCGGGAAATAACGTATGGAAAAAAGGATGTTGCTGAGCTAGAGAATGCTTCTATCAAAGTACAGCTCATCTATGACAAGACGTTGTTCATGCTGCATAGCCATCTTCCTGATTCCTTATGGGATGCGTGGATTGGCGTGCCTTACAGCATTATCTCTTCACTCTACAAAGGAAACAATGATAGTGGGACTATTTTTCAAAAATGGATTCAAAGTCCGACCGGCTGGAAGTGTATTGGTTGTGAACGGCACTGTCTGGAGTCCACGGAACCTCCACAAGATGTGAATGCGGCGAATCATGGGCGACAATATAAGTTTCATAACGGCATTCGCCAGAGTATGGTACTTCAAGCCTTAATTTGGTCCATGTACGAGAATATCGTATTATTCAAACCCTTTTTAGGCGATGAGCCTTTTTTTGACGATGATGATTTGCATACGATATCCTCTTATTTCGTTCCAACTTATCTGAATGAGTTCCACCTTATTGAGCGGTCTAAGCCATGTAAAGAATACAAAGATCAGAATATACGAGTCTTTCAGGAATGGATTTCCGCACCAGATCTTGTCCTCAAATGGAATGGTGGCTTGACGGAAGGCAGATGGATGACCGGTGTTTATATGGATCACTCCCGTTTTGCTGGATTGGGACCTTATTTGAAGGATTCAAAGGGACAGCGGACGTATATGCAGGCTTATGTGCAATAAAGTGAGTTGAAAAAGCACCTTTGTAGGCAAAGGTGCTTTTTTGCGCTTACTATGTATGTACATTCTCCAATCTCGTTCAAAAATAAGATACAATTTCCGTGCGTACAATCACAAGTCAAAGTTCCTTTCAGGGTTAAGGTGAAGAAGTGGATAAGATTTATTCAGAACCTAATCCCATAACCCAAGGAGGAGCTATAATGGAAACTAAACAACTTAATGATAGTATTTCGGATTCGAAACAAGCAGAATCGGTACAGGCTGGGTTTACCCCAGATGCACTGGTGAGGGATATTGTATTGCAATTCCCTAAAGCGGCAGATTATTTTAAAGCAAAACGGATTGATTTTTGTTGCGGTGGAGCTAAACCACTTGCTGAAGCAGCAGCTGAGCGTGGTCTGGATCACGAGATAATCATCGGTGATCTAAACAAGCTGTTCCAAGAGTATCCAGTACCCCAAGAGGAAATCGCTTGGAATACTGCATCCTCAGAAGAGTTAATTGCCCATATTATTAACAAACACCATCGTTATCTTCGTGAAGAGCTACCCCTTATTAGCCAAAATGTAACTAAGGTGTATCGAGTGCATGGTGGGGATTCTCCCCATTTGGTGGAATTATATAACTTGTTCAACACACTTAAGGAAGATTTACTCGAGCATACGGCTAAAGAAGAAGAAGATGAGTTTCCTAAGCTGTTGACATACGCTGCTAATCCTAGTGAAGAAGGCCTGACATCGCTTCGTGAGTCATTGTCTGAGCTGGAGAGTGAGCATGATGGTGCGGGCGATATTTTGAGAAAAATACGTAGTGTTACAGATGATTTCACTCCACCGGCGCATGCTTGCACGACCTATCGATTGACATATGCCCGGCTGGAAGAGCTGGAGAGTATGACTTTTGAACACGTACATTTGGAGAATAATATATTGTTCCCTAGGTTTCAGTGAAGATGAATAGTGTTCTAAAGGGCCCCTTAGGGGGCTTTTTTATTTGAGAACATGGCTTGTTTAAGTTATCCTTAAAAAGACAGTATACATAACTTTACAAGCCTGAGACGCTATATGGTCATTAGGCGGGACAAGGCGGTGTCAGGATGCCCATACGATCATTGTGGAAATTGATGCTAGGTTTAGTCATCGGATTCACAATAGGTGGATGCTCTACTAACAATGACAGCAATAGTAATGCTAATAATGGTGCGGCAGGATTAGAGGGACCGACAATATCGATAAGGGTTGGAGATAATGAACTGCTTACTAAACCATCGGACAGGTTACTTAGCGGGAGTTATAGAAATGGAATATCGCTCATGGAGCTCCTGAAAGGTAGTAATATTGCCACATTTGCGGAGGATAACTCAAGCATTCTTTCGGTAAAGGATTTTTCGCTAGAGTCGGGATTGGTTTGGGAGCTTCAGATGGGCGGTCAAATCATTGGGAATGCGGATTGGAATAATACTGTAGGGTATGATTCACAGCTAGTCTTCACCGCGAAGTCGAAGGATCATCAAGCACCACTTCAAACAGTAAGGCTGACCTTGAACGGTGGAAGTGTAGAAGTAGACCTGCATCATACGTATATTATTTTATTTAGAGAAGATTTAACCGTAAGAGATTTGCTCAAAAGCTGTAGTAGGGTACAATTGGCGGATGATAATAAAAAGGTGCTTTCCGTCAATGATTATACCCCTCTAAGTAATGAAGAATGGAAGCTGAAGGTGAACGGAAAACAACTACTCGATGATGGAATGGATATGAAGCTCAGGGCTCAAGATGAATTGGAGATTTTATTGACTTTACGCTAAAAATCGTACATTAAGCCAGATTAACGGTTGTTCAGAACCGTTAATCTGGCTTTTTATGTGGAAAAGATATCTAACAATTATCAGCACACTAAAGTGTGAAAATATTCACAATTAAAGTGACTGCAATCACAATGATGACTTGAATTTGAAACGTATAATTCCAATATGTAGAAGAGAGATTGATCAGGTATTCATAAGCTTGAGGAGGCACCTAACCATGACAACGATAAGAGAAAAACTAGTATTAGTCGGCAACGGTATGGCAGGCATAGGTACGATTGAGCAGATATTGAAGCTGGGTGGAGCTTATGACATTACGGTTTTTGGAAGTGAACCTCATCCCAATTACAATCGGATCATGTTGTCTTATGTTCTTGAAGGAAGTAAGACCCTTAATGATATCATCCTAAACGACTGGAATTGGTATGAAGACAATAATATAACTCTACACACGGGAACAACGGTGACACGAATTGATGAAGGCTCGAAGCAAGTGGTTACGGATAACGGGAAGATAGTCCCCTATGACAAGGTAATTATTGCGACAGGTTCGAATTCGTTTATTCTACCTGTACCTGGCAGTGATAAAGAGGGCGTTGTAGGATTCCGGGATATTTCAGACTGTGATGCGATGCTGTCAGCGGCCAAGCAATACAGCAAAGCAGCTGTTATCGGCGGGGGGTTACTTGGGCTGGAAGCGGCAAAAGGTCTTGTGAACCTAGGCATGGACGTTACCGTAGTTCATTTGATGGAAGATCTGATGGAGCGTCAGCTTGATCGGAATGCCTCCTCGATGCTTCAAGCTGAGCTGGAGCGTCAAGGTGTGAAATTTGCTATGGGCAAACAAACGGTGGAATTGACCGGGGAACAGAGAGTTAGTGGATTGCGCTTCAGCGATGGCAGTATGCTTACAGCGGATTTTGTGGTAATGGCTGTTGGAATCAAACCGAACGTGACGTTGGCAAAAGAAAGCGGAATCTCCGTAAATCGTGGGATCGTGGTGGATGATTATTTGCAAACCTCGATGCAGAATGTTTATTCCATCGGCGAATGTGCCGAGCATCGCGGTATGTGTTACGGGCTGGTGGCTCCATTATTTGAACAAGGCATGGTTCTAGCTAAACATTTATGTGGTAGCAATACCAAGCCTTATGAAGGTTCGATTGTCTCCACGAAGCTTAAAATATCTGGGGTGGATGTATTTTCAGCGGGTGAGTTTTTGGATTCCTCTGATCACACGGTGATCTCAAATAAAGATGAATGGAAGAGAACCTATAAGAAAATTCTGCTCAAAAATAATGTGATTGTCGGTGCAGTATTGTTCGGTGATGTGACGGAGTCCGCCAATTTGCAAAAGCTAGTAAAACAAAGCGCGATAATGACCGATGAAATTTATACAGAAGTCATGGGAACGGGCTGCTGCGGTGGCGGAGCAAAGAAGAGTACATCCGTAGAAGCTATGGCGGACGAAGAAATTGTCTGCGGCTGTAACGGTGTAACTAAAAAAGCGATCGTAGATGCTGTTACTGAACATGGTTTTACTACTGTGGATGAGATCAAAGCATGTACTGGCGCTACTCGCTCTTGTGGTGGTTGCAAACCCGTAGTAGAACAAATCCTGCAATTTGTCTTAGGTGACAGTTTCCAGCAAGCTGCTAAGCAAGGTATTTGTGGGTGCACAACGCTTAACCGTGATGAAATTGTTGCTGAAATCACAGCTAAAGGTCTTAAAACAACAAAAGAGGTCATGAATGTACTCGGATGGAAACAAGAGGAAGGCTGCTCCAAGTGTCGTCCGGCAATTAACTATTATCTAGGAATGATGAACCCTGATACCCATCAGGATGAGAAAGAATCCCGATTTGTAAATGAAAGAATGGGTGCCAATATTCAAAAAGATGGAACCTACACCGTGATACCACGCATGTATGGTGGGGTAACAACACCGGAGGATTTGAAGAAAATCGCCGATGTCTCCCTTAAATATGACGTGAAAGTTGTGAAGGTGACTGGTGGGCAACGCCTGGATCTGATCGGGGTGAAAAAAGAGGATCTGCCGAAAGTATGGGAAGAGCTCGATATGCCATCAGGTTATGGTTATGCCAAATCGCTACGTACGGTTAAGACTTGTGTGGGTTCACAGTTCTGCCGTTTCGGCACACAGGATTCGCTGGCAATGGGCGCGCTCATAGAACGTAAGTATGAACGTCTTGATTTTCCCGCCAAGTTTAAAATAGCTGTCAACGGCTGTCCACGTAACTGTGCGGAATCCTGCACGAAGGATATTGGCATCGTCGGTAATGATGGTGGTTGGGAAGTGTTTATCGGTGGTAACGGTGGGATTAAGCCAAGGATCGCTGACTCTTTCTGCAAAATTAAGACCGATGATGAGTTGATCGAGGTGTGCTCCGCTGTGATGCAATATTACCGTGAGACCGGCAATTATTTGGAAAGAACCTCCGAGTGGGTTGAGCGTATGGGACTTGAGCAGATTCAAACGGTCATTTTGGATAATGAAGATAACCGCAAAGAGCTGGCAGCACGGATTGACTTTGCTCTCACTCAGGTTACGGATCCTTGGAAAAAAATGCTCAATGACAGCAGCACTCGTACTGCGCTTTTTGAAGAAACAAGAGTCTAGCGGATATAACGCACACAGAAGGGGAGAGAGCAATGAATAAGACCACACAAACGTATGCAATAGGATCAGTACAGGATCTCCTGTTACAAATTGGCCGGGTAGTTGTGGCTGGAAATGTGGAACTGGCTGTATTTCGTACCTCTGACGGAGCGATTTATGCGCTTGAGAATCGGAGTCCTCATCCAAAAGGGGGGCCGCTTGCTGAAGGAATCGTTTCGGGTCACTTTCTTTATGATCCGCTGTATGATTGGAAAATAGATCTTCGCACGGGTGAAGTTCAGGCACCGGATCAAGGTATCGTTGTGACTTATCCAGTCTCCCTTGACGGAGACATTGTGACAGTGAGCTTGTAGACACCGAAGCTTGTAGTAAAGGATGAAATAGAAAACGGTGGGGTGGAGTATTATGTTTACTCAGAGTGTGGAGAACATTGTCGAGGCGGCAGTCAGTAAGCGTGACCAAATGAATGAAAGTTTACCAAGATATTTTCTGGCAGCCCTTTTGGCAGGGGCATATGTAGGCATTGGGATTATCCTTATTTTCTCGCTGGGAGCGCCTCTAGCGGCTGCCAAATCGCCCTTCCAACCCCTCATTATGGGTGCATCCTTCGGTATTGCCTTGACTCTTGTTGTGTTTGCAGGCTCAGAGCTGTTTACCGGAAATAATATGTTCTTTACGGTTAGTACACTAGCTGGTAGAACAAGTATCTGGGATACTGTTAAGAACTGGGTGCTTGTGTTTGTAGGGAATGTGGTAGGGGCAGTGATTTTAGCACTTTTGATTCGAGGAACTGGACTATTCAGTGCGGCTCCCCCAGAGCATCTGATCTTTGCGGCTGCAGCCAAGAAAATGAGCCTTCCGTTTTCAGAGCTGTTTTTCCGGGGGATTCTATGTAACTGGCTGGTCTGTCTAGCACTATGGATGGCCTCGCGCGCCAAAAGTGAAACGGCCAAGCTGGTTCTAATCTGGTGGTGTTTATTTGCCTTTATTGCGAGTGGCTATGAGCACAGTGTGGCTAATATGACGCTGCTGAGTGTTGCTGTGCTGCTCCCGAATCACCCGGACACCGTTACAATTACCGGATGGATACACAATATGATACCCGTTACGTTAGGAAATATAATTGGCGGTGGCGTATTCGTCGGTATGGCCTACTGGATGATTTCTCCCGTGCGTGGTGCTCAGACCAAATGTTAAGTTAAGAGCATATTTATGATTAAGAGCTGACCCGATTCGGGATCAGTTCTTTTTTCATCATTATGCTATAAAAAAAGACGCCCTCGCTAGGCGTCTTCGACCACTCTATTTTATAATGTGCAGAATAATTGGGTCATATATGTTTCATTGAGGAGAATAGAGGGTATATTATAAGACAGAAATTTAGATCCGGCAGATTTCGTTAGGACACATTTCGCAGTGGCAAATTTCCTGCAGCATGCCCAGATCCTTGATGACAATCATACCGTTCTCGTACTCAACCGCATCTTTTTTACGCAAGTCGCTCAACATCCGGTTCACACTCTCACGAGTAGCGCCGATCATGTTGGACAAATCTGTATGCGTAATTTTTTTGTTGATGAGGATATTCTCACCATCGCTGCTCTTCTCACCATAGGTGTTGCCGAGGCGAATGAGAGTGGAGCAAAGTGCGCCTGGTTTGCCGTACATCATCAGATCACGGAATTTCGTTTGAGTTAGACGGTGATGAATGCCCATCCATTTCATAAAGTCGATCGCAAAATCACAATGTTGGCAAATGAGAATTTCTAAATCCTTTTGCTCGATAACGCCAACTTCACTTTCTTCAATCACTTCTGCAGTAAAGCTGTGCTTGGTGCTGAAGAATGGGTCCGCTTGACCTACCATATCGCCGGCTTGGTACATATAAAGAATAAGTTCCTTACCTTCATCCGTTGATTTAGTTAATTTCACACGTCCACGTTTGATATAAAACAATTTATCCGAGTAGTCGCCTTCCCAGAAAAGATGTGAACCCTCTGGAACAACGCGTTCTTTCATCGTAACAAGAAGTCTGTTGAAATTCTGTTCGGAGAAACAGTTTGTATTTCCGTGGGCTTCGATGACATTGTAATGTTCTTTTAGCATAATCGACATCCCCTTTATTCCCTCAGTTTTTCAGTAAATTTTAAATTAATTATACCTCTAAAATCTTTGATTTGGTTAAGAAAAACCATTTAAAAGTGTCGAATTTTCAACATTGTGATTATTTTCACTTCAAAAGTGCAAGATGTAATATGATTTTTAACTAAAAAGGAGTAAGAAGTATATGTTCTTTATATATCAGCAGTGGCAATCCATTATTCTCAAATAATGGGTCTGTCACTGTTTATTTTGTTCTTATTAGATTCTACATAGTATACTGCAAAAATTCATGATATAGAAATCCATTCGATTTCAATTCCGTATAAATGCACATATCTTCATTAAGGTCAGACATTGGCGCAACGGGTATGGAACGATATCCTGAGAATGGAGCAAAAACCAGGAGAAGGGGAAATCATACATGGCTAAAGTGGCTGACAAATATCTTAAGGTAGATCCTTGGGCAATTATTGAAGAGGGCTTTGATCCAGAACGAAATCGGACCTCGGAATCTATTTTTTCGCTGGGAAATGAGTATATGGGTGTGCGGGGGTATGCTGAGGAAGGTTACTCTGGGGATTCCCTGCAAGGCAGTTATTTCAACGGGCTAAATGAACAATTGGACATTGGCAATCATTATAAAGGGATTATTCGCTCGCTGAGATATATGGTGAATGCGGTGGACTGGCTGTATACGCGGATCACTGTGAATGGTGAACAGCTCGATCTGGCAAAAAGTAAAATATCGGAATATGTACGCAAACTGGATCTTCGTAGTGGGACCTATCGGCGGGAGCTACTCTGGCACCTAGATGATGGGAAAATCTTAAAAGTTGTCTTTACTCGTTTGGTAAGTATGACGATGTCTCATCTGGGACTACAGCGGGTGGAATTTGAGCCCCTTAATTTCTCGGGCAGCGTGGACATTTGTGCAGGTCTTGATTTCAGCATTATTCATGAGGAACGCGGCGAATGTATGTGGAGTAGTCTCCGCAGTGGAGAACAAGGATCTGCCACAGCTATTATGGCGAGAACAGTGAATACAGCTAACAAACTATTCTCAAGCTTTTCGTTACAATCTTCACAGCCGCTTCAGCTTACGCGAGTTGAACATGATAAATTTATTGGACAAAGCTTTACTATGGATCTTGCTCAGGGAGAAGCGGCCCATTTTACAAAGCTGGTTATCAACTGTTCGGATAGTGAATCTGCCCATACAGCTGAAGAGCTGTGGAGCAAAGGGCTAGCTCTTGCTGAAAGTGTAAGCCAATTGAGTGATACTCAAATATTCGCGGATCAGACAGCATATTGGAATGGGATCTGGGAGACAAGTGATATTCGGATCGAGGGCGATCCTGAGAATCAGCAGGGCATTCGGTTTTGCATTTTCCAGCTTTATCAGACTTATCATGGGGATCATCCAGGGTTCAACATCGGCGCTAAGGGATTGACGGGAGAAGTGTATCGTGGTTTGGCATTTTGGGATACAGAGTCGTATTGCTTACCATTCTATATGTTTAATAATCCTAAGGCCGCCCGGAGCTTACTGGACTTTAGATATAAGACATTACCTCAGGCTATGCAACGTGCTAAAGATGTTGATTGCGAGGGAGCTTGCTACCCTATTGCTACTATAGACGGAACAGAAAGCTGTGATCTCTGGCAGCATTCGAATCTTCAGCTTCATGTAGGGACTGCTATTTCCTATGGTATCTGGCATTATGTCAAAAATACTGGGGATAAAGAATTCCTGCATAGTAAAGGCGCTGAAATGCTGATCCAGATTAGCAGATTCTATGCTACACGCGGTCAATGGGGTCAACAGAGTGGGAAGTATGGATATTTTGGCGTAATGGGTCCTGATGAGTTCCAATTGATGGTGAATAATAACTGCTATATTAATTTGATGGCCCAAAAATCATTTGAATACACTCTAGACACCCTGAGTGAAATGAAAGAACAGGCACCGGAGGCCTTTGCATTGGTTGCGGAAAAGACGGGGCTCCGTAATGAAGAGCTTACCGATTGGGAAAATAAAGCAGACAATATGAAGATTCCTGCTGACGAAGTGACAGGCGTATTTGAGGAGCATGATGGATTCTTCGATATGCCGCATATTGATATTCACTCCATTCCTGTAACAGAGTTTCCGCTCTACTCGAACTGGTCGTATGATCGATTGTACCGTTATGACATGATTAAGCAACCGGATGTTCTCATGTTTATGTTCTTATATAATGGACAATTCACTAAAGAAGAGAAGCTGGCTAACTATGAATATTACGAGTCTAGATGTATTCATGAGTCTTCACTTTCGCCTTCGATCCATTCCATACTGGCAAGCGAAATCGGCAAGCCAGAAGAAGCGTATTCGTTCTTTGAATTTGCGACAAGACTGGATTTAGACAATTACAACCGTAATACACGCGAAGGATTGCACACGACTTCGATTGCAGCCGCTTGGATGAATATTGTGTATGGCTTTGGCGGTATGCGTTCAGATGGGGATCGGTTGTCCTTCCAGCCTTCATTGCCGGAGCGCTGGAGCGAGTATAGCTTCCAAGTGATGTATGAAGGGGTATTACTACGTATTTTGGTCAACAAGACTTCAGTAACGCTCACCGCAATTAATGGGGGGAGCACTGATATTATAGTGTATGGGCAGTCAATAACGGTGGACGCTTCCGGGACGACGCTTCCGCTAGGTGAAGGGATGTTGGCTCGATGAGCTGGGCGGTTAGGGATAGCTGTTTTGACAAGCAGCTTGTGACGACGAACGGGAACAAATATATGTTAGGCAATGGGTATATGGGATATCGCGGTACTCTTGAGGAATTCGGTAAAGCTGAGTTAGTTGCCGTAACTTTAGCTGGTCTATATGACAAAGCGGGAGATAAGTGGAGAGAACCCGTCAATGCTCCTAATGGATTATGGACCAAGATTGTCTGCAATGGTGAACCTTTAAGTGTGCTAGAGCGTGAACCTAGCTCTCATATGCAGGAGCTGAATATTCGTAGTGCCATTCATCATCGGAGTACTGGCTATAGTCTATCTGATGGTGGGACGTTGACATTTACAGCAGATCGTTTCGTAAGCCAGGACAATCTGCACCTCCTCGTTAGTAAATACACTATCCATAGTACACAGGACTGCCCAATTGTGATTGAGACCGGGATTGACGTAGATGTATGGGATATCAATGGTCCCCACCTCTATGGTCAAAAAGTACAGTCAAAGGGTGATGTACTAGTCTCTTCCTCCACTAGTGGAGAATTGAAGGTTCCGGTAGTTGTGGCGGAGAGAGCCGTATTTAATTTCGGAGATCAGCAACTGGATGAGGGCGCTAGTATTCGCCGGATTTCTTTTGAAGCAAGTGCGGGTGAGACCTATGAATGGTTTAAGTACGTTGCGGTGTATACTGGGCTTGATGTTAGTGAACCGGAGGCAGAAGCTGTGAAATCTGTCCGTGGAGCTGAGGCACTCGGTTATGACGAATTGTTTAAAGCTCACAACCAGCTATGGGAAGAAAGATGGTCACTTAGCGATGTCATTATCGAAGGCGACGAGGATGCTCAATTTGCACTGAGATACAGTATTTATCAGCTGTTAATTATTGCACCTACAGTTTCGGAAAAAGTTTCTATCCCGGCTCGAGGTTTATCGGGTCAGGTCTATAAAGGGGCCGTATTCTGGGATACAGAGATGTTTATGCTGCCCTTCTTCCTGCATACGGATCCAACGGTTGCTCGCAACCTGATGATGTACCGGATTCATACCTTGGACGGAGCTCGCCGGAAGGCCGCGGAATATGGTTTTCTGGGAGCATTCTACGCTTGGGAAAGTCAGGATACAGGAGACGATGCTTGTACTCTGTTTAATGTGAACGATGTATTTACCGGTCGACCAATGCGGACTTATTTCCGCGATAAGCAGGTCCATATCAGTGGGGATGTTGTACATGGGATCTGGAAATACGTTCAATTTACAGGTGACGAGAGTCTGCTGACTAGCGGAGGGGCGGAAGTGATCTGGGAATGTGCCCGGTTCTTCTACTCTTATGCCTACTATAATTCGGTAAAAGAACGCTTCGAGATTTTAGATGTTACAGGTCCAGACGAATATCATGAGCGTGTGAACAATAATGCCTTTACGAATGCTCTGGTGAAGGAGACCCTGGAGATAGCCCTGCGCACTGCAGAATTGCTGCAAGATAAGTATCCTGAAGTGTACAACCAACTGTCTACAGAGTTTAGTGAAGGTCCGTTTCTTACAGAGTTCAAAGCTATGCTGGATAGCTTCTATGTTCCGCAGCCAGACCCTGCCAGTCTTGTCATTGAACAATTTGACCGATACTTCACCTTAGAAGATGTTAGGCTGACAGAATTGAAATCCCGTGTACTTAATAAAAATGAGTATTTGGGTGGGGGTAATGGATTAGCTACAACGACAACCATCCTGAAGCAAGCAGACGTCGTGTTGATGTTGAATCTATTCAAACATTCCTTCACCAAGGAAGTGAAGCAAGCAAACTGGGAATTCTACGAGCCACGCACCGAACATGGGTCAAGTCTCAGTCCTTGCATCTATGCTTTGGTAGCTGCCGATATTGGTTCGCCGGATTGGGGATATCCATATTTTATGCGTACAGCTACTGTTGATCTTACGGGAGAATCTAAGCAGTATGTAGGGGATCTCTATATTGGTGGTACACACCCAGCCGCTAACGGTGGTGCATGGATGGCTGCGGTGCTTGGTTTTGCAGGGTTGGATTATGATGGAGAAACTGTCCATATCAAACCTTCACTGCCTAAACATTGGCAGTCTGTTGAGCTTCCGGTTACGCTTCGGGGAGATACCTTTAAACTGCGGATCAGCAAGGATGAGGTTACAGTTACCACAGCAGCTGACTACAGAGGGACTCTGGTGTTCTCGGTACAAGGGCGGGAAGGAAAGTCCTGTGGTGCAGGGGAGAGCTTGCGGCTAACCTTGGACATTAATTAATAACGGAGAGGAAGTAAATCGATGTTGCAAAATATGAAAGGCGCCATTTTCGATCTGGATGGCGTTATCGTAGATACAGCAAAATACCATTATTTGGCTTGGTCGAGTCTTGCTGACGAGCTAGGTTTTACATTTACAGAGGAGGATAACGAACGCCTTAAGGGTGTGAGCCGGATGAGATCGCTCGATATTCTTCTGGAAGTCGGTGGACTACAATTTGAAGAAGCGGAGAAGCTTGCGATGGCGGAGAAAAAGAATCGCCTATATGTAGAGTACATCTCTAAGCTTGAGGAGTCCGAACTGCTTCCTGGCGTCAAAGAATACTTAACTGGACTGAGAACGCGGGGGATTGGAATTGCGTTAGGTTCAGCTAGTAAGAATGCAGAGTTTATTCTGAATAAGCTGAACATTACGGATCTGTTCGATGCCGTAGTTGACGGTAACAAAGTGTCACTTGCCAAACCGGACCCGGAAGTATTCTTGATCGCTGGTCAGGAGCTAGGCTTACAGCCGGACGAATGTGTCGTGTTTGAGGATGCGGAGGCAGGCGTTCAAGCAGGTAAGGCTGCAGGTATGAAGGTAGTTGGTATTGGCAAGCCGGAAGTGCTGAAGGAAGCCGATATGGTTGTAAAAGGATTGTATGAGTTGTTGACAGACTAAAGCTCTAAATGAACATGGGAACGACTCCAAAGTAGTTGACGCTACTATGGGGTCGTTCTTTTTTTATCTTCTTTATTCTGATTTCCTACGCTCACGCTCTGAATTCAGCTGACAAGTACAGCTGTTTGAAAAAACCAACGTGCATCCGATGGCTCAACGTGATGATATAGCTTAGAAAGCTATTATACTCAAAAGACCAAAGAAGCTCAGAATTTCGGTAGAAGCTCAGAGGGAGTATCGAGTCCCAAAGCCCCACGCAGTGTCCCCTGCGCGCCCTCACTTTTTCTGTTTTCGGTTTTTTTGAGAGGGAAGAAGGTCATGGAGAGGAATTTTGGAACTGGAGGAGCGAAAGCGTCCGCCTTTGTCTCCGGATTTTATCCACCAGTGGCGGTATAAATCAGAAAATCCGGAGACAACAGCGGCCGTAAGTCCAAAGTTTCCTCGTAATGACACCATGATTCCCACTCTTTCAAATACGCATAACAGAAAAAAACTACATACAAATGACCATAAAAAACTTTAAAATGAACATATGTAAGCGTTTGTCCCTTTGATATAGTTATTTAACCCGGAGGTGTGACTATAGTGTTGTCTAGGCTGATTAGATTGATTCGAAAGCTGAACGTGAAGCAGCAGCTCATCCTACTATTCCTGATTATGATTTCTCCTATTTTCTTTTTGAACATATATGGAAATTTGAAGGCAGAGCAAATACTGAAGCGCCATGTTACGAATGCATATGTGGAATTGAACAAGCAGAACTTTACGATCATTAACCGGGATATCGACACCGTAAATAAAATCACTACCACCGTGATTCAAAATCCTCTAATTCAGCAAATTAATATGACTGGCTCGGATACCATACTGGAGCGAGTCAAACGATATGAGACGATAGAGAAGCTATTGCTCAGTTACTCTCAGGGTGCTGAACGTGGTGACGGCATTTACTACTCTCTTTATATATACGATCCGACTGATTATTACTTTTTTGCTCCCAATTTTCCACAGGTTAAGAAGGCAGGAGTTTATTTCTTTTCTAAAGCCGAAGAGCCTTACTGGTTTGAGGAGGTTGTTCAGAAAAAAGGACGCGGCTCGCTGAAGTTCACGGAGAGGCTAAGTGCTCAAGCGGAGAATTTAAAGACACTTACTTACATGAGAGCTGTAAACAACATTTCTAGAAAAGCGGAGACTATTGGCGTTTTGGTCATCACCAAAATGGACTCTAAAATTGGAGAATCCCTCAAATCAATATCTTTACCTGACGGCGAAATTTACTTAACAGATTTAAACAACCGTGTTCTTGCCTCCACTACTAATAATACTGGGGAAGTGATTGCGTTGCCGGAGACGGTTGTTGCCGAGGATCTGGAAGGTACCGTGGATGTGATTACCTCCGATTTTATCTATGTGGTTAACAATAACCATGCGCTTGGACAAAAACTGGTCTACAAAGTTCCGGTGAAGGCGCTACTGCAGCAACAGAACGAAATGAAAAGTGTTATTCAATATATCACCGTGGCTTATGCGGTATTTGGACTAATTATGATTACATACTTCTGGCGTTCATTAATGACTCCATTGCAAAAGTTGGCTTTTTTCGTGCGAAAATACGAGCCGGGTAATCGAGTTCCAGAGACACCACGGAGGGGGAGTAACGATGAGGTCAGTGTGCTGATTGCATCTACCTATGATATGGCCCGAAGGCTGAACGGATTAATCACATACAAATATCAGATGGAGCTTAAACAGAAAGAATCCCAGCTTCAACTTCTATATCAACAAATCAACCCTCATTTGCTTTATAACACCCTAGAGAGCATTTATTGGAAAAGCTCTTTAGAAGGAAATGTCGAATCCGCCGAGATGATCAAGGAATTGTCCAAACTAATGAAGATCAGTCTTAGTCGGGGAAGGGAGCTGATCAGCCTTGAAGAAGAGCTGGAGCATGCAACAGCCTATATCAAGCTGCAGCAGCACCGTTATGATTATGTATTTCAAGTTGTGATGAATATTCACCCGGATACGAAAAGCAACCTAATTCCTAAAATCACGCTGCAGCCATTGATAGAAAATGCTATTATTCATGGGGTTAAAAATATGGGCGAGGATGGTGAGATCACCATCACTGCAGTATGTGAGGATGAAACCGTTAGGATCTCTATTGAAGATAACGGCTATAAGTCTGTTGACTATGAAGCCATAGAAGCTGTATTGAATGATGATAGCCCCAATCCTACTAGCGGTTATGGTATCCGCAATATTAACCAGCGTATTCATTTACATTTTGGCTCTGATTATGGCATCAGCTATACCCCTCGTACAGAAGGCGGAACGCTAGTAACGGTTAAGCTTCCGAAATCGGAGAATCAGGACTAAGGAAGGGGAGCGTGCAGATATGTTCAATATATTGGTTGTGGATGACGAACCATTGATTTGTAAAGGATTGAGCAATTTATTAGCTTCATCCGGGCTGGATATTTCTAATATCTATACAGCTAATAGCGGATTTGAAGCGCTAGACTGTATCCGTATGGAGGAGATTGATCTGCTCGTTACAGATATTCAGATGGGTGCGATGAGTGGAATTGATCTGATGCAGCATGCAAAACTGGCCAAACCATGGGTACAGACCATCGTGATTTCTGCTCATGAAACGTTTCAATATGCTCAAATGGCCGTTAGGCTCGGGGCAAAGGACTATTTAATCAAACCTTTAAATAGTGAGCAATTTTTGGATTCGGTCCGAAATGTGCTCCTTAAGATGGGGAAGCCCTCACCAGAACTAGATGTCTTTATGTCTGGAATTAACGAAAGCTTTCGACTGGAAGAGCCGTTGCCGGAATATAGTAAGTTCTTGAACGAATTGCTCATTGACCCTGGGGTTGTACTAGCTGAGGCAGATAACCTGCAGAAGCTGGATAACCTGAAGCTACAAGGGCCGTATTTTTCCGTCTTAAAACTTAAGGTACCACTAACTGGAGTGAACCAGAATAAGCAGTATACTTTGCGGGACAGACGGCTTCTTTGTTATGCTGCGCTGAACATTGCCAAAGAATTAATGGATCAGGAATGGAACTCGATAGCCTTTTATGCGCCGGATGGAGAAATTACGATCATTATCCAATGGGATGAAAAAAGCTATGAGGATTCTTCTGCCGGCCAAATCAACAGGCTAGATATACTTGGTCGTAGTCTTCATTTTAATATCCATAAATATTTACATCTGAATGTGGTCATTGGCATTAGCCAGATTTTAAAGGGGCTTTCGTTTATGGCCGTTTTGAACCGTCAGGCCTCTAATGCAATTCTCTGGAATAATGAGCATAGTGACCATTACGTGTTCTATTATGGGGATTTCAATTGGAACAGCTACACGAGTGATCCTTCTGTAGAAGAACTACATACTCATAGCAATCTGATCGTACAAAAAGCAAAAGAATATATTGACGAGAACTATGCTCAAAAAGGACTTACTATTCACGATGTGGCTAAGAAGAATCATGTTAGCCCCAATTATTTGAGCTACCTGTTTAAGAAAAATACAGGTTATAACCTGTGGGAATATGTAATCAAGCTCCGGATGGAAGAAAGCCGGGAAATGATTTTGAATACCGATCTTCGCAGATACGAAATTGCGGAACGTGTGGGTTATGAATCGCCGGAACATTTTAGTAAAATTTTCAAAAAATATTATGGAATTAGTCCAAGCGAATTGAAGAAGTAAAAACACTCATGACTTCGGTAGATATAGACATGTTCAGTACAACCCTCATTTCCTACAATTTAAGGTAGGAAGCATTTTGCGAAAAATGCTGAAAGAACAATGGAATGAGGGAGCCTGATGAATCAAACCGCAGTAGTAACCGAAAACCCGGCGACGCTGAAGGGGACACCGTACAAGCAAAACCGCTGGAAGAAAAACTTTTGGGGATATATGTTCCTCGTACCTGCCATTATTATTTTTATAATGTTCTTATGGGTTCCAATTTTTAAAGGCTTACTGTACAGCTTCTACCATGTTGATTTTGTTAAAGGAAACAGCTTCGTAGGCTTTGAGAACTACAGTAGAGCACTTAGTGATCCAGATGTCCTGACCGCATTAAAGAACACTGGGTATTATATGTTCCTATGTCTTATTATTGGATTCTGGGTTCCGATTGCTTTTGCCATCATGATCTCAGAGCTGAGAAAGTTTGGGGGCTTTGTACGTGTAGCGGCTTACCTTCCTTTCGTAATGCCTGGTGTGGTTCTCTATGGACTATGGAGATGGCTTTATGATCCGGTCGGCCCAATTAATGCATTACTAGGCACGTTGGGTGTGGACCAGGTTGCCTTTTTAACAGATACAAGATGGTCGATGATTTCTCTTGTGTTTATGGAGACATGGCAACAGTTCGGATCAGGGATGCTAATATACTTGGCTGCTGTACTTAGTATTCCAAGAGATTGGTATGAAGCCGCTGAAATTGATGGAGCTGGTGTGTGGGCACGTATAAAGTACATCACCTTGCCTTCACTCCGTAATTTAATCTTTTTGATGCTAATACTACAAGTTATTGGTACTTCACAAGGGTATCAGTCACAGATGGCACTGCTTGATGGTGGGCCGAATAACACTACGCTTACCTATGCGCTGTTGATCGTAAAATATGCTTTTACAAGACTCGATTATGGAACAGCTACTGCGCTTGGCATGTTAATGTTCATTGTCCTGGGTGGTTTGGGCATTTTACAGTTCAAGCTTAACAAGGAGGACTACTAAGATGAAGAGCGCAGATAGAGGAATTCTTTCAGAACACGATTTGAAAAAAACAAGTAATAAGATCGTTTATGGTTTGATGTGCGTAGTCATTTTGGTTATGGTTTTTAGCATGCTGTACCCGATTTGTATGACGTTATTCAACGGGTTGAAGTCGAATCAAGAAGTGAATTCATTCCCGCCGCATTTTTTCCCTCAGGAATGGCACTTCAGTAATCTTAAAGACGCGATGAATTACATTGATCTACCCATGTTCCTTAGAAACACCATTTATATCTTTTTAGGGAATATGGTCGTGACGCTTGTCGTATTGGGAATGTCAGCTTTTAGTATTTCTCGTATGAATGTTCCTTACAAAAGAGCGATTTATTTCTTCTTTCTGATGACATTATTTATTCCGGCGACCAGTTACATGATTCCGAACTTTGTCAATCTGAAGGAGCTTGGATTGCTAAATCAGTACGCGGCCTTTTGGTTGCCAGCGGGAGCGAACACGTTTTACTTTCTATTGCTGAAGAACTTTTTTGACGGAATTCATCCAGAAATCTTTGAAGCAGCACGAATTGATGGGGCCTCTGAGCCGAGAAGCTTTTTCTCCATTGCCGTGCCACTATCCGTTCCGATTTTTGCTACATTAGCAATCTTTATCTTTTCTACTGCATGGAACGACTGGTTCTGGCCATCTTTGGTTATGCACAGTGAAGAGAAATATACGCTTGCGACAGCCATTTATAAATACGTTATTAATGTGAAGGCACTCAATACTAATATTAAGTTTGCAATCCTGTTTATAGTATCCTTGCCTCCAATCCTTGTCTTCTTGATTTTCCAGAAATTCATTATGCGTGGGGTTGCTTTGTCGGCCGTGAAAGGATAAGCAATTATCGACGAATTTACCCATGGATCGTAAACATGCACATGAAAGGAATATAAATGCACCTCGTTTGTAAACGGTTTCTAATTTATGATCGATAGGTAAGATAATTATGAACTGAAAAGGGGAGTTTCAATGCGTAAGTACTCTAGCGTTCTACTAAGCGTACTTGTAGCCGGATCGTTGCTATCTGCTTGCAGCGGCAACAATAACGGAAACACAGCGGGGAACAAAGGCGGGGAAGCATCTACTGCGCCAACAAATGCGGTAACGGATAATACAGCAACTGCTACGGATGCGCCAGTGGAGGACATTACTCAAAGAAAAGTGACGATCAAGATCCACTATCCAACACCTGACTTGACTGAAGTGAGAGCGCAAGAAGATGACAAGATTAAGCGTTTCCAAGCTGAATATCCTAATGTTGAAATTGTTAAAGATGACTGGCAGTACAATGTAAGTGAAATCGGAATTAAAATGGCTGCGAATGAAGCACCAACCTTCTTTAACACCTACGCTACAGAAGCTAAATTCCTGGTGGAAAAGGGCTGGGTTGCTGACATTACGGATCTTTGGAACAAATATGAATTTAAGGATCAAATTAACCCAGTACTGCAAAATCAATTCATCATTGATGGTAAAGTTTTCGGCGTAACTCAAAAAGGTTATGTAACAACTACTATGATCAACAAAAAAATGCTGGATGACAAAGGCGTTGCAGTCCCACCAATGGATTGGACTTGGGATGATATGCTGAATACGGCTAAAGGCGTAGCTGATGTCAAAAAAGGCATTTCCGGTATTGCTCCAATGGGTAAAGGTAACGAAGCAGGCTGGAACTGGACCAACTTCCTGTTTGAAGCTGGCGGTGAAATTCAAAAGGTTGAAGGCGGCAAGGTTGTAGCTACATTTAATTCCGACGCTGGTGTTAAAGCACTGGATTTCTACAAAAAACTTAGATGGGAAGCTAACGCGATTCCTCAGGACTGGGCACTTGGCTGGGGCGATGCTGTAGGCGCATTCCAACAAAGTCGTACAGCTATGGTAATGGCTGGATCCGATGGCGTAATCGAGCAAGCACTGAATCAAGGCGGACTGAAACCTGAGGATGTGCTCACATATCCAATGCCTGCTATGGAAAAAGGCGGTAAGCACACCGGGGTACTTGGTGGTGATTACCTCGTTATTAATCCGAATGCAACACCAGATGAGCAAGAAATGGCATTCCGTTATATCACATTTGATTACTTCTCTGATAAAGGTTTGGAAGCCCTGGATGCAGTTCTTCAACAACGTACAGCTGATGGCAAATACTTTATCCCGCCACTCTTAGATTATTACTCCGCAGATTCTGAGTTTGGTAAGAAGACCAAAGCGGTTTATGACAAGTACACAAATGTATACCAATATAGCCCTGATATTATGGGACTTTTGGATGGTAAACCTGAAGCTCAATACAACACACAGGACTATTACGCAACTATGTCCAATGTTATTCAAGAGCTGTTCTCCAAAAAAGGAACGGATTCCAAGAGCCAGCTAGAAGCAGCAGCTAAAACAGTGCAAGAGAAATTCTTTGATACGATTAAAGCGGAATAGGCAAGTGAAAAAATCGGTCCCTGTGGGCCGATTTTTTTGTTGTGATGATTTATAAATTTATAAATTATCAGAAATAGTGATAATCAACTGGAAATTATTATGGCGTAGGAAAATCGTAATTTTTTGTGCTGTAAGGGATGGTTTTTTTGAGTGAATATTTAGAGATATGGGATAAAATGGGTCTGGTATTTTGCTTATCAAAGTATAATTCTAAGATTTTAAGGGATTTATACTACATAATATGGTAAAAAGACTATTATATGATCGAATGAAAGCGCTTTGAAAACAAATCAAAAAAACTTTATACTTTGTGAAAGATTTCACTATACAAGGTAGAAATCATGTGATAAGATAAATGTGTAGAGAAAAACAACTAAAAATTGACAGGAGGACGAGGGAGATGGCAGTTAAGAATGAAGTCGCCGCCCAAGTTAAACAAGTTACCGCTGAAGAGTATATACAGAATTTAGTGGATAAAGCGAAAAAAGCGCATGAGGCGTTCATGGCGCTAGATCAAGAGCAAGTTAACACAATCGTTCATGCAATGGCGTTGGCTGGACTCGACAAACATATGTACCTCGCAAAATTGGCCGTCGAAGAAACAGGACGCGGCGTATACGAAGACAAAATTACGAAGAACATCTTCTCGACAGAATATATCTGGCACGGAATTAAATATGATAAAACAGTAGGCGTTATTGAAGATAATCCATATGAGAACTTTCAAAAAATTGCTGAACCCGTCGGAATCGTTATGGGCATCACTCCAGTAACCAACCCAACATCCACCACGATGTTTAAAGCGTTGATTTCGATTAAGACACGGAACCCTATTATATTCGGTTTCCACCCATCTGCGCAAGAGTGTAGTGCTGCAGCAGCTAAAATTCTTCGTGATGCAGCCGTGAAAGCTGGCGCACCTGAGAACTGTATCCAATGGATTGAAATGCCAACAATGGACAAGACAAATGCTTTGATGAACAACCCAGACGTTGCTCTTATCCTGGCAACTGGCGGATCTGCAATGGTAAAAGCAGCTTATAGCTGTGGTAAACCTGCTCTTGGTGTAGGCCCTGGTAACGTACCAGCCTTCATTGAAAAGAGTGCTGATATTGATCAAGCGGTAACGGACATCATTCTTTCTAAAACATTCGATAATGGTATGATCTGTGCTTCCGAGCAAGCGATTATTATTGAAGAACCAATCTTCGACCAAGTGAAGAAGAAAATGATCGCTAATGGCTGCTACTTTGTGAATAAAGAAGAAGCTGGTAAGCTGACTAGCGGTGCAATGAACGTTGATAAATGTGCGGTTAACCCAGCAATCGTTGGTCAATCGGCAGTGAAGATTGCTGAAATGTGTGGCATTCAAGTTCCTGCCGGCACAAAGATTCTGGTAGCAGAACTCGAAGGCGTAGGCACTAAATACCCGTTATCTGCAGAAAAATTAAGCCCGGTTCTTGCTTGCTATAAAGTTAAGAATGCTGATCAAGGTATCGAACGCGCAGCTGAAATCGTTGAATTTGGCGGTATGGGTCATAGCTCGGCTATCCACTCCAACAACGAAGAAGTGATCATGAAGTTCTCTAACCGTCTACAAACAGGACGTATTCTCGTCAATTCGCCTTCGACACATGGCGCTATCGGCGATATCTATAACACTAATATCCCTTCACTGACACTGGGCTGTGGATCTTATGGTCGCAACTCCGTATCGCAAAACGTTACAGCAATCAATTTGATCAACGTGAAAAGGGTGAATCGTCGTACCGTGAATATGCAATGGTTTAAAGTACCTGACAAGATTTATTTTGAAAAAGGCGCTACTCAGTACCTGACCAAAATGCCTGATATTACACGTGTTGCAATTATCACTGACCCAATGATGGTTAAGCTTGGATATGTTGAAAGAGTTGAGCATTACCTGCGTCAACGCCAAACTCCTGTAGCTATCGAAGTGTTCTCTGAAGTTGAACCAGATCCATCGACAACTACAGTTGAAAAAGGTACTGCAATGATGAATAGATTCCAACCGGACTGCATCATCGCACTTGGCGGCGGTTCTCCAATGGATGCTGCAAAAGGAATGTGGTTATTCTATGAACATCCAGATGCAGACTTTAACGGTCTGAAACAAAAATTCATGGATATCCGTAAACGGGTATACAAATTCCCTAAACTAGGTAACAAAGCTAAGTTTGTAGCGATTCCAACTACTTCGGGTACTGGTTCGGAAGTCACATCTTTCGCAGTTATTACCGATAAAACAACGGAACAGCACACTAAATATCCTTTGGCTGACTACGAATTAACTCCAGACGTAGCTATCATTGATCCTGAGTTCGTCTACAGCTTGCCAAAAACGGCTGTTGCTGATACAGGGATGGACGTATTGACACATGCTATCGAAGCTTATGTATCTGTTATGGCGAGTGACTACACTGATGGTTTGGCTATCAAAGCGATTCAATTGGTGTTCCAATATCTAGAAAGATCCGCACTCCAAGGTGACAAGCTTGCTCGTGAGAAAATGCACAATGCTTCGACATTGGCTGGTATGGCTTTCGCGAATGCGTTCTTGGGTATTAACCACAGTTTGGCGCATAAATGGGGCGGACAGTACCACACCGCTCATGGTCGTACTAACGCGATCCTTATGCCACACGTTATCCGCTACAATGCTAAAAAACCTACGAAGTTCGCTTCGTTCCCTAAATATTCGCATTTCGTAGCTGATGAGCGTTACGCTGAAATTGCCCGTATTCTGGGATTGCCAGCTCGCACAACTGAAGAAGGTGTGACTAGCCTTATCAATGCGATTCGCGATATGAATAAAAAATTGGGTATCGAAGAATCGTTCCAACAACTGGGCTTTGACCCTAAGGACTTCGAATCCCGTGTAGATTACTTGGCTGACCGTGCGTTTGAAGATCAATGTACAACTGCCAATCCTAAGCTACCATTAGTATCTGAACTTGCTGATGTATACCGTAACGCATTCTACGGAAGATTTGATAATTAACAAATGGTTAAATAGAGAATAGGATAGTTGTGGACTTAGATAAAGGTGACAAATATCACTCGAAAGGTGATATTTGTCACAGTGTTTTTATAGAAAATAAACTAGAATGTTTATATAAACAACGGTCCCGCATATGAAATGTTGATTGTGAAATTTGGAACAATCACATCTTTTGGGGATCACGAGACACGGGATCAACCTTCAAGCCCGCGATCTCTACAAATATAATAAATATAGATGGAGGGATTTAGCATGTCGGTGATTGAAAAAGAAGTAAATGAAGTGAAATCCGGTTGGAGAAGTTTTGCAAAAGGTAAATGGTCCAAGAAAGTTGACGTTAACAACTTTATCGCTAGTAACATTAAACCTTATGAAGGTAACGAAGAGTTCCTCGTAGGTCCTACTAGTAACACAACTGAACTGTGGAAGATTATTTCCCAGCTGAGCAAGGAAGAAAGAGAAAGAGGCGGCGTATGGGATGTTTCCCTAGATACTGTCTCCACAATCACTTCACATGCTCCAGGCTACATTGACAAGGACAAGGAACAAATTGTAGGCGTACAGACTGACGCTCCTTTCAGACGTTCTATCCAGCCATTCGGCGGAATCAAGATGATGGTCGATGCTACGAAGGCTTATGGCTTCGAGCTTCCACAAAACATCGTTGACATGTTCACGAACATTCGCAAAACGCATAACCAAGGCGTATTTGATGCATATACACCAGACATGAGAGCAGTGCGTAAATCCGGCGTTATCACAGGTCTTCCTGATGCTTACGGCCGCGGACGCATTATCGGCGACTACCGCCGCATTGCTCTGTACGGTATTGATTTCTTGATTAAAGACAAAAAACAACAACTAACTGAGCTTGAAGTTGATTCCATGACTGAAGAAGTAATTCGTTTGCGTGAAGAGCTGTCCGAGCAAATTCGTGCACTTGGCGAATTGAAAGAAATGGCGGCTGCTCACGGTATGGATATTTCCAAACCAGCGACGAACTTCAAGGAAGCTACGCAATGGGTATACTTTGGATATCTGGCCGCGGTTAAAGAACAAAATGGTGCGGCGATGTCCCTGGGACGTGTATCCTCCTTCCTAGACATTTATGCAGAACGAGATATTGAAGAAGGTACTTTGACTGAAGAACAAGTACAAGAAATTGTCGACCATTTCGTAATGAAATTGCGTATCGTGAAATTCTTGCGTACACCTGACTATAACGATCTGTTCTCCGGCGACCCTACTTGGGTAACTGAATCCATCGGTGGTATGGCTGAAAATGGAACCACTCGTGTTACCAAGAACAGCTTCCGTTTCCTGAACACCCTGTACAACTTAGGTCCGGCTCCGGAACCGAACTTAACTGTTCTGTGGTCCGAAAAATTGCCTGAAGGCTTCAAAAAATATTGTGCTAAGGTTTCTATCGAAACTAGTGCAATTCAGTATGAAAATGACGATCTAATGCGTCCGTACTGGGGTGAAGATTACGCTATTGCTTGCTGCGTATCTCCAATGCGTATCGGTAAACAAATGCAGTTCTTCGGCGCTCGTGCCAACCTGGCAAAAGCTTTGCTGTATGCTATTAATGGTGGTAAAGACGAAAAATCCGGAGCACAAGTTGGGCCGGAATTCCCAGCGATCACTTCTGAATATCTGGATTATGATGAAGTAATGAAACGCTTCAAACCGATGATGGAGTGGTTGGCTAAGACTTATGTTAACACTTTGAACATCATTCACTATATGCATGACAAATATTCTTACGAACGTATCGAAATGGCACTGCATGATCGCGACATTCTGCGTACGATGGCTTGCGGTATCGCTGGTCTGTCCGTTGCAGCTGACTCGCTGAGTGCTATTAAATACGCGAAGGTTAAACCAATCCGTAACGAAGAAGGTATTGCAATTGACTTCGAAACGGAAGGCGAATTCCCTTGCTACGGTAACAATGACGATGCTGTAGACAACATCGCAGTAGAATTGGTTGAAACCTTCATGTCTATGATCCGTAAAAACAAAACATATCGTGATGCTGTACCGACTCAATCGGTATTGACCATTACTTCGAATGTTGTGTACGGTAAGAAGACAGGTACAACACCTGACGGACGTAAAAAAGGCGAACCATTCGCACCAGGTGCTAACCCAATGCACGGACGCGACAAGAAAGGTGCACTGGCTTCACTGAACTCTGTAGCCAAACTGCCTTACTCCGATGCCCAAGATGGTATCTCCAATACGTTCTCCATCGTACCTAAGGCACTAGGTAAAGACGATGAATCCTGCAAGTCTAACTTGGTACACATGATGGACGGATACTTCCATAACAACGCGCAGCATTTGAACGTTAACGTATTTAACCGTGAACAGCTGATGGACGCTATGGATCACCCAGAGAATTATCCACAATTGACTATCCGTGTATCCGGTTATGCAGTTAACTTCATCAAGCTGACTCGCGAACAACAAATGGACGTAATTAACCGTACTTTCCATGGTTCAATGTAAGTTGTTTATATTTATAAAGATCTTTCATTGAGATATGCACTAAAATAATTGCAAGGAATTACCGCTCTTGTTTCAAGGGCGGTAATATCTTGTTTAAGAATCATTAAAATTTTAAATTTTACGGTCGCGTTTAAGGAGAACACAGTCTTATGGGCAGGGGTTCTTCTTCGTGAAAGATGGACTGTTAGTCAGTCGTGGAGAAAGGATGACATCCTATGATTAAAGGTCGCATACACTCCTTGGAAACCTTTGGAACCGTTGATGGGCCTGGTATTCGATTTGTCTTATTTATGCAAGGGTGCTTGCTGAAATGCCAGTATTGCCATAACCCTGATACTTGGGCTTTAGATGAAGGTAAGGAAATGACTCTAGAAGAAGTACTTTCGGAGATCGAGCCATATTTAAACTACTATCGTTCATCCGGTGGTGGGTTAACTGTATCCGGCGGAGAACCAACTTTGCAGGCACAATTTGTAAAGCAGTTATTTACGGAAGTTAAAAAGCGTTGGAATCTGCACACTACATTAGATAGTAATGGTTATAACGAAGGTGACAAGATTAATGACTTATTGGATGTTACGGACTTGGTGATGCTTGATTTGAAGCATATTGATGAAGAAGCACACATTAAGTTAACTGGTAAATCTAATGATCGGACCTTGAAGCTTGCGCGCTGGCTGTCAGATCATAACCGTAAGATGTGGATTAGACATGTATATGTTCCAGGCATTCATGACCGTGAAGAGGATCTTATCAATCTGGGTCGATATATTGGAACCTTAAATGGCGTTGAGAAATTTGAAATCTTACCTTATCATCAAATGGGTATCTATAAATGGGAAATGCTCGGCAAGGCTTATGAATTGGATGGAGTGCCATCCCCTACGGATGAAGAAGTTCAGCGGGCGTACCGCTTAGTCGAAGAAGGTCGCAAGCAGACAGCGTTGGTATAATTTATATCTACATTAAGTGGAGCCGTTCCTTTAGTGATTTACTGCTGAAGGAACGGTTTTTTTGTTATGAGGGACGTCTGATGTCATTAAAAGGGGTAATTTTGTGTTTTACCTTTAAAAAAATGATATATTTCCAGCTATTAATTAAGGAGTTGGAAATACATTATGATAGATTTTATGTCATTTAATTGAGTTTTTATTATTATTTTCTAAGTATATGTATGACTAATCCACGCTGTTTAGCAGATAATCGTAATTTTTACTAAAATAAAGTTATGTTATATTACACGTTGTGTAGTTGATTCCGCTTTCATTAGAGATTTTTATCCCTATAGTGGATGAATCTTAACCTTACGAGAATGGAATCTGTTTTCTATAATAAGAAGTGTAAAGCACAACATTATATGGGGGGTCACAAGAAATGAAAAAAGGTATGACTTTGCTATTGTCCCTGATTTTTGTATCATCAGCTTTACTGGCAGGTTGCGGAAGCAACAACAATGCATCTTCTAACAAAGGAGATGGAAACGCTACCGCGACGAATTCAGCGGATGCTACAAATGCTCCAGCAACAGAAGAACCTGTAAGTAGCGAACCGTTCGAAATGACGATTCGTCACACTCAAATCGGTGCCGACAAACAGAAGCGTTTAGCAATTCTGCAAGAAGTAGTGAAAAAGGTAGAAGGCGATGTACCGGGTCTGACCTTTAAGCTTGATGGAGTAGATTCAGATGTAAACCGTAAAGAAAAATTACGTGGTGAAATGGCTGCAGGTAATCCACCAGAGATCTTCGATCTTTTCGGAAGCCCTGACTCTAAGATCTATGCTAAAGAAGGTAAATTACTCGATCTGACTCCAATCCTAGAGGAACTTGGAATTAAGGATAAATTCTCAAATCTTGATCCTTTCACTTATGAAGGAAAAATTTACGGATTGCCTATCGGTGGATCTGGTGAAGGTTTCTTCTACAACAAAGAGTACTACAATAGCAAAGGCTGGAAAGCTCCAACAACATTTGCTGAATTGGAACAACAATTGGCTGACATCAAAGCTGACGGAAAAGTACCTTTGGCTGGTGCATCTAAGGCTGGTTGGGTACCGCTTATGCTAGCCAACCACTTGTGGTCACGTTATGCAGGTCCAGATGTAACCGCTAAGTTTGCAACAGGTGAAGCTAAATGGACTGATCCAAACGTTGTAAAAGGTTTTGCGAAGTACAAAGAATGGGTTGACAAAGGATACTTCAAAAAAGGCGAACTTGGTTTCGAGTATGCTGAATATACAACGCAATTCACTAGTAGTGAAGCAATCCTCTTGTATGATGGTACTTGGAAATCTTCCGTATTTAAAGAAGGACAATCTGGCGAAGGTTTGATCGGTAAAGTTGGATTCTTCAATATTCCTCCAGTTGATGGTGGCGTAGGCGACCAAACTGCATTGATGCGCGATGTAAACAATGGCTACGGTTTCTCTGCTTCTGCTGAAAAAGATCCACGTCAATTGGCTGCTGTGAAGTCATTTATCAAAAACCTATTTAATGAAGAAATGCAATTACGTGGACTGGTTGAAGATGGCGTATTGCCAGCAATGAAAATTGACCAAAACGTTCTGAACGAAAATATTACGGATGATCTGATGAGCGAAATCGTTGGTGTACTTAATAACTCACAATCTTCGTTCCCAGCATTTGACTCACTTGTTCAAGCTGATGTAACTACAGAAATCAGTAACATTCAAATTCAAAAGCTAATTGGTGGTCAGACAACTCCTGAGAAAATGGGCGAAGCATTACAGAAGGTACAAGAAGAAGCAAACGCAGCAGTTGAATAAGTAGCTGCAAATTGAATGTACCCTGGTGCCAGAACCAGGGTACATTTTTAAACTCAAAGAATTTATGTGTTTGCAAAGATCTAAAACATTCATTGTTCGCCAGATGTCAAAGCAACCGGAGGTAGTCATGAATAAAGCACTAAGAAATCCATTGGTATTTTTCCTTTTTATTCTTCCAGCACTGATCTTGTTCACGATGTTTTTCATCTATCCCATCTTTAGTTCAATCTATTACAGCTTTACTAGCTGGAACGGGGTATCTGACACAGTCAAGTCTGCCGGTATCAGTAATTTTGAGAAGGCATTAGGAGACGAACGATTCTGGATATCTGTCAAAAATAACGGTTTCTTCATTCTTTTCTCTTGTTTTGTACAGGTACCGTTAATCATATTCTTCTCGTTATTGATATCGAATGTAAAGAAACTGAAAGGCTTATATAAGACAGCGGTCTTCATGCCTTCCATTATGTCTACAGCAGTTATCGGTATTCTATGGGGCTTCATTTATGAGCCCAACATTGGACTTTTAAATAAGGTTCTAGGTTTAGTGGGGATTAATCCAATTTACTGGCTGTCGGATGAAAAATTCGCAATGGTATCGATCCTGATCACGAATGCTTGGCAGTGGACTGGATTCTATATCGTAATGGTACTGGCAGCTATTCTGTCGATACCAGGTGAATTGGATGAAGCAGCTGCCATTGATGGCGCAACTGGATTCCAACGTGCTACACGCATCACACTTCCGCTAATCGTTCCGATCATTTCTGTTGTAATCATGTTATCCATTGCAGGGGCAATGAAAGCGGCGGATATCGTCATTGTAATGACTAAGGGTGGACCTGCAGGTTCAACCGATGTAATGGCAACCTACATGATTAAATATGCAATTACGAACTTTAAATACGGGTACGGTAACACCATCGCAGTCCTGATCTTTGTATTTACATTGGTGGTTACAGCCGTTTATCAGCTGCTGATAGCCCGACGCACAGAAAGGATTGAATACTGATGCCACGCGCCCTGAAAAAGAGTCTGCCCCATGTCGCACTATTGTCTTATCTACTAGTTATTCTATTTCCTTTCCTGTTCGTGTTATTCTCATCTGTGAAAAAGGATAACAATGCGATAGCGCTTAACCCTTTTGGGATTCCAAAGGAGTTCGTTTTTGGTAACTACGTTGAAGCTTGGGTAAACGCCAAGATCAGCACCTACTTTTTTAACAGTTTGTACATTTCCATATTAGCTTCTGTAGTGTCTATCATTCTAGCTTCTATGTTTGCTTTTGCGGTAACACGGATGCGCCAAGGCAAATGGAATACGATTTTGTTCACGCTAGTTATGGTGGGAATGCTCATTCCAAACAACGCATTGATGCTTCCTATTTATACGATTGTACGCAAAATGGGAATTCTGAACACACACTGGGCGTTGATTATTCCTTATATCGCGAATGCAATTCCATTTACGATTATAATATTGGCTGCATTTATGCGTTCGTTACCTAGAGAAATTGAAGAGGCTGCGGTCATGGATGGGTTGAAGGCACCGGGTATCTTTGCTAAAATTATTGTACCTCTAACCGTACCTGCCATGGTTACTGTATTCATTGTTAATTTCCTGGGCAATTGGAATGAATTCTTGCTGGCAAACTACTTCCTATCGAATGACGAACTGCGGACGCTCCCAGTGGGTATGGTTCAATTCCGCGATCAATATCAGATGAACTATGCACAAATGTCAGCGGGTATCGTCTTCAGTGTGCTTCCAGTAATTGTTATCTATGCGATTCTACAGGAAAAAATTATCGAAGGCGTAACAGCGGGCGGCGTAAAAGGATAACTTTTTTCTCAGTCAGGAGCACTAGCCGATGAATTTGCGCTATAAATTATTTACGGCATTTTTGGGCCTGATAATCATTCCCTTATTTATTCTAGGCATGCTTATGTTCTTTGTGACTTATAACTCTATTGAGAAGAAGTACAGCCAGCAGTCGGAATACTCACTTAAAGCTATTAGTTATAGTATTTCAAATGTGTTAAAAGATATGGATAACGTTACAGACAACGGAATTGCTACCTCGGTTTTTCATATGGCACTTAGCGCCGAAGATCCTTCTAATCAGGATTTGACGGATGCTGAGCAACTCAGTTTGAATGCAAGCCAGCGCAATTTCCGTAGTCTGTTGTTTAACCATCCATCGATCAGTTATGCTTTTTTGTACAATTTTAACGGTAGAGGTAACTCTGAAATCGTGTCGCTTTTTAATAAGGAAAATTTCCGAACGCTACCCTATGATACTTTCAAAAAAAGTGATTTGTACCAGGAAGTAATGGATTTGAATGGCGTGCCGAAATGGCTGGCTCCTCATGAGTATCCTGAACTTACAGGAACTGAACCTGTGTTTACACAAATTCGACTCGTGAAGGAACTGAGCTTCTTTCAGAACATAGGTATCCTTGTTGTACAGATCAAAAATTGGGAGCTCGAATCGATATTTCGCAATTTAAAAATTGGGGATAGCAATCAGGATGTTTCGTTTATGCTAGTAAATGATGATGGAATGATTCTATTTGACCCAGATCAAAAGCTGGATGGGCAAGATATTCAGTCATTCGCGAATAAAGAGATTACCTTCAAAAAAGGGTTTCAGAGTTTTAAAACAGAGTATAACGGGGAGAAGAGTATTCTCTCCATGTATCATTTGAAGGATTATCCTTGGAGTCTAGTGTCTGTAACCTCATGGGACTCTTTATCTCGAGAAGTTACAGTATTTGCACGCTGGTTTGTGGGGGTAATCTTCCTTTGCTTTTTGGCAGCGGTGATCTTCAATCTATTCTTTATGAATCGCATTACTGGTGCAATAGCAGTAATTGTTCGTTTTATGCGACGTGTTGAGGATGGAGATCTAACTTCGCGGGTAGAAGTGAAGGGGAACGATGAGTTAACGCTTCTTGGTAAGGGCTTTAATGATCTTATGGATAAAATTAACCGGTTGTTTAACAGAATCCATTTGGAACAGCGTCGCAAGAATCAAGCCGAGATGCGTGTTCTGCAGGCTCAGATTAAACCGCATTTTTTATTCAATACGTTAGAGTCGATTAATGTTCTGGCTATACAGAATGAAGGCAAGAAAGTCAGTGAGATGGTCTACCGACTGGCAAGTATTTTACGTATTAGCATTCAGGATCGAGAAGAAATTACACTGGATGAAGAGGTTAAACATCTGCGCAATTATTTGGATATTCAAAAATTTAGATTTGAGGATTTATTTGAATACGATATTGATATCCCACAAGAATTGATGAGTTGCGGTATTTTAAAGCTTACTTTGCAACCGCTTGTAGAGAATAGCATTCAGCATGGATTTGAGGGTATAGATTACAAAGGTCAAGTTTCTGTGAAAGTTTGGGAGAAGCAAGGGGACTTAATTTTACGAATTGAAGATAACGGTATTGGAATTACACCATCGCAGTTGTCTATTTTCCAATATATTGTGAATGATCCTGTGGAGCAAGAGGTTGAAGTTGAACGGGAAAACCGGATGAATCTTGAACGCAGAGGTCTTGGCATACGCAGTGTAGCGGATCGCATCCGCATTGAATACGGTGACAGATATGGAATATTTATTTGTTCCAGTCCAGGATATGGTACTATTATTCAATGTGTCATACCTAAATACGAGCAGGGGGAAGATCATTATGCTAAAAGTATTATTGGTAGATGACGAAGCCCCAATTCTGAATAATCTGAAAAGAGTGTTACCATGGCAGGAGATGGGGATGGAGGTCGTCGGTATGGCGCGAAGCGGTATGGACGCCTTGCGCATTGCTGAAGAGGAGCAACCCGATCTTGTGTTGAGTGACATTCGTATGCCAGTGATGGACGGATTAACTTTTGTAGGAAAGCTGCGGGAATTGGGATTGGATAGTGAGGTACTGCTTCTTACCGGGTATCAGGAATTTGACTATGCACGGGAAGCGATCCGGCTCGGGGTAAGAGAATACATTTGTAAGCCGATACATTATGAGGAGCTCGGCAATAAGGTGCGTGAGATCGGAGCTAATATCCGTAGTAAACAGTTTAAGAATAAACTGTACAATAGTATCCCTCTATTTCAGGAGATTCCTGAAGTTGACAATGGTAAAAAAACGCCGGATCAGCTAATGAACTTGGCTGCTCAATACATCACTGAACATCTTCATTCAGATATCGGGATTGAGGAAGTGGCGAATAAGATCGGCATTAGCGGCAGTTACTTCTGCCTCTTGTTTAAGAACCGTTTTGCAATGACTTTCGTGGAATACGTAACACAACAACGAATTGAAGCAGCTAAGTTTATGCTTACTAACAGCGATAAAAGCATTACGGTGATTGGTTCCGGAGTCGGTTATCAGGAACGACGTTATTTCACGAAGGTATTTCAGAAGCAGACGGGGATGTCTCCTAAGGAGTATCGTGATCGGTGCCGGAGTGAAGTATTATGAGTCCGGCGGCGTGTGGTGAGGTTTAGGCTGGCCAGTATGGTGAGAGTCAGCGTCACTGCGAGGAATGTTTGGACTTCCGGTCGCTGTTATCCTCAGATTTCTTGATTAGAAACCGCTCTTTGCGGTTGAAATCCGAGGATAAAGGCGAACGCTCCGCTCCTACAGTTCCAAACTTCCTCTCCGTTCCTTCTCCCTCACCACACTTCGTTGTGGATATGGGGTCGTCCCACTCCTACAGACGTGGGGACTCCTTGGGGAAAGTGAAGACTATCGATCAGCCTGCGGCTGCGATAGAAGGGCGAAAGAGTATCGACCAGCCTGTGGCTGTGATAGAAGGGCGAGGGGCCTATTGGACCAGTCTGCGGCTGTGATAAAGGTACATAAGATTAAATGATTTAAAACATAGAGATGATTATTCTTAGTTATTAAGGATAATCATGTCTTTTTTTTATATAAATGGAATATGATCCCTATACTGCTATATCAATTACCAGAAAGGGATTCTAGGCAGTGCCTGGGTTGGGATAGCGAGCTTTTTGTTCTCAATGGAGGCAGCTTGGACCATTACAAGCACAACGCTTTCGTTCTTTGGAGTAGATCCAAATGAATGGTATTTATAGTCGCAGTATTAGCCGGGGATACTTGTGATAATAAAACTGTGGAATCTCATATTTTTCGGGTAGCGGATGAAAGGTTATTTTTGCTTGTTTTAATACTGAGTTAATCTTTCTTTACTTTAAAATGAAACTTTTTGCGGCCGGATGCGTCTAATACTATGTTTTGTTATAACGAACGTGGCAAAAAGCAATTCTTCCGCTCTGATGAGAGCGGTTGCGTTTTTGCGGGGAATATAAGAGGCGTATGAAAAAGACAGAGACCTACTTATATTTACAAATAGGAGCAGAGGAGTTATATCATGGATTTAAAGAAATTAACGTTAGTTGCTGTTTTGGCCGTATCGCAGGCCGCCTCGGCAGTGCCGGCTTTTGCTGAAGCTGTCAATAATACTTCAGGTAATACGAATACAGTAGGAACAATTGTTTCCTCTGTGACGGATGTAATGCCAGAAGCTACAGACCCATTGCCACCATTGCAAACTGAGGGGCCAGGGGGAGTGTTATCACCTACACCAACTCCAATTCCTGCGGCAACAACTGAACCGACGACTGAACCTGCGACAACAACTGAACCTACATCAACAACCGAACCAACGGCTACACCAATTCCTACTGCAACACCTGTAACCACTACACAGCCTATACCAACGGATGGTGTTCGTGCTGCAGCTAGTAATCAGCTTGTTCTTATGATGAACAGCAACAAAATGTATCAAAACGGCGTTGAGTATTTAGCTAATCAGCCAATGGCCGTGAAGAATGGTGTCTCATACGTTTCGATCCGAGCTATGGTGGAACGCGTAGGTGTGAAATACATTTACGATTATAAAACGAAAGAGACCATTGTTACCAAAGGAACCGATGTAATGCGCTTTAAGACGGACAGTAAGATCTATTCCGTTAATGGTAAAAATGTGACGATGAAAGGTCCAGCTTACCAAACCAATGGTACATTCATGATTCCTTTGACGTCCATCACCGGGGCATTAGGCATTCCTTATACGGTTGATAATGTGCAAAAACGAGTGATTCTTACGTTGAACACGAAGCCTAAAGCTTCTTTTACAGTGCCAACTGAAATTTATGCTGGTGATCCTGTGAATTTTGTGACTTCTAGCTCATCACCGAATGGTACGGCCATTGTCGATCAACGTTGGGACGGAAATAAGCAGGATGTCTATGATACACCAGGGGTTTATGTAGTATCCTATTCCGTTATGGATGCGAATGGACAGTGGAGCGATCCTTACTCCGTGACCATCAATGTACTTAAACCAAATACACCTCCAGTTGCTAATTTTACTACTGACAAGGACTCCTACAAGATGGGTGAAATGATCACTTATTCGGATCTGAGCAGCGATCCAGACGGTGATCCAATTGAAGTGACTTGGACGAACAAAGCAGAAGCGTTCTTCACTCCAGGTCCAGCAACAGTAGCCATTCAAGTCAAAGATTCACATGGCGCAATCAGCACTTTTGAGAAGACTATTAATATTTCAGATGAAATCTTGTACAGTAAAGAAGATTTCTATAGATTATTCGGTGCTCCAGGTAGCGTATTTAACATCGACGGATCGATGGTTCCAACTTGGCAGAAGGTAGCTTATAATCTTTCTTCTGAGCCTTATACCCTTATCCGCAGTAACAGTCCAGAAACAGTGAATACGGAAGGGATCACGTATAAAGAAACATCATTCGGCGGAACTCGCTTCTTGGTCCACCACAAGAATAATATGAATATCAAAACGAAGGTGTATGTGATTGCTAAGAATAACAATCTGTACCCTACGACAATTACAACCGAGTATGTAGGCTTTGGCGGTCCAAACTCTTACCCTGAAGGTACTGGCAAAATGTCTGTTCAGCGTTACTGGGAATCAATGCAGACTAGAAAAGATTATAAGACAACGGTCCTACAACCAGGAGAAAGCGTCTCGATTCTTACGGATCTAAACAAAATTGCCATGAAACCAGGCGAAATTGTATCACTACAAGCGGATTTATTTAGCGATTATCCTATTGAATATAATGTCATGATGATCGATGCGAATAAAGATCCTTTAACTACACTTCCTACACTTCCAATATTGGATCGTGATGGGGTGCATAACCGGGGAACTTATGCTGATTCTACGCGCATCATCACGGTTACCGACGAAGTGGGAACAACTCCTGCGAGACTCCTTCTCGGTGACAATTCGAGTGATTTGAATTTGAGTGGTGTAGATCCAATGAATGGTACTGAAGCATCCAATGCAGGTAATTTCGGCGTGTTATACAAAATCAAATTCGAGCGTGTTGCACCTAATTCCTTGATTACGTTTAATCCACGTGGCGGTAATTATATGGGACCTGTCTTGGTTAACGGTCAAATCGTACACATGCCGACATCGGGAAGTCTCTCTAGTGCTGAAATGAACAGTGTGATTTATCGTACTGGTGATTTTGGCGGCTCCGTGGAAATTTTGTTCACAGCAGCTTCTGGTAGTAACTTGCCGGTGAATTTCCTGGTTACACCACTGCCAGCGAAGAAATAAAGCTTTTTGGGATTCACCTGAAATAAAAGTCCGGCTGAATATTCCGTAAAGGAATACTCAGCCGGACTTTTTGTATTTAAATGTATGAATTTAAACTGATGAGCGCTCATACGCTTGGTTGTTTCATTGACGGGGCATTTATTTTGGGGCATTATTAAGAGAGTGAATTACAAATGAACTGAAATGTTATGGGAGATGAGCGTATGCTGTCGACAGAACAAATATTAGAGGTCATGTCGGGGCAAGGTCTGCGAATCACCGACCAACGCAAAACGCTTGCCAAGTTATTCGGCGAGAATAAGGGTTATTTGTCAGCGAAGGATGTCTATGAGCATATGGGCCGCAAGTATAGCGGACTTAGCTTTGATACCGTGTACCGCAATCTGCGTGTAATGGAAGAGCTTGGTGTACTTGAGCAAATCGTCTTTGAAGACGGAGTGAAATTCAAGGGAAGCTGTAATCATCAGGATCACCATCATCATATGATCTGCCTTCAATGCGAGAAAACCTACCCGATTAATTTCTGCCCGATGAATTTAACGGATACACCTGATCAATTCCGGGTAGTCAAGCATAAATTTGAGGTGTTCGGTTATTGCAAAGAATGTGAAGAGAACCGGGAAGAAGAACTAATCGCAGCGGCAGATAGCAAAAAAGGGGTTTAGAAATGGCAACCCTACGTAGAACGATTCAGGCTCCCATTCGGGTGTACCGCAAGTACATTTCCCCGATTAAGCCTGCAACTTGTCGCTTCTATCCAACCTGCTCTGCTTATGCGCTTGAAGCTATTGAAGTCCATGGTCCTGTGAAAGGTTCGTGGCTTGCTGCCAAGCGGATTGCTAGATGCCATCCCTTCCATCCAGGGGGACTTGATCCGGTTCCGCCTCTTGAGGAACACCCAGCGAAGAAGGATTCTGCCCGTGTGACTTGACACAAGCCCATACCATTGGGTATATTCACAGATAATAGTATGAATTCCGAGGAACGGATAAGTAAATCGGTACGTCCATTACAGAGAGCCGGAACGAGCTGAAAGCCGGTATGGAGCGTTAGATTGAATATGGTCCGGGAGGAACCGTGTTCGAGCGGGAACTGCAATTGAGGTTCGTGTAAGATAACGGCGTGTTCCAGCGTTAATGGACAGTTCCCTCTCGGGAACTGGCGAAGCCTGTTCTCTGTGAAGAGACAGGAAATTTGGGTGGTATCGCGTGAGTTATACTCTCGCCCCATGATAGGGGCGGGAGTTTTTTGTCTTTTTATGAAAGAAAGGATGATAAATCAATGAGCGAGAAAAAAACGTTTTACTTAACTACACCAATCTACTATCCGAGTGATAAGCTGCATATCGGACATGCTTATTCCACCGTGGCAGGAGACGCAATGGCCCGCTACAAACGTCTGCGCGGCTATGATGTGCGTTATCTTACAGGAACAGACGAGCATGGTCAAAAGATTGAACGGAAGGCAGAGGAAGCAGGCAAAACCCCTCAGCAGTTCGTAGATGACATCGTTGTTGGCATTAAGGAATTATGGCGCAAGCTAGACATCTCCAACGATGACTTCATCCGTACAACGGAAGAGCGTCATAAAAAGGTTGTTCAGGATATTTTTGATCGACTGCTCAAGCAAGGTGACATCTATAAAGGCGAATATGAAGGCTGGTACAGTATTCCGGATGAAACCTTCTATACAGAAACACAATTGGTTGATATTGTTCGAGATGACGATGGCGTAATCATTGGCGCAAAAAGCCCTGATAGCGGTCATCCCGTTGAACTGGTGAAGGAAGCGAGTTATTTCTTCCGGATGAGTAAATATGCTGATCGTTTGCTGCAATTTTATGAGGAGAATCCGGAGTTTATTTTGCCGGAATCCCGTAAGAATGAAATGATCAATAACTTTATCAAACCGGGTCTGGAGGATCTTGCAGTTTCCCGTACGACCTTCGATTGGGGTGTTAAGGTTAAAGGCGATGAAAAGCATGTAGTGTACGTATGGATCGATGCTTTGACAAATTACATTACTGCTTTGGGATACGGTTCCGAGGATCGCAGTCTGTACGATAATTTCTGGCCTGCAGATGTGCATATTGTCGGCAAAGAAATCGTTCGTTTCCATACGATTTACTGGCCGATCATTCTAATGGCGCTGGGTGAACCTCTTCCGAAAAAGGTGTTTGCACATGGCTGGCTGCTTATGAAGGATGGCAAAATGTCGAAGTCTAAAGGGAACGTAGTAGATCCAGTTACACTGATTGATCGTTACGGCTTGGATGCACTGCGTTATTATCTGCTGCGGGAAGTACCGTTTGGTTCGGATGGTACATTCACACCTGAAAGCTTTGTCGATCGGGTTAACTATGATCTTGCTAATGACCTTGGTAACCTGTTGAACCGAACAGGTGCGATGGTAGAGAAGTATTTCGGAGGAGAGCTTCCGGCGTATGAAGGAAATGTAACTGCCTTTGATGGTGAGCTTCAAGCGGCGGCAGAGAATACTTATGCCAAAGTAGAAGAAGCGATGGAAAAAATGGAGTTCTCCGTAGCGCTGACTGCTATCGGGATCTTTATCAGCCGCACCAATAAATACATTGATGAGACACAACCTTGGGTGCTTGCTAAGGATGAGAGCAGAACAGCTGAGCTCGCTTCCGTGATGAGACATCTTGTGGAAGGTCTTCGTACCGCTTCCATTCTGCTGCAGCCGTTCTTGACGCAAACCCCAGCGAAGATTTGGGAACAGCTTGGCATCGAAACAGGTGAGCTGACGACATGGGACAGTGGAAAGACTTTCGGTCTGATTCCGGCAGGAACGAAGCTGGTGAAAGGCAATCCAATCTTCCCGCGTCTGGATGTGGAGCAAGAGGTAGCTTATATCGCCGAAGCCATGGGCGCAGGTAAGTCGGCTGCTGAAGTAACTGAAACAGCCCCTGCTGCCCCTGCGGTATCCGAGCCTGAGGAAGAGCATAAAGAAGAGATCGGCATCGACGATTTCGCCAAGGCTGAGCTTCGAGTAGCTCAAGTCATTGCAGCTGAGCCTGTGAAGAAAGCCGATAAACTGCTGAAGCTGCAACTGGATCTAGGTTATGAGCAGCGTCAAGTCGTTTCTGGTATTGCGAAGTTTTACACACCTGAAGAACTGGTAGGACAAAAAGTGATTTGTATTGTGAATCTGAAACCAGTGAAACTGCGTGGTGAATTGTCGCAAGGGATGATTCTAGCGGCTTCTAAAGGTGATCAGTTAACTCTCGCCACAGTTCCAGACAGCATGCCAAACGGAGCTATTGTGAAGTAAGAGCGGTTATATAGAATATATAATTGCAATGGGTTATAAAAGAAAAGGAATGTTCCTTCAGCCAGTTAGGCTGTGGGAACATTCCTTTTTTCTAAGTAAAAGCAAGCAGGGATAAAGTGCTGGGTCATCTGATCTAGATGATTTATTATTGACTTATCGTAATAATTACTATTATACTTCTGATAGTAAAGATTACGATTTGAGAGGAAGATCATTTTAATGGTTGCTATGAGGTCACGAATAAGCCTACTCATACTTGCACTCGTGCTTGTATTTACACTCACTGCATGTGGACCAAAGAGCAGTGGAAGTATAGTTGAAGGGAAAGTAAATGTTGTAACTACATTTTATCCTATTTATGAGTTTACTCAAGAAATTGGTGGAGATGATATAAATGCCATTAATCTGCTTCCAGTTGGCGTAGAGCCGCATGATTGGACACCTCGCAGTCAGGATATTGTCAATACCTCCAAAGCGCAATTATTCTTGTACAATGGAGCAGGGCTTGAGGGATGGGTTCCTAATTTTCTAAAAGGACTGGATAGTAGCAGTAAAGTGGAAGCTGTTGAAGTAAGTAAAGGCGTTGATTTAATAATGACTGATGAAGATGACGGACATGATCACGGGGGAAGCAGTGAAGAAGATCATCATGAGGAAGATGCTGATCATAGTAGCCATGCTACTGGGGACAGTCTGCATACAGACCCACATACCTGGGTAAGTCCGAAATCAGCGATGATCATGGCTCGTAATATAAAAGAAAGCCTTCAGTCCGTGGACCCGGAGCATAAAGATGGTTATGAAGATCGTTACAATAAGCTTGCTGAACGTTTACAAGCATTGGATAGTAAATTTGAACAGGAGCTTAGCAAGCTGCCTAATCACAAAATTGTAGTTTCGCACCAAGCGTTCTCCTATCTTGCCCGTGACTATAAACTTGAGCAGCATGCGATTATGGGATTATCCCCAGATGCTGAGCCGCGTGGACAGGATCTAGTCAAACTGGCGAAGATGGTTAAAGAGGAGAACATTCGGTATATCTTTTTTGAAGAACTGGTCTCCGATAAACTCGCAAAGACATTAGCAGCTGAAGCCGGTGTGTCCACTATGGTGCTTAATCCAGTAGAGGGTCTTACTGCGGAGCAAGAAAAGAATGGGGATAACTACTTCACATTGATGGAGAAAAATTTGCAAAATCTGATTATGGCTTTACAATAAAAAGGATAGTATAAGGAAAAGGCGGTGCTTAAGTATGCAATCGGTATCCTTGGACTGCCATCAGCATATCATCGATATACAGGATCTTTCATTTTCATATGGCGAACAGAAGGTGATCTCAAATCTTAACTATAGTGTAAGAGAACGAGACTTCCTCGGTATCATTGGTTCTAATGGCGCTGGTAAAACAACATTGATGAAGATGATCGTCGGTTTGCTTCCAGCCAGTAGTGGTGAAATCAAATTATTCGGAACGCCTGTCCGCAAGTTTAAAGACTGGGAACGGATTGGTTATGTTCCACAAAAGAACGCCTTCAATCCCCTGTTTCCAGCAACGGTGCGGGAAGTAGTGTTATCTGGTTTGTACAACAACAAGAATATTATTCGAAGAGTATCTAAGGCTCAGCATCGTCAGTGCGAAGATGCGCTGGAAGTGATGCGAATACAGGATATTGCGGAGAAAAGAGTAGGCCAGCTCTCAGGCGGTCAGCAGCAGCGTGTATTTCTGGCACGTGCGCTGATTAACCATCCGGATCTGCTAATTTTGGATGAGCCTACAGTCGGTATTGATGCTGAATCACAAGCAGGATTCTTTGATTTAATTACACATATGCATGCTCATCATCATATGACATTCCTTATGGTGTCGCATGATATCGACATGATTAAGAATTACTTAGGGAATGAACCTGTGCAAACGAACGGTAAGATTAACTTTTTCTCCCGTCATTCTCATGATTTGCAGAATTGTACAGAGGAGAATCTGCAGCACACGCTCTCTTAGGTCATACTTAAACTCTGGTAGTAGAGGGAGCCCTCGATTATTGGGGAGCGTACATAGAGCTGGAGAGTGGAAATTAGAGATAATTATTTATTGTTTGGTTGCATTTCTATTGATCTCAATCTTCATCTAATCCTTTCCGTATCTAAATAACGTGACGCTGTAAGCGTGCCCCGTAAGGGGCGAAAGCGATCTTACCTCGCGCCATCTAAGTTAAGTAACCCCACCTCCTACGCCAGTTGCACTTGACGGGTGTGTCCAGAGGGCAGAGCCCTTGGGGCCCTCCCTTGGAAGGGAGGGTTTGGGAGGGATCGAAAAAAGATTTTAATAAAAGCTTTTAAAAATGTTTCAATTGTTCTACGGAGGAGAGTTAAAGTTGGAAATTCTATTTAGCGATTTTTTTCAGCGAGCGCTTGCGGGCGGTCTTCTGATAGGTATTACAGCGCCGCTTATAGGCGTTTTTCTTGTGCTCAGACGTTTATCTATGATAGGGGACACGCTGGCTCACGTTACAATAGCCGGTGTAGCACTTGGCTTTTTAACAGGCTTCTACCCGCTGGGAGCCGGTCTTATTTTTGCAGTGGTGGCTTCCTTCGCGATAGAGAAGCTTCGCAAGGCTTATAAGAGTTATGCAGAGCTCTCGATTGCCATCATTATGTCTGGCGGGGTGGCTTTAGCCTCACTCTTTTTCACCTTAGGAAAAGGTTATAATGCAGATGTTATGAGTTACTTGTTCGGTAGCATTTATACGCTAAATAATACTGATTTAATCGTTGTGGGGATTGTGACGATTGCAGTAGTAGTAGTGGTTACGATGTTCTTTAAAGAGTTCTTTTTGCTTAGCTTTGAAGAGGATGCTGCAAGTGTAAGCGGACTGCCAGTGAAGCTGCTGAACATGCTAATTACCATTCTGACGGCGCTTGTAATCAGTACTGCGATCAAAATTGTCGGATCGTTGCTCGTATCTGCTCTACTGACCATTCCGGTGGCTATCAGCTTATTGTTATCTCGAAGCTTTAAATCCTCAGTCATTCTATCCGTCATCATTTCGGAAATAGCTGTTGTAGGCGGATTAGTAGTTGCAGGAGTTTGGAATCTGGCCCCTGGTGCTACCATTGTGCTTTTACTCATATCCCTATTAGTGTTGACTTTGATCGGTAAAAAGGGTTTGCCCGCTTAAACAGCGAATAAAATATACGGTATGCGTTTTTATAGGATGGAGCTACAAATATTTCCCTGAAGTGACTCGAATGCCGGAAGGAGAGCCGCTACCTTGTCTAATATCAATGCAGGAATAGCCTTAGCAGCAGGGGTAGCATCGTTTATATCCCCTTGCTGTTTGCCGCTTTATCCCTCTTACTTATCGTATATAACCGGATTATCTGTTCAACAATTGAAATCAGGTGCGAATACCAAAGAAATCCGTATACGCACCATAACTCATACATTGGCCTTTATTTTAGGTTTTTCAGCGGTTTTTTACACGCTGGGGTTTGGTGCCGGACTATTCGGACAATTTTTTAATGGTCATCGTGATCTGATCCGGCAATTATCCGCGATTCTGATTATTGTGATGGGATTATTTCTGCTTGGGATCTTTCAGCCGCAATTTCTACTTCGCGAGCGTAAGCTTGATTTAAAATGGAAGCCGGCCGGATATATGGGCTCATTTATATTTGGGATCGGTTTTTCTGCAGGCTGGTCTCCATGTATTGGACCGATTTTGACCGCAATTATCGCACTTTCCGCAAGTGAGCCTGGCACGTGGTTCACATTAATTACGGCCTATAGCATCGGGTTCGCATTGCCATTCTTTGTCTTGGCCTTCTTTCTTGGAGGAGCCAGACGTATCCTTAAATATTCAAATGTGCTGATGAAGATTGGTGGCGTTCTCATGGTATTTATGGGCGTTCTGCTCTTTACAGATCAAATGTTTCGGATCACAGTATGGCTGCAGGGAATCACGCCAGATTGGCTCGTTTTTTAGGTGAAATAATCAATTCCTGCTTCCGGAAAATGTTCGAATATCCGCTCTGTGATAAACTCTCGCAGGGCGGTTTGCTGTTCATCGGGATAGACATATTTATTTTGTCCCCAGCGTCCCCATTTCTTCTTACGCTTCTCCATGTCCATCTCTAGCTTGGATTTGGGGTAGCGCTTCTCTATAACCGTCTTAGCGGTTTTGGTGAATCGATGCTGAATCATTTCGAAGGTTAATCCTTTTCCAACTTCAGGGGGGAGGGTCTGGGCTAACTTGGCCAGTAGCTCAGCATAGCCTTCTTGCCAGCCGTCATACCAAATAATTGGGGCAATGATAAAGCCAAGTGGATAACCCGCCCGTGCTACCTTTCCAGCAGCCTCAATACGCTCCTCAAAGCGGGAGGTGGCAGGCTCGAAGTTCTTGATCACATAATCTGCATTCACGCTGAAGCGAACTCTGGTATGCCCGTTATGCTCCAAAGCAAGCAGGGGTTCAACATGTTGGTATTTGGTCACAAAGCGCAGACGGCCAAGGGGCTCTTTTGCCATAAATGTAATTAGTTCTGCCAGAGAACCAGTAATATGCTCAAGTCCTAGTGGATCTGATGTGCAGGCAGCTTCAAAGGTGGTGATTTCTGGATTACGCTCCTCAATATATTTTTTGGCAGCATCTATAATGTCACCTGTGTTTACATATACGCGAATGTAGGGCTTTGCTCCTAAGGTAGTCTGCAAATAGCAATAATGGCAGTGCCCCATACAGCCCGTGGCAATGGGAATAGCATAATCAGCCGATGGCTTGGATTGGTCAAATTTCAAAGTTTTGCGTAGGCCTACAACAAGCGTTCTTTTGGCAATTTTATATTGCTCGACTTCAGTTTCACCAGGGAAATTCATAATTCGATTATGTGATGTGGTCATACGATAAGGGATATTGTTAGCTTTTACCCATTCCATGATTTTTTCACCTTTAGGGTAATTTAAAGCATCCGGCTCGAAGAAAACAAGCTCTGGAAGAAAAAGCGCTGTAGGTTTTCTGGTTCTTTTTACAGTAGTGGACTCCGGCGTCACTATTGTCATACTTTCACGCTCCTTTGGAATGACGAGTATGTTTATTATGTCTAACTCAGCCCCAAGAGAAGCATGGCAAACATGTGCAACTCCTCTGTAAGTTCCTTTGAAGGACTTGCCAAGGTGCGTTAGAAACATGTATCATTGTTAGAGCAAGGTTTGGCCCGGCGCCATGCTCATTATAGAAAAGAGGTAAAGTTTAATGCCAACACCCAGCATGGAGGATTATTTGGAGCGCATATACAAGCTCATAGATGAGAAAGGTTATGCGCGGGTCTCGGATATTGCCGAGGGACTGGAAGTACACCCCTCCTCTGTGACCAAGATGATCCAAAAACTGGATAAGGACGAATATCTCATCTATGAGAAATATCGTGGGCTTGTCCTAACCACCAAAGGGAAAAAAGTAGGAAAACGTCTAGTTGATCGTCATCAACTATTGGAGGAATTCCTCGGGTTGATCGGAGTACAGCAGGAATACATTTATAATGATGTCGAAGGAATCGAGCATCACTTAAGTTGGGATTCGATTACGCGTATTGAAACGTTGGTAGAATATTTCCGCCGCGACGAAGAACGTGTACAGACTTTATATGCGATTCACAACGAACTAGCAAGCGATTCTTGAAATGTTTTTTCCCGAAACGGATACTGTCCTAAAAGTTATGCGTAGCAAGGCTTTCTTGAGCATAGGCTGTGGATAGTATAGCCGTTTCTATTTTGTTTAGTGCAACCTTTTCCAGTTTTTAGCGTCAAAACGGATACAGTCCTTTTTAAAAATATAAGAGAGTATGAGCTTTATCCGATACTTCTTATATTTTTTGCAGAGACAGAGACCACCTTTTTAGAAGGAGGCACTCACTCATCTGCATGAAGGATTTATCCGTTTTTTTCGTTTTTTTGGATACATATTTTTTAGATTTGGGGAGGAATTATGAATTATCGTAAATGGATGTTGAGCTTGTTAGTAATTATGTTGTTTCTGCCTTTATGGTCACCTGGTGCACGTGCCGCAGCAGTGCAAATTACCATTGAACTGGATGGAGAGGCGCTGGTTAGTGATGTGCCCCCATATATCACAACTTCTAATGTAACGATGGTGCCCATTAGTGTGATCAGTAAAGGATTAAATGCCGGCGTAGTATGGAATCAAAATAGTAAAACTGTAACCATTACTCAAGGAGATATGCTCCTTAAGCTGACCAGTGGCCAGAAAAATGCAATGGTTAACGATGCTTCGGTAGCGCTGGATACGTCCGTACAGATTAAGCAGGGGCGGGTAATGGTACCGATTCGTTTTGTAAGTGAGCAATTGGGATTGCAGGTGTTATGGGATCAGGTCAATAAGCATATTTCTTTGATCTCAAACATTGAACCGCCACAATCTGTCGATCCAGAAAAACCAACGACACCAACGACACCAACGACACCAACCGAACCAACATTACCTACTCTCCCTGGTGGGTCAACTAGTAAGGAGATGAAGGGAGCCTGGATCTCCACGGTGTTTAATCTAGACTGGCCTTCAACGTCTTCTGCAGGAAATGAAACGAAACAAAAGCAGGAGTTTGATAATTTGTTGGACAAACTCAAAGCTGTTGGCTTTAATGCTGTATTTGTTCAGGTAAGACCTTCAGCAGATAGTCTGTACCCATCGACTTTAGTGCCTTGGTCTAAGGTATTGACGGGTACACAAGGGAAGAATCCGGGGTATGATCCTCTAAGTTATATGGTCAGTGCTGCGCATTCCCGCGGCATGCAGTTTCATGCTTGGTTCAACCCGTTCCGTGCAACGACAGATGCTTCCACCTCAGCGTTAGCAAGTAACCATGTGGCAAAAGCACATCCAGAATGGATTGTGAATGCCGAGGGTAAGAAATACATTAATCCAGGTATTCCGGAGGCTCGCCAACATATCATCGACACGGTGATGGAAGTGGTTAAAGGTTACGATGTCGATGGTGTCCATTTGGATGATTATTTTTATCCTTCAAATGTTACTTTTGCCGATGATGCTGCTTATTCTACCTATAATACGAAAAAGCTTTCTAAAGCTGATTGGCGCCGAGATAATATTAATGAATTTGTCCGTCAGTTGGGAGAACAGATTCATAAGGTAAAACCTAAGGCTTCTTATGGGATCAGTCCATTTGGAGTATGGCGAAATATTAAAAATGATAGTACAGGTTCGGACACTAGTGCAGGGGTAACTGCTTATGACAGCATGTATGCGGATGTTCGGACATGGATTAAACAGGGCTGGATTGATTATGTCGCTCCGCAAATTTATTGGAGTTTGTCCTTTAGCACAGCACGTTATGACAAGTTAGTAGATTGGTGGGTTAAAGAAGTCGAGAATACGAATGTTAAACTCTACATCGGGTTAGCCGGCTATAAGGTCGGAGCCAGTGATCAAAAGGCTGAATGGCAAAGTGGGGATCAAATTATTAATCAGCTCAAATATAATGAGAAGTACGAAGAAGTTGCAGGTAGTATTATGTTTAGAGCGAATGACGTCGTAGTCCGCAATCCGTTCGGATTGTCGAGCTTATTGACCTTTTATTTTAAGTCCTAATCGATTAGTTGTTATTCATAAGGAGTCATGAATGTTCCCCCGTGCTCATAGATAAGCAATAGAATCTATGGGAAACGGGGGATTTTTGTGTATGGAGATTAACGCAGTATTTGAAGGAGGAGGCGTAAAGGGGATTTCTCTTGCGGGAGCAGTTGAAGCTACAGAAAGGGCAGGCTGGACTTTTAAAAGGGTAGCAGGAAGCTCCTCAGGTTCGATTGTAGCCACTTTACTAGCAGCGGGCTATGAGGGGAAGGAAATGTGTCGGATCATCCAAGGAACATCCTTTTCATCGTTTCTGAAGCGAGGCCCCGTTTACAATACTGCTATCGTTGGTCCTGCGCTGCGAGTGTTATTGAAGAAAGGATTATATTCTGGGGAAGCCTTGGAGTCCTGGATAAGAGCATTATTACTGAAAAAGGGAATCATCACCTTCCGTGATCTGCCTGCAGGTAAATTATCTATCATCGCATCCGATATCACAAATGGAAGGATATTGGTGTTGCCAGATGGCTTGGAGCAGTATGGGATCTCTCCGGAACATTTTGAAGTGGCCAAGGCAGTGCGAATGAGCTGCAGCATTCCTTATTTTTTTGATCCTGTGATGTTAAGACTGAACGGGCAAGCAGCAAGAGGGAAATCCTTTACCGAGCAGTTTGTGTATGTTGTAGATGGTGGACTCTTGAGTAATTTCCCTTTGTGGCTATTTGACGGCAAGAATAATGGGAGTATACAACCTGGGAACAGAATTCCTACGGTAGGTTATCAAACGGTAGGTAAGACCGATCCACAGCCGCATAAAATCAGAGGGCCATTCAGTATGCTCCAAGCCTTGGTAACTACCATGCTCTCTGCTCATGATGAAAAGTTTATTGAAGGGGATAAATTTGTTCGCACGGTAAAAATTCCTACGCTTGGGATTGGGACGACTCAATTTGAAATTACAAAAGCGCAAAGCGATGAAATGTATGCTGCCGGACTCAAAGCAGGAGAAGATTTCTTTAAGGAGTGGCGACCAAGATAACGAGCGCGTTATCCATATGAGAAAAAAGCATCCCGCACGTTACTTAAAACGTGGAGATGCTTTTTGGAGTTTTTATGAAGTTAGTGATACTTCGGAAGCTGATCATCATTTTTACCTTTACTTCCTTCGATCACTTGGAAAGGATAGCTTTTGCGTTTGCCTGGTGCAGCTTGAGTCTTGCGAATTCCTGCTACCTTTGACATGGTCTTCTGGGAAGGCTTCACTTTAACCTTAGATCCACTGCTGCTAAGAGCGTATTTGCCTGGCCCCATTTTTTTGTAAGCATAATAAATGATTGCTAACAGTACTAAGGGGAGAATCAGCTTCGACAGCGTAAAGAAGGGCTCAGTCAAGACTCCAATCACAAAACCGAAAATCGCAAGCGTAACCGTAATCCAAAAAATTAAAGCATGCCTGATCATAGATCACTCATCCTTTCGCAGGATCCAATATGCCGCCTGACACACTTGCCTCCGAATATCCTCTTGCTTCAATCGCAGCATCAAGCTCACGCATACGGTTAAAAGAGGCAATAGATACTTCTACCTGATCGTCTTTTGGCTCTTTGGTTGTAAGGAGTTGCAGCCACAATCCAGGGTAACCCAGATATTTAAGGCCTGGTACTTCTCTTACCGCATTGGTTCCCTTTAGAACTTCGAACGATACACCAATTACGACTGGCAACAAGATAATCCGCTGGATCACTCGTTCCCAAAGATTATCCCATGGGACTACGGAGTAAATGATCACACCGAGGATAATCGTCAGCATCATAAAGCTACTTCCACAGCGGTAATGCAGACGGCTGTATTTCTGAACGTTCTGAACAGTCAGTTCTTCGCCTGCTTCAAAAGCGCTGATGACTTTATGTTCGGCGCCGTGATACTGGAACAGTCGCTTGATCACAGGTGTTTGAGAAATCGCCCATAAATAGACCAGCAAAAGAATCATTTTGATGCCGCCTTCTATGAGGTTGTGCAGTACGTAGTTATCAAATACATTTTTAAATAAAAAATCCTCTACAAATACCGGAACAAGCGTAAAAATGAGCTTTCCGAACAAGAAGGAGAGAATACCCATTACAGCAACGCCAAAAATCATTCCAAGGCTCCAGCCCTCATCCTTTTTCTTCGGCTTCGCTTTTTCCTTCTCAAGATCTTCCGGTTCCAATTCATCTTCAGCGTAGGATTCGGCAGAATAGTTCAAGTGCTTAGAGCCTTTAGCGCTGGCATCTATAATACTGACAAGGCCGCGAAGCAGCGGAATCTTGCGCAGTTTCGTGACCCAGCTCTTATCGCTTTTGGGTACTTCTAAAAAAGTGATTTCCTGATTCTTGCGTCGTACGGCTGTTACATTGATATGCTTACCGCCGAACATGACACCTTCAATGACGGCTTGGCCGCCGTAACTGGGAGTTTCCTGGGACAACCAATTCACCTTCTCGTATTTAATATGATTTATATAATACATTGTAACTAATTTTTGAAGACATTACTAGTTGGATCGCCTTTTGCTGTACATACTATCTTCTAGAGAGAACGAGAGATAAATCGGCATTGAAAATAAAGAAAGCGAGGCAATTTCATGAGCAAATCTCATCAACAACAATCGGGGCATACAAATATTTGGCTTTTTGCACTCGAATTAGGTTTTTTTGCAGGATTAATTTGGGGTGGGCTTCATTGGCTAGTTTATTGGTTCAGTTTTACCCAAGTCAGCCCTGGCTTTATAGCAGAGCCTTTCTTCAAGCATGCGTTTTTGACAACAGCATTTGGACATTTCGTGGGATATATGATGTTTATTGTATTTTCGGTCATCGCTTCTATGCTGTACGTACTGGTTCTCCGTAAGCTGAAGGGGCCTTGGCCAGGCCTAGTCTACGGCATTTTATGGTGGGTGATTATATTTATTCCTGGTTCTCAGATGTTTCTTATGCAGCCCCCATTCAAGCTGCCGTGGAACACGGTCATTAGTGAGTTCTGTATTTTTCTGCTATGGGGAATGTTCATTGGATATACAGCAGCAATTGAGTATACGGACGAACGGAAGCGTGAGCAAAGTACAGCGCTTGCCTAACGGCGCGAAAAAACTTCTCAAGGGGATATCCCTATGTTAAAATACAATGTGGCTATTTCGAGAGGAGAATGAAAATGGGTAACAAGCGTGTCTCCAAGCTGCGTAAGGTTTTGCAGGATCAAGGATTGGATGCAATGTTGATAACTAGCGGTTATAACCGCCGCTATTTAAGTGGATTTACCGGATCGTCCGGTTATGTACTGGTGACAAGTGATGATTGTTATCTGCTGACTGACTTCAGGTATATGACACAGGCCGCGGACCAAGCAATGGGGGTTAAAGTTGTAGAGCATACAACTAAATTCATTGATACAGTTCGCGAGCTTCTGCCTTCTGGTAAAGAGGTACGTATTGGTTTCGAACAGGATGATGTTTCATTCAGCGCGTACACCGCATATGCAGAAGCACTTAAGCCGGCAGTGTTAGTTCCAATTTCCAAAGCTGTGGAAGACCTTCGTATGTTCAAGGATGAGGAAGAGCTTGCCGTTATGCAACGTGCAGCAGATCTGGCCGATGCTACATTCAGTCATATTCTGAACGTGATCAAGCCGGGTATGACTGAGCGCGATGTTGATTTGGAAATGGAATTTTATATGCGTACCCATGGTGCAACTTCTTCATCGTTTGATACGATTGTTGCTTCAGGCGAACGTTCATCCATGCCACACGGCGTAGCAAGCAGCCGCGTAATTCAAGGCAATGAATTCATTACCCTTGATTTCGGTGCATTACTTGATGGCTATTGCTCAGATGTGACAAGAACCATTGCACTCGGAGCACCGGATCCGAAGCTGAAAGAGATCTATGATATTGTGCTGGAAGCTCAGCTACATACTTTAGCACATATCAAGCCGGGTATGACTGGACGGGAATGTGATGCCTTGGCACGTGATATCATTGCTAGCTACGGATATGGTGAACAATTTGGACACAGCACAGGCCATGGACTTGGAATGGAAGTTCATGAGTGGCCGCGTTTGTCTAAACTTAGTGACGATATTATGCAGCCGGGGATGGTTGTAACTGTGGAGCCTGGTATTTATTTGCCGGGCATTGGCGGAGTACGTATTGAAGATGACATTGTGATCACAGAGAGCGGAATATCACTGCTGACCCATTCGTCTAAAGAATATACAGTACTGTAAGTAAGCGTGATGTAGTAGATTAATTATAATTTTGGAGGGATTTTAGTGATTTCAGTAAATGATTTTAAAACAGGTTTGACCGTAGAGGTAGAAGGAGATATTTTTACCGTTATTGATTTCCAACACGTTAAGCCAGGTAAAGGCGCAGCATTTGTCCGTTCCAAGCTTAAGAACCTACGTAACGGTAATACAGTAGAGCGTACATTCCGTGCAGGTGAAACGATTGGCCGTGCTATTATCGAAAACCGTGGTGTACAATATCTCTATGCCAGTGGATCGGACCATGTATTCATGGATAACGAAACTTATGACCAATTCGAATTGTCCGAAAAGCAATTGGAATGGGAATTGAATTTCCTTAAAGAGAACATGACTGTAAACATCGTTAGTTATAAAGGTGAGATTCTTGGGATCAACCTTCCTACCAGCGTAGAGCTTAAGGTTGTTGAAACTGAGCCTGGCGTTAAAGGAAACACGGCTCAAGGTGCTACGAAATCGGCCAAGCTTGAAACCGGACACAGTGTTCAGGTTCCATTGTTCATCAACGAAGAAGACATCTTGCTCGTTGATACTCGTGAAGGTAAATATATCTCCCGCGCGTAGGAAATAGAAGGATAACCTAGATATTACCAGAATAACCTCCCCGTTTATACGGTGGAGGTTTTTTTTATGAACAGTAACGGATAAAGATGCCATGGAAACCCACATTAAAATACTGGAAGTTGAGTAAAATAAGCACAGCTGAAGGGCGGATGCTGATCTTATCTTTTTTTTCGCAGCGGGGAATTTTAATAAATTTTTTATGAAACCATTAACGCAGGGCACTGTTTTCGTATTATACTGATTTAAAGCGGGAAACCGATTAGAAGCAACTACATAGACCGATATGGGGAGTGAATGGGACTTTGTCACTTTATGTTATGAAATTCGGAGGCAGCTCCGTCGGCGACACTGAACGAATGAAACGCGTCGCGGGGCGCATCGCAGACAAGCAAGATGAGGGACATCGCTGCGTTGTGGTTGTATCTGCAATGGGGGATACAACAGATGATTTGATCGATACGGCGAAGCAACTAAACGGGCAGCCGCCCGCACGTGAAATGGATATGTTGATGACGACAGGTGAACAAATCTCCGTCGCTCTATTGTCCATTGCCCTACATGGGATCGGGCGGAATGCTGTTTCTTATACAGGATGGCAGGCTGGATTCCGAACAGACGAAACTCACGGCAGAGCTCGTATCAATGAAATTGATCCGCGCCGTGTATTAGCGTCTTTGGAGCGTGAACAAATCGTGATCGTTGCAGGCTTTCAGGGAATGACTGTGGACGGTGAGATCACCACATTAGGCCGCGGTGGTTCGGACACAACAGCCGTAGCATTGGCTGCTGCTATAGAAGCAGACGTATGCGAAATCTATACCGATGTAGATGGTATCTACTCCACAGACCCACGTATCGTGAAGACGGCACGTAAGCTGAAGGAAATCTCTTACGATGAAATGCTGGAGCTTGCCAATTTGGGAGCAGCTGTATTACATCCACGTGCAGTGGAGTACGCTAAGCGTCATCAAGTTAAGCTGGTCGTTAGATCGAGCTTTAATCATAATGAAGGTACCGTTGTGAAGGAGGAAACAAGTATGGAGCAGGGAATCGTAGTTAGTGGTATTGCATTTGATAAGAATGTAGCACGTGTCAGTATTCTTGGAGTTCCTGATGTACCAGGTGTACTCGCTCAGGTCTTCGGCAAGCTTGCTGAAGAGGGCGTTAACGTAGATATCATCGTACAAAGTGGTGTACAGAATGAGCAGGCTGACTTCTCATTTACAGTTTCTCTTGATGAGCTGGATCGGGCGAAGGAAGTTATTAAAGAAATTCATAAAACATTGCCTTACCGTGAAGTTACCTCCGAGGATAACCTGGTGAAGGTATCCATCGTTGGTGCTGGGATGGTCAGCCATCCAGGGGTAGCGGCTCAAATGTTTGATGTACTCTCCCAAGAGGGTGTAAGCATCAAGATGGTCAGCACTTCTGAGATCAAAGTATCTTGCGTTATTGAATCAGGCAATTTGCCATCAATCATACAGGCGCTTCATACCGCCTACAATCTAGATACAACTGAGCAGGCTTTCGTCGGAGGTCCTAAAGATCGCCGATAAGAGCTGCTGAGTAAACAAAGAGGGATGCCTTACAGCCAGACGGCTGCGGGGCATCCCTCTCTTTGTCTTTTAAGCCAGTCTTGTTGTGGTATTCCTGCGGCGTTATGCCATAATGCTTCTTGAATAGATGAATGGTGATGAAATTACTAAGGAAGTGAATGACTCGTATATTTCAGCTAGTAAAAAATAAGCAAATGGCATCACTTATAGATGAAAAGGAACGCTGCAGATTTGAATGCAGCGTTCCTTTTCATCTATATAACAGCATGGGAGGTAAGTCCCTGAATTTTATCCTAATCGTTTGAACCGGCCCTGGATCTCTACAGTCTCCACAACATTGACGAAGGAGCTTGGGTCTGCCTCAAGAATAGTTCTCCGCAGATTTGCAAGCTCATACCGAGTCGTTACCGTCATTAGCATGGTATTTCCCTCATGACTGTATCCACCCTCTGCATTGACGACAGTGATGCCATGAGGTAACTCTCTGAGACGGGTTAGCATCATCTCCCGTTCTTTGGTAACGATGAAGCAGGTCAGCTTCACATGGCGAATATGGATCATATCGACTACTCTACTCTTTACAAAAATACAGAGCATAGCGTATAAGGCGGAATCCCAGCTTTTAAAGAAGCCTAAACTCAGAATCACTAATCCATCCATTAGGAACATGATATTTCCCATTGGAATATCACGCTTGCGAGAAATAATCGAGCCTAATATATCAAATCCCCCGGAAGAACCCCCTGTACGGAGAGAAAAACCAACGCCGCCAGCAATAATTACTCCGCCGAAAATACTTGCAAGAATGGGATCCTTGGTCATTTGCACCTCAGGAATAATGGTAATGAACCAGGTGGTAGCTACGACGGAAAGTAAGCTTAGTAAGATGTATTTTTTCCCCACTGCAATAAATCCCCAGACAATTAAAGGGAGGTTTATTACAAAATAAAGCTTAGAAATGTACTTCGGATCCGTTAAATAACCGACGACCGAAGCCACCCCTGCTACCCCACCGCTCAGAAGCTGATGAGGAATTAGAAACAATCGCATCCCGCTTGCAATTAAAAAGGCTGAAAAAATAATGATAGCTACTTCCTTGAGTGGTCTGACTACGGTCCGCATATTTTGCGGTAACCCGTAACTTCGAACTTGCATGACACAAATCCCCTCTTTTTCTTATGTCTTTATAGTCTGCTCTTTTTGAAAATATAAACCCACTATATTTCCAATTAACAAGGATACCACAGATGGAAGTGTTCGTAAAAAATAATTTTATCGTACTGATTATATTTATTTATATAGGTGTGTACTATGAACTCTTTCACAGTTGGACTTACAATTCTGTCATTTCTCCTTGTCTAAAGTGAGTAATTATCGCATATCCATGGATAAGAGAAGGACAAACAAGCCCTGAATATCATTTTGTATGAAATAGTAAAAGTTAGGAGTGGAGTGGATTGGACAAGTATGTAAGCTGGATGGCGACTCTTCGGCTGTTCTCGGGTAGTGCGGAGATTATAGCTGCGCTGATTATGCTGCGGTTGAATCAGGTAGACAAGGCGCTCGCAGTCAATTCTGGACTAGCTTTGGTAGGCCCGACGATCTTGATATTGACGACAGCGATCGGACTTACAGGGATGGCTCAGCAGTTGTCCTGGAGCAAACTGGGCTGGGTCGGTTGCGGTGTAGCCTTTCTCTTAATCGGGATTCTAAAAAAATGATAGATGATAGGCATATTGAGCGCGTACAAGCATAAATATGGAATAAAGCAATTAGATAGAGGACAACTTGGGGGTACTTTGTATGGCAGATGATTGGCTGCAATTGTTTCCTGAAAAAGTAAGAGCACTATTAAAGTGCCTTCCCCTTCCGCTACTTGGAATGGTGGAAGAGATTCGGGTCCGTGAAGGTCGTCCGCTGGAGATTAACTATTCAGGTAAATATCACTTTCTTAGAGCAAATGGCAGCGTAACGCAAAGGCCGGAAGAAGCCTATAGGCCGGATCGGGAGGACACTCATAGACTGCTAGATCTGATCAGCAACCATTCACTATATACGATGGAAGAAGAGCTGAGAAAGGGATTTATTACGATTCCTGGCGGCCATCGAATAGGACTTGCTGGTCGGACGGTGCTGAGTGGTGGTGGTGTGGAGCATCTACGCGACATTACAAGCTTCAATGTCCGCATAGCCCGTGAGGTTCCCGGAGTCGCGGATAAAGTGCTGCCTTATCTGCTGGACAAGGGGAGGCAGCGAATGATGCACACCTTGATCCTTTCGCCTCCACAGCACGGGAAGACAACACTTCTTCGCGATATTGCAAGACAAATCTCCTTAGGAGATTTGGGGAAGCGTGAAGGCGGAAGACCCGGTTTGAAGGTGGGGATTGTCGATGAACGTTCTGAGATTGCCGGAAGCAGACGCGGGATTCCTGCCTTTGATATTGGTCCGCGCACAGATATCCTCGACGGCTGTCCCAAAGCTGAAGGCATGATGATGATGATTCGTTCCTTGTCACCGGATGTATTGATTGCTGATGAGATTGGTCGTCCTGAAGACGCTGAAGCAGTCACTGAAGCGCTGCATGCTGGAATATCAGTTGTTGCTTCGGCTCACGGTAAAGAAGTAATAGAACTGGCTCGTAGACCCGGGCTTGGCGGGCTACTGGAACAAAAGATGTTCGAAAGATACGTCATTCTGCACCGCTCAGAAGCAGGGCTCTCCTTTCGTGTTCTGGATGGACAAAAACGCGGATTACTTCTTATCTCACCCGGGGATCGATTAGGTGGTGATATACATGCTTAAGCTATTTGGTGCCGTTCTGATTGTGCTGGCTGGTACGCTGGCAGGGCTACAATTTGCAAAACAATATGCAGACAGGCCAAGACATATCAGAGGCTTAATAGCAGCGCTACAGCGGCTGGAAACAGAAATTATGTATGGCTTTACCCCATTGCCTGAAGCTATGCGGCGTATAGGGATTCAGTCGAAGGAACCGCTCAAAACGTTGTTTGTTAAAACAGCTGAGGAGATGAGCCCACCCCATGACCGAAGCGCCCAGGATGCCATTCAGAGGGCTATGGAGTCGCATTGGAAGTCTACCGCATTGAAGGGGACAGAAAAAGAGATTCTCCGCCAGCTCAGTTGTACTCTCGGTACAAGCGATAGGTCCAATCAGAGCACTCATATCGCGTTAGCATTGCAGCAATTGAAGCAGGAGGAGTCGGTAGCCAGAGAGGATCAAGGCAAATATGAAAAATTGAGTAAAAGCCTGGGTCTGCTGCTTGGAGCATTGATCGTCATTTTGATCTTTTAGCGAGGTGCCAGGAATGAATATTGAAGTCAATGCGATTTTTCAAATTGCCGGCATTGGCATAATTATCGCCATGATACACACGGTGCTTAAACAGATGGGAAAAGAAGATTTCGCACATTGGGTTACCGTAATCGGGTTTGTCGTCGTGCTATTTATGGTTATTCGAATGCTGGACGGACTGCTGCAGGAAATAAAAACGATCTTTCTTTTTCAATAGGCGTGCTATGGAGATCATTCAAGTTGTTGGAATCGGGCTGATATCGACCATATTGATTCTCGTGCTGAAGGAACAAAAACCGATGTTTGCCTTTCTCCTCGCTACTGCCACAGGGATTCTGATCTTCCTGTTTCTAATCGGCAAGATTGGAATGATACTTTCCACACTGGAGCGGGTGGCAGAGTCATCGGGGATGGAAATGATCTATTTAAAGACCGTGTTCAAAATCATCGGAATTTCATATATCGCTGAATTTGGAGCACAGATCGTGCGTGATGCAGGGCAGGAATCGATTGCTTCCAAAATAGAGCTCGCCGGAAAAGTCCTCATTATGGTACTAGCTGTACCCATTATCAGCATCATTATTGAAACGGTCATGAAGCTGCTACCTGCTTAAAGCAATTGAAGGAAGCTAAGCAACGATTAGGGAGGAGAAGTTATGCAAGAGTGCAGTGTTTTTCGTCCTCCAAAATTTAAAATAATACTGTTGCTGCTCCCATGCTTCTTCATTCTATGGTTTGCAGGTACAGCTCAAGTGGCCATAGCTTCTCCAGCGTCAGGATCGGGCGTTAATGCCTCCCCGGTAGACCAGTGGGTCAAGGGTCAGGTGAACAATCTGCCAACAGATAAGGTGGAGTCGTACTGGGATCAACTGATGAAGGATTACGGAGGTTTTTTTCCAGACGGGGCAACACCATCACTTATGGACATGCTGCTTCCAGGGGATAAGGGACTCAGCTTGCAAGGTGTATTATCTGGGCTACTTGGTTTTATGTGGCATGAGGTGTTGTACAACGGAAGGCTGCTGGTCACGATTGTCATGGTCAGTGTGCTCAGCATGATACTGGAGACGCTACAAACCGCTTTTGAGCGAAAAACGGTCAGCAAGGTGGCTTATACGCTCTGCTATATGGTAGTGCTCGTTATTGCCGTGAACAGCTTCAATATCGCTATAGGTTATGCGAAGGATGCTATCGACCGGATGATTGATTTTATGATGGCCATGATTCCGCTACTGTTCGCGTTACTGGCTTCCATGGGGAACATTGTTACCGTCTCGGTCACACATCCACTAATTGTTTTTATGATTCATACCGTTGGCACACTGATCCATACCATTGTCTTTCCACTATTATTCTTTTCAGCGGTGCTACATCTCGTGAGTGCACTGTCGGAGAAATACAAGCTGACCCAGTTGGCGAATCTGCTAAGAAATATCGGAGCTGGATTACTAGGAGTACTGCTCACTGTGTTCCTCGGTGTGATTTCAGTCAGGGGAATTACGAGTTCAGTGACAGATGGGGTTACGATCAGGGCCGCTAAATATATTACAGGCAACTTTGTTCCGGTCATCGGAAAAATGTTCGCGGATGCAACAGACACAGTGATCTCAGCTTCACTCCTGGTGAAGAACGCCATTGGGCTATCCGGTGTCATTATCATTTTGTTCCTTTGTGCTTTTCCAGCGATCAAAATCCTGGTGCTTGCTCTGATCTACAATGTAGCTGCTGCTGTAATGCAGCCCTTAGGAGAGACGCCGATTGTGGTCTGCCTCCAGACGATCGGAAAAAGCATGGTGTACGTATTCGCAGCTTTGGCAGCGGTATCGTTAATGTTTTTTATGGCCGTCACGATCATGCTAACCGCTGGCAATTTAACCGTCATGATGAGGTGAATCTGCTGACAAAACTTAGCGGGTGCTTTCGGAGTGAGTTTTGTACGAAGTAAATTCGCGAAGGCTATGCTAACAAAACTTAGCGGGAGCTTTCGAAGTGAGTTTTGTACGAAGTAAATTCGCTGAAGGCTATGATAACAAAACTTAGCGGGTGCTTTCGAAGTGAGTTTTGTACGAAGTAAATTCGCTGAAGGCTATGCTAACAAAACTTTTAGGAGGAAAAAATGAGCTGGTTAGGAGGATGGCTGCGGGAGATCATTCTTGTCGTATTGTTGGCATCGTTCGTTGAGTTACTCCTTCCGAGTAAGTCCATGGAGCGGTATGCAAGGCTGGTGCTGAGCCTCCTGATCTTACTTACCATGCTTAGCCCAATCGTTTCTCTCCTTAAAGGTGACGCCATAGCCGAGCTGAGTATAGCCATGGGTCGTCAGGAGAAAGAAGGAGGCTTGTTCACAGGAGGGGGAAGTGGAGATCCCTCTTTGGAAAAGATTCTGGCAGATGGTCAGAAGCTTGCACAAGGGCGCCAGGATCAAAGCCTAAAGCTGGCCGCAGAAGAGGTTGCTGAGCAAATGAGGGAGCAGATCATCAGCGAGACCGGAAAACGCGGGGTTAATGTCACTGTAACGCTCGGCATGGGGAAATCCGGCGGCTCTGGTAATGAAGATGTTCCTGTCATCTCCGCAGTGAAGGTCTCAATGTCCCAAGCAACAGCTAATTCCATAGGGGCTTCCGGTACTTCCAGCGCAGCCGCTGCTCCGCCAATTGCAATCGCTCCTGTAGAGCCTGTAGAAGTAAAGATCGGAACGAATCCAGAGAATGGATCAGCTTCTGCAGATGAGCCCAAAGCAGTGAACGGAAATGTAACAGAAAATAACACATCTTCAAGTGAAACGGAGTCTATCGTAAAGCTGTTGGAACAAAAATGGGATTTGGATCCCAAAGTAATCCAAGTGGATGGCGGCGTTGTGAATAACGTCAAGTTATGAGTCTGTAGCTTCTAAACGATCAAGGTTAGGAGGGATAGGAGTGGGCAATTGGCTGAAAAAGCTGGAGCAATGGGCTGGGGGTGGGGCTGGCAGTCCGAAGAGAAGTCATACTTTTCGCTGGCTAATCATTCTGGGTCTGCTGGGCGCAGCGATTATGCTGTTTAATTCCTTCGTCAATGTGAAGAAGATTGATAACGAGAATACGGGGCGTGAGCCACCGCAGAATCAGTCCTCCCAAACGGCGCTGGTGCAGAGTGATCCAACAACAAGCAATTCATTCGAAAGCATTGAACTGGCGATGGAGAACCGAATGAAGGAGATTTTGGAGAAAATCGTTGGCGTCGGTACCGTCGATATTATGGTTACCGTGGAGTCAACAGAAGAAATTGTCGTGGTGCGCAATATGAACGACTCCCAGCAGCTTAGTGAAGAGACGGATGCCAGTGGTGGTAAACGTCACACGACGCAATATACAAGGGATGGCGAAATCGTAACCTACTCACAATCGGGCGATGAGACACCTATTGTGACGAAGCGGATTAAGCCTCAGGTTCGTGGCGTACTGGTAGTTGCCAAAGGGGCAGAGAACAAGGTTGTCCGTGGACTCATAGAGCAGGCTATCGAAAAAGGCTTGTATGTTCCGATTCAGCGGATTTCAGTAGTACCACGCAAACAAGAGTAGCAGGAGAAAGTCAAGAAGTGAGTGCTTCCGAAGCAGCCACTAGATTAAATTTTAGGAGGAATAAGAAATGAACGGCAAAAGACAAACAATATGGTTGGTTTCTATGCTCAGTTTGATGGTTGTACTCTCGGCATACTATTTATTTACTGAAGATTCAGGTGCATCGGTTCCAAAAGACACGGCAGGGACAATGCAGGTGGATTCTCTGAAAAAAGACACAGCAAACGCAGCGTTACCAACGGTTGGCGACAAAGGTATCGTAGTGAATGAAGTGGTTAGTCAAGGAGATGTAGTTGCTGATGAAGGCGTTGTAGATAGCGCTAGCAGCACTAAAGCCGCTGACGATAGTGCAACCACTGCAACTACTGATGACAGTGCAACTTCAGCGGTTAAGGATGATAGCAGTAAAGCAGCAGACAGCGGTAACTCTGAGAAAGCTTCGACGGACACTGCTGCAAAAGACTCCAGTAAAACTTCTGACACAGCAGCTAAGGATACAGTAACTAAGGATACGGCAGCTAAGGATACAGCGGCTACTACAACATCCAAAACCCCTGCTAAGAATGATAAAGAAATCCTGGATGAAGTAGCTTCACAAAGTGTATCGGCGAGCAGCATGTTCACTAACTACCTGTATGAACGTGAACAAAAGAATCTAAAGAGCCAACAAGACTTACTCGCTTTGATTAACGACATGGAGAAGACGCCTGCTGATAACGCAGTTGCTCAAGAACAGCTCCTTAACCTGGAAGAAAAAGAATCTAAAATTACGGGCATTGAAGAACAGCTTCAACAAAAATATGGGGAAGCCATCGTGAAGGAAGAAGCTGGGGACAGCTATAAAGTAGTCGTACTGAGTGACAAGCTGGATGTAAAACAAGCGGTTAGCATCGTTGATCTCGTAATGAAAGAACTGAGTGTGTCTCAGGATAAAGTTAGTGTTCAGTATGTTTCCGAGAAATAATAAGACGTGAAATTATAGGGAATATGACGAAAGAGCTCGGGTTCTCCCGGGCTCTTTCCATTTCTAGCGTTTATGATATAATACATAAAGTTATCTTGTCCGCTTAAGAAGTGGCTTCGAGAGAAAGCTGAAGGAGTGAACTAATGTATGTTCAAGTTGAGCGAAATTAAGGAATTAATTAAATTGCTGGACCAGACCTCCTCTGTACATGAGTTGGAGATCGAAAGCGAAGGAATGAAGCTTGCAATTCGCAAACCGGATCGCCCTGAAGCTGATGGAACAGCAGTACAGGCGACTCCTTATAATGCCTATCCCTTTACGCCTGCCCCGCAGCCGCAGAGCGTGCAGCAAGTGTCCTATCCAGTAATCAGTGAGGTTCCTCCAGCGCAGCAGGCACAAGCCGCCGCAGAAGGCAAACTACATAAAATTGTATCTCCAATGGTGGGAACATTTTATAGTGCCGCTTCTCCGGAAATGCCGTCGTTCGTTAATGTTGGAGACCGTGTTGGTGAGAAAACAACGGTATGCATTATCGAAGCGATGAAGCTGATGAATGAGCTGGAAGCGGAGATTAAAGGTGAAATCGTGTCCGTACTGGCAGAGAATGGTCAGCTTGTAGAATACGGTCAACCCCTATTCTTGGTTAAACCGGAATAAATACCGCAGATTACTTATGGAGCGGAAGCTTCGCAAAACTTTGGGAGGAAACGCATGAACATTCAAAAAGTGTTGATTGCCAACCGCGGCGAAATCGCGGTCCGCATTATTAGGGCCTGCCGAGAACTGGGCATTTCCACCGTCGCGGTCTATTCGGAACCCGACCGGGATTCACTTCATGTCCGGTTGGCTGATGAAGCTTACTGCATCGGTCCGATGCCGTCCAAGGACAGCTATCTGAACTTTACAAATATTATGAGTGTAGCTACCTTAACAGAATGTGATGCCATCCATCCTGGTTATGGATTTTTAGCTGAGAATGCAGATTTTGCAGAAATTTGTGAATCTTGCAATATTATCTTCATTGGGCCATCTCCAGATGCAATCAACCGTATGGGTGATAAAGCTGTGGCGAAGGAAACCATGAAGCTGGCTGGAGTTCCGATCATCCCGGGCTCAGAAGGCCTTGTAGGTGATGTTGAGGAAGCCGTCATGCTGGGCCGTGATATCGGATACCCGATTATCGTTAAGGCTACCGCAGGTGGCGGGGGTAAGGGCATCCGGATTGCTGAGGACGAGGAATCATTGGTGAAGCAGATTACTGCTGCACAACAGGAAGCGCAGAAGGCGTTCGGCAACGCTGGTGTATATTTGGAAAAGTACCTTACAGGTATGAAGCACGTAGAAATTCAAATTATTGCAGATAAGCATGGTAATGTAGTGCATTTAGGTGAACGCGACTGCTCCGTACAGCGTCGTCGCCAAAAGCTGATTGAAGAGGCACCTTGTTCTGTACTTACACCGGATATCCGTGAAGCGATGGGGAATGCAGCAGTTCGTGCAGCACTCGCAGTGAATTATTCGGGAGCAGGAACGCTTGAATTCTTGCTTGGACCGGATGGACAGTTCTACTTCATGGAGATGAATACTCGTATTCAGGTAGAGCATCCGGTAACGGAAATGGTTACGGGTGTGGATTTGATCAAGGAAATGATTTCGGTTGCAGAAGGAAATCCTTTGTCCTTTACACAGGAAGATATCGAGATTAATGGCTGGTCGATTGAATGCCGTATCAATGCGGAAGATCCAGAGCGTAATTTTATGCCTTCACCAGGTAAAATCGGCTTTTATTTGCCGCCTGGAGGTCTTGGTGTTCGTGTAGACAGCGCGGCGTACCCTGGTTATACGATTTCCCCTTTCTATGATTCTATGATTGCAAAGCTGATTGTATGGGCACCCACACGTCAGGAAGCGATTGCAAAGATGAAGCGCGCCTTGGCTGAATTTGCCGTGGAGGGAATCCATACTACGATCCCTTTCCACCAGAAACTGTTGGAGCATCCTGTATTTCTGGATGGTAATTTTGACATCAAGTTTCTGGAAGAGTATGAAATTTAGGACGACTTCGCTTTGTTTGTCATAAAGTTCGTCAAATGATATAGTATGTTTAATAAGAGACGTGCTTTACGCTTGAATTTATGAGAATCTTTGTTGAAAGGTGTGAAGTCTAAAATGAGTACATTGCCGACAGAATACGAACGGACAGAAATCGGTGAGATCCAGATTGCTCCTGAAGTGATCGAGGTGATCGCAGGTTTAGCGACCGTTGAGGTTAAAGGTGTAGCTGGCATGAGCGGTGGTTTCGCCGGTGGTATTGTTGAGCTTCTCGGACGTAAGAACTTGTCTAAAGGAGTTAAAGTAGAGGTTGGACAACGCGAAGCTGCAGTGGATGTTTCTGTAATCATTGAATATGGTAACCGTCTTCCTGAAGTGGCTGCTGAAATTCAGCGTAATGTTAAGCGTTCCATCGAGACTATGACTGGTCTGACTGTTGTGGAAGTGAATGTGCATATTCATGATGTACAGTTCAAGAACAACAACACTGTCGACAAGAACGAGGAAGCTGAAACGATTCTTCGCGTGAAATAACAGTCGTCGTTCTTCCATAAACCCCCGACAGCAAAGTCGAGGGTTTACTCTAATTTAAGGAGGTTATGAGACTCGTGGCAAAAATTTTGGACAGACTTTTGCTGTTTGTCTACAGCTTAAGTATCGGAATATTATCTGTTATTGCCATCCTCCTCTTGAGCGGTGCTATTCCTAAAACTTTGGAGATTGAGAATGGACCAGCAGCTTATATTACTGCAATTGTAGTAGCAGTTGTCTTGTTCCTTCTGAGCATCCGATTTTTCTACATCTCTTTGCGTCGTGATCGCGCTTCTTTACCTTCTGTTGATCAGCGTACGGAGTATGGGGATATCCAGATTTCAGTGGAGACCATTGAGAATCTGAGTTTGAAGGCTGCCGGTAAAGTGAAGGGAATCAGAGATCTCAAATCGCGTATTCGCGTTTCTCAGGCGGGCCTTGAAATTACAATTCGCGCAGTAGTGGATGGTGAACATTCATTGCCGCTGCTAACCACAGAAGTGCAACGTCAGGTGCATGATTTTGTGCAGGAGACAACCGGTATTCCGGTTGCGGATGTGTCTGTATATATTGCTAACCTTACGCAGTCTCCAAGCTTCAAAAGTCGAGTGGAATAGAGGTGAATTTCCCTTATGTCTTGGAAAGAAGTATGGGAAAGTCACGGGGGTAGAATCGCCGGAGTGACTTTCGGCATTGGTCTAGGGTTGATATATTTAATTTGCGGTTTTTGGGATATGTTGTTCTTTGCACTGGTAGTGTTCATCGGATATACGTTCGGCAAAAGAAAGGATAACGCAGAGGCTCCCCTGTTTCAGTGGCAGGAGCTGATTACGCGTCTATCCGGACGCTGGCGTCCCTTCAAGTGAACCGCGATAGTCTTTTTCCCGGAGCAGGAAGCCGTAAGTTTGTGTTGTCCAATGCCCCTGGAAGAAAGACTTTGCGGTTTTTTTAATTGGAAAAGGTATCTTAAACGGACATCGGACAATAATCCTCTAAGGATTAGGGATAGAATTCGAAGGATTTGGGCTTAAAATAATTATAGGCGATGTGATTAAAGTCTGAATTATTATTACGCTTGAGGTGTGAAGTTATATGTATGGTTGCCCGACGTTATAGAAGTTTGAGTAAAGATGTTAATGCGATATAAGATTTTAGGAGGAACACATGAAAAGACGTATAGCGAGAGAGATTATTGTCCAAAGCCTGTATCAGATGGAAATGAACGATGTAGAGAGCGCAGAAGCCGTAGAGATGCTGCTGGAGGAAGCTTCAGAGGAGAATGAAACCGAACGTGTAATTACGGACGAAATTCAGCTTAAGCATTATGTGGTGGAGCATGTAAACGGTGTGTGGGAGCACAAGGTTGCAATTGACGATATGCTTGAGCATTACTTGAAAGGCTGGCAAATGAGCCGTCTGTCACGTGTGGATCGTCAAATTTTACGTCTTGCGGCGTATGAAATGGTGTTCGCGAATGATGTTCCGGCTAAGGTTGCTGTGAATGAGGCTATAGATTTGGCCAAGCATTTTGGAACGGATGATTCCGGTAAGTTTGTAAACGGTGTGCTTGGTAAGATGATTCAGGAGATAGATACAATTAAAGCTGACCATTCTTAATTTTTATAAATATAAGCAAGTATAAGTTATTCACCTATTCTTTATGTTTTATATTTCTCGCATAAACGCTTACCGTTCTCATAAGGACGCCAAAGGCGTTTATGCTTGTACAATAGTAAAGTATATAAAAGGGGAGAGACTATCATGACAGCAGCAATCATCAGTGGTAAACAAGTATCTGAGGAAATTCGTATTGGTATTGCCCAGGAGGTTGCTGAACTGGCGAAACGTGGCGTGAAGCCCGGTCTGGCAGTAATTCTAGTAGGTGAAGATCCAGGATCACAAGTGTATGTTCGCAACAAGGAAAAATCTTGTATTAGCCTTGGTTTCCATTCGGAAGTGCATAAACTGGATGAGTCTACTACGCAAGAAGAATTGCTGGCTCTCGTAGCGCAGCTTAATGAACGCGATGATATTGATGGGATTCTAGTTCAACTTCCATTGCCTAAGCATATTGAGGAAAAAGCTGTTATTGATGCGATCTCCGTGGAGAAAGACGTTGACGGCTTCCACCCTGTAAATGTAGGTAACCTAGTGATTGGTGCTGACAGTCTGCTTCCTTGTACACCGGCAGGTGTAATTGAACTAATTAAACGTACAGGAACAGGAATGGCTGGTAAACATGCTGTGGTCATTGGCCGCAGTAATATTGTAGGCAAGCCTGTATCTTTGTTATTGCAACGTGAGAATGCTACTGTGACGATGTGCCATTCCCGTACAGCTAATATGCAAGAAATTAGCCGTCAAGCGGATATTCTAGTTGTTGCGATCGGACGCGCGAATTTCATTGACGCTTCGTACGTGAAACCGGGTGCTGTTGTCATTGATGTGGGTATGAACCGTTTGGATAACGGTAAGCTTGCAGGTGACGTTGATTATGATAGTGCAAAAGAAGTTGCCGGATACATCACACCTGTTCCGGGTGGGGTTGGACCGATGACGATTACAATGCTGATGAGCAACACGCTGATTGCGGCTAAACGCCGTCACGGCTTGGAATAGGGGTAGGAATTCATGGCGGCAGAGCGGCAGGTCTATTCGATAAAAGAACTCAACCGTTACATCCGCATGAAGCTAGACTCGGATAATTTACTTTCGGATGTATGGATTCGCGGAGAGATTTCCAACTTTACGCATCATGGTAGCGGTCATATGTATTTCACGCTAAAGGATGAGAGCAGTCGGATCAAAGCGATTATGTTTGCTTCTCATAACCAGCGCCTGCCCTTTATTCCGAAGGAAGGTGCTCGGGTAATTGCTAGAGGTAATGTGACCGTATATGAACGGGACGGGCAGTATCAGTTCTATGCCACACACATGCAGCCAGATGGAATTGGTAGTCTATATTTAGCCTATGAGCAGCTGAAGAGCAAGCTTGAGCAAGAGGGGCTGTTTGCAGAAGCGCGTAAACGCCCTTTGCCTCGCTTTCCAAAGTGCATTGGCGTGATTACTTCGCCAACGGGGGCAGCAGTACGGGATATCGTGATTACACTCCAGCGGCGGTTTCCGCAGGTGGCTATTGTAATCTATCCCGTACTGGTGCAAGGCAAAGGCGCCGCACCTTCGATTGTGAAGGCGATTGGAGCGCTGAACCGCATGGGTGAGGCCGACGTGCTTATCGTCGGCCGCGGCGGCGGTTCGCTCGAGGAGCTGTGGGCGTTTAACGAGGAGGAAGTCGCGCGAGCGATATCGGCATCAGGGATTCCGGTCATCTCGGCCGTTGGCCACGAGACCGATTTCACGATTGCCGATTTCGCCGCCGACCTCCGCGCGGCTACGCCCACAGCGGCCGCGGAGCTGGCCGTGCCACATGCCGGCGAGCTAGCTGCGCAGCTTCGCGGGCAGCAGCAGCGGCTGCGCCAAGCGCTGCAGAGACGCGCCCAGCGCGGACGTGAGCGCCACGCGGGGCTGGAACGCTCGCTGGCGCTGGCAGGTCCGCGCCGCTCGCTGATCCAGCACACGCAGCGGCTGGATCAGCTGCGCGAGCGGCTCCAGCGCTCAGCGGATGCACGGCTCAGCCGTTCCCGCGAGCGCAAAGCTGTGCTGCATCATAGTCTGCAGCGGTTCCATCCGCACGGCAGTGTTGCCGCTGCGCGTCAGCGCACTGAAAGCATGCGCCGTGAGCTGATGGGCGCTATGCAGGCCCGCCTGCAGGAGAAGCGAGCTCGCTATGTAGCGGAGATTCGTCATCTGGATGCACTGAGCCCTCTTAAAGTTATGTCGAGAGGCTACAGCTTAGTCTATGACGAAGCAGAAGAACATTTAATCAAATCGCTGACCGAAGTACAGCTTGGCGATCTTGTAGTGATAAAGATGAATGACGGACAGCTGAACTGCCAGGTATGGGGAATGAAGGAGGGTGGCAAAGACGATGACGAAGGAAGCGGAACTTGATTTTGAAGGCGCCATGGACCGGCTGGAGGAAATCGTACGTGAGCTTGAACACGGCGACGTTCCCCTGGAGAAGGCCATCGATTTATTTCAGCAAGGTATGAAGTTATCTCAGCTTTGCGGCAGTAAGCTTGAGCAGGTAGAGCGTAAGATCGAAATGATTACCCTAGAGGACGGAGAACTGCGTAAGAAGCCGTTTGGTGCACGTCTGGAAGGGGACGCCGATGACTCGCTTTGAGCATGAGCTTGAGAGAAGCTCTGAAGGAGAAACACTGCGTCAGCCACTGGAGGATTACATTGCGTCCTTAAGCGATCTAGTCTCACATGAACTAGAGGTTATTCTCCCCGCGCAATGGATGGTTCCAGAGAATTTGCAGCAAGCCATGAAGTATTCACTTATGGCTGGGGGCAAACGCCTCCGGCCACTGCTGGTGATTATCGCATGTGAAGCACTGGGAGGAAGTCGAGAGGCTGCCCTGCCTGTCGCTGCTGCTATAGAGATGGTACATACCTACTCGTTAATTCATGATGATTTGCCTGCCATGGATAATGATGATTATCGGCGCGGAAAGCTGACGAATCATAAAGTCTTTGGCGAAGCGACCGCTATTCTTGCGGGTGATGCCCTTCTGACCCATGCTTTCTACAGTGTGGTACAAGCCTCGCGTAAATTTGGTGTCCCTGCAGAAAGTGTACTATCCATCGTAGAGGATTTGGCGGAAATGGCAGGTCCTCGTGGTATGGTTGGCGGTCAGATTGCAGATATGGAAGGCGAGCAGGGTCTAACCGATCTTGCACAGCTGAAGTACATTCATCTGCATAAGACAGGGGATTTGATAATCTTTTCGCTGCTAGCTGGCGGTCGTATTGCAGGTGCTAACGAGCAGCAGCTTGAGGCTTTGCATAAATTTGGAACAGCCATTGGACTCGCTTTTCAAATCCAGGATGACATTCTAGATTTAATCGGAGACGAAGGTAAACTTGGCAAAAAAACAGGCAGTGATGTTAAGCAGCATAAAGTAACCTATCCTTATTTTATTGGCCTCGAAGCATCGCGAGAAGAAGTGAAGCAGCTTACTGAAACAGCCCATAATGCTGTTCTGAACGGTGGCTTTCATGATAGCCAGCGCCTGCTGGAAATTGCAGATTACTTAATGGCACGTGATCACTAATTATGAACTTTCGAAACGGCTGTATTTCGACAGCCGTTTCGTTTGTGTTATAATGGGTTTTATATAATTTACAACATCTAGGAAAGCGGGGAACTATACGTGCTGCTTCCACAAATAAATGATCCTGAGCAACTAAAATCATTGTCAGTCGATGAATTGACTACCCTAGCGGAGGAAATTCGTCGATTTCTGATTGAGAAGCTAACAGCAACTGGGGGGCACCTCGGATCCAATCTAGGAGTCGTGGAGCTTACCTTGGCTTTGCATTATTGTTATAACAGCCCTCGGGACAAAATGATTTACGACGTTGGGCACCAGGCATATGTCCACAAAATCCTGACCGGTCGTCAAGACCGCTTCGATACCCTGCGCAAATATCAGGGCTTGTGCGGCTTCGTTAAGCGCTCCGAAAGTGAGCATGATGTGTGGGAAGCTGGACATAGCAGTACCTCATTATCGGCAGCAATGGGAATGGCGATGGCCCGCGATCTCAAGGGTGAAGACAATAAGGTGATTGCCGTGATTGGTGACGGCGCTCTTACTGGTGGAATGGCGTTTGAAGCACTTAACCATATTGGCCATGAGAAGCGTAAGCTGATGGTTATTTTGAACGATAATGAAATGTCGATTGCTCCTAATGTAGGGGCCATGCACAATTATCTAAGCAAAATACGTTCGGATCGCCACTATTTGCGTGCCAAAGACGAGGTAGAAGGGCTGCTTAAGAAGATTCCGGCCATCGGAGGACGATTAGCGAAGACTGCTGAACAGTTAAAGAATAGTCTCAAATATATGATGGTACCTGGCGTATTGTTTGAAGAGCTCGGCTTTACGTATCTCGGTCCGGTTGATGGACATGATTTGGAGAAGATGATTGATACCTTCCACCAAGCAGATAACGTGGCTGGACCTGTGTTGGTACATGTACTAACAACGAAAGGTAAGGGCTACAAACCGGCTGAGACCGATTTTTATAAATCACATGCCATTTCGCCCTACAAAATTGAGTCGGGTCAGGCGCTTAAAGCTGTGGGTCCTCCAATGTACACGGAAGTATTTGGCGAGACACTGATCGAACTGGGCCGGGAAGATTCCCGTCTGATTGCTGTTACACCTGCGATGCCAGGAGGCTCGGGTTTATTTCCTTTTGCTAAGGAATTTCCCGATCGTATGATTGATGTCGGGATTGCCGAGCAACATGCGGCTACGCTTTGTGCAGCTTTGGCTATGGAAGGGATGAAGCCGGTATATGCGGTGTATTCTACCTTCATGCAGCGTGCCTATGATCAGATCGTCCATGATATTTGCCGACATAACGCGAATGTTATGTTCGCCATTGACCGCGCGGGGTTTGTAGGTGCGGATGGTGAGACTCATCAGGGTGTGTACGATGTTGCTTTTATGCGCCATATTCCGAATATGGTGATGATGATGCCAAAAGACGAGAATGAGCTGCGTCATATGATGAAGACGGCGCTTGAATATAATGATGGTCCGATTGCTTATCGCTATCCGCGTATTAACGGTACAGGTGTAGCAATGGATCCTGAGCTGCGTACTATTCCAATTGGATCATGGGAACGACTACGTACAGGTGAAGGTTATGCTGTTGTAGCCTGTGGACCTATGGTTCAAGTGGCTGAAGAAGCCGCTGATTTACTGAAGCGGGAAGGGATTCAGGTAGGCGTCGTGAATGCGCGGTTCCTGAAGCCACTGGACAACTCCATGCTGCTTGATTTGGCTCACGCTGGTACCAACATGGTTGTTATTGAAGAGGCTTGCCAAGCGGGAAGTCTCGGCAGCTCGGTATTAGAATTCTACGCAGAGAATGAAATTTATGACGCTCGTGTACATCTGATGGGTGTACCTGACATCTTTGTGGAGCACGGCTCTATTAAAGAACAGCGCCAGGAAACAGGTCTTACGGTAGAAGCGCTATGTGCACGTATCAAGTCCATGATGGCTTTGAGTGCATATAACTACAAAACAACTTCGTCTTCCTAAATGGAAGCCGGAAATTAGCAACCCTTTGAACGATCGGGAGATGACCATGGAACACCGTAAAGAACGGATAGATGTACTACTTGTTGAGCAAGGTTTTTATGAAAGCCGTGAGAAGGCTAAAGCAGCCATTATGGCAGGACTGGTGCTCGCGGATGAAGAACGCATTGAAAAGGCTGGTATGAAGGTGTCACGGGAGGCTACCCTTAAGGTTAAAGGCTCTGTGCATCCCTATGTCAGTCGTGGGGGCCTAAAGCTGGAGAAGGCTCTACGCCAATTTAATATTGATCTTACAGGACGGACCATGCTGGACATCGGTGCTTCTACTGGAGGCTTTACGGATTGTGCACTTCAGAATGGAGTAAGCCATGTGTACGCGATTGATGTTGGCTATAATCAGCTGGATTGGTCGCTGCGTAATGATGAACGTGTTAGTGTGATGGAACGAACGAATTTCCGATATATGACGCCTCCAGATTTAGTGGGTCCTATTCCGGATTTTGCGAGTATTGATGTTTCATTTATCTCCTTAAAAATAATTCTTCCACCGCTCAAAGCTTTGCTTAAGCGCCCGGCGGATATTGCTGCGCTGATCAAGCCACAGTTTGAGGCAGGACGGGAGAAGGTTGGTAAATCAGGTGTAATTCGTGATTCTGCTGTTCATAAAGAGGTATTAATTAATGTACTGACCATGGCGGCAGAGCTAGGATACCAGCTGAAGGGATTAACTTTTTCACCGATTACAGGCGGGGAAGGCAATATTGAGTTTCTTGCTCACTGGAGACTAACGCCTGAATTGGCGGAAGCTGAAGAAGGTATATTAGAGCCTTCAGAGGCTGTATCAACAGTCCTTCCAGTGGAGGATTTCCCATCCCTAGCGGATGAAGTGATTAAGCAGGCTACGGGTACTTTTAATGTAAATTCGACTCATGGAAACTCATCGCGCCGGTGAGTTTCTTTTTCCATATGGAAAATAACAATTATTCGGAAAGCTTCTAAAAAGACAGCCTAGAAGAAGGAATTGGCATGGCTTCACGCGAATAAATCACCGAGGTGATTGATAGTGGCGGGTAGCTCTGACAAGGTCGTCATGGCGTTTATTGGAGTAGCATTATCGATTTTTATAATTTATCGGATATATATATGGCTGCAAAGTTCTCCGCGTTCTTTCATGAAGGATCAGATCCCGTTTAATAAAGTGATTATTCCTCACCCATCTATAGACATACTAGAGGATGAAGGGTACGAGGTCGTTGGAGGGAAGCTCAAAATCCCGTTGTCCTTCAACGTAGACGGGGCGCAGATGTATAGCCGGTTATTTATAGATTATGTGGCGACTAAAGAGGAAGGATCAATATATTTGGTTATCCTTTCTAGACCACGCAAACCTTTGGATTTCACAGGCAGCGGCTTACGAGATACATTGCTTCCATACTTACTGATTTATCCGGAATGTAGCGGAGTTTTGTATGTTAATGTTGCTGCGGGATCTATTCAAGTGATTAGGCTCGGCAGGGATGACGGAGAATCAAACTGAGTCCATATTTAACTAGGTGTATGCTTCCGAAGTAGTTTTGCCGAAGCAATTCGGGGAGCATCGCTTACAAAACTAAGTCCATGCTTCCGATGTAGTTTTGTCGCTGCTAATCTGGAAGTGTCGCTTACAAAACTTTTAGGAGGCAACAATGAAGGGACAACGACATATTAAGATACGCGAGATTATTACGCAAAAGGATATTGAGACACAGGACGAGCTGGTGGAAGCCTTGCGTGAATCCGGTTTTCAGGTTACTCAAGCTACAGTATCTCGAGATATTAAAGAGTTATTGCTCATTAAGGTGCCTATGGATGATGGAAGATACAAATATTCGCTTCCAACGGATCAACGGTACAATCCAATACAGAAGCTAAAGCGCGTTTTGGTGGATAACTTTGTGCAGATCGATTCATCGGCTAATCTTGTGGTGATGAAATGCTTACCGGGGACGGCTAACTCAGTCGCTGCTTTAATTGATAATATTGACTGGCCACAAATTATGGGGACCATCTCTGGCGATGATACCATTCTTATTATTTGCCGCCAGCCTGAGGACAGCAAGAATGTAATTTCACAAATCATGGGTTACATTTCTTAATTTTTTATTCTATCAAATTCTTATCATCTTCTCGGAGGTGCTCTATTAGTGTTAGAAACCTTGTCTATCCGCTATCTAGCCGTCGTTGAGGCGGTAGATGTGCATTTTTATCCTGGCTTCCATGTGCTCACAGGGGAGACTGGGGCAGGTAAATCCATTATTATTGATGCGCTTGGACTGATTGCCGGAGGGCGCGGCTCCGCGGATTCTATTCGTTACGGTTGTGAAAAAGCAGAGATGGAAGCGCTCTTCAGCCTCCCAAGCGGTCATCCCGTCTGGGATACTTTAGAGCGTCTTGGCATTGAGGCTCAGCGTGAGGAGCATCTTATAATACGCCGTGAGCTCACCTCTCAGGGTAAAAGTACATCACGTGTAAACGGACAGATGGTCAATCTTACTATGCTACGTGAAATTGGCGAGCAGCTGGTTAATATTCATGGACAGCATGAACACCAAAACTTATTGAAGGCAGAACGACATTTGGGACTGTTAGATACATACGGAGAACCCATTATCGGGCCGCTAAAAGCGGTATATCAGGAAAAGTATTCCGCCTTTGCGAAAGTGGAGAAAGAGCTCCGAGAGCTGCAGGAATCCAGCCAAAAGGCTTATCAAATGCTTGATTTGTACCGTTTTCAGTTAGAAGAAATTTCATCTGCAGCATTAAAACCGGGAGAAGATGAATTACTTGCCGAAGAACGGGTCAAACTATCCCACAGTGAGAAAATGATGGATTCCGTATCCGGTGCATATGAGCTTCTCTACGATAGACAAGGCTTAGAATCCATCGGTAATGTCATTTCCAGACTCGAGGACGCGGTTCGTTATGATGAAAAGGGACTTAAATCCGTGCTCGAGCAGTTGCAGTCCTCTTATTATCAGCTGGAGGATGCTGCATTTCAGCTTCGTGATTATCGAGAAGAGATCGAATTCAATCCACAGCGGCTCGAAGAAATCGAGAATCGTCTCGATTTAATTACCGGACTCCGCCGTAAATACGGAGATAGTGTAGAACAGATTTTGGCTTATTATGAACAAATCCATCGGGAAACCGATCTGCTTGAGAATAAAGATGAATACCTGGAGAAACTGACGACCAAACGCGATGCATTGCTTTCTGTATTAATGGAAGCAGCTACTGAATTAAGTGAAGCACGGAAGCTGTGTGCGTCTGATTTAGCCACGCAAGTGGAGAGTGAGCTTAAAGATCTTCAGATGGAAAGAACCTCGCTACAGGTTAAATTAGACACGCTGGAGGACCCGCGTGGAGTTGAGTATAAGGGTCGGCGTATTCGTCTTACAAGACAAGGGATCGACAGTGCGGAATTTATGATTTCCCCTAACCCTGGCGAGCCGTTAAGACCCCTTGGCAAAATTGCCTCGGGTGGTGAGTTGTCGCGTATTATGCTGGCAATGAAGAGTATTTTTGCGCGTCATGATGCGATTCCAGTTCTAATTTTTGATGAGGTGGATACCGGTGTGAGTGGTCGGGCTGCTCAATCCATTGCAGATAAACTGTATAAGCTGAGCTCCACATGTCAGGTGTTCTCCATTACGCACTTACCTCAGGTGGCTTGTATGGCTGATCATCAGTATTTAATCCGCAAAAAGGTTGAGGACGGAAGAACCATGACAGAAGTGGAATCACTCACGAATGATGGACGTGTAATGGAGCTGGCCCGAATGCTGGGTGGAGTGGAAATTACCGAAAAAACATTGCACCACTCGCAGGAAATGCTTAATTTGGCCGAGGCAAGTAAGGCTGCAACAAGCTAAGCGGAACAATGATTGACAGTAATAAAAGCCTGGGGGCAAGGTTATCTTATAGGTACGCAATTGGCGACCACCTTTTTCGTCAAGCGAAAGAAGCAAAAGGGAGCGTGACAGCCATTGAAGCCTAACCTCAGGAAGTTAATGCCAGGCCTTTTATTTGCCTTCTTTCTTAGTTTATCGGGCATAACGGGAACCCACCAAAGTTTTGCCGCACCACTGAACAGTGAACCTGCCAAGGTGAGTGCGCATGGAATCAAACCGGAACTGAAGGTGATCCCGGGAGGTCAAACGATCGGAGTAAAGGTGAAATCAGCAGGTGTTCTGGTTGTTGGACATCATCTGATTGAAGTATCCGAGAAATCCAAGCTTTCCCCAGGTGAGATCAGCGGTTTGGTGCCAGGTGATTTGATGATCTCCATTGATGGAGAGAAGCTGGACGAGTTATCTAAGGTGGCCAAGCTTGTGGATCGTGCTGGAAAAGCGAATAATTCTCTGACGATTGTCTTTAAACGCGCTGGGAAAGAGCATACAGCCAAGCTCAAACCTGCGTATGATATTAATGACAAAGTCTGGAGGTTAGGCCTGTACATTCGAGATTCTGCAGCGGGTGTCGGCACGTTAACTTTTTATGCCCCGAAACAGGGGGTTTATGGAGCTTTAGGACATGTGATTACGGACATGAATACCGGAACACCAATTGTTGTTGGCAGCGGTCATATTGTTCAGTCCAGTGTAACTTCGATTTCTAAAAGCCAGGATGGCGATCCGGGTGAGAAACGAGCCCATTTCTTAAAAGAAAGCCAAGTGCTTGGTAATGTGGAGAGTAACACAGATTTTGGCATCTTCGGTAAAATGAGTCGTAATCCCGAGCATAGTCTTTATAAAGAACCTATTCCTGTGGCAATGAGCAATCAAGTCAAGGAAGGTCCAGCTGAAATTCTTACCGTTGTAGATGGGCAGCAGGTAGAACGATTTAAGGTTGAGATCATTCATGTGGCACATCAGCAGACACCCGCGACAAAGGGTATGGTCATTCGTATCACAGATCCGCGACTGATCGATAAGACAGGTGGTATCGTTCAAGGGATGAGCGGAAGTCCAATCGTTCAAAATGGACGGCTCATCGGCGCTGTAACTCATGTGTTTGTAAATGATCCTAAGTCCGGCTACGGTTGCTTCATCGAATGGATGCTTAAGGATTCTGGTGTAACCCTACAGGAGAATAGGTATCCAATTAATCTTAAGGCGGTTTAGCCTTAAGATTTTTTTGTCGAAGGATTACGAAGATCATCGAACTTTGAAATAAAATATTTAATTATAATCCATGCCAGAAAAAAAATAAAGAAAAATAATTTTCGACAGAAGGGAATTCAATCTCCATGTCGAAAATGTTAAGAGACAAGAAAAAAATGTTATTTTCGAATAGCAGATATAATTAAGGAGGAAGCAGCCAGTGCAGAATATTGAAGTGTTGTTGGCCGATGATAACAGGGAGTTTACGAATTTGCTTTCCGAATACATTTCTGAACAAGAAGATATGACGGTAACGGGTATCGCCTACAATGGTGAAGAAGTGCTTCAAATGCTAAGCGAAGCACGCAAAGTTCCCGATGTCCTTATTCTTGATATCATCATGCCACATTTAGACGGTCTGGGTGTCTTGGAACGTCTGCGTGATATGGATCTGAATCCTCAACCGAAGATCATCATGCTGACCGCTTTTGGTCAGGAGAACATCACTCAAAGAGCTGTACAGCTTGGTGCATCCTATTATATTTTGAAACCGTTCGATATGGAGGTCCTGGCAAATCGTGTACGTCAGCTTGTAGGGGTCCAAGGCAGCATGAGCTCATCCTCTAACATGTACAACTATTCGTCGACGTCCAGATCGAATGTAGTGCCGCTTACAAAGGGCAAGAATCTTGATGCTAACATTACCTCGATCATTCATGAAATCGGTGTTCCAGCACATATCAAGGGTTATCAGTACCTGCGCGAAGCGATCACCATGGTATATAACAATATCGAGATCCTTGGTGCGATTACAAAAACACTCTATCCAGCCATAGCAGAGAAATTCAAGACCACGCCTTCACGTGTAGAACGCGCGATTCGCCATGCAATTGAAGTGGCTTGGACCCGTGGCAACATCGACTCCATCAGCCATTTATTCGGCTACACCATTAATATCTCCAAATCTAAGCCTACTAACTCGGAATTTATTGCCATGGTAGCGGACAAGCTACGAATTGAGCATAAGGTTAGTTGAAAGGGTTAGGGGCAGTGCGTGGTAAGGGATTGTGGGTTGCTGGAAGGTGTTTAGGCTAAAACGATTTTGCCTATAAACTTCTTTTTGGGTAATTTAAAGCCAATCAATTTCTTATGTGTATATGTATAAATTTCACTCCTTTATTGGGTTCGGTAAATCCAATGGAGGAGTGTTTGTTTATGACTGATTTTCAATTTCAGATTGATAATGTTAACTTTCTTCAATAGAGTTGATTATAGAGATTATCTAATGGAACAATTTAGCATCTGATAAAACAAATATTTTATCTAAAAGGAGACATATGAACTTGAAAAAATAGTGGGAGTGTGAAATATGAAAAAAATATTATTGGTTTGTATTATGATAATGTTGATGCTAGCATCGGCTTGTGGAAATGTTGAAATGACATCAAATCCAAATCCTTCTAGTGAGCCTAAATCTGAAACGGAAGAGTCTATTATTCCAAAAAACACATCCGTATATTGTGCTCAAGAAAGTATGAATTTGGATAGTGAAACTGAAAAATATTTCTATGGAACTTGGAAAGTTGAGAAGCTTTTAGGATTTGCAAATTCATATAATGATGCTTCTGAATATCCAACAGGGCAAAAATTTATTGGAGATGAAATTATCATCAAAAAAGACTTTTTTTCATCAAAAGGTGTTTAACAATATGAACTAAAAAAACCATTATATGAGATTACAGCGACATGTTATAACTCTGACTCTTTTTATAGATTATATAAAATAGATACCCCAGACTTAAATATAAATGATGTAGTAAAAGTAATAAATATAAGTGACCCTTCTACAAACCTTGGAATACCTTTAAGTTTTTTTGTTGTTAATAGCGATAGGCTTATCTTGTTATCAGAGGCAACTATTTTTGAGCTGAAAAAAATACTGATTAAATGAATGCGATTCTGAAAATGCCTGTGAAAATTAAAGGTTTACTTAAAAGAGTTAAAGGGGAATTGAGTCTTTGTAGAATATTAGGTCATTCCTCAGTGGAGGTTACTCAAAATGCATATCTTGATTTTTCAGACGAAGAGATTGGGAAGATATCAACTACATAGTCCTCTGGCTAGTATGGATATATAATTATTCAAAAAGACAGCTAACTCTATTGTTTAGAATTAGCTGTCTTTTGTTGTTTTATATTCTATTCCATCTGAAACCAAACTTACATAATCTCGAACTATTCATGTGGTGAAATAATGAAAATATTCTATAATAAAACGATTATTTACTCAAAATAATAGTTAAATATTAATGGCTTCTTAACAAAATTGGAGGGTGTAAACGTGAATCGATATGTAGTTGGTGAAAATGTTACAACGCCAGATGGTAAAGGAAAGGTTTATGCCTATAGTAATAACTGGTATACAGTAAAGTTAGAAAAGCATGGTGAAATTAAATATTACACAGAACCGCAATTAAGCAAAGTATAATAACACTGCTAATTAAAAAATGAATCCGAAGGAGATTACATAAAATGGGCCTATTTAAAGCGAACCCTGAAAAGGAAGCAAAGAAACGAGAGGCAAAAGAGCTGCGTAAGGTACTTGAAGCCGCTGGTCGCACCAATTACGTTATGATTCATCACATTTCTAGGTTCCCCAAGTCTGAAGCAAATGTAGTAATGGGGATTGGGCAGGGAGTCGAAAAGAACACACTTAGAATAAACGGTGAGACTGTAACTGTCACAGGTTTGGAGTGGCGTATAACGAACTATGACAAGCATTTAGAAAGCGTAAGGAAACACGATTCTCAAGAAAAAATAAGAAAAAGAATTAGTTCGAAAACAGAAGGATTAATGGAAAGTTTAAGAAATGGACAAAGGAAAACAAGGATAGGTTAAGGGTATATAGAGATAAAAGGACTGCTAAAAATTATAATATTACTGACATAGAGTGGACTAATTGTAAAAATTATTTTGATAATTCGTGTGCTTACTCTGGATTAAAAGCAGATGATCATTATATTCCAAGAGGCGCTACCATGCAAAAACATGATCTACACAAAGAACATGTGAACGACGATGGAGCAAACGATTTATCCAACTGTGTACCAGCTTTTTATAGTTGCAACAGCCAAAAATGGAAATTCTGTTTTGAGGACTGGTACAATGAAAGCAACAAAAGCTATACTGAGGATCGGATTAATAAGATACATATTTGGTTAAAAATTGACTTTAGAAGATATCTGGAAAGTTAATAAATTTTTTGTTTTACTAAGATATATATAAACATGGTTAAGTTGAAAAAGCTAAAGATAATTAAACTTGAGAGAGCATTAAACATACATAAAAAATCAGGCGCGTTACAGAATTTACTGTATAGTGCCTGATTTTTTCCATGAAATTAACTACTCCATAGAATTCCATTAGTATTAATTAATTCTTTTATTTCTTTTCTGTATTAAGTAGAGAATTCCGCCAAATACGAATCCACAAATTACTCCAGCCAATAATGATTTAAGTACAGCGAGAGCAATTTCTTCAGTTGATGAATCAGTTACTGCAATATTAATAACAAATATTAAACTGAATAGTACTGTCGATACAAGGAAAGACTTTGATTTTAGAAAATTAATCATTTTTTCTCCTCTATTGTTTTTTAGTTGACAGTTTTATCCCAAAGTACTCCTCCACTTTTATCGCCTTCTTGGAATACATTATAAAATTTATCCTGAACAGTTAGTCCATAACCTGCGATTTCAAGTCCGAAATGAAATTTACCCTTTCCGAAAATTCTCACTTTTCCAGTCATTTCATAGGTAACTCCTTCTTCCCAATCGTCAACCTGCCAAATTGACAAAGTGCCTTTGTTATACCAAGCATCGACTAGATGAGGATTAACTGCTGAACCATTATAGGTAAAGTACCCTTGTACACTAATTGAAAAAATTGTGTTTCCCAGTATACTTTTAACATCGAGAGTATATGTTTTTGTTGGTGTTGCTTGACTTGCTGCTAATTTAGCCATATCGCTCGATAATAAAGCACTATCAATGACTTGTTCATCATCAGTTACTGTCTCGACAATAAAGAATGGGGAATCAGTTAATGTAATTTTAACATTATCTGAGATAATATGTTCTTTGAAATTTCCATTCTCAATGTTAGTTCTTAAATAACTTTTGAGATCCATGTCGCTATCAGCTTCAGTTTCTGGAAGAACAGTTTTTTGGTTTGTATTAACAAAGTAATCCGTTATTAAGGATTCATTCACAGGATTATTTTGAAAAAATGAATTGATTGCTTGATTTGCTTCTTTCGTATTGTCAACATCAGCCTGTTCCAAATTCTTGATAAGATTATCTTGAATACTTTGTATTTCTTCAAGATATTGAGTGTTCACTGCTGTAGCACCCACAGTAGCTGAGAATAAACTGAACAATAGTAAACAAGAGAATAAAGACATTAAACATTTCTTCATAACATAATCTCCTTTGTGGTATATTTGGAATAATATGGAGTGTTTTGATTGTAACATGAAACACTAAAATATAGCAAATGTTTACAAAAAACACTATATTTATATAAATAACTCAATTGTTTATTTTTAATATTTAATATTTGTTCTTTAAAGATTGATGATATTTGGAGTATAGTTGTCCCTTTCATTGTTGGTGGGGTTATTCTTGAGTTTAAGATATTTTATGAGGATAATACATCTATTACGGCAGCAGTTTATGGTATCTAAATTCAAAACCCCTCTTTTATCACCATTGATCACAAATACACAGGCACAATACACCTTACTTACGCGATTCTGTTCGATATTTTACTGATGGAATTAGATGGTATTTCAAATTCGTAAGTGGTATTAATGGAAGCCAAATCTAAAACTAAAGAGTAATATAAAAGCCCTTGAGGATTATCTCAGGGGCTTTAATATATGTGTCTATTTCATATGCTTTATTGATTAGTTCTCAGTAAGACCACAGTTTAGATTTTAATCTCCTGGCTATAATTGTTATATGCAATTACGAGGGAGAACGTTTCATATGACTAAAAAAACCAACAAGAACGAATATAAACTTGTTATTCATTACGCCACTCCTGAAGCACATGATAAAAGGATCGGTAAAAATCAGATGAGCAAAAGGAACTATAAAATGAATTTAAGTTAGTTATTCACTATGCTAGCGAGGAAGAATCTAAGTCTATTGAATACTTTGAGGAAGAACTGATAAAGCGGTACTGATGAGGCAAAAAAGTTGGGTTTCGAATGGGGCGGAGATTGGACTTCGTTTAAAGATTATCCACATTTTCAATTGACGTTTGGACTGTCTACAGCAGATTATCGTAATGGTAAACAGCCAACTCAAACACAAATAGTTTTTGCCTATGCTCTTATTAGTCCGAAACCAGATAAATCAGTTCAAAAAGAGGATGATAATGTGGAAGCAGTTAAGGACGTTCTAACTAAAGATAATAGTGTACATAACGGATTTATTAAAGATAATGAGAACTATGTTCCAATTAGTGTATTGAAAGCACTAGGTCATAAGGTAAGCTGGGACAATGTTAATAAAAAGCTGTATATCAGCTAATTTATAGGTGTGATGCGAAAATGCATTGCACCTATTTTTTTTATTTATATCTGGCTACGTAGTATAGTCACAATGTAATGTCATTGTTAACTCTAGATGCTTACGACATAATAAAATATGTAAACAATTTTGTGCACTAATGTCTAACCGTATGCCAATAAAGTCTATGAACAATTAACATATCCAAGATGTGAAATCCCTTACCCCATAAGGGCTACACCATTAATATCTCCAAATCTAAGCCTGCTAACTCGGAATTTATTGCCATGGTAGCCGACAAGCTGCGGATTGAGCATAAGGTTAGTTGAAAGGGTTAGGGACAGTGCGTGGTAAGGAATTGTAGGTTGCTGGTAGGTGTTTACAGTCAGTATAGTATATAAGAGCCAATAAACTTGTTTTGAAACCGATAAACTTTTTCCATCACCCGATAAACCTATATGGTTTATTGGGTTTTGTTTTTTGTATTAGGCAGTATGTTGCGGCAAGAACTATCAACAAATCAATGCAGTGAAAAGACACTGAGATCTTATTCATCAGTGTCGTTTTTGTAGACATTTTCCCACCAGAGGGTTGTAGTTTAAAGCAGCTTAATCAGCTCTTCTAGCTCGTCAACCATACCTTTTGCAAGTTCAAAATTATTGTCTTTTAAAGCTAACTCTATTTTCATTTCAACTGCTTTTTTATTTTGCTCAGCTTCTAAATAGTCTTTATCAAAATGGCTAGCATAAATCATCTGTTTAAATTTTTTCATTTTCATTTTTCTAATCGTCTTATCGTCAATGATTAATACATAATCCATACCATTTACTACAGAATAGAAATCATGAGAAATCATGAGAATCGCACCTTTATAATCTTCAATGGCTTTCTCCAATGCGATTTGTGTATAGGTGTCTAAATGGCTTGTCGGTTCATCAAGAAGCAATAAGTTTGCTTTGCTAGCAGAAACTTTTGCCAATTGCAGTATATTTTTTTCTCCACCAGATAAAGATTCTATCTTTTGATTAAGAATTTCTCCTTCAAAGCCATAGTTTGAAAGATGTGCTCTAATCTCATCATAAGTTGCAAACCCAGCATCGATGAAGTCTTCTAGTATGGTATTAGAATCCTTTAGCACTTCGTCTTGAAGCTGAGAAAGATAGGCCACTTTAATATCAGCATTTATTTCAATTGAATCATGATTATTTTTAAAGATATCTCGGAGTAAAGTCGTTTTCCCGGTACCGTTTGGACCGATAAGGGCTACTTTATCTGTAGGTTTCATCTCAAAGTTAACATTTTCTAAAATCAACTCATCAAAGGAAACACTATAATTATTCACATTTAAAACAGTGATGTCTTCTTCAATTTCATTGTCTACACCAAAACTGATATCCGGTTGCTTAATATCAACGAATGGCGCTTTAATTTTTCGCGCTTCCAATCTTTCTTGAAACTTAACCCTAGCTTTTAAAGCTCTCCCTCTAGATGCTTCTGAATTATAGGTTGCGATCGCTCTGAGATTATCAATAATGTCATCGTATCTCTCAATTTCTTCTTGTTCAGCGACTGCGATTTCTTGTAACTCAATTTTCGTCTGAAGTAATGAGAAGTTATACTCAATATATCGCCCATCGAACTCTTGGATCTCCATGTTTTCAAGGTGTATAATTTTGTTAAAACAATGATTCAATAGATAACGGTTATGCGTAACAACTAGCAATATTCCTTTGTGAGCATTAATAAGATTTTTAAGTGCATTTAGATTTTCAAAATCTAAAAATACATCGGGCTCATCCATAATCATTAAGTCTGGACTAGTCAGCATTTCCTTCATCACTTGAATAAGCTTGAATTCCCCACCACTTAGGTCGGATACCCTAGCATCTTTTAGCTTTAAAAGGTTGGCTAAATTTAGTTTCTTATTAATATTGCTTTCAAAATCATTTCCATCCATTAAATCAAAGGCATCTAGAGCTAATTGATACTTTTCGAGTAATGAATCAATATCTGATGATGTTTCCATTTCACTGAGAATAGCTGTTATTTCATTTTGTATCTTAATAAATTCTTCTCCTATATATTCAAAAACGGTTGTTTCTTTAGTTCTGTCTACTTGTGAGAACTGACTTACATATCCAATTTTGCAGGTTGGGTCCATCTCTAGCTTGCCTTCGAACAAATATTTTTCTGGATCCATCAGTATATCGATCAGTGTACTTTTACCACTGCCACTTGTTCCTATAAAAGCGCAATGTTGTGCTTCTTCTAACGTAAATGAAATGTTTTTATATAGTTCTTTTTGCGGAAATGCGAAGGATAAGTTATCAACTTTTATCATAGTATTACCTTTCTTTATAACTAAATTAGTGAATATGAATAGAAGGATTGAAGATCATAGATTTTGAGTTTACCGTTGATAGAGTAACACTGTTTACATACAACTTCAATCATTTCGAAATAAAGTTGTTTGTGAAATCGAAAAACACAACTTAGAAAAATAGAATCAGGCTTACTCAGATGACTTCTTATAGCAAGATTACATACGGCCAGTAGTTGTGTTGGCTGTGGCAGAGTCTCTTAGTATATCTTTCATGTTACGAATTTATTGGTTATAATTGGAAGAATAATAAATTCAGGAGGTCGTAGACATGAAGAAGAAAATAGTAGGAATTGTAGCCGCGGCGTTGTTACTTGGTGGTTCAATAGGATTCGCAGCGAGCTCGTCTTTAATTGGCGCTAAAGTTTCCGGAATGTATACGATAAAACAAGACGGAAAGAAGATTGCAGATGCGATTGTTGTAAATAACTCGGCCTACGTACCTGTGCGCACGATGTCCGAAGCGACCGGAGCAGGGTTAACGGTTGAAGGAAAGACGATAATATTGGAGAGTAAGGAGACTGAGAAGGCAGCACTAAAAGCAAGTATTGCAGCTGCTAAACTCCGGGAAAGATTGGCAGGGGCAGAATCAAGCGTTCAAGTTCTCAAAGAAGCCATCCAACTGGTGGAAACTACTGCGGCCGACCTAACAAGCGCAGCAGACCAAGAGGCTCGAAGAAACTATATCGCGGAGTTGAATAAACGTGTTGCCTTCATGGAAACAGAAATTGCGCAGCTCAAGGAGCAGCTTGGCGAATAATAAATGAATAATGACGAAGAGTCTCGCCATTACTGGTGCGGCTTATCCGTACTCAAACATTCGACGACGAAATTGGCTGCGAACCTGCGGATTGTGTGGTGGAATGACCGATATATCTGGCGGAGTTAGACGCAATAATGGCGTTAATATCAGCGCGTTGGGGAGGTTGTGTTCTTTGACCAAAAGGATGATAATTAGAGAAATAGCAGAACTAACTACTTTACATAACTTTATACCCTAAAAGCGAGGCGTAACGAAATGAATACATCTGAGTTTCAACAGTATGTGAAGAAGTTCAGTGAAACCAAAGGTTTTGACACGAGCTCCATCGAGCAGAGAATGCTGTACTTAATGACTGAAGTAGGGGAATTGTCCAAAGAAGTGCTATCCGTATCCTTCGACCCCGGTGCAGAGAAGAAAGAAAACATGGGATTTGAAATGTACGATGTAGTGTGGAATATTTTTGATTTAGCCAATAAGCTAGGCATTGATCTGGAGCAGGCTTTTAAACGTAAGCTTGAGATCAATGAGGAGCGGTCCTGGGAATAATTGAATACGATAAAAAGTCCAAGGACCTCCCATGTAGGGAAGCCTTGGACTTTTTTGCCTAAAAAATTTTATTTAAATGAAGCATAACCTTCATCCGCCATTACAACACTACCGTTAATTGCACTAGCTTCTGGTAAGGAGAGCAAGTATACAGTGTCTGCAACTTGTTCAGGCAATGTTAATTTGTTACCCATTACTTTGCTCTTCATCTGGTCGACCATTCCTTGATCTTTATATCCTTGGATAATTGGCGTATCTACAGCGCCTGGAGCAACGGCAAGCACGCGGATGCCATGAACGGACATTTCAAGTGCTGCGGATTTAGTCATCATAATGACCGCACCTTTGGAAGCGTGATATGCGAATGTACCTGGGGAAGCTAGGAATCCAAATACAGAAGCTGTATTGATGATGACACCTTTGATGCCGAGCTCACGCATTTTTTTACCTGCTGCGATAATACCGTGGGCAACACCATGCTGATTGACATTAATAACACTATGATAATCCTTAAGGTCTTGGTCTAGTACAGGAGTGACGCGGCCGATCCCGGCATTGTTGAACATAACGTCAATTCTTCCATATGTGGATACGGTTTTCTCAACCAGTGCTTCTACCTCTTCGTATTTTGAAACATCCGTTTGGACGAAAATAGCTTCGCCACCATCCTTGATAATCTGTGCGACCGTTTCTTCACCTAATTGTTGATTGAAATCGGCAACGACCACTTGATCACCTTTACTTGCAAATTTAATTGCGGTTTGTTTCCCGATTCCACTGGCTCCACCTGTAATTACGGCTACTCTTTTGTCTGTCATTTGGGACTCCTCCTCGAGAAATATAGTTATACTAGAAATATAGGTTCATAAGGTGAAAAGGTTATTTACTAACTTATTTACATTGTAGCACTTGTCTAAATTAATTAAAATTTAAGTAAATTTAATAGGTGTTAAGTAAATATTAACTTAGGGAGTGATTCAAATGAATTTAGAGCAATGCGAGAATATCGTAGAAGTCGCAAAGATTGGTTCACTAACCAAAGCTGCTCAGAATCGTCATATTACCCTGTCTGCCATAAGCCAGTCCATAACACTGCTGGAAGCGGAGCTTGGAGTTACTTTGTTCATTCGTTCGCGAGGCCAACGAGCAGTTCCTACAGCAGAGGGACAAGCTATTATCAGCAAAGCAAATGAAGTCTTGATGAAAGTAAATGAATTAAAAGCTGAAGCACAGATCTACAGCGATGCGCTTAGTGGTCATTTGAAGATTGCTACGATTCCGGGACCTATGCACCTAATCGTGAAGGTCGTATCCGGTTTTAAAGCGGATTTTCCAAATGTGAATATAGAGATTTTTGAAAAGGGACCTAAAGAAATTCTGGATAATGTGCTTCAGGATGAAATGGATATCGGACTGATGGTCTCGCCAGAGGGTTTATCAGAGAAACATAAAGGGGTCGTATTCGAGGAATTAATGGAAGGTAAGATTGTTGTAGGCGTACATCCTCAATCACCACTAGCTTTAAATACAATAATTACGCCCGAACAGTTAGTGGGCCAGACGTTGGTTTTATACGATGATCATTACATACAGGACTTTGTGGAGCGTTATTTACTGGAAGTCGGGCCGATGAATATTCTTTTTACAAGCAATAACACCCGTGCCATTGACAATGCAGTGGCGTCAGGACTCGCGATCACGATTGGGATGGATTATTCTTTTCTAAAAACATTTGAGGGTTCTCAGAAGATTATGAAGACAATCGAGCTACGATCACCAGATCATAATACTCCGGGGTCCATTGTTTCAGCTTCTAAACAAGGATCGAAAACGGTCAGAAGATTCATCAACAGGTTGAAACATGAATTTGAGGAGGGGATTAGAAGAAGTTAACAGTATGCCTTGGTAAATTTTATCTAACCTTTACGCTTCCTAGTTAATATAAACCCTATGATGTTGTCCAAGCTCAGAATAGTTATTAGGACAGCCAAGTGGGGAGGATGTCAACACAGTGAGAAGGTATCTAAGGCAAATTAATATGGCAGTTATTTTTGTTTTGTTGATTTCGTTGTTGCAGCCGGGAGTATTTGTTCACGCTTCCATTTCTGATTTACCAGCAACAAACTACGGAACCGTTATTGATGTGCGGCAAACAGAGCTTGCACCTGGGGCGATGTACACCTGGATGGATCTTCAGAATGAACGTGGTTTACAAAAGATTCATGCAGTGGAGTTCAATCCAGGGCAAGGCCATTTAGAACTGCGGGCAGGTAAGAAGGATGGAAAGGTATACGGTATGAAGGGTGTTACAGAAATGGCCGCTTATGCGGATTCGCCTGGAAACCGGGTGATCGCAGGAATTAACGGTGATTTTTATGAAATCTCCGGTTTTGCCACAGGTGTTCCGAATGGATTATTTATGGACGATGGTGTAATCCTGAACAGTTCGATTTCAGCTTTTACTTTCGGTTTAAAAGAAGATGGCAGCTCGATTTATGGGGTGCCGAAGCTGACCAAGAACGTAACGATTAATGGAAAAACAACGAATTTAACCAGCATCAACCGATATCGGAATACGAATGAGCTGGTTCTTTATACGGAAGATTATAATACAACTACAAAGTCGACCAATGAGGGTGACGAGGTTGTTCTAGATATTGTCGAGGGAGAAGTGAAGAGCGGCCAGACCTTGAAGCTGAAGGTATCTGAGATTCGCAACAATCAAGGCAATACGCCGCTTACCAAAGGAAAAGTAGTTTTGTCTGCTAACGGAACGTCTCGTGCTGTTCTGCAGGGGTTATCGGTTGGCGATAACGTTACTGCGACCTTTGCGCTTAGCGGAGAATGGAATGATGTGAAGGTAGCCATTGGCGGCGAGGGGCCGCTGGTAAAAGACGGAATAGTTCAACAAGGTGTAGGGCCTCTAGGAATTCATCCACGTACAGCCATTGGGACAAAAGCGGACGGAAGTCTCGTTCTATTCGAAGTGGATGGAAGATCTCCAGGTTTTAGCGAAGGTGTAGATACCGATGAGCTAGGCTACATTCTGAAGGATATGGGCGTAGTGAACGCCATGAATCTGGATGGAGGCGGCTCTTCTACTTTTGTGGCCAGAATGCCGGGTGCACCTGGTGTCAAAATGATGAATCAGGGCTCTGATGGCTATGAACGTAAAACCGGCAACGGTTTGCTGGTCGTCAACACAGCCCCAGAGCAATTTACAGCTTCTAAGCTGGTTGTACAGCCGAATGCGGAACGTATTTTGCAAGGCTCCAGCTTAATGTTCAAAGCAGCAGGAGTGGACGAGAACGGCCATCCGGCACCTTATTCGGGTACTTTGAATTGGCAGGTGGACGCTAACCTTGGTACTGTCGATGCGAACGGAGTCTTCACCGCAGGAACCACTGCCGGCATAGGGACGGTAATTGTAGAGGCTGGGGCAGTCAAAGGCAGTGGGGAAATCGAAGTCGTGGATAAGCTCACAGACCTTAGATTTCCTGATGAGATCAAAACTTATTCTTCAGGTGCTGCTGCGCAATTAACTGTGAAGGCGCTACGGAATGGACAGGTAATTCAAGCAGACAACCATAGTTTTGAATGGCGGGTTGAGGGCGAGATCGGAACTGTAGATGAGAAGGGTTTGTTTCAAGCGACGAGTGAAAACGGGAAGAACGGGAAGATTTATGCTAAGTACGGGGACGCCCAGACCTCTTTTGAAGTAAATGTGGGGTTGCCGCCTGTAATGCTGGAGGATTTTGAGAATGGCATTGATAAATATATAGCCTCCAGTGCAGCAGCTAACAGTGTAACAATTCAGGAAGTGACAGATCAGGATTTTGTTCGCAATGGGGCTAAAGCCTTGAAGCTGGAATATGATTTTGTTAATAAAACGGGCACATCGGGTGCTTATTTAGCCGCAGGCTCAACTGCCAATCGGATTCAGATTCCGGGGTATCCTGAGAAAATTAGTATGTGGATCTACGGAGATGGCAAAAAACACTGGCTGCGGGGACAAATTCGTGATGGCAATAATGCAGCAGTGCCCGTGGATTTTACCGATCAGGTAAATGGTGTGAACTGGACGGGTTGGAAATACGTCGAAGTATCCGTGCCTAAGGGGAAAGCCACCCCGTTAACGATGGATATGCCTGTCCGCTATATGGAGACAAGCAATCTTAACAAGAGCGCGGGTGCTATTTACGTTGATGATATTCGTGCCATTTATGGTCCGATAGAGGAGGATAGAACACCTCCTGTGCTTAAAGATGCCTATCCTGGCGTGAACGAAATTGTCAAAACAGCTTCGCCGACTCTTTCCGTCAATGGTGAGGATGATGGTTATGATCCAGTGGTGCATCCGGGAACGACCTTAATCGATCCGGACAAAACACGAGTGTATGTGGACGATCAATTGGTGGAGCATGGCTTTTATCCTCCAAAAGGTCAGATTACTTATAAACCAAAGGTTCCACTTACAGAAGGCCGTCATAAAGTGAAAGTTGCGATTCGCGATTTGAGCGGTAACCAGACGATAAAAGAATGGTATTTCACAGTAAATTTGGGCTCTCCGTTCTATGTGTACAAAACACCAGAAGTAGTATATGCCGGGAATACTTACACTTTGGACGTAACGGCTGAGAAAGCGGGCAAGCTGAAGGAAGGAAATCTTACGTTTGCTTTTAATCCGGCTGCAGTTAAAGATTTGCAGGTAATTCGGGGGGATAAGGTATCAGAAACGCAAATAGAGTCGATCATTGATCCAGCTTTGGGCACAGTGCGTCTTAACTTAACGAATATCAATTCCTCTAATTTAGGAGATATGGATCTAATCGGAAAAATTCAATATACGGTTCGAAATGATTATGCGGGTCCTTTTACTAAGGAGCAGCTGGCTGGGGATACAAGCAAACCTTTTGTAATTGAAAATACATCCGGTTCTGTAACTTCGACAGAAGGTACCGGGGTTCCTATTTCTTTTATTGGAGCGGCTGTTGAATCTGTTGTAAAGACACAGTTGATGCTCACTTGGAACCATTATGATCTTGCGAAGGGCTTTGATGCGTCTTTTGCGGTAAAAGATCTGAGTGGAAGTGTTGTTGAAGGTGCGAAGCTGCTGTTTGATGGATTGGAGGTACAAGGCGCAACTTCAGGGGGAAGTGGGACACTTACAACTGGCTTTGTCACTTCAGCAGAAGGAACTTTTAAATTGCAGGCGGTAAAAGGAAATACTTATAGTCCTGTAATGACGTTCAAGGTTGCTCCATATGACGGTACTGCTGCTCCTCGTAATGTTAATGTTACGATGGGCCAGGATGCAGCGACTTCTCGCCAATTCACTTGGCAGACAGAACCGCTAACCGTGAATACTGTAGTAGAACTTGTGAAAAAAGCAGAGTTCACAAGCTTTCAAGCCGCGAATGTAACAAAAATTACTGGCAGCAGTTCTATCTACAACACCAATAATGATGGAACCATGCGAGTTCATAAAGCAGAGGCAGTAGGGCTTATCCCTGGAACAGAATATGTATACCGTGTGGGGGATAACGAGTTAAATGTAAGTGAGCAAGGATCTTTTGTTACAAGTGGTGGTGAGGACACTTCTACAAAATTCCTGTTTATCGGAGATTCCCAAGCAGATTCTAAAGCTGGATTTGGTCTTTGGGGCAATACGATTGAGGCTGCTTTTGCCTATATGCCGGATGCTGAAATGCTGGTCCACGCTGGAGATATGGTGGATAAAGGCTTTGAACAAGAGCAGTGGAACTGGTGGTTTGATGCAGCCCAAAAGCAGCTGATGAATACCACGCTTGTTCCGATTATCGGGAACCATGAAGTGATGGGAACCAATGGCGATGGGGATTACCTGGCGCAATTCAATAACCCGCAAAACGGTGCGGCGAGCGTAAAAGGTACGAATTATTCTTTTGACATTCAGGATACACATTTTGTGGTTATGAATACAGAGCATTCAGGTGCTCCATACACTGAACAGGCAGAGTGGCTGGATCAGGATCTATCCGCTACAGATAAAAAGTGGAAGGTGATTTTTTTCCATCAAGGGCCCTATGGCAGCATCTATTCGAATGAACAGGTGCAAGCAAAGTGGGTGCCGGTGTTTGATAAGCATAATGTGGATCTAGTGATGAACGGTCATGATCATATTTACTTGCGGACTTTTCCAATGAAGGATGGCAAGCAGGTAGCGGATGGCGAAGGGACTAGATATGTTATCGGCGGTTCCTCAGGTCCTAAGTTCTATGCGCTGACGCCACGTTTTTGGCAGGAAAAAATATATGACGAAGATGAGCAAATCTATACGGCTGTTGAAATTGGGAAGAACGAGATTACGGTTACGGCAAGAACGGTAGACGGTGTAGAGATTGACCGTTTAGTGATCGGAAATTTTGTTCCAAAATCCATTACGCTGGATCAAACAGCTGTTGAGCTTGAGCCTGGTGCTAGTCTGCAATTGCAAGCTAAGGTAGTGCCGGATGAGGCTAATCATCTGACAAGAATTTGGTCCATCGTTCCTGACAGGGCAGAATCAGTAGTTACCGTAGATGGAAATGGCCTGGTTACAGCGCTAAAACCAGGGACAGCTAAGGTGAGAGTCACAGTGGCAGGTTACCCGAATATTTTTGCGGAAAGTAAAATAACTGTAGATGTGCTGCAAGCGATTAAGCTTCAGGGCAAGGGACAACTTAAACCAGCAGAGGCCGACCAGACAGTCACTGAAGCTGTCTATGCATCCGGTAAACGAATCCCAATATTGGATGGACTTCATTATTCCAGCTCGAATGAGCATATTGCTACAATCAATGAACAGGGCTTGATTCAAGCTCATCAAGAAGGCTCCACTGTGATCTCTGTAACGTATAGAGAGTTCGCCTCGGAATACAAGCTCATGGTAATCAATGATGAGGCTCCTATTCTTACAGAAGTAACGATAGATGGGCCGGATTCGCTGGAACAAGGAAGCAAAGGCTCCGTTGTTGTCCAGGCGGTGTACAGTGACGGAAGTAAGCAAGAATTGTCCGAGGGCGTAAAGTACGATACATCCGATCATTCCATTGCAACGATTAGTGACAACGGAGTACTTCATGCCCTGAGTACTGGGATGACGAAAGTCAGCGCTGTTTATAACGGGGTGAGCGCAGAGTATGTACTGACGGTGACCGACGGTTCGCCAGGTACGACACCAACGCCAAGTCATGAACCAACACCGGAGCCAAGTTCGGAGCCAATACCGGAACCAATATCAACGCCAACACCAAGTCCGGAGCCAACGCCAACGCCGGGTGGCTGGGTGCCGGGACCTGCGGTGACACCAAAGCCGACTGCTACACCGACACTAACTCCGTTGGCATCTGCACAAGCGGGTGTAGTAACCATAACAGCCTCTCAGCTGTCAGAGAACAAGAATGCTCAAGGTGAAGTTGTGGTTTCAGTTGCCGGTTCGGTTACGGAGTTGCTTTTACCAGGCAATGCAGCTGAGCTACATGAACGTGCACCGCTTAGAGTGGTTATGCAGGATTTATCCGTTACGATTCCTGCTTCAGTAATGACAGACCTAAGTAAGCTAGTCTCAGCTGAGGCTCTTGCCAAGAGTACGATTTCACTACGGTTGAACACTTTAGCTAGTAATACAGCCGTGGATCTGTTGGATCGTGCAGGTACTCTAGCTGGAGCACAATTAAGAGCGAAAAGTGATCTGCGAGAATGGTCGCTCAGCATCCTCACAGAGAATGGCCAGTCCTTCACATTAAGACAGTTTGCAGAGCCGATCACGATTTCATTTAAGGTCGGTGCGAATGTAGAGCAAAGCTTACTGGGTATTTATTTTATGGATGATGCTGGCAAGTTGGAGTATATGAGCAGTACATGGATGAATGGTTATCTATCTGCTGCTGTCAGTCATTTTAGTAAATACGTTGTATTAGAATATGACAAAACATTCAATGATCTGAAGCCGAATCACTGGGCTTACCTTACTGTGAAGCAGCTTGCGGCAAAACAGCTTGTACAGGGGGTAGCTGTGGATCGTTTTGATCCAAACCGTGCGGTTACACGTGCGGAGTTTACAGCGATGTTAGTCCGTGCGCTTGGCTTAAAAGGTCAAGCAGAAGCTGGTTTCACTGATGTACCTGCTGATAAATGGTATGCAGAAGCAGTAGGGTTAGCAAAACAAGCTGGAATTGTTAACGGTCAGACCGCTTTACTGTTTGAACCTGATGCCAAGATCTCTCGTCAAGAGATGGCAGCGATGCTGGCTCGTGCATATGCATACGCCAAGAACAGCGTATCTGTAGCTAGTCTTAACGTTTCAGCATTTAATGATATTGGCACTGCACCACAATGGGCTCAAGAGGCTGTCTGTGAGGTGTACAGACTTGGATTGATGCAGGGACGTGCTATAGCGCAATTTGCTCCGAAGCAAAACGGCACACGTGCCGAAAGTGCACAGATGATCCTCAATCTGTTGCGTGTTATGGAGTAACGATTATGGCCAGTTCCAGGTTGTTGGGACTGGCTGTTTTTTTAACAAATTGGATTAGCTGGAAGCACACAATGGTTTGCATACAGTAGATGGTTTGGGTTCGTTATGGACTGTATTGCAGCTATTTCAACTTTTTGATCTTTTTTCCCAAGTTTTCAGACATCATAACTCTTATTGTCATACTTTTGCACCGAACCGTAGTATATTTTAATGAACAGTTGCATCTGAGTCCGATAGCTGAGTGAAATGGCATAAATCAGCTTAATAAGGTCTCCTCGGTCCGATTCGCTGTAATTCCCAAGGAAGGTTTACAAGCCAGAGCCTGGCAGATGAGCATCAAGTCTATCCGATCTTTGGAAATATAGTATTATATTGGGTTTGTTGTGCCAAGAATTACCCTTTAGAGGCAAGTAATTACTAGTATTAATTGTTATAAGCCAACACAAATTGTTATGTTGTGTTATGATAGTAGGGAGGTGACTCCCATGAATGATTTTGAGAACTATCCCGATGAGCTGGGTAATTTCATTCGGCACATCAGAAAGACGAGAGGGTTAACCTTAAGAGGACTTGAAGAAAAGAGCGGCATAAGTTACTCACAGCTTAGCAAGATCGAACGTGGAGAGAGCATTCCGCTAAAAGACAATCTGGACAAGATCATCGAAGCACTTGGAACAGATCTGAAGAATCGGATGTATCATTTGGCAGACTATATGCCAGATATTGAATATATCAAGACCTTAAAGCATGGTTATGAGCTGCCACAGCTTAAACAGTCTCAGGACTACATTTATGAGACGGCATTTAACAAGCTTAAGGAATTCAGGGCAAAGGAAGGTAAAGAAACATCTTACGTTTCCTTTGATTCTAATGAAGTCATAGTTTATGAAACGGAATATGGGGCAGGAATGGTAATAGAGAAGATTGAGAAATACAATCTTACCGACGTCCTGAACGATAAGTTTGAGGGTTGCCTCGACTCCTTAAGAAAGAGCCCTCGGAAAGGGCGTCAAGCCTTTCTATTTGGCGAGTGGTTACGGGAGTGCGTTTATGAGCTGAAGGAAGAAGAACAGGATCAGGTCATACAAGCGCTCAAAGAATTTACGCAATTTAAAGTACAACAGATAAAGGGTGCTTATAAATAATGTGTGTTTCATAAATGATCTCAAAAATGAATAATGTTGCCCTTTCTTGCAGCCATCTATTCATCTTGATCCATAAACTAACAACTAAAAATGGTTTGACAGAAAAGGGGATATTAATAATGAAAATTAACATGAAGTTTACCAGCAAGGGAAAAGTCGCTATAGAGAATTTTAATAACGAGGAATTGCTGGAGATCTTCGCACGATACATCAAGACATTATCCAAAAAGTATGATATCGAAGTTGATGTTCCTCTTGATGAGAATCAAAATATTGTTGGTGATGGCGCTGTAATTGCGACTGCACAAAATGTGAAATGCGATGTAGAAACTTTTTTCAAAGAGCTGGGTAGAGATATTAAAGTTCCTTTGAAGAAAAGACTTGGCGGAAAATTGGAAAATGTATTTAAAACGGAAATTACGGAGTAGAAGATTACTCTATTTCAGGGAGTAGTCCTTACTGCACATAAAGAAGGTAGGGCCTTCAGGAGGCTCTACCTTCTTTATGTTGATGATGTTAACATGAAGACAATCTAGAGAACACTCGCAGTGAAGCCATGGGAAGTTATATTATTATGTAATAATTTGTGAATTAATTTGTTTATGGGGATGTTATGATTTTTCAGTTTGTATGAGATCTCTACTGTCTAAAATCTCTCTAACAATCGCTATGAAATCTGGTAAAGCTTGTGCCTCAAGCGCTAATTTATAGATGTTAAGTAATTCTTCATCAGATATCGATTCAAGAGATGAGGGGCGTGGTGAGGGATGAAAATAGTAGTTCATTTGGTTCCTCCATCATATATTTGTTTTTATTACACATTTATATATATGGTATCATTTGGAATACAATCCGTCTCCTGTCATTCATCCTACGAATTTGTCTTTACATCTTAGGGGAATTATGGCATAATGGCTATTTTGTGTGAAAATAGATTGGTTTACTTTGAATTTTAATAAACAAAAACAATCCCGACATGTATAGTACATGTCGGGATTGTTTTACTCAGAGTCTTTCTTATGAGTAGATAAGTACTTCTTTAGGCGAGGTTCATTGGATTCCGAAACGGTAGTGAACTGCTTACCTTGATTAAAGCATACAATCTTGCGTCCGGGATCATAGCCTTCTATGTTGTTGATATTAACGACGTTGCTGCGGTCAAGGCGTTCGAATCCCTTACCCTCATACGCTACGGAAAGATCGGAAAGCGTGGTGGGGAGAATAAATTCGCCTTCTTTCGTATGGACGAATATTGTATTCTTATAATTCGAGAAATACAATATATCTTCCTCTAGAATATCGCTAGAGGAACCGTCTTTCTGTAAGACACGCATCTTTTCCCCATCCTTGTTTGATTACTTGCGCAGTTCTTTTGGAACTTCAGGACTGTAAAGTGCTGGTTTTAGAATTGTTGCAAAAACAACAGCGGAAGTAGCTAGTATGTTAGAAGCATAACGAGCTAAATTTTTCTTCATTTGATTGGCCTCCTTTGTAATGGAATTATAACTGTAAAGGATTGAACTAAAAATGCCAATCCAATGACAGACGAATGGAGCCAAAAATTCAAAGAAACCAGAATTATGGAAATGATCTTTAAACCCAAATACCATTCTTTAGGAATCTGCGCATTAGCATCAGGATTTGGAGCACATAGAATCATTACAAGCAAAGAAAAAAGATTAATCCAAAGGATATGGTTATGTATTAGAGAAGTGATATGAGGGATCAGTGAACAGATAAAGATAGATACAATATTGCAGGCCCTTGCGGTTTTTAGATGCACACCACCAGAAGACATTCTTAGGAGAATGAAGCTAAATAAGGCTAAGAATGTTTCCTTTAGCTGTCCTGTGAGCCCGCCAATGCATAACGAGGTTATAATGATTAATAAAGTATTCAAAATAATGCTAAGGGCATAATGCATGATTTCAATGGAATGCGTTTGCTCTGGATTACTTTTCTTAATGACCTCAACAATTTTAAGAGTTAAATGATTCATAATTATTTCTATCCTTTTTATAGGAGAAATAAAGATATCCCCATAATATTATTCCATAGAAAATTGGGATCAAGAAAAAGAAAAAGGATTCAAGAAAGTAGCTAATTGAAGTAATGACAATTAGTGTAGGAAGATTAAGAGCGAATAGTATTTTTTCGCTAGTCGTTGGTTTGATTTTTACATCGGGTTTATCAGGTACAAAGTCAAATCCAATACGTTTATAACCCACATACATACCAATGAGAATCGCGGTTAATGCTGATAAGATCTGCATTGTAATAATGTTTATTGTAATCGGGTTCGAAGTATTTAGAGGCGTGTTAATTACAGAGTCTAATAGATACATAAGACTGGGTTGAATCACAAAGTATGTTTGATAGACCATCCCAGTTAATATAGAAGCGTAGAAGGGATGAATCCGAAATAACAGCCACATAAAACAAAGCATTAGCGCATATTGTGTGAGAATATCTAATTGAAATAACTCATAGTTGATTCTAATTGAATAAGAAAAAAAGCCCATAATAAAACTGGCAAACACCATCTCTTTATGATAAATGTCTATTTTAAAGATTTTGAAAGCCAGAAAGAACATTGCATAGGTCTCTAGTCCTGAAAATATTATAAACAGAATAAAATCTATCATGCCGACACTCCCGATGACTTATAGTGTAACTAACCCTATTAATGCAAGTATCGTATATAATGAACTAAAATACAACAACTACAGCATAATTTTCCTCCTATTTTTTCAAAAAAATTCAAAATGAGAGGGGTTTAGACATGGAACGACGTCCAGAAAGCAGTGAGTATCTTGAAGAATTATCAAAATATGTCGATTTAGTGCCAGCTGAAGGAGACATCATTACTATTTTTAAAGAGCAGACGGATGAGATTTGCACTTTTATTTCGAATCTTACGGAAGAACAAGGAGAGCATCGTTACGCTCCTGATAAATGGAGTATTAAGCAAATGGTTGGCCATCTAGCGGATACTGGAAGAATTATGTCTTATCGTTTATTGCGCGTTGCTAGAGGAGATAAGACCCCGCTGGCGGGCTTTGATGAAAAGGACTATGTGCCTACCGCAAATTTTGAAGCGCACACGCTAGAAAAACTCCTGGCTCATTACAAGCTTGTCCGAGCGTCAACGCAAGCTCTTTTGGACATTTTGCCGGAAGATGCATGGATTCGTGAGGGAACGGTTAACAATGCAACCATTTCCGCGAGGGCAGTGGCCTGCGTAATGATTGGTCATGATCTTCATCATTTGAATATTCTTAAAGAAAGATACCTGGTTTAAGCAAGGAATATTTCTTTTCTATAAAAAAAGCATTCCGAGGCCAACGCGGCTTCGGAATGCTTTTTTAGCTTAAAGTATATAATTGGCCCCCGCAAAGTACCTGAGTACGCATAGAAGCAAAGCTTCACTTTGTGGGGATACTTTAAAGTGGAGGATTCTTGTGGCATTTACGGCACACCGGATAGTAAGCTTCGTTGCCGCCGATTTGGATTTGCTTGCCGCTGTATACAGGCTTACCATTTTCTACTCTTAGAGCCATCGTTGCTTTGCGCTCGCAGAACCAGCAAATGGTCTTCATTTCCTCGATTTTATCAGCGTAAATCAGCATGTATTTGCTGCCTTCAAATAGCTGGTTCTGAAAATCATTTTTAAGGCCAAACGCCATCACGGGAATGCCCAGTTCATCCACAATGCGTACTAGCTGCAGAATGCAGTCCTTGCTTAGAAATTGACATTCATCAATTAGTACACAGTGGGGTTTGGGCTGGTTACTGCTGACGATATTATAAATATCGGTATTCTCGTCGACGGGTATGGCCTGTTTCCGCAGTCCAATACGGGAGGAGATAAAACCAACTTCGTCCCGATCGTCTATGGATGGTGTGAAAATGAGCACCGATTTCCCTTGCTCTTCATAATTATGCGCAACCTTGAGTATCTCAATAGATTTACCGCTGTTCATTGCTCCGTATTTGAAAAACAATTGTGCCACTTCCATCTATCCTTTCGTATAAGCCAATAATCTAATTTTAAAAATGCGACCTTATTAGAGTATCATATTCGTGTCAGCTGTATCCAGTGAAAACATTGCGATAGAATTGAATGTGGTATGATAAAAGGAATCATTTGATTGGAAAGGAAGTAATATGTGTGACTGAAAAAATAGACGAATACAAGGAACGGTTAGCTCTGATTCAGCAGAATGGAAATCTTTCTATCGAGGCTAAGGCTTTGCTGGAAGAGATGATGGCAGATTTGGTGGAATTGAATCGAAGCAATAAAGCGCTGCGGCGGGCAATAATGAAAACTGGGCAGGCCTCCACAATGTCGACACGTTTAAGGGATGCACTGTACGAATAGAAAAAGAGGGTATGCGAATGGGTTTGATTTTCTCTTTTCTCAAAAAATATAAAGTCGCTGCAATAGCTGCCCTAGTGATGATGCTTATTGAACTAGCGGTGGAATTGTCACAGCCTTTACTCATTTCCAAGATTATTGACCAGGGCATTAAAGAACAGAATTCCTCTGTAGTATGGCTCTGGGGCGGTGTATTGATCGGCAGCGCGGTAGTCGCGTTTATAGCTGGGGTATTAAGTTCTTTTTTTGCTGCCCATGCGAGTCAGAGCTTTGCGTTTGATCTTAGGGACAAGTTATATGAAAAGGTACAATCCTTTACATATGCAGTATTCAACCGGTTTGCTACTTCTTCGCTGATCACTCGTCTTACCGGCGATGTATCGCAGCTGCAGGACACTATATTTATGAGCCTCCGCTTTATGACACGGGTGCCACTGGTTGTGGTGGGCAGTGTGATTATGGCATTGGTTGTTCATGTGAAGCTGGGATTATTTCTCACTGTAGCTCTACCTTTGTTGCTTCTCTTCCTTTACTTCATCATGAGAAAAGCTTCTTTGTTATTTCGCAACGTACAAAATCGGCTTGACGGTGTGAATGGTGTAATTCAGGAGAATTTAACGGGAATCCGCTTAATTCGTGTGTTCGTGCGCATGGGACATGAGATTGGACGTTTCACGGTCTTTAGCGGGAATTTGATGAAATCCACGGTATCGGCGCTACGTTTGACGGAGACAACGATGCCATTTGTTATGCTTATTGTGAATGCAGCGATTATGTCGATCCTATGGTTTGGACGGATTGAGATTGCAAATGGGGATGCTACTTTAGGAGAAACTGTTGCAGTTATTAATTACTCATTACGAACCATAGGAGCGTTGTCAGCTATATCTGGACTTGTCGTTACAATTTCCCGGGCACGTGCCTCCTCCCAGCGTATTACAGAAGTGATGTCAGCAGGCGCTGGAGTTAAGGAAGGCGGAACCGCAAAGGGCGAACCGATACAGGGTCACGTCCAATTTGAAGACATCAGCTTCAAGTATCCGGAGAGTGATATTTCGGTGCTAGAGGATATTACTTTTGAAGTTGCTGCTGGTGAGCGGGTAGCGATTATGGGAGCCACCGGATCAGGAAAGTCTTCTCTTGTCGGTCTAATCCCGCGTTTATATGAAGAGACAGACGGTATCATTCGCATTGATGGGCAAAAGAGCACCGACATCGATATTTCAAGATTGCGGCGATCAATCGGTTACGTTCCTCAAGAACTGCAGCTCTTCAGCGGATCGATTCGCGATAATATCGCTTGGGGCAATGAATATGCCACACAGGAACAAATCGAACACGCAGCAGCTGCCGCACAAATTCACGCAACAGTGATGGATCTGCCTAAAGGTTATGACACCATGCTTGGTCAGCGGGGGGTAAATCTGTCTGGTGGGCAAAAGCAACGCTTGACCATCGCTCGGGCGCTTGTGAGGAAACCTGCTATTTTGATCCTCGATGACAGTACGAGTGCGCTTGATGCTGTGACAGAAGGACTTTTGCTGGAGGCACTGAAAGAAATTTCATGTACAACCTTCCTGATTACTCAGAAGATCAGTTCTACTGCATCTGCAGATTTGATTCTGCTGCTGGACGAAGGACGCTTAATCGGTAAAGGAACACATGACGAGCTTATGACAAGCTCGGCGCTGTACCGCAAGATTTATGAATCACAGGTAGAGGAGGCGAAGCAGCATGTTCAAAGCAATTCTTGAACCCTTTCGTCACCCAAAACCCGTCATTGAGCTTGGAGCAGGAAGAAGCCTTGGTTCAGCTGCTGGAGGGAAGCCAAAAGCAAAGGCGAAGGATTGGGGCGGCACGCTCATACGGATTTGGAGCTACCTTGCCGAGCGTAAAGCTAAGCTTTTTCTCGTTCTGTTAATGGTAGTCTTCAGCTCGGCTTTAGCACTGCTCGGGCCTTATATGATTGGTAAAGCCGTGGATGATTATCTGGAAGGCACTGGCGGACGATCGTGGACGATTTTTCTAATCAGTCTAGCTAGTGTTTATATCTTCTATTCATTAACTTCTTGGCTGCAAAATATATGGATGATTGAAATTGCCCAGGAGACCGTATTTCGGATGCGCACGGAGTTGTTTTCCCATCTTCATCGGTTGCCCATCTCATTTTTTAATCGGAGACAGCAGGGCGAAATTATGAGTCGCCTCACCAACGATATTGAGAACGTCAGCTCTACGCTGAATAGCTCAGCTATTCAGATCTTTTCCAGTGTTTTGACATTGCTCGGAACGGTGGGGGTAATGCTCTGGCTCAGTCCTCTACTGACGCTGCTCACGTTCTTGGTTGTGCCGTTGATGTTATTAGGCATGCGCTGGATTACTCGGCGTACGGGTCCGCTTTTTAAAGAACGTCAGCGCAATGTGGGTGAGTTAAACGGTTATATAGAAGAGACGTTATCCGGTCAACGGATTATCAAGGCTTTTTCACAAGAGGAACGGGTCATCGCTGGTTTTCATGAACGCAATGAGCGGATTATGCTCTCTGGATACTGGGCACAGTCGATTTCAGGCTTCATTCCTAAGCTGATGAATGGACTTAATAATTTGAGCTTCGCTATTGTGGCTGGAGTCGGCGGTTTGTTAGCCATTCGCGGAGCGATTACGGTCGGTGTGATTATTGTGTTTGTAGAATATACGCGTCAATTTACTCGCCCTCTTAATGACTTAGCGAATCAGTGGAATACACTACTGTCAGCGGTTGCGGGAGCGGAAAGAGTGTTTGAAGTGCTGGACGAAGAGACGGAAGCTAAAGATGAAGGTGCAGCTACTTCGCTGGTTAAAGTTGAGGGAGCAGTGAAGTTCGAAAAGGTATCTTTTTCATATGACGGAAGTTTTAACACGCTGCATGATATTAGCTTTGAAGCGAAGCCTGGTGAGATGATCGCCTTAGTAGGACCTACCGGTGCCGGCAAAACAACACTTATCGGGCTGTTATCTCGTTTCTATGATCCTAATCAGGGTAAAATTACGCTGGATGGCTTAGATGTCACTTCGATTCGGCGTGAAAGCCTGAGGAGCCATATGGCGTTTGTGCTGCAGGACTCCTTTTTATTCAAGGGCAGCATCCGCGATAATATTCGTTACGGTAGACTGGATGCTTCCGATGAAGAGGTCGAGGCGGCGGCCAAGCTGGCTAACGCTCATTCTTTTATTATCCGAATGCCGGAAGGTTATGATCGAATGCTCTCTGCAGATGGTAGCGGCATAAGCCAAGGACAGAAGCAATTGCTATCCATTGCAAGGGCCATTCTTGCCAATCCTTCGATGCTTGTTCTTGATGAAGCCACTAGCAGTATCGATACGGTGACCGAAATCAAGATTCAGGAAGGACTTCAGGCGCTAATGAAGGGACGGACCAGCTTCGTTATTGCCCATAGACTGGGCACCATCCGGGCAGCTGATCGAATTCTTGTTCTTCAAGGGGGCAGATTACTGCAGCAGGGCTCCCATGAGGAGTTGTTGAAGCAAGGTGGCTTGTACAGTGAGTTGGTGCAAGGCGGTCGTAGAGAAGTACTTGATAAGGCTAGGCTTTAAGCTGTGATAAAAAAGGCGGGAGTTTTCAAGGAAGCGCAGGTCGCGTCCATGAAAACTCCCGCCTTTATGTAATGTGTGGATATTCGTTATGCATTTGAAGTGAGTTGTCGGATGGTTTAATTGCAGAATGTGCAATAGATTTCGATTGTACAATGAGGGGATGATTATGCTGCTTATGAGATCGTTTCTTGCGCTGCAGCTTGTTTCGCTTTTTGTTTCTCTTTGAAACGAGGGCCAACATAATTACGTTTGCGGTCTCTTGCTAGAATCCAGCCGCCAAGGAAAGTCATGCCTGCTGCAAAGAGTAGAAACCCTCCACCGAAATGCAGCCAAGCGAAATCTGGAACAACGGAATCATCGCCGTGCATAGAGATATAATCAAAAATATCGTCCTTCATCATTAAGAAGCCCTTCATTGCGATTAAACCGGGAAACACAAGAATAAGGATGGCAATGAAGCGTGAAATTAATAGTTTCATAAGTGTCTCCTACCCCTCTTAGCCCAATGGATTCAACCATATGATAACGCTTTAGTAAGAAAAAGTCCATTTGGATATGATGTTTATAAGTTTTGTAATACGCTAAAAAGAGAGTACAATATACAATGTAAAATGAACTTACGTGTAATGACTGGAGGATACATATCATGACAATTTCATGTGACGTGGCCATACTTGGCGGAGGAACCGGGGGATATGTGGCAGCCATTCGCGCTGCACAGCTTGGAAAGTCCGTCGTCGTCATCGAAATGGACAAACTGGGAGGAACCTGCCTGCACCGTGGCTGCATTCCTAGCAAATCGCTGCTCAGAAGCGCAGAAGTATATGCTGAAATCATCGAGAGTGAGAGCTATGGCATTGAGACAAGCGGTGTACAGCTCGTATTCCCAAAAGTACAAAAGCGCAAGGAAGCGGTAGTTGAACAACTTCATCAGGGCGTACAATATTTGATGCGCAAAAATAAAATACAAGTCATTAAAGGCAAGGGGCGCGTGACGGGTCCCTCTATTTTTTCCCCGCGTAGTGGTGCTGTTGCTGTGGAACTAGAAGACGGTGAAATGGAAACAGTGCTCTCGAACCATCTTATTATTGCTACAGGATCTCGTCCGCGTGTATTACCAGGTCTGGAACCAGACGGGAAAGTTATTCTTAGCAGTGATGAAGCACTCACGCTCGACGAGTTACCTTCTTCCATCATTATTGTTGGAGGCGGAGTCATTGGGGTGGAATGGGCCTCTATGCTGGTTGATTTCGGAGTACAGGTTACGGTAGTTGAAGCTGCTAGTCAGTTACTACCTCAAGAGGATGAAGAAGTAGCTAAAGAATTGCAGCGTCTACTTAAAAAACGTGGTGTTAAAGTACTGACTGAAACTACAGTGGATGCTGCAACCTGCAAGGTAACGGACGATGGAATTTCGATCGATGCCCGTAAGGGAGAGCAAACCCAAAGTCTATCCGCAGAAAAGCTGCTTGTATCCGTAGGGAGGGTAGCGAATATAGAGAATATTGGTCTGGAAAATACAGATATTCGCTTTGATAAAGGAATTATTGCTGTAAATGCTAGTATGCAGACGGCTGAGCCGCATATTTATGCGATTGGTGACTGTATCGGTGGATTACAACTAGCTCATGCCGCCAGCCATGAAGGCATTATGGCGGTCAACCATCTCGCTGGTGAGAAACTTCATCCTTATCACACACATCTTGTACCACGCTGTGTTTATACACGTCCTGAAGTAGCGAGTGTGGGTCATACTGAGAAGGAAGCTAAAGCAATGGGACATGATGTAGTGATTGGAAAATACCCTTTCTCGGCCATTGGCAAGGCGATTGTATACGGCCAGAAGGACGGGTTTGTAAAGGTTGTAGCGGATCGAAGCAGCGGAGATATTCTCGGCGTGCAGATGATTGGTCCTCATGTTACGGATTTAATCGGAGAAGCTGCACTGGCTCAACTGCTAGATGCAACGCCTTGGGAGGTTGGTGAGGCCATCCATGCTCACCCAACACTTTCGGAGATCATTGGAGAAGCTATGTTAGCTGTAGAAGGAAGATCTATCGGGATTTAGCTTTTCTTTTTGGGTGGAAAGGGATTATAATAGATTCAAGCCAAGTCTTAGTACCAGGTTTTAAGATCAGGATACAATTGGTCTTAAATCCTGTAAGACTCAGGCTTTATGAATAAGGAGGTATCTCTTTATGGAATCCCAAGATACTGTAGAAACGATTAACAGACATAAGCAGCTTGGACTAAGCGACGGCCAGGTCATCGATATGTACAGATATATGCTGCTCGCACGTAAATACGACGAGCGCAGTCTGCTGCTTCAGCGCGCTGGCAAGATTAACTTTCATGTCTCCGGCATTGGCCAGGAGGCGGGTCAGGTAGCAGCAGCATTTGCGCTGGACCGGCAGAATGATTATTTTTTACCTTATTACCGTGATTATGCTTTCGTACTCTCCGTGGGTATGACTACTCGTGAATTGATGTTGTCTGTGTTCGCAAAGGCAGAAGATCCAAACAGTGGTGGGCGGCAAATGCCAGGTCACTTTGGTAGTAAGCGTCTGCGTATTGTGACAGGCTCAAGTCCTGTAACCACGCAGGTCCCTCATGCGGTTGGTTTTGCTTTGGCAGCCAAAATGCAAAAGAAAAAATTCGTCTCATTTGTAACCTTCGGGGAAGGCTCTAGCAACCAAGGCGATTTTCATGAAGCTTGTAACTTTGCCGGAGTGAATAAGCTACCGGTTATTATCATGTGTCAGAATAATCAGTACGCGATCTCTATTCCTGCTCACAAACAGCTTGGAGGTAAGGTCAGCGACCGTGCTCTGGGTTATGGGTTTCCAGGGGTGCGTGTAGACGGCAATGATCCACTGGAAGTATATCGTGTCGTTAAGGAAGCTCGGGAAAGAGCACTTGCGGGTGAAGGTCCTACGTTAATCGAAGCCATGATGTACCGTTTATCTCCACACTCCACCTCGGACAATGATTTGGCTTATCGGACCAAAGAAGAGGTTGATGAGAATTGGAAGAAGGACGGTGTAGCAGGATTCCGTAATTACCTGATCGGTCTGGGACTTTGGAGTGACGAGCAAGAACAAGATCTTATTGCTGAATGCAATCTTGAGCTTAAAGCAGCTATCGAATATGCTGACAACGCTCCGTTCCCGAAACCGGAAGATACACTGCTGCATGTTTACAGTGATTCCGACCTGAAAGGAGGAGCATAAACCATGGCTATAATGGAATATATCGATGCCATTCGGCTCGCGATGAAGGAAGAAATGGAACGCGATGAATCCGTGTTTGTGCTTGGCGAGGACGTGGGTCTCAAGGGTGGCGTATTTACCACAACAAAAGGTCTGCAAGAACAGTTCGGTGAAGAGCGTGTACTGGATACACCGTTAGCGGAATCAGCTATTGCTGGTGTGGCGATTGGTGCAGCTATGTATGGTATGAAGCCGATTGCTGAAATGCAGTACTCTGACTTCATGCTTCCAGCAACGAATCAAATCATTAGCGAAGCGGCCAAAATCCGCTATCGTTCAAATAACGATTGGAATTGCCCGGTTGTCATTCGTGCGCCTATCGGCGGCGGTGTATTCGGCGGTCTGTACCATTCTCAGTGTCCGGAATCGATTTTCTTCGGTACACCAGGCTTGAAGATTGTCGCACCTTACTCTGCTTACGATGCAAAGGGACTATTGAAGGCAGCCGTACGTGATCCTGACCCGGTTTTATTCTTCGAGAACAAAAAGTGCTATAAGCTGATCAAGGAAGAAGTGCCAGAAGGTGATTACATCGTTCCAATTGGCGAAGCTAATCTGCTGCGTAAGGGAACAGATATTACGGTTATTGGTTATAGTTTGCCATTGCATTTTGCGATGCAAGCAGCAGAAGAATTGGAGCGCGAAGAAGGCATTACAGCGCATATTCTGGATCTGCGGACCTTGCAGCCTCTTGATCGTGAGGCGATCATAGCTGCTGCTCGTGAGACAGGGAAGGTTCTTATTGTGCACGAGGACAATAAAACGGGCGGTATTGGTGGCGAAGTGGCGGCAATTATCGCTGAGCATTGTCTATTTGAACTAGACGCGCCGATCTTCCGTCTTTGTGGTCCCGATGTTCCGGCGATGCCAATCAGCCCACCAATGGAGAAGTTCTTCATGCTTAGCAAGGAAAAAGTGAAGGCAGAAATGCTTCGACTGGCGCAATATTAAAATAGTGGAGTGGACGCGAAGCTTCGTAAAACTTTTAAGATTATGCTTACGAAGTGAGTTTTACTGTGCAGCATTTCTAAGAAGCGAAGCTTCGTAAAACTTAAAGATTATGCTTACGAAGTGAGTTTTACTTCGTAAAACATTTGAGGAGTGAAAAGATGTCTGACAACCAAAAGTTGACTGACGTGATCATGCCGCAGCTGGCGGAATCGCTAGTATCGGCGACGATCGGCAAATGGCTGAAGAAACCAGGCGATCCGGTAGAGCAATACGAACCAATATGTGAGCTTATTACAGATAAGGTAAATGCTGAATTGCCTTCAACGATAGATGGAGTTATGGGTGAACTATTGGCGGAAGAAGGTCAGGTTGTCAATGTCGGCGAAGTCATTTGTCGTATTGCCGTGCCTGTGACTGCACCTGCTGCTGTAAACGTGACTAACACAAACACAGTTGCAGCTAATAATGCTGCGGGTCAAAATGCGAATTCAACTGCTAGCGATACGATGCGTGCACGCTACTCTCCTGCGGTGCAGACTTTGGCGGCTGAGCATAACATCGATCTGAATTTAGTTTCGGGTACTGGTATGGGCGGCCGAATTACCCGTAAGGATGTGCTGACCTTCATCGAAAGTGGCGGAGCTACATCTCCAGCTTCGATTTCTGCTAGTCAACCTGCACCAGCGGTGTCACAACCGCCTGCTCCTCAGTTCGTTCAAGCTGAAAAGAAGAAGACGGAAGAGCCTCTTCGCCAATCGGGTTTACATTTGAGTGAATCTCCTCGTATTCCAACAATTGAAGTCGAGGGTGGCCGAGGCAGCAGTTCGGAATACCTGATTGATGTAACACCAATCCGGAATACAATCGCTACAAGAATGCGCCAAAGTGTCTCGGAAATTCCGCATGCTTGGACAATGATTGAGGTAGATGTGACTAATCTGGTCGCACTGCGCAATAAACATAAGGATGAGTTCAAGCGCAAAGAAGGTATCAATCTAACCTATCTGGCTTTCATGATGAAGGCTGTTGTGAGTGCGATTAAGGATTACCCGATTATGAACTCTGTCTGGGCTGTAGACAAAATTATTGTCAAACGTGATATCAATATCTCGTTAGCGGTAGGTACTGAAGATTCGGTTATCACTCCTGTAATTAAGAAGGCTGATCAGAAAAATATTGCCGGGCTGGCACGTGAGATTGATGAATTGGCACAAAAAACCCGCGAAGGCAAACTGAGTCTGGAAGATTTGCAGGGAGGAACTTTCACTGTAAATAATACCGGCTCATTTGGCTCCATTCTTTCTTATCCAATCATTAACTATCCACAGGCAGCGATTTTAACGTTTGAATCGATTGTAAAAAGACCTGTGGTCATAAACGATATGATAGGTGTGCGATCAATGGCTAATATTTGTCTGTCGCTGGATCATCGGATTCTGGACGGAGTAATTTGCGGTCGTTTCTTGCAACGCGTTAAGGATAACATCGAAGGATATACCCCAGATACGAAACTTTACTAAAAAATAATAACGAGCCAAACTGTGCAGGCATGAGACTGAAAAAGGGGACCTGACGGTATGAATATTTCGGATAATCGTAAGCTGCAGATTTCATATGACCCTATTATGGAGTATGGGGAGGCATGGGATCTGCAAAAGGAAAGTGTGCACGCCATTGATGCTGGTGAGCAACCGGAACGATTGATTCTTTTGCAGCATCCGCCTACCTATACTATTGGTTCACAGAATCATCCCGAACATCTTCTTCTAGATGAAGAGCAGCTCAAAGAAAAAGGAATTGCGCTGTTTGAAATCGACCGGGGAGGAGATATTACATATCACGGACCGGGTCAGCTAGTAGGTTATCCGATCCTTATGCTCGGTGAAGAAGGTAAGGTTGATTTACGCGGGTACTTGCGCAGTCTGGAAGCAGTGATTATTGATTATTTGGCATCCTACGGAATTGTAGGGGAACGGAAGCCGGAGTATACAGGGGTATGGGTTGGCGACGAGAAAATCTGTGCCATTGGTGTCAAGTTTAACAAAAGCAAATTCCGAAGAGGGTTTGTAACTAGCCATGGTTTTGCTTTTAACATTTCTGAAGGGATATCTGGACACGGCTTTCAAGGAATTATTCCATGCGGTATCACTGAATTTGGAATAACCTCCCTAGAAGAATGTGCAGGTCGTCGTTTTGACCTTCAAGATGTGGCCAAAGAATTGGTTCCGTATTTTCTAAGACACTTTCCTTATGAAGAGCAGGATGAGTTCTTCGGCACTATGGCTTAAGGTTGAATAACGAACTAACAGGCAAGCCAAATAGCGGCAAGGGAGTCCCTAGCCGCTATTATCAATGTTCCTTGTGTAGATATTAACCTGCAAGGAAAGGCTCGATAACCATAAAGAGCGTAGAGGCAATCATGGCGAACAACATGACGTAGATGAAGATTTTGAACCATTTATTACGTTGCATGAGTAACTCCTTTAGATTTAGTTTAAGTTAATTGCATGAAGATGGTCTTTCTGTACAACCATTGTAACGTATTCACGAAAGAGAGGGAAGTCCAGTGATTTCACAAGACAGATTGATTCAAGAATTTATGGAGCTTGTCCAAGTTGATAGTGAAACAAGAAATGAACGGCAGATTGCCGATGTGCTCAAGAGCAAATTTAACGCTCTTGGCTTAGAAGTTACCGAAGATGATTCCCAGGAAAGAACTGGACATGGAGCGGGTAATCTGTTCATTACCTGGCCGGCTGTGAACGTTGGATCTGCACCAAAGCTTCTGTTCACTTGCCACATGGATACGGTTGTCCCTGGACAAAATATCAAGCCTACGCTCGGCGCGGATGGATGGATTACAAGTGACGGCACTACAATTCTTGGAGCGGATGACAAAGCTGGTCTAGCTGCACTGTTCGAAGCGATCAGAGTGATTCAAGAGCAAAAATTGCCACATGGTCAGATTCAGTTCGTAATTACTGCGGGTGAAGAATCTGGATTGCTGGGTGCACGCTCGATGGATCCGAGTCACTTGGATGCAGACTTCGGTTTCGCACTCGATTCTAATGGTGAAGTCGGAGCGATTGCAGTTGCGGCACCTACACAAGCTAAGATTACGATGCAAATCTTCGGTAAATCTGCTCATGCAGGTGTTAATCCAGAAGACGGCATCAGCGCGATTCAAGTAGCAAGCAAAGCAATCGCTGCCATGAAGCTTGGACGGATCGACAACGAAACGACTGCGAATATTGGTAAATTCGCTGGCGGCGGACCTACGAATGTGGTGTGCGATCACGTTCAATTGGATGCAGAAGCACGGAGTATCGTGCAGGAAAAGGTTGGCGATCAAATTGCTTCGATGCGTGAAGCACTGGAGACCACTGTCCGCGAATACGGTGCAGAATGCGAATTCCGCAGTGAAATTATTTATCCAGCTTTCAGCTTTAATGAAAATGATCCATTGGTACAGCTTGCACAACGGGCTATCACTTCTATGGGTCTTACACCGCGTCTGTTCCACTCTGGTGGTGGAAGTGACGCTAACGTGTTCAATGGCTTAGATGTTCCGACCATTAACCTAGCTGTAGGATACGAGCATATCCATACCACTAAGGAACGGATTAAAGCCGAAGATATCGTTAAAGTGGCTGAGCTTGTAGTGAGTATTGTTAAAGAAAGCGTAAAGGGATAACCGTCTTATAAAATAGCAGAGCAGTGATCCTACCGAAATGGAGGATTGCTGCTCTGCATTTTTTATGGGGAGTTTAATACAGCCAGATTTAGCCTTATGAAGAGGTGCGTATAGGATTTAAAACATAGCTCAAAAAAAAGACTGAGGTGCCCCAGCAGCCATTTCTTGGCTTTTGGGACACCCCTATATTCGGATGCACATGTATGATTAAATCCTAAAGGAAAGAATGAATTTACCCTGCTTTGGTTGGAATGAACTTGGATTGATCCTTTAGGGAGAGAATGTAGGAGAGAGGCATATCGGGCCCATACCGCTCTATCCACCTAGCTAAGATGGCTTTGATTTCCTCCGGTTTACCTACCATTGTAACTGCGGCTGAGCTTGTACGGCTGAAGATTTCGTTCATCTGAAATTCCTTCTTTCCCTTTAAGTTTGCTATAATACACCGTATGCACAATAGAGAAAAAGGAGACCAGAAACTTTATGGGAGAACAACATTTGCACAGCAAACCCGAGCTTGATGAAGTGACATTGTCTACCCAGCCTGTTTTTGATGGGAAGATTATTTCTTTACAGGTGGACACAGTGAGACTGCCTGATGGAAATACAGCCACACGTGAAGTTGTGAAGCATCCCGGCGCCGTAGCGGTGCTTGCTTTAAACAACAACAAAATGCTTGTTGTAGAGCAATACCGTCAGCCTATGCAACGCACTGAAGTAGAAATTCCGGCAGGGAAGCTGGATAAAGGTGAAGATCCATTAGTTGCGGCTGGTCGTGAACTTCAGGAAGAGACTGGCTTTCACAGTGGAGATCTGAAATTGCTTAAATCCTTCTATACTTCTCCCGGCTTTGCCGATGAGATTATTCATTTGTATGTGACTACTAATGCAAAGCCAGGGGATATGTCCCTGGACGAGGACGAATTTCTAGAAGTTTCGGAGCTTACCCTGGAGGAAGCGTATCAATATATGGCTGACGGGCGCATCGCGGACGCGAAGACGATGATGGCAGTGTATGCTTGGCATCTATACACGCTGACTGGCCAATGGAATTAATAACTGAACTGAAGAGCTTCTATTGCGATTTGCATGTTCATATTGGACGAACGTCGGAAGGACAAGCGGTCAAAATCAGCGGCTCCCGCGAGCTTACCTTTGCAGGCATTGCCAAAGAGGCTGCAGAGCGCAAGGGACTGGAAATGATCGGTATTATTGATAGTCATTCACCAGGCGTTCTACGTGATATGGAGCGTTCCTTGGAATCTGGAGAGATGACGTTAGCTGAAGGTGGAGGGATTGCTTACCGAGGGACTACGATCATTCTGGGAACAGAGATTGAAATCCGCGAGCCTGGGCGAAAAGAGTGCCATGTGCTTGCCTACATGCCGGACTTGGAGCGCATGACCGATTTTAGTGCGTGGATGAGCCGCTATATGCGGAATGTGAATCTAAGTTCCCAGCGCCTGTATGCTCCGGCTAGGGAGCTTCAGGATGAGATTTATGGGCGGGGAGGCATTCTTATCCCTGCACATATTTTCACGCCTCACAAGGGCTTGTACGGCTGTGCAGCGGAGCGTATGGCAGACATCTTTGATCTGGATCGCATAGCAGCAGTTGAGCTAGGGCTGAGTGCAGATTCGGAAATGGCGGGTTATCTTTCTGAGCTGGATGACTTCACATTCCTAACGAACTCTGATGCGCATTCACTGGGCAAACTAGGCCGTGAGTATAATGTCATGGCGTTGGCACGACCTTCTTTTGCTGAACTACGACTCGCACTAGAACGTAAGGAAGGGCGGAAGGTAACTGCCAATTTCGGACTTAACCCCCGGCTTGGTAAATACCACCGAACCTACTGCGGAGGTTGTGGCAGTATTATTGACGAAGCATATGTCACATCGGAACGCTGCCAGTATTGTGGCAGTCTTAAGCTGGTTAGAGGTGTATTCGACCGGATCTTAGATATTGCGGACCGCAAGACACCGATAGTACCTGCTGATCGTCCACCCTATCATTATCAGGTTCCGCTTGAATTTATCCCGGGGTTAGGGAAGGCGAAAATGAACGCGTTACTGCAAGCGTTTGGAACTGAGATGAACATTTTACATGGTTGTGGTGAAGCGGAAATTGCCAGCGTTATAGGTGCGGATTTGGCGTCGATGATCGTCCAGGCCCGCTCTGGAATTTTGGAGCTATCGGCAGGCGGTGGAGGAACATACGGTAAAGTCGTACAACCTGGAAAGTAAAGTTACTGTCCTAAGGACAAGTCATATCGCGGGACGTTTTCTCATATGGTGTAACATGTAACCGGAAAGGGGAACGTCTCGATGCGTAATTTAAGGCTGATGATGAAGGAACAGACGCCTCTGTATATTTTTGTCGGCGTATTATTTCTGGTAGGTGTTGTATTTGGAGCTCTTATCGTTAGTGCGCTTACGATGGATCAGCAACAGGAGCTGGGGGATTATCTAGGGAATTTCTTTGTAACGGTTGATCAGCAGGGTCTATCTGCAGCACCTGATTCGTACTGGAGTATAGCGGCCTTAAACTTAAAATGGATTGGGCTGATCTGGATCCTTGGATTATCAGTCATTGGGTTGCCGGGAATCTTGATTCTTGATTTTTTAAAAGGGGTACTGATCGGCTTTACAGTCGGTTGTCTAGTCAGTCAATATTCTTGGCACGGGATGCTGTTCGCACTAGTCTCTGTGGCTCCGCACAATCTGGTACTGATCCCTGTGTTGTTACTAAGTAGTGCAGCAGCGATCGCCTTTTCCTTGCAGATGATTCGTAGCCGAGTGTTAGGACAACGCCGGACGCCAATAACTCGACCTTTTACGATGTACACGATATTGTCACTTGTGATGGCTCTGTTGATTCTGGGCATTTCTAGCTTTGAGACCTATGTTACGCCGATCATGATGCGCTGGGTTACACCTTCACTTGTACAAGCAGTGACTACCTTGGGCTTGCAGTAAAAGCGTTTGACTTCTCAAAGCGACACCCCCTATAATGGAAGAAGTGGTTTGAAGACCGGTGAGGTAATTTTCCAAGGGGGAGGGAGACAATGGAAGCTCGAATAGACAAAATTAAGCAACAGTTACAATCCCAAGGATACAAGCTTACACCCCAACGGGAAGCGACCTTAAGAGTGCTGCTGGAGAATGAGGAAGATCATCTTAGTGCAGAAGATGTTTTTATGCTCGTGAAAGAGAAAGCTCCCGAGATCGGTCTTGCGACTGTATATCGTACCCTGGAACTTCTTAGCGAGCTTCACGTCGTAGAAAAGATTAACTTCGGTGACGGTGTCGCCCGTTATGATCTGCGAACAGATACTGCGAAGCACCATCATCATCATTTAATTTGTGTGCAATGCGGTAGTATGGATGAGATTCGCGAGGATTGGCTAGGTCCGCTAGAAGAGCGATTGGAGAAAGAATTTAATTTCTCAGTGCTTGATCATAGACTTGATTTTCATGGGATATGCTATCGGTGTAGTGATAAGAATAATTCAAACGGAAATCCGTCCTAAGTCATCTTATAATGAAATTCACTTCATAAGCTCTCCCCGGTTTTTTTACCGGAGAGAGCTTTTTAAATGATTGGTCTATTGGAGGTATACATATCAGTCCGTTTTAGTGCATAAGGTGAAGGACGAGCAGATCTTAACTGTATGTTAAAGGGAGGCGTCCTTATGATCGTTTCTGTGCCCAAAACCGTTCGAAAGCTGTATTTTATGATCATGTTTGTAGCTCTAAGCTATTTACTTTACAGTGCTATGAGCTGGCTTGGTGAATGGATCAGTCCGATAGAGAATTATGGAATTCCTGAAGGCACTGCTGTTCGGGCTTTTGATCATGCCGATCGTGGTGATGATGGTCTGGATACAAGACAGCGTTTGCGCTTCTATTACTGGTATGGAGAATGAAAGCTTCTCAGGAAGCAGGAACAAGCGAGAAGAATGTCGAAGAAAACAAGGTGGATTCATGCAGCGTATACTAAATGTACACATCTGCAGAGCCCTCATGCTGAATGTGCTGCAGGAAGTCACTATGAGTAGCTGCGCCAGGACAGGAGCGTGAAATAATGAAGTCACACTTGCAGCCGTTTTTACATTATTTGTCCGGAGATAAAGGCTTGTCCCCGAATACCCTGGAATCTTACGGTAGGGATGTATCGCAGTTTCTGGAGTTCGCTGAAGAGCGGGGGGCTAGTCAGCCTGATGAGATCCGAAGATCGCATGTGATATTATATCTTGGCTCATTACGCGGAGCTGGCCGAGCAACTGCAACATTGAACAGGAACGCAGTGTCCCTCCGTGCTTTTTTTCATTACTTGCTGAAGGAACGTTTGATTGAGCAGGATCCAACATTGGACATGGAGACCATGAAGCCTGATAAGAAACCTCCTATGGTGCTTACCATTTCGGAAATAGAGCAATTATTGGCTGCGCCGGATGTAAGTACGCCACAAGGAATGCGCGATAAGGCTATGCTGGAATTACTCTATGCAACAGGTATTAAGGTCTCTGAATTAATCTCACTTAACGTGGATGATGTGCACACGGATATGAAATTTGCGCGTTGTACAGGAACTTCTGGAAAGGAGCGGGTAGTTCCCATTGGCACCCTTGCAGCTGAGAGTGTATCGGCTTACACTTCACTGATGCGGGACAAGCTGCTTCGTGATCACCAGGAGGAACCAGCCATGTTCCTGAATAGTCTAGGCGGAAGATTAACCCGGCAAGGCTTTTGGAAAATCATAAAAAAATATGCGCGGGAAGCAAACATTGAGCAGGATATTACACCGCATACACTTAGGCATTCCTTCGCAGCCCATTTACTGGAAGGCGGAGCAGATTTGCGTTCCGTACAACAAATGCTGGGTCATGCCGATATTTCGACGACTCAGATTTATAACGGTATAGCCCGTAAGAATATGAAGGAAGTATATGAGAGCCACCATCCTAGAGCTCGATAATTCTGCTGTAAAGATGCTTTTTGTGAGTAAGATGGTTATGATGGAATCATACTGAAAGGATAGACTGGGGAATGATCCGCAGGTTATCTTTTAGCAGAAACGGATACCTGATAAGCGGTACATTGTATCGCTAGCTTCGGAAGCGTATGTCTTCTGGAAGACGGTACAGCCGTTTCTTCTTGTTGGTACGAAAGAATATCTATACTAAAAAAGGAGTGAAGACAACAATGTCCTCATTTAAACGAATTGGTTTTATTGTTCTAGATAGTGTTGGTATCGGTGAAGCACCAGATGCTGCGGATTTCGGTGATGCTGGGTCGCACACGCTTGGTCATATATTGGATCGTGTTCTTGGTTTGAAGCTTCCTAATCTACAGAAGCTCGGGTTAGCTAATATTGCTCCGTTGCCACCACTAGAGCCTGTAACTTCACCAACAGGGTACTACGGCAAAATGCAGGAAGTATCTGTAGGTAAGGATACGATGACCGGACACTGGGAGCTAATGGGGCTGAAGATTGAGGTTCCTTTCAATACGTATCCTGATGGTTTTCCAGCAGAGTTGATTGAGAAGTTCGAAGCGGCAACTGGTCGTAAGGTAATCGGTAATAAACCAGCTTCCGGTACGGAGATTCTTGTTGAATACGGTGAAGAGCAAATGAAAACCGGTGCTTGGATTGTCTATACCTCTGCGGACAGCGTGTTCCAGCTTGCTGCACATGAAGATATTATTCCACTTGAAGAACTATACAGTGCTTGTAAAATAGCCCGTGAGCTGACAATGGCTCCAGAATTCTCGGTGGGTCGCGTGATTGCTCGTCCGTATGTTGGAGAACCAGGGAACTTCGTTCGGACACCAAACCGGCATGACTATGCGGTGAAGCCGCCGGAACCAACGGTAATGAACGCGCTTGCTGATATTGGTAAGGATGTTATCGCGGTTGGTAAGATCAACGATATCTTTACAGGAGAAGGGGTTACAGCTTCTTATCCAACGAAGAGCAATGAACATGGAATCGAAGTTACTATTGAGCAGCTTCGTCAACCGTTTGACGGTTTTCTGTTTACGAATCTGGTGGATTTTGATTCTTTATATGGACATCGTCGGGATCCAGAAGGTTATGGCCGTGCACTGGAAGTATTCGATCAGGCGTTGCCTGAGATTCTATCCACGCTTGGTGAAGATGATCTGTTGATTATTTCTGCAGACCATGGTAACGATCCGATCCATAGTGGAACTGATCATACCCGTGAATACGTGCCGCTCTTAATCTATAGCCCACGGTTTAAACATCCGGAAAGTTTGGGCATTCGTGAAACCTTCTCTGATGTAGCTGCAACCATTGCTGATAACTTTGGTGCAAAGGCGCCGCAGTATGGGACAAGCTTTTTAGCGAAACTGCAATAAAAGGGTTGCGGGTTGCTCCGCAACATCAATGAAGGAGGATCATCCATGAGCGCGTTAACACAAAAAGAAATTCAAGAAGCAGCCATTTATATAAAAGACAAATGTCCGGTGGCTCCGGAAATTGGATTGATCCTTGGTTCAGGTCTCGGTGTGCTAGCAGACCTTATTACTGATGGAGTAAGTATTCCATATGATGAGATTCCTCACTTTCCGGTATCTACTGTAGAGGGACATGAAGGCGAGCTATTAATTGGTATGATCGAAGGCCGCCGAGTTGTGATGATGAAGGGCCGCTTTCATATGTATGAGGGGTATGGGCCAGAGGTAACGGCATTCCCAGTACGGGTTATGAAAGAGCTTGGTATAGCCAGTTTACTAGTGACGAATGCAGCTGGTGGAGTGAACACTGATTTCACACCGGGTGATCTTATGCTTCTTACGGATCATCTTAATATGACTGGACGGAATCCTTTAATAGGACCTAATGATCCTGCACTTGGTGTGCGCTTCCCAGATATGTCGACCGCCTACAGTCGCCGCCTGATCCAGGTAGCGAAGGAAACGGCAGCTCAGCAGAATTTCGAGTTCAAAGAAGGCGTATATGCAGGTCTATTGGGCCCTTGCTACGAAACGCCTGCTGAAATCGTAATGCTTCGTACGCTAGGCGCCGATGCTGTGGGCATGTCTACTGTATCGGAGACCATTGTTGCTCGTCATGCAGGTATTGAGGTATTGGGCATCTCCTGTATTACTAACATGGCCGCGGGAATCCTGGATCAACCACTCAATCATGAAGAGGTGATGGAAACTGCAGAACGTGTGCGTGAACGTTTCTTGAAACTGGTCTTAGGCTTTATTCCGAAAATGTAATTTGGGATACTTCATATTGAATTACTGGAGGTCATATCTATGATTCAAGAAATTATGATTGAGCCAATGACGCATGAACAGGTTGTAAAAGTACTTAATTTGACGAAACCAAAATATATCGGATTTGCTCGCGCAAATGTCCGTGAAGAGCAGGTGTAAGATGAGAGCTGTCGATATTATTCAGAAAAAAAGAGACGGTGGAGAGCTTAGTCGTGAGGAAATATCCTTCCTAATTCAGGGTTACAGTAAAGGTGAAGTTCCTGATTATCAGCTTTCTGCTTGGGCCATGGCGGTTTATTTCCAAGGTATGAACGCACGGGAGACCGGTGATCTAACGATGGAAATGGCGATGTCCGGTGATCAAGTGGATTTGAGCCCAATCGCAGGCATTAAGGTGGATAAGCACTCCACAGGTGGAGTGGGAGATAAAACAACCGTGGTGCTTGCACCGTTGGTAGCCTCTGCTGGAGTACCCGTAGCGAAGATGTCCGGCCGCGGACTTGGGCATACAGGAGGTACACTTGATAAGCTGGAGTCGATCACTGGTTTTTCTGTAGAGATGGATCGCGAGCGATTCTTCGATCAAGTAGGGGAGATCGGAGCTGCGGTAATCGGACAGTCAGGCAACATTACACCTGCAGACAAAAAGCTGTATGCCCTTCGGGATGTAACTGCAACGGTAGAATCCATCCCTCTTATAGCAAGTTCGGTGATGAGCAAGAAGATTGCAGCGGGTGCAGACGCCATTGTACTGGATGTCAAAACCGGCAGCGGTGCTTTTATGAAGACGCTTGATGATTCTATTGCGCTTGCCCAGGCTATGGTGGATATCGGCACCCATTTGGGTCGTAATACCGTTGCGATCATCAGTGATATGGATCAGCCACTGGGTTACGGGATCGGAAATGCGCTGGAAATTAAGGAAGGAATCGAGACCTTGAAGGGTCATGGTCCTAAAGACTTGCAGGAAGTATGCCTTATTCTGGGCAGCCAGATGCTTGTTCTTGGCGGTAAAGCCAAGGATGAAGCGGAGGCTCGTTCGATTCTGATGACACATATTGAAGATGGCACAGCGCTGGAGAAATTCAAACAGATCGTGAGTGCGCAAGGCGGAGATGTTTCGCAAATCGATGATCCGGAGAAACTCCCTGCTGCTAAACGATTCATTGAAGTGAAAGCGAAGACTAAGGGTTACATTGAGGGGATTCAAGCAGAAGAAATCGGCATTGCTGCTATGTTGCTTGGTGCAGGACGTGAAACCAAGGAATCTGTAATAGATTTGGCTGTAGGTATTCAACTCTCTAAAAAAGTTGGAGATGCTGTAGAGATTGGGGATACACTTGCAGTATTGCATATCAATGATGCCAGTGATAAGAAAGTAGAGGAAGCTGAGGGCAAGGTATTAGAAGCTTACCGCATTACTTCTGAATCGGTTCCACCATTACCACTGGTATTCGCGCTTGTTACGAAGGATGGGGTAACACGGTACTAGCCAAGGAAATATAATTATTGTCATGACAAAGACCTGAAATAGACAGTAAAACAGCGAGCCTCCCGTAATAGGAGGCTCGCTGTTTTATGTTTTTGACGGAGCAGCTACAAAATGCTTATCGATAAGATTGAAAATCTGAGAAGCCCCGCTGCTTGTATTACATAATACGACCACAGTCTCTCCACTAGCCGGATAGATAGCCGATCGGAAGGAAACGCCGGGATCGTAGCCCATAATGTGAAACTTGAACACTTTTTCTTCTCGGAGGGTGATCCATACACCATAACCATAATAGCCTTCACCATCCACATGTATGTGGGGAGTAAGCAACAATGAAGTGAGTACTGGACTCAAAAGGGTATGGTTCATTAGCCCGTTCCAAAATAACTGCATGTCGGGAGCGGTAACGAAAGCTCCACCGTCAGCGCCTCCTTTTACCGGGATTGAATAGATGTTGCTTCTCCAGCTACCGTTTTCTTCCTCTATGTATCCTAGTGCACAGTTGGCTGGTAAGGCATCTGACGTAAAGTAACCGGATTGCTCCATTCCGCAAGGCTTAAAGATGTGAAGCTCCACATAATCGGAAAAGGACATTCCACTTAAATCCTCCACCAGAAGACCTAGCACGATATATCCGGCATTGTTGTAGTGGAATCGTTCACCAGGGGTCCACATCATGGGGAGGTTTCGAAACATCGGTACAAAGTCTTCCAGCTGCCGTAAAGTATACATAGGTTGTGTCTTCCACAATTCTTCGAAGTCATCCATGATTGTTTCATCAAAATAATCTGGAATCCCAGAGCTATGCGTAAGCAACTGATGTATGGTGATTTCAGAACTAAAGAGAGGGAACTCTACCTTTTTCAGATAGTCTGATAATCTGCTTTCGAAAGAAATCAATCCCCTTTCGACAAGTTGAGAGACGGCAATTGCTGTGAATATTTTACACCCGGAAGCGATCCCGAACCGAGTATGAATATTGTTTTCGCGCTTATCCGACTTATTGGCATAACCGTGACAGCTGCTGGCGATTTCTTTATCATATTGTTTTGCTAGTACTACGCCTGAGAAATCGTTCTGTTTTGCTTCTGTTTCAATATAAGTTTCAAGTGGGTTCATTCGTATTTCTCCTCTGTAAGACAGTTATAGGTTCATAGATAGCATTCGTGAAAGCCTACGATTTACCTTTAAAAGTCCTAAAATGAGAACGAAAAAAATGGGAATACTTTAAATTTGAAATATTATTTAATCTCCCCTATAATAAAAATGCTCTGCAACTGCTGCTGGGCTTTTTTTAATTGATGACATCCTTCCTTCTTGAGATAAATAATTGTGGTTATTTCCTTAAAAATGGAATAATTTCCACCCTTTCTGACGAAACTGGAACACAGTACCTGTGATATGAAGGTTAACGTTCAGGAGGGGAACCATTGTGAGAAAAATGCGTTTTGCTGTGCTTGTGGTCTGTATCGCTGTATCGGTTCTAGGACCTATGTCAGGCGCTTATGCAGAAGAAAAAACCAAGGACTCTGGCAGTAATGCTGCCGCTGTAGACCTCGCACCGGGAGCACGTTCTGCTATTTTGATGGACGCTGGTACCGGAACCGTTATTTATGAGAAGAACAGCCATGATAAGCTGCCTCCCGCAAGTATTACGAAGATTATGACGATGTTACTGACGGTGGAAGCGCTGGATGAAGGAAGACTGCAGCTGACTGATAAGGTGAGAACAAGTGAATATGCGGCTTCTATGGGCGGATCACAGATTTTCCTGGAGCCTGGTGAAGAAATGTCGGTAGACGATATGCTCAAAGGTATCGCTATGGCTTCTGGTAATGATGCTTCTGTGGCGATGGCGGAGAAAATAGCTGGTTCAGAGAGTGCTTTTGTCGATCTGATGAATAAACGTGCAGAGGAGCTGGGTCTAAAAGATACCCATTTTGCCAACTGCAACGGTCTTCCAGCCGCCAATCACTATTCCTCAGCTTACGATATTGCGGTCATCAGTCGTGAGCTTTTGAAGCATGATCAAATTATAAAATATACCGGTTCCTATCAGGATTACTTACGTAAGGATTCAACCAAACCGTTCTGGTTGGTGAACACGAACAAGCTGGTGCGTTTCTACACTGGTGCTGATGGTTTGAAGACAGGTTATACTGCAGAGGCAAAATTTTGTTTGTCTGCTACAGCAGCAAGAGATGGCCTACGTGCTGTCGCTGTTGTACTAGGCGAGCCGAACACAAAGACGCGCAATAGTGAAGTCTCAGGCATGTTCGATTACCTGTTCTCGCAATATAAAGTACACACGATCCACAAAGAAGGGGATGCGATCGGCACCCTAAAGATTGAAAAGGGCGTAAAATCCGAGTTACCGATAACAGCCAAAGAGACGTACAGTGTTCTTTTGAAAAAAGGTGTGACTCAAGAAGGCATCCGCCACGAACTAGTATTACCGGAAAGCGTGAAGGCTCCAGTAGCTGAAGGTCAATCTGTGGGTAAGCTAGTGGTCTACCAAGGAACCCAAGTGATTAAGGAATATGATTTAAAAGCAGGGGAAGCTGTGGCGAAAGCGGGCTGGTGGAAGCTCTTTAAGCGCACAACTGGCTCGATGTTCGGCGTAGATTAAAAACAGTTTTTTTGTAGATTACACCCATGTACTCTGTAGATTCATAGGGGTTTTCTTCTAGTTTTGTCGTGAGGCAGGATTCCTGATTTGCCGCGTAGAAAACCTTGTCCTTGAAGGGAATAGGTACTGTCTTTCAAGGTCAGTTTTCAAAGCAACGAAGAGGAGAGTGGCAAGCATGAATTCTCATGTGGAGATGGAGCATCACAGGGGTGTGTTGATTGTCCGTTTATCAGGGGAGTTGGATCATCACGCAGCCGATTTTGTAAGAATGGATATGGATGAAGCGATTATGCGTGGTCAGGTATCGCATTTGGTTCTTAGTCTTAAGCATCTGCAGTTTATGGACAGTTCAGGCCTAGGCGTGATTCTGGGAAGGTATAAACTGATCCACAGTAAAGGTGGAAAAATGGTTGTGTGTGATGCAACGGCACCTGTGAAGCGGCTGCTGGAAATGTCAGGCCTGTTCAAAATCATGCCCCTATATGACGACGAGAGTACTGCACTCTCGGATTTGGAGGTTGCGTTATGACAAATAGTAAGGCTGGTAACTTCATGAACGTGCAGTTCGCTGCACGCTCGGAGAACGAATCGTTCGCGCGTGTAGTCGTAGCGGCGTTCGTTTCCCGGCTTGATCCTACGATGGACGAGCTGAATGATCTGAAGACAGTCGTGTCGGAAGCGGTCACCAACTGTATTATTCATGGGTATGATAGTGATCCGGAAGGTATTGTGACCATTTCGGCATCGTTGGACAACGAAACGGTACATCTAACCATTGAGGATCAAGGACGCGGCATTGAGGATTTGGAGCTGGCGCAACAGCCGCTGTATACCTCTAAGCCAGAGCTGGAGCGGTCGGGCATGGGCTTTACTATTATGGAGAATTTCATGGATGAATTTGAAGTCACTAGTGAACCGGGACACGGTACTTCTATCTCAATGAAGAAAACCATCGTCTCGAAAAAAGCTTTATACAATTAGGGGTTGGAGCCATGGATGCAGAGTCAAAAAAAGCTCCGCCGACCTATTTGGACGATGCGGAGGTCAAACGTCTTATCGCGCTCAGTCAGGCCGGAGATAGTCTTGCCCGCGACACGCTTGTAAGCTGTAATATCCGACTGGTATGGTCGGTGGTGCAGCGGTTTATGAACCGCGGGTATGAGCCTGACGATTTGTTCCAGATCGGTTGCATTGGACTCTTGAAGTCCGTTGATAAATTTGACCTCAGCTATGAGGTCAAGTTCTCCACTTATGCAGTGCCGATGATTATCGGTGAGATTCAGCGTTTCCTTCGTGACGATGGCACCTTGAAGGTCAGTCGCTCCCTTAAGGAAATGGCTAATAAAGTTCGTAAGATGAAGGACGAAATGTCTAAAACGCTTGATCGTCTGCCTACGATTGGTGAAGTTGCGGAAGCGCTAGGGGTTACACCCGAAGAAGTGGTATTCGCCCAAGAAGCCAATAAGCCACCGACTTCTATCCATGAAACGGTGTTCGAGAATGATGGAGATCCAATCACGCTGATTGATCAAATCGCTGACGAATCACAGGAGCGTTGGTTCGATAAGCTGGCATTAAATGAAGCTATCGGAGGCCTCAGTGAACGTGAACGTCTGATCGTCTATCTTCGCTACTATCGTGATCAAACGCAGTCAGAGGTCGCTAGTCGTCTAGGGATCTCTCAAGTGCAGGTATCCCGGCTGGAGAAGAAAATATTGCAGAATATCCGTGAGCAGATTGCTCAATAGTAGGATAAAGTTATTCATGTAATGACGCTTATAAATTAGCGAATTAGAACAAAAAGCCGCCCCGAAAAGGGGGGGCTTTTTATGTGGAGGTGATCTCAATATGGATTCACTCGGTGACGAGAATGTGATCACATGGTCTTTGGATATGGAAGAAAATCTGCTGACGATGTCGAATATTTTAGAGGAATGGGTTGGTTGCACAAGTAAGACTAAACCGCACAACCCCAATTTTTTGCGGGAACTTGTGAATGTAGCGGATCTTGATCGATATGATGCCTACATGGAAAGATTAAATGCTGGTCATATCAGTTGTCTTGAGTATCGGATGCAACTACCTGCTAAAGGACTGAAGTGGGTTCAAAGTATTGGCACGCCAATCCTGAATAAGGAGAGCAAGGTTTGCCGAATAGATGGAATTATGCTGGACATTACTGAACAAAAAACGGCGCAAATTCAATTAGAAAGCACCTTTTCTTTGTATCAACAGATGTTCTCTAACCTTGACGTGGCGATTTGGTCTTTTGATTATGTTGCAAAGAAAGTATTGTTTGTATCGGATGCGGTTCACAATATCACTGGTTATTCCGTTGAACAGGCGAAAGAGGATGATTTTTGGTTCCGTATTGCGCATAAAGAAGAAAACCCCCTGATTCAAGAGATAATATCATCGGTTGGTCAAGGGATTCCACAACTTAGTGAATATCGGATTATCCACGCAAGTGGCGAGCCTCGATGGCTACAGGTCAGAATCATACCCAGTCTAGATGAATCCCAAGCGGTTGTTCGGCTAGACGGGATCTTGGCAGATATCACTGAAAGAAAGTTAATGAAGGAGGCATTACTCAAAAGTGAACAGCGCTATAAATCCTTATTTGACTATAACTCAGACGTCGTATGCGAGGTGAATCTGCAAGGTAATATTTTGGCAATCAATTCCGCAGCAGAGCAGATTACTGGAGAAGCTTTAAATATGGTCGGAGAGAACTTGTGCATCACGAATCTATTTGGAGTAGAAAATATACTGAGGATGTCGGATTTTTTTGAAAGAACAGTACGGGGATCTGCTCAGCACTATGTTGTTGCCTCTTCGCGTAAGGATGGAACAGTGAGCCACTGGACTATGAAAAATATCCCTATTTATGTGAATAGTCGTATTGTAGGTGCTTTTGTGGTCGCTAAAGATATAACATCAACAGTAGAAGTAGAACATAAGCTGGCACAGCGTGAAGCAGAGTACAGACTTATTATTAATAACATGAAGGATATGATGGGGGTACTGGATCAGAAAGGAAATTTCATTGTAGCCTCGCCTTCCTGCGAAACCCTAATCGGTATTCCTGTAGGGCTAATCAAAGACACTACCATACTTAAGTATATCGATCCAGATGAGCAAGAAAGCTTGCGTGAACAGATATCAAATATTTTTCGGACAAAAGCAAGCAAGATGTTTTACAATCGTTTTATTCACACAAAAGGTTATATCTTAAATTTAGAATGTCTTGCTACTCCTGTTCTAGATGAGGATGGAGAAGTAATGAGTATCGTAATTGTAGCAAGAGACATTACTAAGAGAGTCCAAATGGAAAATGAATTAAGGGAAAGCGAGGAGTTCAATCAGCAGCTGATCAAGATGTCGCCTGAAGCGGTTGTTCTGCATAGCGATTATAAGTTTGTTTATGTAAATTTCTCTTGTCTTGGATTATTTGGAGTTAGCGATGAGAGTCAATTGATTGGTAAAAATATTTTCAATTGGGCGCACCCGGAGTATCTGCGGCTGTCGAAAGAACGCATGCGAGAGATCTATAAAGAACCCTATAAGATCATAGCTCCTATTGAACAAAAGGTCGTACGTTCGGATGGAACGATTATCGATGTAGAGGTAACAGCTAGCTCCATTTTGTATAAAGGAAAAGTCGCATGTATCTCTATATTTAGGGATATTAGCGATCGAAAAAAAGCAGATGAGGACAGAGAACATACAGAGCAGATTATACGAGAGAGTGAGGAACGGTATTTTCGCCTGCAAATGAGTCTCGATCAGTTCTCCCAAGATCTTTTTGGTGTGATGAAGATTAGTCATATGGAGCAGCGGTTGCTTAGAGAAGTCAGAGAAACTCTGCAGATAACAAATATAAAATTTATCGCAGTTGAATCTAACCATGATAAATTATGTGAAATTATAGAGACTGAGCAAGGGTATTCACTCAAGATCGGGGAGTCCAGAGGAAAAAGCTACTTGTTGTCGATTAACGAGAAGACGCTTTTACTAGAAATCGGTTCTATTCGAGTGTGGCTGGAGACGATTACCCGTTATGTCAGTGTTCTCTTTGATCATTTTTTGCTTATCGAAGATTTAACGAAGGATCTTGAGCTAGCAGCTTCCAAGCAAGTGGCGCCTACATGGCTTCTCCGATTTATGTTTAATTTATCCGAGAATGAGCGAAAAAGACTTGCTCAGGACTTACACGACTCAGCGCTTCAAGAACAGATTATCTGGTATCGTAAGTTGGATCTACTGTTAGGTGAAAAGTCCATCAATGGGGATCTTAGGGAACTGCTAGAACAGATTGCAGAAGGGTTACTAGATGTTATTTATCAACTTCGGATTATTTGTAACGAGCTCAGACCTCCTGCATTAATCAATGAAGGTCTTATCTCCTCGCTGGAGACGTTGTTTGAATTTACGCAGCTACGTACCAACTATCAGATTTATTTCGAGTCTGAAGGATTCACACATAAGTTAGATGATGAAGTGCTTATAGGCCTGTACCGTATTGTGCAAGAACTTTTGGCTAATGCAGCAAAGCATTCTTTTGCGACAGAAGTACGCATCACCTTAGCTAGTGAAGACAATCATATTCATTTGGATTATAAAGATAACGGAATCGGAATGAATTTATTTGGTGAGGATTCACTTACAAGTATGGGGATTTATGGGATGAAGGAAAGAGTTCGAAGTATGGATGGGACAATAGTATTTCACTCGCCAGATAAAAAGGGATTAGCGGTCAATATATCTATACCTGCAGATTAATCATGCGGCATAACAATTGGATAGAGGGGTAGTCATAGGCATGATTCAAATATTGTTAGTGGATGATCATCCATCTGTTATGGAAGGGACTAGAATGATATTAGAGCAAGAGGGAGACATGAAGGTTACTCTAGCTAATTCAGCGAATGAAGTGCTTGAAATAGTGAGTAGTCATTCCTTTGACGTAATGTTATTTGATCTTCATATCGCGGATGTGAATGGGATTGATTTGGCGAAGCAAGTATTAATAATGAACGCGGATGCGACTATCTTAATCTACACCGGATATGAATTTACTAACAAATTTAACCTGATGATCGAATCGGGGATCTTTGGGTTTATTTCAAAAACAACCAATAGAGAGCAGTTGATTACAGCGGTACGATGTGCATTAAGAGGGGAAGTCATTCTACCGCGGACCTTAGTAAAGCAGTTAAGAAAAGTACCTCCTAAAGGTTTAGAGATCAATGATGAACAAGCAACCTCCATGATTAGCAAAAGAGAACATGAAATGCTGACGGAAATTGCAAAAGGAAAAAGTAATAAGGAAATAGCGGAGATTGTGCTTATGAGTCAGCGGTCACTAGAATATAGTTTAACGAATTTGTTCCAAAAGCTAAATGTGAAATCTAGAATTGAAGCGGCTATAAAGGCTAAACGGCTCGGAATATTGAAGGAATCAGATTTTACTAATTCATTGTGAAAATACGTAACAATTCTATAGATTGAAATCCCGATCACTAGATAGTGAGGCGGGATTTTTTGTTTTGCGCGTCATTGCGGAGGTACGCAATAATTTTGCGTGCTCACGCCATTTATTTTCGGTTACCATATTCTGCTTACCGTTTATGATGAAATAGTTCCTAAGAATTACTAAAAATTGACTAACGTAATGAGGTGCAGAAGGATGAAATGGTTTTATAATTTGAGAACAGCAGTGAAGCTAATCTCAGCATTTGTGTTGGTATCAGTCATTTTATGCTTTGTAGGATTCTATGGAATAAGTAATTTGAGTAAGATGGATGAGTCCATCGAGGATATGTATAAAAATCGCTTAACACCGATTGCCTATCTCGGTGAAGCGAATGAACTTTTTTTAACGAATAGGATAAACATCCGGGATATAAATACGATGGCCCAAACCGAGGTGAAGAAAAAAGAATATCGGGATAAATTACATAAGAATGTCCAAAGCATTGAAGACATCATGAGTAAATATAGTAAGACAAGATTGAGAGAAGAAGAATTAGAGAAAATGAAGGATTATCCTGAGATCTGGCAACGCTATACCACCAGCGTGGATCATGCAATTGAATTGGATAAGAAGATCATTAGTAATGAAGAATATACGAATTATTTGCTGACAGGCGATTTACAGCTGGCCACTACGGAGATGACGAATTTCTTGCAAGGTTTAATTGACATCAATATGAAGCAGGCACAGGAATCCAGTGATAATGCGAATGAATTATATCAATCCTCTCGGTTGATTACCTTTAGTGTTACTATCATTGCACTTTTAATCAGCGTGGGTTTTGGCTATCTAATCTCGCAAATTATAGCACGGCCTCTTAATCAAGTGATGCGCCTGCTAGGTAAAGTAGCCAATGGAGACTTAAGCGAAACATCGAATCTGAATTCTAAGGATGAGATCGGCAAACTTGCGAATTCTGTGAATGAAATGGTTCTGAACTTAAGGCATACTGTGGGGGGGATTTTGTCCTCTGCAGAAAGTGTCTCGGCGGCAGCACAGCAAATATCAGCAAGTACTGAGGAAGTAGCTAGCGGCAGCATGAGTCAAGCAACTGCAGCGCAAACAATGAATGAGTTGTTCCGGGAATTGTCTGAAGCGATTAATTCAGTAGCTCAGAGTGCAGAGCAAGCCTCAGAGCTGTCAGATCATACGATGCGTATTGCTCAGGATGGAGGTGCGGTGGTTACTGACTCCATTCAAGGGATGACGTTACTTAACAACCAAATGTCTAGACTAGAAGAAGGCTCAGATAAAATTGGTGAGATCATTGCGGTCATTGATGATATTGCAAAACAGACAAATCTGCTGGCTCTTAACGCAGCTATAGAAGCGGCTCGTGCTGGTGAACAGGGCCGAGGTTTTGCCGTTGTAGCGAATGAAGTAAGAAAGCTAGCAGAGCGGAGCAGTGAGGCTACTAAGCAAGTCACGGACATTATTAAAGAAATGCAGAAAAATACGCAGCATAGTGTAAAGGCTGTAGTCGAAGGCGTAGCTTTTTCACAAAAAAATGGGGAAGCCTTTGATCATATTCTCTCTATGGTGAACGATACCGCTCATAAAGTAACAGAAATCGCTGCTGCCAGTGAAGAACAGGCCGCGCAGTCATCAGAGGTGTTGTACTCGATCGAGAGCATATCGGCAGCAACGGAAGAAATGGCGGCAAGCAGTAGTGAAACGGCAACGACGGCTAATGCATTAGCACAGCTTGCGGAGGAACTAAATGCACTCGTATCTATTTTTAAAGTTAAATAAACAGTGTCATGGGGATCATCATTGATAGGAGAGGAGAAGTAGTGCAAAAGTTAAAGGTGCTCGTTGTAGCTACTTCAGTAATGATGCGTAAACAGATCTCGAACCTTATTGCGGAGGATTCAATGATCGAGGTCATTGGAGCAGCTCGAAATGCATCCGAAGCGGTTAGTATGGTTCAAGAACTCAAGCCTGATGTCGTGACGATTGATATAGAAGTGCCAGAATTGAATAGTTTAGTAGCGCTCTCTAGTATTATGTCGCAACGTCCAACCCCTATCCTTATCCTAAGCTCGGGATCAAAGGATGGAATAACAGCAACTATCACAGGTCTACAGAACGGAGCTGTAGATTTTATATCCAAGCCCACACAATTCCATGGGCCTGATTTATCCCAAATAAAAGACGAGCTAATATTCAAAATCAAACAAGCTGCTCAAATTCCTTTGAGAACCGTTATTCTTAACAATATTACTGTTTCGAAAGTGATGACAGGACAACAGGCAGAAGACAATTCTAAGAGCGGGTGTATGGAAGAATTCGATCAAATCGTAGCCATAGGATGTGGAGTTGGTGGCCCGAAGGCGCTTGAAATCGTAATTAGCTCGCTCCCGGCAAACTTCCCATATCCTTTGTTAATCGTTCAGCATATGCCACCCAAGTATACGAAAGTATTAGCAGAACGATTGAATCGATTCTCAAGTGTACGGGTGGTTGAGGCGAAAGATGATCAATTGGTACATGGCGGAACGGCATATATTGCACCTGGTAATTGTCATATGACCGTAGTTCAGCAAGGACAAGTATGTAGAATCAAACTTCACAAGAAAGCCCCAGTGAACGGATACCGTCCATCCATTGATATATTATTCGAATCGATTTCTGGACTGAAAAGCTTGAAGCAGCATTTGATTCTAATGACTGGAAGGGGAAGCGATGGCTCGAGAGGCATGCTGAATGCCAAACATGCTGGCGCCCAATCTACTCTTGTAGAATCGCAAGAGACTTCGATTGTAAATGAAATGCCTGAAGCGGCAGTTGAGCTCGGGTGCGTGGATTATGTAGTTCCTTCGTTCTTGTTAGCCTCGAAGATTATGGAGGTTACGGGGATGTTGGACGAACAATTTTAATGAATAAATTATTACCAAAGGCGTTGGTAGGAGGAAAATCCACCAACGCTTTTTTATGTAAACCTAGGGTTTCATCCCAAGTGGGTTGTCTCGAATGGTCAGAAGATGGAGGATGAGTGTGCTTAAAATAGGTGCACTGATGATGGGATGCTCTAGTTTGTTGCTTATATAAGAGCTAAATGTGGATGCGACGCATCTGCTGGGCGCGCGGAATATTTTAACGCTATCGGAAAGGATAGAGGAGGAATCAAGTTTTCTTGTTCTGTGAGCAATCTAACAACCGTTCTCTTCACTTAGTTTTATAGTATTTACAGGAATAACATAATTACATTTAATGTTAATCCTACAAGCTATGAAGGGGACGGTGCGAGCATGCCTATTCTAGAGGTAGAGAATCTCTCAAAAGAATATAAAGGCAAGGTTAAAATGAATGTGTTTCGGGCGCTAAACGGCATAAGCCTGAGTGTGGACAGCGGAGAGTTTGTAGCAATTATGGGGCCTTCGGGGAGCGGTAAAACGACACTGCTGAATATCCTTAGCGGGATCGACACGGAATATAGTGGGGTAGTCCAGATTGCAGAGACTAGTATAAGCGAGATGTCTAAGAACGAGCTTGCACTGTTTCGCCGGCAACGAATGGGGTTCGTTTTTCAAGATTACAATCTGCTGGATAGCCTGACCCTACGGGAAAATATAATGGTGCCCATGGTTCTGGATGACCAAGAGGCAGACGACATCAATACCAAGACAGATGAGACGTTATTACTCTTTGATCTGGGCGAGGTGAAGGATAAATATCCGTATATGGTTTCAGGAGGACAGCAACAACGAGCGGCGATTAGCAGAGCGATTATTAATGATCCGGAGGTGATCTTTGCGGACGAGCCAACGGGAAATTTGGATTCCAAATCCTCCAGTATAGTGATGAAGACCTTCGCCAAACTGAATGCTCTGAAAGGAGCAACAATTGTGATGGTCACACATGATCCTTTTGCGGCCAGCTATTGTAATCGCGTGCTCTTTATCAAAGATGGGAAGATGCTATTTGAGATTACTAGGGAAGATAAAGAGCGGAGCGCATTTTTTGATAGGATTCTGGAGAATCTGGCCTTCATTGGAGGGGGAGAAGATGACCTTTAGGAGAATGGCTTTTCAGATTTTTAAGGCGAACCTTAGAAGGTATTTGTTATTTTTCCTATGCAGCAGCTTTACGATTATGGTATTTTTCGCCTTTCACTCCCTGTATACGAACCCTGATTTTAATGACCCCTATCAAGTGAATGGGATGGTGTCCGGTAATTTATATGCTCCTTTCTTGGTTATGAGAGTGTTTGCTGTTCTATTTATTGGATATGCGCAAACGGCCTTTTTGAAATTTAGAAAAAGCGACTTTGGGCTGTTAATGATTCTTGGAATGACGAGCCACAATATCCGTAAAATTATTTTATTAGAAAATAGCATGATCGCATTAGCTTCGATTCTCACGGGTTTAGGTGCAGGGTCGGTCTTCTCCGGTCTTTTCTTTCTCTTCATCTCGTTGTTTGTTAATATAGGGGACAGTTCTTTTTCACTTACGCTGGAAAGTTATCTGTATACCATTAAATTCTTCGGGATTATTTACATAGCTGTGATTGGAATCCAATTATTATTAACGCTGAGATACAACATTGTACGCCTTCTAAAAGAATCCAGAACCGCAGAACGTAGCCTTCTTCATGGTAAAATCACAGGGATCATCGGAGTTGTACTACTGGCGATCTCCGTTTATGATATGATTACTCATTACAGTCCTGATAATACCCGTATGATGTTAATCAATCTGGGCGTAAGTATGGTGGGGATCTATTTGCTGCTGTCAGGTCTTGGTGACTGGATGAAATTCATCTTTTCGCGATCTACGAAAGCTTATCATAAGCATTTAATGTTAAGCTCCGATTTGAACTATACTCTTGGACGCTCCAAAATAGTACTTTCTCTCATCACCTTCCTCGTCTTCATTACGGTTTTTCTAAGTGGCATTATCTTTTATATTACTTGGGATGCTGAGAATATTCCTGTAAAAGACAACCCTTATGATATTGCCTATGCAGAAGTATTCGGGAAAAATAGCCTTCCATCAGAGATACTCAGCGAAATCACGGATCATGGGGCTACACCTCTGATTTCACATCAAAGGCTTGAATACATTGATTTGTTCTATTTCAAAATATTTTTGGATCAAAACATCAACACATTAATCGGCAGTGATTATCATGTGGAGAAAGATCATTTTCTTAATCTTGCCTTAGGTGCTCGAGGAGAAGAATGGAAGAATCAAAGACCAGAGATGCCCACCTTTGAAATGAAGCTTTCTTCCGGGAATCATACGTTGTACTCACAAGGACTTATATTTAAAATGCTATTTAACCCTGTGCCGAATCTTATGAATGGTCTTCATGTCATTGTAAACGAGGATGACTATATGGCGCTGAAAGTGGAGAATATGGATGCGATCGGGAATCTTCAGCTCCTCAATTTCAAGGATTGGAAAAAAACTGCAGATATAGATACCAAGCTAAATACGGCTTTAGCCAAATACAATAAGGACAATACGAAGTCCTGGTATGGCAATGAACGGCATGAGGCGCTCGTATTTTCCACAAAATCTAGAATAAGTGAGTATTTACAGTTACAGGAGTCCGGTCGATTTGGAATCTTCGTCATTACCTTTGTTGGTCTAATATTTTTTGGTGCCTCTTGTATAGTGCTGCATTTCAGTATCCAGACTGATTTAGAGCGGGAGAAGATCAAATTCGGGAAGTTGCATAAGATTGGAATAACTTCTAAAGATGTGGCTCAAATGATAGGCGGTCCTTTAAAAGTATTATTTTTTCTTCCTTATGTATTAGGTATTGTGCTAGCCACTGTGTATGTTGTCAGCTCTTCAAGGTTTGAGATGTCCGTAGCTCTGGCGCCATTTTGGTTTTGCTTGTTTGTAGGAGGGGGCTATCTTTTATTTCAAGTGCTCTTTTATGATCTATATACCAAAGTATATACTCGCAAGATGCTGGCTCATATCGAACTGCTTGATGTTCCCACAACGAATAATAGGAGTTGTGAATTTAATTCCAATTATGATAATATTAACAAATAAAAAACGTAGGGGGCTCCATTTTGAAAAAGATTTTATCCAGAATTGCAGTGGCATTGTTGATCTTAACCCTAGTTGCTATTGTCACTTGCTTCTATATTGGTGAACTCACCTATGCGTATTTATTGATCTTGGTCTTATTTTTCGTATTTGCGGGTATGGGTCAGCTCTACAAGCTCAAGAATGATGAGTATATGTACAAAAAGTTAAACAAAAGCGATCAGTACGAGAACTACACTAGATAATATTCATTTCGTAATTCAAAACAACACCCCACTTTAGGCAATGCCTAATAGTGGGGTGTTTCTTTATTTGTCTATTCTTATTTCTTACCGTTGCGCTCAAGAATCATATCAACGAACAGATCAATCTGTGCGGTAATCGCAATAGGATCGTAGCGATAGAAAGTATCAAAATCGTTGTAAAACAGATGATCATTCTTCGCAGCAGCGAGTCCGTTCCAGACTGGCGATTCTTTTAGTTCCTTCAGCTTATCCCCTTTTTTGTCAGGATCATAAGTGGTGAGGAACATGTAGTCCGCTGCGTATTCTGGTAATAGCTCCATGGACAGCTGCAGTGTTTGATTGTCATTGCTGTTCTTAGTAGGCATTTTCAGCTTAAGAGCATTATAAAGGGCTTGTCCACCACGGCCCGCATTGTTACCGAAGGTCCATAGCTCACCTTTGTCAGTCAGCTCATATATTCCGAATGTATCATTTTCATTCACGACATCTTTAAGCTTTTCGCGGCCTTCAGCAGCCTTTTTCTCAAAATCAGCAATGAATTGCTCAGCTTTATCAGGTGCTCCCACGATATCTCCAAACAGTTTTACGGTTTCATAGATGTTAGTAGCAGTTCCGTATGGAATATGAATGGTTGGAGCGATTTTGGATAAAGCATCATAGTTGTCATCGTACATAACTACAATTAGATCAGGTGCAAGTTCTAGTGCTTTCTCAGCGTTGACTGGAGCACCAACATCTTGTGTGTTTTTGAGCAGGTCTTTCAAGAAGGGGTTATCAAAAGTACTAGGTTCAACGCCTATGACGTTAGCTCCAACGGAGAGTAATTCCCCACCATAATAATCTGTAACGATACGCTGAGGTTTAACTGGGATTTGAACAGTACCTTTAGTAGTTTCATAGCTGCGCATTTCGGCAGCGGAAGCATCAGGAACAGCCGTTGCCTCTGCACTCGGGGCTGTTGTTGCTTCAGTTGTCGCTGTTGGTGTATTAGATGAAGCATTGTTGTTTCCCCCGCAAGCCGTCACAAATACAGACAATAACATTACGAGTGCAAGGATGGGGAAAAGGGACTTTCTTTTTAGCATGGTAAACCTCCCTAAGTATATGTAGCAATTGATAATAATGAGAATCATTATCATTGTTATCATTTTGAACTGTATCAAAGCTTAGAATTTCTGTCAATGCAATAAATTAAATGGTACCAATTAAATCTATCTATTGCCAAACCTAGGAAATGTAATTTACAATAGTCTAATGATAATGAGAATCAATTTCATAGAAATAGGGTGGCATTCATGAATCAACAGATAACTACCAGGATAGGAGCCGATAAGGGAGTAGTTAAACGAGAATTTCGTTCACGTCCTTGGGCGGCAACATTCATCTTGGTCGGCGGTCTGGCGCTATTATTATTAGGAATTGCTGTTTCCGTCTCCTTCGGCGCAGCAGATATTAAGCTGTCTGTGGTGTGGTCAGCTGTGTTTCACTTTGATCCAGAGATCATGGATCATCAGATTATTAGAGAATTAAGATTACCTCGTGTACTTGGCGGGGCAATGGTAGGGGCCAGCTTTGCAGTTGCAGGTGCCATTATGCAAGGGATGACGCGAAATCCATTGGCTGATTCAGGTCTGATGGGTATCAACTCAGGCGCAGGATTTGCGCTTGCACTATGTTTTGCTTTTTTTCCAAATTTATCGTTTATGTATTTGATTCTATATTCTTTCGTGGGTGCCGGCGTAGGCGCGGGTGTGGTATATGGAATAGGATCACTTGCTAAGGGAGGATTAACGCCTGCTCGTTTGGTGCTGGCCGGTGCGGCTTTTAGTGCACTTTTGTCGGCGCTGAGTGAAGGGGTAGCTTTATATTTTCATATCGGTCAAGATTTAGCTTTCTGGTACGCGGGAGGCGTGGCTGGAACGAAATGGATTCAACTCAAAATCATGTTCCCTTGGATAGGGGCCGCTTTAATTGGTGCAATGGTAATCTCTCGATCGATCACGATGCTCAGTTTAGGTGACGATGTTGCGAAAGGTCTAGGTCAGCGTACAGGGCTTGTGAAGTTGGCAGGTGCATTAATCGTATTGATTTTGGCTGGATCATCGGTTGCCGTAGTTGGTGCAGTGGGTTTCATTGGACTAATTATTCCGCATTTGACCCGCTTTTTTGTAGGTGTGGATTATAGATGGATCATTCCTTGTTCAGCGATCCTCGGCAGTTTACTTGCTGTATTTGCAGATTTAACTGCGCGGATGATTAATCCACCTAATGAAACGCCACTTGGCGCTATTATTGCACTGATTGGTGTACCTTTCTTCCTTTATCTTGCACGTAAAGAAAGGAGGGAGCTGTAATGATGGAAAAAACGACATTCGGTTCCTTCGAAGCCGCCAAAAACAAACGGGGCTTAATGATCATGATTTCGTTGGCTGTACTGATTGTGATTGCTTTTATTATTAGTATGAATACAGGTTACATACGTTTGACTCCTATGGAGTTGATTAATACATTGTTCGGTAGAGGAACCGACAAGCAGGAGTTAATCTTGTTTCAGTTTCGGCTGCCACGTATTGTGATTTCCGTTCTAATTGGGGCAGGTCTGGCTGTATCCGGTGCTGTGATGCAGGGCGTCTTTCGTAATGCATTGGCGGACCCTGGTATTTTAGGGATTAATGCTGGTGCAGGAATCATGGTTATGCTGTTAATTTCTTTTTACCCTACGGCAACCGCGGCTCCAGTGTATCTGCTGCCAATGGTAGCGTTCGTCGGTGCAGGGTTTACAGCTGCCTTAATCTATGCTCTAGCTTATAAGCGGCACCAAGGAATATCGCCTATGCGCTTACTGTTGACTGGTGTAGCTGTTGCAGCTGGGATGAGTGCAGCTATGATCGTGCTTACGCTAAGACTTGATCCAGAGAAATATCAATTCGTCGCTACCTGGCTGGCAGGCAGCATTTGGGGAACAAGCTGGAAGTTTGTACTGTCACTCTTACCGTGGATCCTAATTCTGGTGCCTTATGTCATCTATAAGGCAAGGGTGATGAACGTACTGAATCTAGGGGAGCAGACGGCTGTGGGACTTGGTGCCGCAGTAACGAAGGAACAATTCCGGCTTCTTGCGGCTGCGGTAGGATTAGCAGCGGCGAGTGTAGCTGTCAGCGGTGGGATTGGTTTTGTGGGATTGGTCGGACCCCATTTGGCGAGACGGTTAGTTGGGCCGAAGCATCAACTCATGCTTCCAACCTCGGCACTGCTTGGATCACTACTCGTTATTACAGCGGATACCATTGGGCGCTGGATTCTTCAACCGTCTGAGATTCCTACGGGTATCGTTGTAGCAGTAATTGGAGCACCATACTTTTTATATTTATTAGCCCGTACGAAATCTTGATGAAAGTAGGCTGATCTCTCACCAGAAGGAGCGAATCATTAACATGTTGCGTCGTTTTTTTGCTTACTATAGGCCCTATAAGGGATTGTTTATTCTTGATTTTTCTTGTGCTATTGCTGCTGCACTACTTGAACTGGTCTTTCCGTTAGCCGTTAACCGGGTTGTAGATGATCTACTGCCAAGCGGCAATTGGAGATGGATACTCTATTCATGCCTCGGCTTGCTGGGGATATATATTGTCAGTGCCTTTATGCATTTTGTCGTCACTTACTGGGGGCATAAGCTGGGGATTAATATCGAGTCGGATATGAGAAAAAAGCTTTTTGACCGAGTTCAAAAGTTATCTTTCAATTTCTTTGACAACAACAAGACCGGTCATCTAGTATCCCGGATGACAAATGATTTGATGGACATCGGTGAAATTGCCCACCACGGGCCAGAGGATCTCTTTATAGCAGTAATGACGCTGCTGGGTGTGTTCGGCATTATGCTCAGTATCAATTGGCAATTAGCTATTCTGACGTTTGTGATCGTTCCGCTTATGATTTATTTATCCATGTACTTCAGCCGGAAAATGTCTAAAGCCTTCCACATCATGTTCGCGGACATTGCTGACTATAACGCACGCGTGGAGAACAATGTAAGCGGCATCCGTGTTGTGCAAGCTTTTGCTAATGAGAATCATGAAATTTCCCGCTTTGCAGTCAATAACGAACGCTTCCGTATAACGAAGCTGATGACTTATCGAATTATGGCTTGGAATTCATCCTTTAGCTTTGTTCTCATGAAACTGGTCTCGTTATTCGTTCTCGTATGCGGAACATATTTTGTAATCCAGAAGCAAATGACTTATGGTGAATTTATCGCTTTTGTGATGCTGTCCAATGTATTTTTAGGACCATTACAACAAATTAACTCGGTCATTGAGACCTATCCCAAAGGTATTGCAGGTTTCAAACGTTATCTCGAACTGCTGGAGACGGAACCGGATGTTGATGATGCGGTAGACGCTAAGACAGTTCATGATCTTAAGGGGAATATAACCTTCCATGATGTGGCTTTCGCATACAGTGATAAAGAAAATGTACTCCAAAATGTGAATTTATCGATTCAAGCAGGAGAGACCGTTGCTCTGGTCGGTCCATCAGGTGCGGGTAAGACAACGCTTTGCAGTCTACTACCCCGCTTTTATGATGTAAGTGAGGGCAACATTAGCATTGATGGAATTGATATTCGTTCCATGAAGCTTGAATCTCTTCGTTCACACATCGGGATTGTACAGCAAGATGTGTTTCTGTTTGACGGAACCATCCGTGAGAATATCGCTTACGGGCGGCTTGGAGCCTCCGATGAAGAAATCTGGGAGGCAGCACGGCGCGCCCAACTGGAAGAGCTGATCAAATCCCAGCCTGCTGGGCTGGATACTATGATCGGGGAGCGCGGCGTTAAGCTCTCTGGAGGTCAGAAGCAGCGGCTGTCTATTGCTCGGATGTTCCTGAAGAATCCAACGATTCTCATTCTAGACGAAGCCACATCGGCGTTGGATACCGAGACGGAGTCCGCGATTCAGGAAGCACTTGCGGAGTTGTCACAAGGTCGTACGACGCTTGTTATTGCTCATCGATTGGCAACGATCAAGAATGCCGACCGTATTGTTGTCGTTGCGGAAGGTGGTATTGCTGAGCAAGGCAGACATGAAGAACTGCTACAGACTGCCGGAATTTACAGTCGACTACATGAGGCACAATTTGGAGCGTAAGAAGCTAAGGGCATCAATAGAATATACTTTTGGAGGGACATAATGAACAATCAACTGGAATTATACGATGTAACGATTATTGGCGGCGGACCTGCTGGGATGTATACAGCTTTTTATAGTGGTATGAGAGATTTGAAGACGAAGTTGATTGAAGCGAAGGATGAGCTTGGAGGAAGAATGCTCGTATATCCTGAGAAAATGATCTGGGATGTAGGTGGGGTAACACCCGTACTATGTCGTCAATTGATAGATCAGCTTGCTCAGCAGGCACGGACGTTTGATCCTACGATTATTTTCGGGCAGCAGATTACGCATCATGAGCGTCTGGAAGATGGAACTTATATGCTGACCTCGGCTACTGGTGAGCAGCATTGGACTCGTACGGTCATTTTGGCTATTGGCTATGGGATTCTGCAAATGGCAAAGCTGGAGATTGAAGGTGCCGACCGTTATGAGGTAACGAATCTTCATTATACAGTTCAGGAGCTGGAGCCTTTCCGAGGTAAAAAAGTGCTGATTTCTGGTGGAGGTGACTCCGCTGTGGATTGGGCAAATGAACTGGAGTCCATCGCAGCAAGTGTGACCATTGTGCACCGTCGCGAGCAGTTCGGCGGCCATGAGAAAAATATTGTGCGTATGAAGGAATCTTCAGTCAATGTTCGCGTGCCTTTCGCAGTAAGCCAATTACACAGCAGTAATGGGGAGACCATTGATCAGGTTACGATCAGCCATATCGAAACAGGTGAGAGTGAACAGTATGAAGTAGATGCTGTTATTGTTAATCATGGTCTGAAAAGCGATTTTGGCCCATTACGGGAATGGGGCATTGATATGGGCGAGTGGTGTGCGAATGTGAGCGGACAGCTGGAGACGAATCTTCCAGGTATTTTTGCAGCAGGTGACTTTGTGGATTATAGCAGTAAGGTCCGGTTAATCGCTGGCACCTTTACCGATGCAGTTCTTGCGCTGAACAGCGCTAAACTGTATATGGACCCCTCTGCACCTAAGGCTGCATATGTTTCCTCTCATAATGAGCGGTTCAAGGAGAAGAATAAGGCGCTTGGTGTCGTTGACGACCATTAAGGATAGAGGCTTTTCAAACTATAAAATCTGAATTTTATATGAAGCGTATAGGGTATCTTATCCATTTCGAGCGGAGAGAAGCCTTATGCGCTTTCTTTATATTTCAAGGTTTAATGGCCTGATGATCTGGAAGGGAGCAGGAATGAAGTTATCTAATAATAACCCGGTTCACAGAATTTATATGTTAAAAGAGGCTGGGAGACGCCAATCCGGCGGTGGTCACATCCGTAATCTCCAGATTGCCCAGTCCCCACTCTTCCTGACACCCATAGAAGCTGCTGTTCTAATAACTATTGAAGGAGAGACTGTAGCTCTTAAAATAGGTGAAATTCTTTTTTTAAGTGCAGGTACGACTTATCAAATTGATGTGCCAATAGAGACGGTTATCTCCATTCACGCAATTTCTTATGAGGTATACGGGTTAAGCAATAGCACTGAACAAGAACTCATCTATGGACTTTGTCGTGAAATTTTCCCAGCGAACGGGATCTTACCTATACGTACAACGAACAAAATAACCCGCTTATTTAGTGAATTGGAAGGCGTTGCTGCCAATAATTTAGAAGCACAGGCAAATAGAATTCAATCCTTGCTGCATCAGCTACATCAACTGGTCGTAGAGGCTGATGCTGAAGCAGACATTACAGATAATTCATATTTCAGAATGCTCTCTTATATTCAGCAGAACATTCAAAGAGAGATCACGCGAGAGATGATGTCAAAAATGATGGGATTTAATCCTCGCTATTTCTCAGTATGGTTCCGCAAGCAGACTGGGTGGAGCTTCACCGAATATGTAACTCATCTAAGAGTGAATAAAGCGAAAGAATATTTGATGTCCAGCCAAGCAACAATCCAGCAAATTTCTCAAAAAGTAGGCTATTCAGATGGACTATCTGAGCCGCAAATTCAAGCAAGTCACCGGGATGACTCCAACAGATTTCCGTTTGCGTCCCAAACCGAAGCGGATAGTAGCGTTGCAATTTTTCGGGGATTTACTTGCGCTGGGTGTTAAGCCTGTCGCGGTTGAAAAAGATGTGATGAACTACTCATTACTTTTGCAGCCTGAACTGGCGGATGTACAATCGTTTGAATTGCAGGGATGTCCGGCGGAAGCCGACTTGTCTGGGCTGGAAGCCGATATAGTCATTGCACCGACCTATCTGAGCCCCCGTCAGCTTAAATACATGGAAAAGTTGGGTCCACTAGTTACGGTGGAATGTGATGAGATGGACCGCTTAGAACAGATTCGTTTATTCGGCAGACTGCTGGGAGAAGAGGAGAGGGCAGAGGCATGGATAAGGCACTATCATTTGAAAATAGATTTGGCCAAGCAGCGCTTGTCCTCCCTAATTGAATCTGGTGAAACGGTAGCGGTGTATGAGATTAGGCAAGATAACGGTATTTATATCTGGAATCATACAGCCCGAGGTGTGTACAATCTGTATCCAATGTTAGGGTTAGCTCCACCGGACAAGGTAAGGTCAGATGTTCTGGAGCGGAATGATCATCTATGCATCTCACTTTCGGAATTGCCAATATATGCGGCTGACCATATGTTTGTGGTTGTATCAGGACGTGAGGACTGGATGTCCAGAACACGTAAACGCATTAGCAAAAGTACGGTTTGGCGCAATCTTACAGCATACAGGAATGAACGCATATATTACCTGAAGCTTGAGGAATTTTGGGGCAGCGAAGGGCTTGCACTCGAACGTCAGTTGGAGATACAGACAGATTTGTTAACCGGCCATAAATTAAGCTGACAATCGTCCATAGCCAAATTGATGTATTAGCGTGTATATATGTTTTCCCACCGAGACGGTATATTAAACAAGGATATAAATGATATTGATTATCAATATCATAATAATATAAAGTCTCAAGGAGGATTTACATTGTACAGAGTAATATCGTTAGGAAAAACAAGCATGATAGCCGTTGTGCTTACGCTGGTGCTACTGTTGAGCGCATGCGGACAAGCTGCTAATCAGGGGAATGCTCCAGCTAGCACGTCTGCTGATGTGGCTAAAAGCACTAATGATTCTGTAGTTGCCAGCACGGAGCCGGCTGCTGATGCAGAGTACTGGACATACGAAAGCGACAAAGGTCCGGTGCAGATCCCACGCAATCCACAAAGAATTGTAATTCCGGTACAAGACTTTATTGGTGATCTTCTGACACTGGGGGTGACGCCCATTGCCGTAGCTGGGAATGATATCTTGAACCATCCATATTTCAAAGAGGCGCTTACGGGTGTAGAAGTAGTGGGCGATGACATGACGGTGTCCCTGGAGAAAATAACGAGCCTGGAACCGGATTTAATTATCACTTATCAGGAAGATACCTATGAGCAAATCTCCAAGATTGCTCCGACTGTCTTTATTCCTTGGGGTAAATACGACTATAAGGAACGATTGATTGAGATCGGGAAAATCTTGAACAAGGAGCAGCAGGCTGTAAAGTGGGTGGCGGATTTCAATCAGAAGCTGGAAGCGAAGAAAGCTGAGTTGGCCGATCTGATCGCAGCTGACAAAAAGGTGGCAATCTTTGAAATTGCCGGTAAAGAGCTGTATCTATACGGTTCGTCATATGGGCGTGGTGGAGAGATTATATACAACGGATTGGGGCTGCATGCACCTGATCTTGTCGAAGAGGTAGCCTTTAAGGAGGGCTGGGCTTCCCTTTCTCTCGAAACGCTGCCCGAATATCTAGGAGAAGCTGATTATATATTCCAAGGCTTCAGCCGTGGTGTGGAGCAGGATAAGCTGGACATTCTGGACAGTGTCTTTTGGAAAAGTCTACCTGCTGTTAAGGCGGGTCATGTGTTCACATACGATCTCAAAACTTATTATCTCTCTGATGCTTATGCGCTGGACAAGCAGTTGGATGAGATAGTTACGTTGTTGAAGTCACTACAATAAGTTAAATTTGAAGCGTGAGAAGGGATGTCCGCTTAGCCGCTATGGCTTCGGACATCCCTTTTCCTCATGCATTATTTATTATTTATTAGCCAATCGGCCAGCTCTTCGGTCTGGGTTAATACGGCGATAGGGTCATAATACCAGGAACGTTCTTCTTTCCAAACATAGAGGTGTCCATTTTTGACAGCAGGAAGGTTGCCCCAAAATGAATCAGCCTTGTAATCAGCTTCTGTAAGGTTATTTGAGGTTAAGATAATATAATCTCCGGCATACTTAGTTAACGCTTCTTTAGATATTTCCGCCCATTGCTTCTCCATAATCTCCGCTGCTACTTCTGTAGGCGGCTTGCGACCAAGCGCTTGATAGATGGGCTGTCCGCCTCGTCCAAAGTTATCGCCATAGACCCAAATGGATTTTCCGCCGTCTTCCATGATGGAGAAGGTTGCATCTGCCGGGAGGACCTTGTCCACTTTTGCTTTAGCTTCGGCTATCTGTTTGTCATAATCTGCAAGCCAATTCTTTGCTTCTTGTTCCTTTCCAAGGAGTTCTCCGAAATAGGTTAATTCTGCATGAGCATCTTTTAAATCCCCGTAAGGCACAATGATGGTAGGAGCAATTTTGCTAAGCGTTTCATAGCTTTCTGCTTGTCCCGAAATAATCAAGTCAGGATTTAGTGCGATGATTTTTTCAGGTGACATTTTACCGTACGCTCCTGTGTCTGTAACACCTGTAAGAGCCTCCTTATAATACATATTTTCTAAGGTTAAGCCTGGAGCTCCGATAGGAATGGTATCAAGAGCTATTAGACTTCCCAAGTATTCCTCAGCGACAATTCGTTTAGGATGAACAGGGATTTCAACATCACCTTTTACGGTACTTACTGTTTTGACAGTAGGGGTTTCAGCACTTTCTGCTTCTTGACTAGTTTCGGTTGGAGCTTGTGTTGCTGCTGTTGTATTACTGGTGTTACTGGTACCACCTGTTTTCTCCACCGTAGTATTGGAATTTCCACAAGCTGATAGGACTAGAATTAACGTCAGCATGAAGGGAAATAGAAGCCAATGATTCTGTTTCGAAGTATTCTTGTGTAGATTATACAATTTGTTGTTCCTCCTATAGTAATTGATTATCATTCTCAATAAGAACTTTACAATCTTCTCTGGTTATTTACTATGGACGAATATGATCTTCGTTTGTGCATATTTATGATGTCATCACACGTAGCAATTCTTTAAGCTGTGCTTGAGAAGACAGCGGATCAAATCCATAGAACATGTCACCCTTGTTCAGGATGTATACCCGATTGTTACGGACTGCATCTAACTGCTTCCAATCACGAGAACGCAGAAGGCGAGAGAGGCGTTTTCTTCCCTCAGAAGATGATGGGATGCTAGTGATAATAATATAGTCTGCAGGATAGGTTCCGATTTCCTCAATAGATGACACTAGATACCCTGAATCCATTATTCCGTTCTCCATAATGATGGATGGTGGCTTGAATCCAAGATCTCCGTACAAAATCTGACAACCCCTACCGTAACTGCTACTGAAACAATAAGCTGCTCGGGAACTAAGCTCCCAAACGATGGCTGTCCCTCTTTCCGATCCTATCGAATGGTTCAGTTTCTTATTGGCCGCATGGCAGAGCCCGTCGTAATGACCTAACCATTCTTCCGCTCGCTGTCGCCGATTAACCACATCAGCGATCAAACCAAATTGCTCTCGCCAGCTCATTTGCATAAAGGGTAATTCAATGACCGGAGCAACTGGAGTCAGGATCTTATTCTCCGGAATATTGTAGCTGATAATAATATCAGGCTCTGCTGAAGCTATCGAATCCAATAGGGAAGAGCTACCTTCGTTCATCGCTAGTTGCTTGGAGGCAGGCACTTGCTCCAAGCTCCGATGCCAATCCGAATAAACACCGAGTTGGGGCATGATTTCCAGTACTCGTAGGATAGCTGTGTGATTGTAGTTCAAAGCAACAATTTTTTTGTTCTTATTCTGATAGGCTGTAGGTGAAAGGCCCACAAGCTGCTTGAATTTACGGCTGAGATAAGTCCCTTCTTCATAGCCAACCTCGTGCGCCAGAGTTGTTAGATTGGGAGAACTGGTGAGAATTCGTTGCTGCGCTCTGCGGATTCTTAACAGTGTAATATAAGCACTGAAAGTTTGACCCATAATTTTACGAAAGGTACGTGAGAAGTGTTCAGGGCTTACCCCAGCTAACGTAGCCATCTGCTCCCGAGTGATATCTTCGTTGTAATGCGCTTCTATGTATTTAAATACATGTTCAAGCCAGCTTCCTGATGTTTCCTTTGTTGCAGCCAGCTCATGATGAAGATTCACGATCAATTGAGTGAATAATTGCTGGACCTTAAAAGGCTTCCGATTATCGGGTTGTATCCAAGCACTATAAAGCTCACCTGACAGTGCTATCAATTCTGTGGAGGCATGGTGTAAGGAGGAGCTGTCATTTAGAAAATAATCCTCTTGATTACGGTTGGCCGTACTGGCGTACTCTATCCACATCCCCTGTAACTGTTGCTCAGTTTCTAGCTTTAAATTAGAAGATGCAGCAAAATTCTTGATGCTTCCGGGTTTGAGGTTGTGAGGTTCGCCATCTATCTCAAGCTGCCCCTTACCTTCCCAGACAATCATAATACAGGAATTCGTAGCCGGGATGTTATCGGTTGTGTAGTGGGAAAGACTTGTTAGGCTACTAATCTTAACAGGCATATAAAAAGGATGGGAATGATGTGGCATCCCGCCGGATTGGATGGGCATGGTAGAAATGATCCCCTTTTCAATGATAATCATTCTCAATTATAGTATAGCAGTCTTTCTTTCTATTGACTATAATAGCTCTTATGATAGTGTTTAGAATAATCCGCTAACGGGATATTTTAGGCATGAAAGGAATGGGGATTTCATGACAACTTGGAATTTACAAGGAACCGTAAGTCACTTGTTGATATGTAATGGTAGCAGCTGCAAGAAACACAAAGGTGAAGAGGTAGCTGAAGCGATAGAAGATGAGATTGAAAAGCAAGGTGCACAGAGTCTTATACATACGACGGTAACCCGTTGTAATGGTAGATGTTCAGATTCCTGCGTCGTGATCGCATACCCTGAAGGCGTGTGGTATAAAGAGATCACACCTAAATCAGCGAAATCGCTAGTACGGAAGCATTTACAGGGCGAGAGACTTGAAGATCATCTGCTGTATTCTTATGATGGTCAGCTGATGGCTGCAGATGACAAGGGAGCTAATGGGAAGAAGAAAAAATAGCTGTCCATAGATCGAAGTTTCGCAGCTGAGTGGAATCTAAGCAGAAATGATTGAAGTACCGTCAATGCGCTGGCGGTATTTTTTTGTCTTTTCAGGAAGGCAACGTTGCTTCTTTTAGTTCAGTAGAGGATCATGATTGAATGAAAGGAAGATCTAGGGGGAATAGACATGTTTAAGAGGTTTACAGTGGATGATCATGCAGAAACGGCGCAGTTGTTTGCGGAATCTTTTTGTGAATTACATGGAGAAACTTTTCATACATATATGAAGCTTGAGGCTTATCACTGCCTTGTCGTAAAGAAGCCTGCAAACGTTGGAGGATATTTACGGCTTGCGACTGAAGAATACAGTACTACGATTACAGAACTCATGGCGTAGCGGATGCCAAAAACCCGGATTCTAACAAAGTATATCAATCGATTGGTTTTGTGGAGGCGGGCAGAATTACAGATATCAAATTTGACTTGCGCCCCTTACGTTGACTATGCTATTAAAAAGTGAATAAAATAACACTTCATATAAGGTGGCGCATGGGGGAGAGGGTTCGATGGAGAGGCTGCAGGTGTGGCCGGGGAAGTTTAAAAAGTTTTTTCTGAACAATAAATTTGTGGTAACGTTACTTATTTTATTGTTAACTGGGGTAACTATCCTGGTGTTTTCAAAGATACCGTTTATTTTTACGCCTATATCTGTATTACTGCACACGGTGGCGGCACCATTGTTACTATCTGGTATCGCTTATTACTTGCTGAATCCGTTAGTAGACCTAATGGGAAATAGATTCAGGATGAAACGTGTGTATGCAATCATCATTCTCTATCTGTTAATTGCGGGTATTATTACGTTGATTCTGGTGATGGTGATTCCGATTCTTCGAACGCAGTTATCTGGTTTGATTGACGATTTTCCAAGGTATAGTGACTTGATCCAGGAACGATTTATGAACCTGACGGGAAGCGAATTCTTTGGTCAAGTTCAAGACAGTATAGGAACCAACCTAAGTGAAATTACCAGTAAAATTACGGCTTGGGGCACTTCTTTTCTGAATAATGCGCTAACAGGCGTAGGGAGCTTCGTCGGAGCCGTTACGGAAATTGTGCTGGCGGTGGTGACGACACCGTTTATTCTATTCTACTTGCTTCGTGATGGAAAAAGATTGCCAGATTACATTTTGAAATTTGTACCTACCGCGCTGCAGCCGCAGACTCGGATGGTAATGTCGGAAATGAACGCGCAAGTATCTTCCTATATTCGAGGGCAAATAATAGTAAGCTGCTGCATTGGTGCGCTGCTCTATATTGGCTATTTGATTATTGGTCTGGAGTATTCACTTGTTCTTGCCATTGCCGCTGCTTGTACAGCAGTTGTTCCCTATTTGGGTCCGGCAATTGCTATTACACCAGCCTTAATTGTGGCCATGGTCACTTCACCATTTATGCTGCTGAAGATGATCATCGTTTGGACGGCTGTACAGCTGATTGAAGGGAAGTTTATCTCTCCGCAGATTATGGGCAAGACACTGAAGATTCATCCGATCACGATCATTTTTGTGATTATTTTTGCCGGCAAAATGTTCGGCGTTCTTGGCATTATCCTTGCAGTTCCTGGTTACGCGGTGCTCAAGGTTGTATTTACACATATTTTTCAATGGTTCCGGTTCCAGTCCGGATTGTATAAGCAGATTGAAGAGAATAAGGAATAATGTGGAAGGGTGAAATGTAATGGTAGGACCGATAGCAGTAACCTCTTACGGTAAGCTTCAAGGACGAGAGGAGGATGGCGTGAACGTTTGGCGTGGAATCCCTTTTGCCGCTCCACCAGTTGGAGAGCTTCGATTTCGTGCGCCGCAGCCACCAGAAGCTTGGAGCGGAATTAGAGATGCTTCTGAATTTGGTCCAGTTAGCCATCAGCCAGCGGATACGAGAGGTACGCGTTTCGGTGGATTAACACCTCGTCATTCTGAAGATTGTTTATATTTAAATGTATGGTCACCTGCATCCCCAGGCGAGGCACTTCCTGTAATGTTCTGGATTCACGGGGGGACATTTGTGACAGGTGCGGGAAGTCAGCCACAGTTTGATGGTACTAGCTTCGCGAAGAATGGAAATGTAGTCCTGGTGACGATTAATTATCGACTGGGACCGTTTGGTTTTATGCATCTGTCTTCGCTTGGTGATGGATTTGCGTCTAATCAAGGCTTGCTGGATCAAATTGCCGGGCTGGAATGGGTAAAGCATAATATTGCCGCCTTTGGAGGCGACCCTCAGCGAGTTACGGTATTTGGAGAATCAGCTGGCAGTATGAGTATCGCAGCCCTTCTGGCTATGCCTGCTGCAAAGGGATTATTTGCTGGAGCGATCATGCAAAGTGGGGCTGCTCAAACTTTGCCAAATCAGCAAGGAAAAGATATTGCTGTAGCATTACTTACTGAACTAGGCATTTCCCCTGATGGAGATACTAGCCTACTTAATACTTTCTCAGCGGAACAAATTATAGACGCAGCCACAAGAATGACCATTAAATTAACGGGTGGTTCAATAGGCATGTTATTTCAGCCTGTCATTGATGGGGATACGCTTCCTATAGATCCTGCACAGGCTGTGGCAGAAGGATCGGCCCAGGGGATTCCGTTGTTGATTGGAACCAATCGAGATGAGGGTAATTTATTTTTCAGGGGAGAGACACCAGGTGCAGACTTTGATGAATCGCTCAAGGCGCTGGAGCAGATGATGGGAACTGGAAGTCTGGCGGAGGTTGCCAGCCACTATTCTTCTACATGGGAAGGACAGGCGGAGATTCTAACGGATCTATATTTCTGGGGTACTTCTATATCCTTAGCTGAGAATCAATTGGCCTATGCGCCTGTGTGGATGTATCGTTTTGATGGGACGGTCCCTGGCCATCCATTGTTAAATAAAGCTGTACATGGTGCGGAAATTGTCTATGCTTTTAATAATTTGTCTCATGTAACTCGCTTGGGCGCGGAAATTACACCGGGGATGCAAAAATTGGCTAAAAGTATGCATGCGGCATGGATTGCCTTTGCTCATCGTGGAAACCCAGCTACATCTGAGCTATCATGGCCTGAGTATAATCTGGAAGAACGTCCTACACTGATCTTTGATGAGGAGATGCGAGTTACTCAAGATCCCGATTCAGAGAAACGCAAGAGAATTGTCTCTATTCTGGTTTGAGAAGTCTGAGGGGATGAACGGGGATGAAAATTCAAGGATTTAATCATGTGACGGTAAATGTGAGTGATTTATCACGTTCATTGAATTTCTATACGGGTATTTTGGGTCTTCAGCTAATTCACAAAGGGAATACAGATGCTTATCTGGAATGGGGGAGCGCATGGATTTGCCTCATTGAAAAGCCAAAATACATTGAATTAATGAGCAATGTAATTGGGATAGACCACATTGCTTTTAGTATAGCGGAAGAACATTTCGAGGAGGCAGTACAGGTACTCCGTACCCACGAAGTACGAATCATTAGAGGACCTGTTAAAAGGGGAGTAGGCAGGACAGTCAACTTTCTCGATCCAGATGGGATTCAGTTAGAGCTGCACACTTCTAATCTAAGAGAACGAATGAGTGTTTGGAATAACAAACATGAATAAATAGAAAGAGGAGCTTCAAAGCCAATTGGTGGCTTTGAAGCTCCTCTTTTTTCTATCGACCTAAATATTCCTTTATCCCTAGAACTACTGCTTCGGCTATCCTATTCTGTACATCCACGGTGAAGAGTAATCCTTCGTCCTTGGTATTACTTAAGTAACCACATTCTAATAAAATGGCTGGCATTTTAGTTTCTCTTGTTACATGATAATTCGCTTGACGAACCCCTCGATCCTGAAGACCTGTAGCAACAGTAAGATATTTATGAACGGTTTGCGCGAATAATAAACTATCTTTACGTGTGTAATAGGTCTCAGTACCACTAGGATTGCTCTTACTGCCCACTGGGATACTATTGGCATGAACAGAGATGAACAAATCTGCTTTTACCTTATTGGCGAGGTTGGATCTGTCCTGTAGGGTCGGGTATGTATCATCACTTCGAGTGAGCACAACCTCAATATTTGGCTCTTTCTTTAGTAGTTCTGCAATTTTCAGTGCTGTTGGCAAGGTGAAATCCTTCTCTTTTCGGTTACTTCCGGTGCCAGGATCTTTCCCACCATGTCCTGCATCAATGACGATTATCTTCTTGTCTGTGTTGCCGGTTGAAGGTGGAGGCGTTGTAACCGGTACTTCTGGTACAGTGGTTGCAGGAGGCGTGGTGCTTGTCCCATTTAGATCCACTATAATAAGTCCATCGTTAGCATTTGTTACACTGTAGTTATTCGCGCTGTTCAGATCAATCACGATCCGGATCGTAGAGGGAGAACTACTGAATAATGAATAACGAATGGTTGAGACGTTAGGATATTCGGTAATCGTCAACTGCCCGCTTTGGTTTTTTCCGACAGAAAGGTTCTGATGAAAGCTGTCGCCAAAGCTGGTATTCGGTAAATCTACGACAATTCGGTCTTTATCTGTCATTGTGAATACATTAGGTGTTACACTACCGTTCACCGCAACGATTAGTTTATTATCAACGAAGCTAAGATTTGTGACTGCAGCTGAGGAATTTCCGTCGGTTGCTGTGTTACCGTTGGATCCATTATCAGAGGGTGCGGTTACAGAAGTGTCTGGAACTGTAATTTCTGGATCGCTTCCGCCAATCTCTGGCACTGGAGAAGTTAAGTAGACCGTTTTGGTCACATTATCCCAACCTACAGTAGTTCCTGTCTGTTCACCAACAAATCTTAAAGGAACGAGGGTCGTGTTGCCACTTAGAAAAGGAGGGTTGTCCAGTTTTACCTGTTTCCCCGAAGCCTCTGCCATCGCATTATTCACGATAAGCTTTAATGTCGTTCCCTTTTGCTCAATGGTTGCAGTCTTGGTCACATTATCCCATTTCACGGTATAACCAAGCTGCTCCGTAACGAGGCGAAGTGGAACCATCACGCTTCCATTTACAATTTGAACTTGTGCTTCTTTAGAAATCTTAAGATCATTGCCGTCTAGATTGATGTGTGTCTCTGCAGAGCCGGCATAACCAGTTCCTGGATGAACCAGCACCAACAAAAGCAGCAGTAACGCCAAAAAACCAAACTTCTTCATCTGCAATCCCTACCATCCCCGTTTCTTGGTTTCTAGCAATTCTTACTTTTTCTTCCTTTGATGCAGTTTCAGCGTATATAATTCTTAAACGACAATAGTTTCCAAAAGTTGCGCTCTTTTAGAGTGAAAAAGGAAAAATTTCGGTAGAAAAAGCGAAAAGAGAGCTTTCCCAAACATTTGGGTTAGCTCTCTTTCCCTAACAATATTTTATTTCAAAGAAGTATAACCCGTTTTTTCTACCAATTCCTGACCCTGAGCAGATTGCATCCAATCTAGAAAGGGCTGAATATTGGGGTTGTCACTTCCGGCAGTCACAGCATAAAATTCTGTAGCCAAAGGGTACTGTCCACTACGAATACTTTCTTTGTCGGGCTTAACACCATCTATGGCGAGTAGTGCAATTTCCCCGCTTTGATTCATTTCTGAGGCGTAGAATAAGAAGCTGTACCCGAGTGCATTTTTATAATTGCGATAGCTGGATGTTTGTTTAATGATTCCGCTCATAATATCTGCGACGTCTTCCTTAGGTGGTGTCATGAGTATGGTATCTCCCATAAACTTTTGCAGCATCGTCTGGCTCCCACTATCCTCTGGCCGTTGAAAAGCGCGAATACGGTTATTAGCTCCGCCTACATCTTTCCAATTGGTGATCTTGCCTGCGTAGATATCTTTAAGCTGGGCGGTAGAAAGTCCAGTCACTTCGTTTCGTTTATTCACAAAAAATACGAAAGCCTCGCGCCCAATAGGTGTGAGCTTCAGCTCGACGCCTTTTCGCTTCGCATGTTTTTGCTGAGCAAGAGAAGGAGCAGCCACAAAAATAATATCGGTTTCACCTTCAATTAGTCTTTTGTAAGCTTCCGGTGTGCTGCTGCAAATTACTTGGCCGATTTGAAAATCATATGGTTTATAATTGCCCGCAGGATAAGCAGATTGCACGAAAGCTGAATACAGTGGGTAAAGTGCGGTTGCACCATCCAGCTTGGGTGGATTGCTATCGATACTATAGGCAGAAGGTTTGTCTAATTTCACTGCTTTCGTATTCTCAGCAAAGGGTTCATATTGTACGAGATTGACCTCCCGATCATCGACCGTGGCAATGCTGTTAGTATATGCTTGCTTGATCTCATATCCTGCGGTTACGAGCACACTAAGTCCGAGGATGGATAGCAATATTATATTGCTTGTTTTTCGGGACAACAAATCAAATATAAGGAGTACAACGTAAATGGCTATTACCACAGATAAAATCGCCACAAGAGGAGTATAAAAGATAAGCCCCCCGAAAAGCGCAGTAATTATCGAACCTATGAATCCTAAAAAAGCTATGACTCCGACCGCAAAAAAGGAGAACAATAGCTTCGTCCAGAATGACTCCTTCATCCAAAATGATTTCTTCATAACAACCTCCTTAGAAAAATTCCTAAACTATGGAAAAATAAACATAATTTCATTATACAGATTTTTGTGGATGAGACAGTAGAACAATAACGAAAAAAATATGTAATAAAAAGCTGTAATACATGAAAATTTTATGTATATTTTCATAAAGTACTGGACGAATGGCAAGAAGAGGTTTATTCTGAGATTGTGAAAAAAACAACGGAATACAAGATTCTCGGGGTAGGGTGAAATTCCCAACCGGCGGTAATGTTCAAAGCGAACTAAGCCCGCGACTCACTTGTTCTGCTTGCAGAGAAGTGACTGATCTGGTGTGAATCCAGAGCCGACGGTAAAGTCCGGATGGGAGAGGATCATAAGATGAAGGCGCTAGGAGTCTATCCTGTACGTCTTTATTGATAATGCCCCCGAGTCGACCTTTTATGGTGATTCGGGGGTTTTTGGTCTCTTATCGAGGGTTTGTATCGACAAGGAGAATGGGATTATGAGTAATGTAACAGCTTCAACATCAGCTAATAAGGTAAGCAGCACGTCGCCGTTACGCAGTGGTTTTTGGCTCGTTGTGTTCGGTGCAGCACTATGGGGCGTGGATCCGCTCTTTCGTATTATCCTCTTAAAATCCTTGACCTCATCGCAAATTGTTCTTTTGGAGCATGTGGTGCTTTTCTTGGCTGCTTCCCCTGTTCTTTGGCGTCACCGGGCGGAGCTAAAAGGTATTGGATTCCGCCAGATTGGAGCTTTGCTAATTGTTTCCTGGGGAGGTTCTGCCGGGGCAACAATTCTATTTACGATGGCACTCTCCAGTGGGGATTTAAATGCTGTGCTGTTGCTGCAAAAGCTTCAGCCGATATTCGCTATCGGTCTTGCAGCCTTAATTCTTAAAGAACGTCTGCCTAAAAATTTCGGGATCCTCATTACTGTGGCTCTGGTAGGAACCTACCTGCTGACCTTTGGCTGGAGTATTCCATTCGGACATGTGAACAACTTTATCGGTGTTAGCAGTCTGATGGCCTTAGGAGCGGCCGCATTATGGGGTGGCTCGACAGTAATGGGACGTTATCTGCTTGGGTCTATGAAATATGAGACAGTGACTTCCCTAAGATTTATAATGGCGCTGCCGCTGCTTTTCGTAATCACCACATTAGAAGGGGCTCCTTGGCAGATTAATGGTGGATTTGGTGCATCTGCTGCCATAGCCATTAATTTGTTGCTGCAGGCTTTGCTGCCAGGACTGCTCAGTATGCTAATGTATTACAAAGGACTCAGCACTACCAAAGCTTCCTTCGCTACATTGGCTGAACTAAGCTTTCCTATGACGGGAGTAATCATTAACTGGATCGTATTCCAGCAGCTCGTCACCCTACCGCAAATTATCGGGTTCGCGTTGATCTGGACTGCTTTATTCTTTATATCGAGTCAACAATCTAAAGCACAAACGCTCTGAACAGACTCTGATTGTATAGATTGAACTAAATAAAGTATAAAGGGATGACTGAATGCCTAGAGGCTTTCGGATCATCCCTTTTTGTATGTCTCAACAATACATTAGACTGCAAAAACTGCAGAAATGTTTCGTACGTAGCATATAGCGTAATAATTTAAGCCTTTACAATAGAGAGGACGATAACAGTGCTTGAACAAGCTATCACCTGTCTACCTCATTGTGCGGGGAGAAATTATCTATGCGTTAATGAAGATTATTTGTACAATAGAGGCTATGACATTTGAGTCGGAGTGTGAAGGAAAGTGTATAGATATAATTTATTTACCAAAATCGTAAGTATCATGGTCATCATGCTGATTCCTATTACGATCCTCTATTTCTATTCCAATAAGACGACCACGGATGTGCTACGTACGGAGTTAAATACTTCGAACAGCAATCAGCTCAGTTTTTTTCAGAATCAAGTCGAGAGTAATATGGAGCTGTTGTCCTCCTGGCCGATCCTGCTCATTCATGATCCTGATATTTTGAGCTTAAAGGATACTTATTTAAAGGGGACACATTTGAACCTGGATGCAATAAATTTGATTAAGCGGATTCAGACCAAAATCAGTATTCAGGAAAGCTCCTCCAACTGGAAGAGTAAGTTGTATCTATATTCACCGTCGATCCACCGAATGGTGTCAGAGAATGATGCTTTACCATATTCGGATGAGGATTTGAAGCGGGAAGTAAAGTCAGGCTGGCATGTAGAAAAGATCATTGAGCAGGATGGCGACCATTTTGTGTTCTCTTGGTTTTCTTTTACCCCCTTCATGTCAGAGTTCACTCCTGAAAAGGCCAATACGATTATGAAGGTGGAGTTTGACAGCCGAAACATTGAAGATATGCTGGATAAATTTAAAAGTGATGGCAGGAGAGATCCTTTTTATTATAAACAGGGTACTGGACTTATCTTTAACCGTAGTGCTGACAAGCTGCTAGCTAATGAATTGGTAAATAGGCTGGAGCAAGAGCAGTTGAAGCAAAGCGAAAATCGTACAGTGAACATTAATGGTGAGTCCTACAGTGTAAACATAGTCTTTTCGGATAAAATGGGCTGGTATTTGATCGACTATATGCCGCTGTCAGAAATACTGCATCCAATCCAAACCTCCAATCGCTTATTTTATTTTGCTATTGGTGCATTGTTATTAATGAGCTGTCTGGTAGCCTATCTACTATATGTGCAGGTGCAGGTGCCCGTTAGATTATTGGTTGGAGGCTTCCAGAGGTTGAAGCAAGGAGACTACTCTGCGCGGGTGGAGATCAAAGGTAAAAATGAGTTCAGCTTCCTGTCCGGAAGGTTTAATAGCATGGTGGAACAGATTCAGAAGCTGATCGAGAATGTGTTAATGGAAAAAATCCATGTTAGGGAAGCCAGATTAAAGCAGCTTCAATCTCAGATCAATCCGCATTTCTTCTATAATTGCTTCTCCTTTATTACGAGTATGGCGAAGCTCGATAATATGGGTGCTGTCGTCGGTATGTCGCATAATTTATCCCGGTATTACAGATATACGACCCGCCAAGAACGCGATCTTGTCGCTTTATCTGAAGAAACGGAATTTGTGACTCACTATCTGGAGATCCAAAAAATGAGGATGAGCAGACTTCAATATGAAGTTCTTATCCCACCGCAAATGCGGAAACGGGATCTTCCTCCGTTGGTTCTTCAGCCTTTGGTCGAGAATGCGGTTATCCATGGAATTGAGCCTGTCTCTAAAGAGGGGCTGGTGCGAATTACGGGCACATGCAACGGAAGAGTTATGACATTAACGGTTGAGGATGACGGAAAAGGCATGACCCCGGAGGAAATTATCGTATTGGAAAATAAGCTAGGCAAAGCGATGGATGAAGAAATGGGCTGCGGGCTTTGGAATGTGCATCAGAGAATGCGGCTGCGTTTTGGTGAGGATGCAGGATTGACGATTGCACCATCATCACTTGGAGGACTACAGGTTAAACTTCAGTGGTTGCTACCGCTAACTGACAATAATATGGATGACATCTAGGAGGGAATATGTTGATAGAGATATTGTTAGTCGATGATGAGCCTTATGTAACAGAAAGTCTGGCCCGCACGATTCCGTGGGACGAGATTGGCGTAAAGCAAGTGCATCAGGCGGCATCAGGTGCTGAGGCTCTGGAAATATTGGAACAGCAGGATATAGATATTATGGTTACTGATATTTCTATGCCGGGAATGTCCGGGTTACAATTAATTGAAACAGTGAGTGAGAAATGGCCGGATATCCGTTCGATCCTACTGACAGGTTATTCTGATTTTCAGTATGCTAAGAAGGCGATTCAGCTGCAGGCCTTTGATTATATTTTGAAGCCGGTAAGTGATGAAGAATTTATCAATAGTATCTCCGGAGCGATTGAGTCGCTAAAAGATGAATGGGAGGCACATGATAAATACCATTTGCTACTCTATAATCGGAAAGCCGATTACAGTGTTTTACGGGCCAACTTGATGCATGAATTACTACTTGGTAGAGTACTGTCTGAGCGGACACTTGCTTTAAAGCTAAAGGAATATGAAATCTCTTTCGAATCAGATGTGGAAGCGGCGATGTTATTGATTCAGCTGGGTAAACATTATGCCGCGATGGATCATCATTCGGTTTCCCTAATGGAATATGCCATCGGCAATATTGCCGAGGAGCTCTTTAAAGAGCAGTTCCATGTCTGGTTTTGCAAAGCACCCCATGATTGTTTAATTTTGCTTGTCGAGCTGAAGCCAGTCATCCAGCGGGAGTTAGAGAAGTCGAATAATTACGATGCTGCGAGACAACAAATCCTTAAGTCAGCGATCGCTAACTTCAGAATTAGTGTGAGTAACTACCTGAAGGGTGAGATATCGCTTATCGTTACGGAGTGGTTTGCTTTTCCCGAAGGGATGACGGCTGCCTATCGAAGTGGCTTAAGTTCAATGTTTTTGACAACACATAATGAAACAGGCTCGGTACTTTATCTGGGGGATCGTCATCTTCAGGAGATGATGAGCATCAAATCACTCGAAAGCCTTTACCGTCCGCCAACGCTTATTCATTTGCTGGAATCTAAGCAATGGGATACAGCCCGCGAGAAGATCGCTGATGTGTTCCGAGATATGGAGAATGCGCGATTTTCAAGTGAGCATCTGTATGAAGTTTTTTTGTCCATTACTAATGCGTTCATGTACATTGCCCACAAAGGGGGGCAGTTCATCTCACAAATCGACCAATATGCGTTCGATCCGATGTTGACTCAGAGCATCATTGTTTCTTTTGACAAACTGAAGGACTGGGCGTTCGATATGCTAAACAAGCTTCAGAAGGAACTCTCAGAAAGTGATCAGAATACGAAAAGTTACATTATTAAGCAGGTGCATGAGCTGGTAGGGAACCATTCCGGACATGATTTGTCGGTCAAGACGATAGCGGATCATGTGTATCTGCACCCCGTATACTTATCTAAAATATATAAGGCAGAGACAGGAGAAGGGCTCGGAGACTATATTATCCGCATGCGGATGGAACGTGCACTTTATCTGCTTAAGAATACGAATAAAAAAATCTATGAAATCACTACCGAACTCGGATATCAAAATCCGCAATATTTCAGCAAAATGTTCAAAAAGCATTACAATATGACACCAAATGAATTTCGTGACGGATAGAGAGGTTGAGAAAGGTGCAGAAACCTTGTTTAAATGACGTATTCGACATCATCTTCGTTCCCTATAATTAAGTCATAACCAACACTTAAGGAATCTAAGGGGGAACAAAATGAGCGCGATGAAGAGAAAAAAATGGCTGCCGCTCCTGTGTATGAGTATGCTTTTGGTAGGTAGTCTCGCAGGTTGTTCGAGTAATAATGCTGCTGATGGAAAGAATACAGCCGGTGATTCGACTACCAATACAACATCTAATTCTGAAAACGCCTACAAGGATAAATATGATCCTGAGGTAACCATTACAACGGTATGGGGTGTTGACCCTGAGCTTAAATTCAAGAATGGGGAAAGCATTGAGAATAACGTAGCTACGAAGTGGACAAAAGAAAAGTTCGGCATCAATATTAAATCACTTTGGTCCATTACAGATACGAATGGCGCTTTTGGAACCAAACTACGCCTGTCGATGTCATCTGGTCAGGAAATGCCCGATGTTGTAACGATCGGTACGGGGGATAGCACGATTGCTCAGGATTTGATTGATTCCGGTATGTATGCTGAAGTGGGAACACTATTTGATAAATACGCCTCAGCTACTTGGAAAGAAGCCATGGCACAGGATCCGAACGTATGGAACCAATACAGCCGTGATGGCAAAAGAATGGGTCTCCCTGTACTCGATTACGCATACAACCATGATTACATTCTTTGGATCCGCCAAGATTGGCTGGACAAGCTAAATATGCAAGCTCCTAAAACGATTGATGAGCTAGAAAAAGTTATGGATGCATTCAAGAATCAGAACCCTGACGGCTTGGCACCAGATAAGGTGACTCCGCTCAGTATCGGCTTTAAGACATCAATGAACACTTGGATGGGCGATCCTTCTTGGATCTTCGGTGCTTATGGAACGCTTCCGCAGCAATGGAATCTTGATGCTGATGGTAAATTGGAATACGGCTCTGTAAATGCAGGTATGAAGCAAGGGCTCGAAAAAATGAAGGAATGGCTCGCAAAAGGTTATATTCCTCAAGAAGCAGCGCTTTGGGATGAGAACAAAACAGCTGAGCCAGCAGTGGCGGGCACAGCAGGTATTCTCCCAGGACCATACTGGATGAGCGGTTGGCCGCTTCAAGATACTGTGAAGAATGCTCCGGATGCTGTATGGGCTCCAATTGAAATTCCAGCAGGACCAGATGGTAAAGTTATGCGTCATGGAACACAGTTCACTAACGGTGTAACTCTGATTAGCACCAAGATGAAAAATCCAGAAGCCTTCTTCACCTATCAAAACTATCTGTTCGATAACTTTGCTGATCCTAAGCCTGGAAGCGAGCTAGATAACGGCCTCTTTGCAGGATATGACTATGAACTAGATGCAAACGGTAAGATGATTGAAAATGATAAAATTGCTGGTGGTTATGTAAACAGTGTTCGTTATATGCTGGTTCGTGACGGCGCCCGGATTCCAGATGCCCAAATGAAAGCCCTTCTTAACCTTGCAGATGGTGCTGAACCAACCACTCGTTTGGAGAAGGATGTAGCTGTGAACTATGGTAAGGATACTCCTGCAGCTGCAAAGGTTCTGCTGGCACAAGAGGATAAATCCTTCAAAAATATGTTCACAGGCCCTACTACTGAAACTATGAAATCGAAGATGGATTACCTGAACAAAATCGAGAACCAAACGTTTAATGAGATCATCTATGGCAACAAGCCACTAGAAGCTTTCGATACCTTCGTAGCGACCTGGAAATCAGGCGGCGGCGATCAAATCACTAAAGAAGTAAATGAATGGTATGACAGTGTAAAATAATGCTCTGTTAAGGGTACAATTAGGGACTGTTTTCTCAGCTGTTATTTAGCTGTGGAAACGGTCTCTTTTTGCGTTAGCGGTTATCCGAATTTGTATAAATTAGCTTCTGTTTCTATACGGTAAAGAGATTGGTTTTGTACCATATATATTGGTTTTGCTCGCTATTTGGGGAATCCTGTCGTTGCTATAATTTGAGTATGGTTACAGAAGAACTTGACACGATATGGGGGACCAAGGATGAGAACACTTAAAAAAACATGGCCATTTCACTTAATGTTGCTGCCGGCGATGATATTCCTGATCATCTTCAGCTTTATACCGATGGGCGGAATTGTGATGGCGTTCCAGGATTATAAGCCATGGCTAAAAATTTCGGGATCAGCGTGGGTTGGATTAGATAATTTCCGCTATCTATTTGAACGTAATGACAGTATGCAGGTCATTTGGAACACATTGATTATTGCCGTTCTGAAGATGATCTTCAATCTGGCTGTGCCGTTTGTGTTCGCCATTCTGTTGAATGAGATTCGCAAGGTTTATATACAGCGTACAATTCAGACACTGGTTTATTTACCTCACTTCTTGTCTTGGGTCATCCTTGGCGGGATCTTGCTGGATTTGCTTGCTACAGACGGCTTCGTCAATCAGATTCTCGGGAGTATGGGGATTAAACCCATCTTTTTCTTAGGAGATAATAACTGGTTCAGGTTCACGGTCATTCTCACGGATGTATGGAAGGAATTTGGTTATAACACGATCGTTTTCCTGGCTGCTCTAGCAGGAATTAACCCTTCATTATATGAAGCTGCTGAAATAGATGGTGCAACCCGCTGGAAACAGACACGTTTTATCACAATGCCTTCTCTACTGCCAATGGTTGTTGTGGTAGGTACCCTGGCTCTTGGAAATGTATTGAATGCAGGGTTTGACCAGATCTTTAACCTCTATAATCCGCTGGTCTATCAGAAAGGCGATATTATCGACACCTTCGTATACCGTACAGCTATTCTGAATGGTGAGATGGGGTTTGGTACAGCAATCGGACTATTCAAGTCAGCCATTAGTATGGTCCTAATCCTTGTATCGTACAGTCTGGCTAAAAAATGGGCAGGATATCGCATTTTCTAAACTACCAAAGGAAGAGGGAGACCTATGTATTACAAAACTAGAGGTTATCGTATTTTCAACATATTCAATACTTGTTTTCTGATCATACTCGCACTCATGTGTATTGTTCCTCTGATTCACGTATTAGCTGTGTCTTTCAGTGCCAAGTCTGCGGCTGATGCCAATCTGGTAGGCCTGTGGCCAAAGCAGTTCTCTCTGGAAGCTTATAAAAAGACAATGAATAATCCGATATTCCTGCACTCCATATGGGTATCCGTACAAAGAACCGTACTCGGAACCGGACTTACACTTCTGATTACTTTTCTGGCGGCTTATCCCTTATCTAAGGAAAACTCAGTTTTTAAAGGTCGGAATGTGTATTCCTGGTTGTTCGTTTTCAGTATGGTGTTCAATGGTGGACTGATCCCTTTCTACATTGTCATTCAAAAAATTGGCTTAATGGATTCCTTCTGGGTACTCGTTCTGCCAGGTGCAGTAAATACGTTCTTGGTCATTCTGATGCTGAACTTCTTCCGTGGTATTCCTAAAGATCTGGAGGAAGCTTCACTAATAGACGGTGCCGGACATTTCCGAACCTTATTCAGTATTTACTTACCGATTTCACTACCATCGATTGCGACGATTGCACTGTTTAGTATGGTGTTTCATTGGAACTCCTGGTTCGATGGACTGTTGTACTTGAACAATTCCAAGCAGTTTCCGCTGGCGACCTTTCTGCAGACCGTTATCATTCAACGGGATATGAGCTCCATGAGCATTAATCCGAAGGAGATGGAATTAATCTCGCAGACAACGGTTAGAGCCGCGCAAATCTTTATCGGGGCTGCTCCTATTCTAATCGTATATCCATTTTTGCAGAAATATTTTGTTAAAGGGATGACACTTGGTTCTGTAAAGGAGTAGGGATGATGATAACGACATTTATCAATGGAATGGATATCTCGTTTTTGGATGAAATAGAGCAGAGTGGAGGCAAGTTCCACAGTAGCTCTGTTCGGAGCGCTGAGGAAGGTGAGGATTTACTCCACATCCTAAAGGACAATGGAGTGAATGCCATCCGGCTACGGATTTGGAATGACCCTCCAGGCGGTTTCTGCAATTTAGAACGTACACTGGTCATGGCTAAGCGAATCAAAGAAGCAGGGCTTAACTTTTTATTGGATTTTCATTATTCAGACAAATGGGCCGATCCGGCTAACCAATGGAAGCCAAAAGCTTGGGAGGCACTTGACTTCAGTGGTTTGACATCCGCCGTGTATGAGTATACACGCGAGACCCTCGAAGCTTTACAGTCCCAAGGCACACTGCCCGATATGGTGCAGATCGGTAATGAAATTACGCCAGGCATGTTATGGGGAGAAGGCAAGGTTGATGGAGATTGTGATACTCCGGAGCAGTGGGAGCAGTTCACTACGCTAGTTAAAGCGGGTATAGGGGGTGCGAAATCCGTCGATTCTGACTTGTCCATTATGATCCACATTGACCGGGGAGCTGATCATCCGGCGAGCCGTAACTTTTTTGATCGTTTCTTAGAACATGGCGTAAATTTTGATGTTATCGGATTATCATTCTACTCTTGGTGGCATGGTACTTTGGACGACTTGCAGCTTAACCTGAACGAATTAGCGCTGCGTTATAACAAGGATATCATTGTGGTGGAAACAGCCTATCCATGGACACTGAATGCACCTGAAGGATTTCCAGTAATTGTGAATGAGGAAGCCCAGCTCCATGAAGGTTATCCAGCCACAGTAGAAGGTCAAGCTAAGTATATGAAGGATTTCATAAACGTAATTGAGAACACACCTAACGGAAAAGGAATCGGCTTTTATTACTGGGAGCCTGCATGGATTCCTTCGCAAAAGGAATGGTCTGTTGGGCATGAGAATGGGTGGTCCAATTTAGCTCTGTTTGATTTTGAAGGTAAGAAACTGGATTCGCTCCATTTCTAAAGATTATTAGGATAGAAAAGAAGACAGCCAATGGTTAAGCACCGTGGCTGTCTTCTTTTTTAATTCAAAAAGGCATCTAAAGCCACCGTAGGCTTACCAGAAGAATCAAAGGCACCTTTTGTGTAAGCGTACCATGTACCATAACTCTCCGGTTCCCAATAGAATACGCCAAGCCCTTTGCCGCCACTTACCGATTTTGTTTTGCTAATGATGTCCGTAAGAAAAGCTTTAGCCGTTGTTGGAGCACTAACATCCATTCCGACCTCTGAAATGATCACCTCTTTACCATACCGGGCAACCATATCATTCATATTCGTTAATGTCTGAGCATTCAGTGTAGACCAGTTGCTTGTAGTTGGATAGAGTGACATGCCGATCACATCATAGTTGGCACCGTTAGACTTCAGACCGTCAAACATCCAGCGGAACAAGGAATTGTCGTAGCCGTTAGAGAGGTGGACGATGACTTTTGAACTACTACTGACCGCTTTTACTGCACTATAACCTGAATTGATCAACGCGGCAAAATTACTCATACTTACAGAAGCTTTTCCATCCTCCCACAGCATTCCATTATTCGTCTCGTTCCCTACCTGTACCCATTCCGGCGTAACACCGCTAGCTTGGAGAGTATTCATAACATCATAAGTGTGGTCATATACCGCTGTCTTTAGAGCTGTAAAGTTCTTGCTGGTCCAGGCAGCAGGTTTCTTCTGATTGCCAGGATCTGCCCATGTATCACTATAATGAAAGTCAATCATGATTCGAAAACCCATGTTCTTGGCGCGAACGGCCTGTTTCACAACATCGGCTTTGTTGGAGAAATTAATGGAGGGGTTGACCCAGACCCGAAGTCGAATGGAATTCATCCCGTGGTCTTTGAGGATTTGCAGTAGATCTTGTTTCACACCGTTATCATTATAAAAAGACCAATTATAGTACTCCATCTCCGATAGCCAGCCTACATCCGCCCCTTTTGCAAAAGTCGCAGCAGCCTCCGCAGGTTTGTTATTCACAAAGTTGAAACACATACTAAACACGAGAGACAGGCAGATGAACAATTTGAACATTGTTTTTGAGCTTTTTTTACTCATGATAATAACCTCCAGATTAGGGTTTTAACAACAAGTGCTCATTAAATCGCGATGTTTGTATCCGCTTACATAAATGCCTCCCTTCGTCTTTTATAACAAGATTGTAAGGTGTGATAAGTCTTCCCGATACCTATAAAGAATCAACATTTCAGCATCTTTGGAAATTGATTCAGAGCTTCAAGAGTAAAAATAAGGCTTTACTCCCATACTACCGTTATCTTGCACCGGAGCTATTTGACCACAACCTTTAGGAGGAATGCGGATGAAACAACATTCTGCTCCCGCCATCTATATACAGCTTAAGAACCGGGTGACGGTACCCAAAGGTAAAGGTGTCACATTGGGTGATATTGCATTTTTGATCGCGGAGCCAGAGCTGAAAGAGTCCTTGGAATCTATTTTGCTAATGAAGCCAGAGCAAAGTGACGGCAATCTGATTTTGATTGATCTTCTGATGGTTATTCCCCGCATTTATGAGCTGGTGCCCGAAGCGGACATTGAGCCGATCGGTGAAGGGAGAACGATTGTGCAGATTGAAGGTCCGGTGGAGAGGCGGAAGCCCTCAGTAGCGATGTTTGTTTTAGTGTGGCTGCTGCTGTTCTTCGGGTCTGCGCTGACCATTATGAATTTCCATGCGGATGTAAACATGCAGGAGGTCCAAATCCGAATTGTCGAGATGATAACCGGTCATCGGGATGAGCATCCGGTTGTCTTTCAGATTGCGTATTCTGTAGGCATCGGTTTTGGGATGGTCATTTTTTTCAACCATTTATTTAAGAAAAAGTGGAATGAGGAGCCAACACCGCTAGAAGTGGAAATGTACCTGTATCAGAAAAATATCGATCAATACGTCATCAATGAGGAGTATAGCAAAATGAGGCGCCGTGGAGAAAATCAACCAGAGAACGTGGAGGACGGAAGATGACGGCACCTATAACACTAGGGTTGAATTTGCTGCTGGGGATTGCAGGGGGGATCGCTGTAGGTGGCGGTGTGATCGCTTTATTTGTGGTTCTTGACATGGTGCCCCGTCTGGCCCAATTAACTTCTTCTTACGATAAAGTACATTGGTACGAGGGTGCGATGGTAGTCGGATCATTGGTAGGAACCGTAAGTGATTTTTGGAATTGGAAAATATCTTCAGGTCCTTTAGTTGAACTTGGTATAGGACTATTTGACGGGATTTTTGTCGGGATGCTCGCTGCAGCATTGACCGAGGTATTAAATGTGCTGCCTATACTCGCGAAACGCTTGAATATGACACATTATCTGTTCGGGCTGTTAATGGCGATGGTAAGCGGGAAGGTCGCGGGTTCTTTGTTCGACTGGTTTGTATACCGACAGTAAACGGGGGTTATGGAATGAGCAAATTTATTCACAGCGGTGATTCTGTGCCAGAAGAGGATCATCAGGAAGAAAACGCTGCGGCTGCCGCAGCAATGAAGAATACCGCAGAGGATCTGGTTGATGATCATACTGAGGCAAACGGAGCTTCTATGAACAGTGAAGACGCAGATCCGGCGGAAAATACTACAGCAGCTGATCCGAGTCAAGAGCAGCAGGATGCAGAGGCCTCAGATGAGCTAGGGTCAGAAGAGCAGAGCGTCGAAGCATCAGCAAAGCTGGATTCCGGGCAGCAGGATGCAGAGGCCTCAGATGAGCTAGGGTCAGAAGAGCAGAGCGTCGAAGCATCAGCAAAGCTGGATTCCGGGCAGCAAGATGCAGAGGCCTCAGATGAGCTAGGGTCAGAAGAGCAAAGCGCTGAAGCATCAGCACAACCGGATTCCGGGCAGCAGGATGCAGAAGCCTCAGATGAGCTAGGGTCAGAAGAGCAAAGCGCTGAAGCATCAGCACAACCGGATTCCGGGCAGCAGGATGCAGAGGCCTCAGATGAGCTAGGGTCAGAAGAGCAAAGCGCTGAAGCATCAGCACAACCGGATTCCGGGCAGCAGGATGCAGAGGCCTCAGATGAGCTAGG